>NZ_MKIR01000012.1 GCF_001832905.1 Floricoccus tropicus | reverse complement strand
TCGCAGGTTCGAATCCTGTCTTCCCGATTGATATTTTATCAAAATGGCGGCGTAGCTCAGCTGGCTAGAGCGTCCGGTTCATACCCGGGAGGTCGGGGGTTCGATCCCCTCTGCCGCTATATTTTTAATTTTTACTTTGTAGGACCTTTAGCTCAGCTGGTTAGAGCTCTCGGCTCATAACCGAGTGGTCGCAGGTTCGAGTCCTGCAAGGTCCATTCTTTTTGGCTCGGTAGCTCAGTTGGTAGAGCAATGGATTGAAGCTCCATGTGTCGGCGGTTCGATTCCGTCTCGCGCCATTTTAATAAGCGGGTGTAGTTTAGTGGTAAAACTACAGCCTTCCAAGCTGTTGTCGCGAGTTCGATTCTCGTCACCCGCTTTGAACTTAAAGTTCATACCATATATATATTAGGGCGCATAGCTCAGCTGGTTAGAGCGCACGCCTGATAAGCGTGAGGTCGGTGGTTCGAGTCCACTTGTGCCCACTAGCTTCGATTTATATTGGAGTTAAAAAGAGATATTTGATATAATATTCTCATGGGGAAGTACTCAAGAGGCTGAAGAGGACGGTTTGCTAAATCGTTAGACCGGGAGACCGGTGCGGGGGTTCGAATCCCTTCTTCTCCGTAATAGCTATAGAATAATTTATGCTATAGTTTTGAACAAATATGTGCTCAGTTAATTTGAGTTTGAGTTGCATGATTATTGTGCAACTTTTTTTTGTTTAGGAAGGTATTTTTAGCAAGCTGTAGTAAAATTTGAACGCTTTGGAAACTCTGTAAGCAGTAGAGTGTTTGACATTTTGAGATATATGACTGTTTTTCATAATAATATTAGTTTCACTCGTTTTTAGTAGTACCACATCTTTTTTATATTTCTTTAATCTAAGATAGGTTTTATATTTGAACGCAGGAGTAAGTAGGATATCAGAGGTGAATTATTCATGTTTAATTCAGTTTCTCTTACCAACCTTTCATTTATATCTCTGAGGTAATCTAGTTAATGAGGCAAGGACAAAAGTAATCTTTGAGTCTTCAACTCTTAGTATATTTCTAATGGAATCTTTATTAGGTATGTGTCTTTTCTCTTGTGGCATGTAATTGTCATTATTAACTATTCTAACAGAGAGTCATACGCTTTTTTATTTAAATCAAAAAGTGTGAATGGTTTTAGCTACCTATACTAGAAATTATAGAGAGTTATATTTTTTTATTTGTAATTATTTTGCGAGATTAATATGATTGTAATTTTAGATATTGAATTGGAAAAATTTTTCTGATATAATATTTTCATGGGGAAGTACTCAAGAGGCTGAAGAGGACGGTTTGCTAAATCGTTAGACCGGGAAATCGGTGCGGGGGTTCGAATCCCTTCTTCTCCGTAACTGCTATTGGATAGTTGATCCAATAGCTTTTTTTGTTTTAAAAAGGTAGAATAGAATTATAATAAAAATATTATTTATAGAAATATAAATATTGTAAATATAATAAAGAGGAACTATGATAGATAGAATAGAAAATAATAAATTTGAACTTCATTCAAAATATGAACCTGCTGGAGATCAGCCTCAGGCGATAGAAGAATTGGTTGAAGGTATTGAAAACGGTGAGAAAGCTCAAATTTTACTAGGTGCTACTGGTACTGGTAAGACCTATACTATGAGTCAGGTTATACAAAAAGTTAATAAACCAACTCTTGTTATTGCCCATAATAAAACTTTAGCTGGTCAATTATATGGAGAATTTAAAGAATTTTTTCCTAATAATGCTGTGGAATATTTTGTTTCATACTATGATTATTATCAACCAGAAGCATATGTTCCTTCAAGTGATACATACATTGAAAAAGACAGTTCGGTTAATGATGAAATAGATAAGCTTCGTCACAGCGCTACGTCTTCATTACTTGAAAGAAATGATGTTATTGTTGTAGCATCAGTTTCTTGTATTTATGGTTTGGGTAATCCAAATGAATATCAAGACAGTGTTGTTTCTCTAAGACCTGGTCAAGAAATTTCACGAGATAAACTGTTAAATAGTTTAGTAGATATTCAGTTTGAACGAAATGATATTGATTTTCAACGTGGTAGATTTAGAGTTAGAGGAGATGTTGTTGAGGTATTTCCAGCAAGCCGTGATCAACATGCTTTTAGAGTAGAATTCTTTGGGGATGAGATTGATAGAATAAGAGAAATAGATGCATTGACTGGGCACGTATTAGGTGAAGTTGATCACCTGGCAATTTTCCCTGCAACTCACTTTGTTACTAATGATGACCATATGGAAGAAGCGATTTCCCGTATACAAAATGAACTTGAACTACAACTTAAACATTTTAATGAGGAAGGAAAACTATTAGAAGCTCAGCGATTAGAACAAAGAACTAATTACGATATTGAAATGTTAAGAGAAATGGGTTATACAAATGGGGTTGAAAATTATTCCCGTCACATGGAAGGTCGTGCAGAAGGTGAACCACCTTACACTCTTTTAGACTTTTTCCCTGATGATTTTTTGATAATGGTAGATGAATCACATGTTACAATGCCACAGGTCAGAGGAATGTATAATGGAGATAGATCTCGCAAACAAATGCTAGTTGATTATGGATTTAGACTACCTTCTGCTTTAGATAATCGTCCTTTAAGATTAGAGGAGTTTGAGGAACATGTTCATCAAGTAGTTTATGTATCTGCAACCCCAGGACCATATGAGGCTGAACAAACTGATACAATAGTTCAACAAATTATTCGACCTACAGGTCTATTGGACCCGATTGTTGAAGTGCGACCAATAATGGGTCAAATTGATGATTTACTTGGAGAAATAAATGAGAGAGTTGATAAAAATGAACGTGTTTTTGTGACTACTCTAACCAAAAAAATGGCAGAAGATTTAACTGATTATTTTAAGGAAATGGGTATTAAAGTTAAATATCTTCATAGTGATATTAAGACACTTGAGCGAACTGAAATAATTAGAGATTTACGTCTTGGTGTATTTGATGTGCTTGTTGGAATAAATCTACTCCGCGAGGGTATTGATGTTCCAGAAGTATCATTAGTTGCTATCTTGGATGCTGATAAAGAAGGTTTTCTTCGTGGTGAAAGAAGTTTGATACAAACTATTGGACGTGCCGCAAGAAATTCTGAAGGTAAAGTTATCATGTACGCAGACAAGATGACTAACAGTATGGAAATTGCAATTAGCGAAACCGCAAGAAGAAGAAAAATTCAAATGGAATATAATGAGGAACATGGAATAACTCCTAAGACGATTATCAAAGAAATTAGAGATAATATTGTAATAACTCGTAAAACTGAAGATGGTGAAGAAGAAGTTATTGATTATTCAGAAATGAATAAAAAAGAACGTAAAGATGCTGTTAAAGAGCTTGAAACACAGATGAATGAAGCAGCAGGAATTCTTGATTTTGAGTTAGCAGCACAAATAAGAGATACAATTATGGAAATAAAAGCAATGGATTAAAATAAAAAAGTGAATATTTATTCACTTTTTTATTGACAAAAATTTTTTTATTTGTATAATTATAAATATATAAAGAATAATATACAGAAAAGAGAAGATTATGAAAAAAATATTTACAGCAATAATAGCTTCATTAGCACTTGTGACATTAGTAGGTTGTGGAAGTAAAAGTAGCTCAGGAGAGGGCGATAAATCTTTACAAAAAATAAAAGATAAAGGCGAACTTGTAGTTGCTCTAAGCCCTGACTACGCTCCATTTGAGTTTCAAATGATTAAAGATGGAAAAAATGTGGTTGTAGGTAGTGATGTTGATTTAGCAAATAAGATTGCTGAAAAAATTGGTGTAAAAGTGAAAATTGATACTATGGACTTTAGCAATGTACTTGCAAGTGTTTCAAGTGGAAAAGCTGATATGGCGATTTCTGGTTTAACTGCAACTTCTGAAAGAAGAAAAGCATTTGATTTTTCTGATGAATATTATAAGACTAAGAATATAGTCGTAATAAAAAAATCAAATTCAGATAAATATAAAACAATTGCTGATTTTAAAGGTGCTAAGGTTTCAGCACAAAAAGGTAGTATACAAGAAGACATTGTAAAAAATGAAATTAAAGACGCGAGTCTTGTTTCACTTCCAAAGTCAGGAGCTATGATTAATGAGCTAAAAAATGGCACTGTTGATGCTGTTGTTTTAGATAATATGGTTGCTGAAAGTTATGTTGCAGCTAATAGTGATTTAGAAGTTATAAAAGATATTACATTCAAATCTGATGATGAAGAAAGTAATGCAATTGCAATGACAAAAGGTAGTAAAACTCTTCAAGAAGAAGTAAATAAAATCATTGCTGATCTTAAAAAAGATGATTCTCTTAATAAGAGTGTTAAAGATAACTACGATTTAGCAAAAGAAGCAAAACAAGTTGAGTAAAATATTATTTGAAATTAAAAAAAGTTGACTATTTAGTCAACTTTTTTTAATTTATCTAATTATTACTCTTTTTTGAGTGTTCATATTAATTGATTCATAAGGTGTTGCAAGGAACATTTCACCATCAATCTGGATTGGTTGAGGGGAAGATGTTTCTATTTGAAATGATGTATTAGCTGTATGGAAAACATTTTTATTATTTAAATGTTTTCCTTTTAATAATTGAGGAATAATTTTAGATATTTCGATCAAACTTATTCGAGGGAGCTCCACTAAGGTTAAACTATCTTTTAAGGAAGATTCATTTGGAGCAATTTTAAAGCCACCTCCAAAATATGGATGGCTTGTTACTGTCAATAAAAATGCGTTTTTAAATTCTTTGTTATTAATTCTTACATCAAATGGTTTCTTTTTTAAAAGTACTTTTAGGGCATTAGAAAAATATGCTAGCCCACCAAGATTTAGTTTAGCAAGTGATTTTTTTAGTCTACTAGAATTTGTTGAATGGACTATAGCTGCATCAAGTCCTATACCAAAATTATTGATAGCAAATCCAGAAAGACTTGGACTATCATATTTAATTATGTAAATATCTGTCATTTGTTTTTTTTGTATCTGTTTGAAATTTTCAATTGGATTTTTTGAAATATTTAAGCTATTTGCAAAGTCATTGCCACTACCAGCAGGAATGTACGCAAAAGGTAAATCAATGGGTAATTGATTTATAGCATTTGATAAAGTTCCATCTCCTCCAATAATTATTAATATATCTTCCTTATTTATAACCTTAGAAATGTCTCTTGCAAGCTCTCTTTCTTGTTTCGGTCTTTGACTAATATACTTAACATATTCAATTTTATTTTTATCTAGAAATTCACATAAAGTTTTTTCAACCTTATGTCCTCTATTACCACCTGATGTGGGATTTATTAATAAGTAATACTTCATATTCAAAATTATATCACACAAAACTTGGAATTAAGTTAATTTTTTTTACTAGATTATAATTTATCTTGCAATAAATATATTATTTTGTGTATAATTATTAAATGGACGTGAAAAAAATTTCTCGCATTTCAATTTTGGTAGCTATAGCAGTAGTTTCTAGATTTGCATTTGCACAATTTCCTAACATAAAACCTATAACAGCACTATTTTTGGTTACAGTTGTCTTTTGGGGAATTTATGATTCTATAATTGTTATGACACTTACTATGGTTATTACTGGAATATATATGGGAATGAGCATTATGGTTCTATTCCAAGTTATTTCTTTTGCAGTAATATTGATTATTTGGAAATTTACTTATAAGTATATGTCAAAAATTGTTTATCAAATGATTATTGCAGGTATGCTTACTATGCTTTATGGTTTTATAATATCATTATTCTCAGCATGTATTTTTAAGGCAAGTTTTTGGCCATTCTATTTGGCAGGATTGGGATTTGATATGATGCATGCAATAAGTACTATGATTTTTTATCCATTAATTTATAATATATTTGAAAGGTTTAAAATATGAAAAAAAAAATTACTTTAACTTTATCGCTTTTTCTTGTTATCAGTTTAGTAGCATGTTCAAATAAGAAATCTGAACCAGATAAACATAAAGAAGAAACTGGAAAAGTAAATTTGACAGTTAAATTCGATGAAAAAAATACAAAAGAATTTAAAGATATTCCTATTAACGCTGATTCAACGGTAATAACTGTTTTAAGAGAAAAGGTTCAGGTGGAGGAAAGTAAAGGATTCATCACAGCAATTGATGGAGTAAAGCAAGATGAGTCAGCTAATAAATTCTGGTTATATAAGTTAAACGGTGAGATGGCTAATAAGGGTGCTGGTGAGCAAGAATTAAAAGACGGTGATAAGATATACTTTGAACTTGGTAGTATGTAAAAAGTCCGAAAGGATTTTTTACATACTTAAAAATTGCATTTTATAAGATTTAAAAGTATATTTATGTTAATTAGGAGGTTTTATTCATGAATAGAATAATTAAAGAAGCAGCTAAGTCATTGGTCCTTTCAACAGTCCTAACAGTAGCAACAATAGCAGCAGGGAAATTTATTTTCGATCAAATAGATGAAAATGAATTTGATAATGATAAGAAGAAATGAATAATTTCTTCTTATTTTATGAGAAAAATGCAAAAATATGTATAAATATACATTAAATATGTTATAATGAATAAAAATTAATTAATATTAAGGGGTAGATACATGAACTTTTCGTTTCTTCCAAAATTCCTACCATATTTTACAGATGGAACAGTTATCACAATTGGGATTTCTGTTATCGTAGTTTTTTTAGGTACAATATTTGGAATTTTACTTGCGTTGGCTAAATTATCAAAGATTAAACTAATAAAATGGTTGGCAAATATTTATATTGAACTTTTTCGTGGGACACCGATGATTCTTCAAATCATGGTTTTCTTTGTAAGTGTTAAAATGAACTTTCTTCCAACTTTTACATTTGGAATACTAGATGTTGATCTTTCACGTTTGATTCCTGGAATTATTATTCTTAGCATGAACAGTGGTGCTTATGTTGCAGAAATTATTCGTGGTGGAATTTTATCAGTACCAAAGGGTCAAGTGGAAGCTGCATATTCATTAGGAATTCGTCCTAATCAGGCAATGAAAAGTGTTATCTTGCCACAAGCATTTAGAATAAGTCTGCCATCACTTGGTAATGAATTTGTTACTATTATTAAAGATAGTTCTCTTTTGTCTACTATAGGTGTTATGGAGCTTTATAATGGTGGATTAACAACTGCAAGTACAACATACATTGCACTTGAACCACTATTATTTGCCGGTTCCTTCTATTTAGTGATTACTTTTGTTACGAGTCAGCTCTTAAATCTTGTAGAGAAGAAAATGTCAAAGGGGTATGTTAAATGAGTAGGAAAATAATTGAAATAAAAAATCTTCATAAGTCATTTGGGAAAAATGAAATTCTTAAAGGATTGAATCTTGAAATCTCTGAAGGTGAAGTGGTTGTCATGATTGGTCCTTCTGGTAGTGGAAAATCAACATTTTTACGTACTATGAATATGCTTGAAGTCCCAACAGAAGGTCAGGTTATTTTTGAAGGGGTAGATCTAGCAGGTAAAGGGGTCGATATATTTAAGTACCGTGAAAAAATGGGTATGGTTTTTCAATCATTTAATCTATTTTCAAATATGAATGTTTTAGATAATTTGACATTAGCTCCTATAAAAAATAAAAATATGCCAAAAGTTGAAGCAGAGAATATTGCTTTAAAATTACTTGAAAGTGTAGGATTAGCTGACAAAGCTGATGTGTATCCTCAGAGTTTATCAGGTGGACAGCAACAACGTGTTGCTATAGCACGCGCACTGGCTATGGGGCCAGATGTAATGCTCTTTGATGAACCAACAAGTGCCTTGGACCCAGAAATGGTTGGAGAAGTATTAGCAGTAATTAAAAAACTAGCTAAAGAAGGTATGACCATGGTAATAGTAACCCATGAAATGGGATTTGCAAAAGAAGTAGCTGATCGTGTCCTATTTATGGATCAAGGACATATCATTGAGGAGGCTAGTCCAGAGGAGATATTTGGAAATCCAAAAGAAGAGAGAACAAAAGATTTCTTATCTAAAGTTCTATAATTAGTATTTTAAGACTTATACAAGAATTGATTTGCAATACTTGTAGTGGTCTTTTTTGTATTGATTGAAAAGAATTTAAATATCAGTTAAAATTGAATAGAGTGATTTTAATATCTTTTTTTTAAAAGTATGATAAAATGAACTCTGATTTAAAAAAGAAAGAAGTGACTATATGTCTTTAACTCATAGAAGAAATACCCGACCTGTATTGGTTGGTGATGTTGTGGTTGGTGGTCGTAATAAAGTTATCATCCAATCAATGTGTACTACTAAAACACAGGATGTGGAGGCTACTGTAGCTCAAATACATGAACTTGAAGAAGCTGGTTGTCAGATAGTACGTGTTGCGGTTCCTGACATGGAAGCAGCTCTTGCCCTTAAGGATATTAAAGCACAGATCTCGATTCCTCTAGTGGCTGATATCCATTTTGACTATCGTTTAGCCTTACAAGCAATTGAATCGGGTGTTGATAAAATTCGAATCAATCCGGGAAATATTGGGCGTACAGACCGTGTGCAAAAAGTTGTAGAGGCATGTAAAGCAAAAAACATCCCTATTCGTATTGGGGTTAATGCTGGTTCGCTTGAGAAGAAATTCCTTAAAAAGTATGGATATCCAACTGCGATGGGAATGCTTGAAAGTGCGCGTGAACATGTAAAAATTCTTGAAGATTTAGACTTTCACGATATAATAATTTCAATGAAAGCTTCAAATGTTGAACTTGCACTTGCGGCATATCAACTTGCGGCTGAAGAATTTGATTATCCTCTTCATTTGGGAATTACTGAATCAGGACCTTTATTCTCTGGTTCAATAAAATCTGCAGCTGGAATGGGGGCACTGCTTTCACTTGGAATTGGTGACACAATGAGGATTTCACTTTCTGCAGATCCTGTGGAGGAAATCAAGGTAGCTCGTGAAGTTTTAAAATCATTTAATTTAATTGATAATGCAGCAACTCTTGTTTCTTGTCCAACTTGTGGACGTATTGAAATTGATTTAATTCCAATTGCTGCGGAACTTGAAAAATACATTGCTAATATCAAAGCACCAATAACTGTTGCTATTCTTGGATGTGGTGTAAATGGTCCAGGGGAAGCGCGTGAAGCAGATATTGGTTTAGCAGGTGGAGACGGAAAAGGTATGCTTTTCAAAAAAGGAAAAATTATTAAGACTGTACCTGAAGAAGTCATGCTTGAAGAATTCAAAAAAGAGATAGATGCCATGTATAAACTTTATCAGGAGACAGGTAAGTTACATGAAGATGCTGAGTGATCCATATTTTTATATAATTTTATTTTCAGTTGTTCCAATGATTGTGTGCCTAACGGTTTTTATCAATTTGATTAGAACTGATCCACGCACTTTGAAGCTAGGTCGATGGGGAATCTTTTCGGCCTTCTTCATCTTTGTTAGTATCAACCTCTTGCTTTTATATTTGAATGGTCAAGGTGTCATACCAGAAGGTGTGCTTATTATTGAAGCAATCACTCTTGTCATGGGATTTTTAATATTTTCGGTTGTTATTTTTATCGGTATTATTGTTGAAAGTATTAAAGTTTGGCGCAGAGAAAGCCATAGTATAGCAAATCTCTTACTTCCTTTAAGTTTTTTAGCTTTTTGGTTGATGGGTAAAATTATTAGCAAAATAAGTAATTTACCTCCCAAATATGACTATTTAAAAATTTTAACTTATGTATATCCAATTTTAATTATGTACATTGGTTGGCAGTTTATTGTCTTCTTTGCCTCAAGTGTAATTTATGGTTGGCTCATGAAGCGTGCTAAAGCTAATTATTTTGTTGTTTTAGGAGCTGGATTAATTAATGGTGATCAAATAGGTAAGCTCTTAGGATCAAGAATTGAAGTTGCCGTAAATCATTCTAATAAGCAGCAAGAAAAGGCTCAAATTATCTTTTCTGGTGGTCAAGGACCAGATGAACTTGTTCCTGAAGCAGTTGCTATGAGAGACTATGCAGTTCAAAACATGAATTATCCAGAGGACCATACTATTTTGGAAGATAAAAGCAGAACTACTTATGAGAATTTAGTTTTCTCTTCAAGAATTATTGAACAGAAGTCTCAAGTGATTGGGGAAAAATTTCTTTTCTTCTCAAGTGAGTATCATGTTTTTAGAGCAGCATTATTTGCCAGAGAATTAGGATTAAATGCTCAGGGTATTGGAAGTAAGACAGCAATGTACTATAGAATTCCCGCATTTATTCGTGAATTTATTGCAGTTTTAAATAGTAATAAGAAAAAACATCTTAAGTTTCTTATTTTTATTTTAATATTGAATATATTACTTGTTATCTTTACAAACTATATTACAAGAAATGCAGTATAACATTACCATCCATAGGGTGGTATTTTTCTTTTATAAAAACGTATAAATAATAAAGGAGATTAATATGTTAACAGCTGTAGATTTATCGGGGGAAATAATAAATTTATTGGAGGTTGATAACATTAAATATATTAAAGAGAGGGAATTTTTCTGCCCAGGTTGTAAAGGAAAAATTGTCCTAAAAAATGGAAGTATTAAAGCAAGGCACTTTGCTCATAAATCATTAAAAAATTGCGAATTTTATTCAGAAAATGAGAGTCAGGAGCATTTGCAACTGAAAATGGATTTATATAAGTGGCTTAACTATGATACTTATGCCCAAGTTGAATATTATCTGCCAGAAATTATGCAAATAGCTGATATCATGGTGGAATCAAATATTGCATTAGAAGTACAGTGTAGCTCTCTTTCACTAAAATATTTAAGTGAAAGAACCTTATCATATAAGAAAATTGGATGTTCTGTTTTATGGCTTTTGGGAGAGAACTTACATTTGGGTGAAAAAATGAATCGATTGAATATGAACTTTTTATATTTTTCAATGAATTGTGGTTTCTACTACTGGGAACTACATAATAAACAAAAATGTATAGTTTTAAAATATTTAATTCATGAAGATTTAAAAGGAAACTTGATTTATAAAGAAAAAATATTCCCTTTTTTTAAAGGAAATTTATTAGATATATTGCGTTTCCCATATAGGAAACAAAAATCTGAAGTAATTGAAGGAAAGAAAATTTCTGACATGGAGTTATATATAAGCCAGAATTTACGTCGAAAAAATGGCAAGTGGATGGAACTTGCTGGACTTTATTATCAAAAAGGGTTGAGTTTAAGAGATATAAAAAATTATCCTGTGCAGTATTTTCCTCTAGGTTTTAATTACTACAAGTGGCTAATTAATGGAAGTGATCATAGTAGTTTTTTACAGATAAATAGGGATTTATCCCCATATTATGAGAATTTTATAAAATATTATAAATTAAGAGACAAAACTAGTCGACAATTGATGTACCCACCTGCTTTTTATGGTAAAATGTAAAATGACAAAATTTTAAAATATTAAGATAGAGGATTATTATGGCAAAAAATAGAAATGAAATTGCTGAAGATAGAAAATGGGATCTAACTAGTGTTTTTGATACTGATCAAGCTTGGGATGATGAGTACGAGGTGGTCTCTAAAGAACTTGATGACGCTAAGAAATTAGCTGGACATCTAACAGATTCAGCTGCATCTTTACTTGCTACCACAAAGATTGAACTAGCTATTGCTCAACGTGTTGAGAAACTTTATGTATATGCTTCTATGAAGAACGACCAAGATACTACTGTGGCTAAGTATCAAGAATTACAAGCAAAAGCAACAGCTTTATATGCTAAATTTGGTGAAACTTTTGCCTTTTATGAGCCAGAATTCATGACTCTTACTGATGGTGAATTAGCTGAGTTTAAAGTTGAAGTGCCTGAACTTAATGATTTTAATCATTTCTTTGAAAAATTATTAAGTAAAAAAGCTCATGTTCTTTCATCTGCTGAAGAAGCATTACTAGCAGGTGCCGGAGAAATTTTTGGAGCATCTGCTGAGACTTTTGAAATTCTTGATAATGCAGATATTATCTTCCCGACTATCAAAGATTCAGAAGGAAATGATGTCCAATTAACACATGGTAATTATATTTCATTTATGGAAAATAAGGTCCGTGAAATTAGAAAAAATGCATACCAAGCTCTATACAGTATTTACAATCAATTTCAAAATACATATGCTAAGACCCTAGGTTCTAACGTTAAAGTACATAACTTCCAAGCAAAAACTCGTAAATATAGTTCAGCTCGAGCTGCCGCACTTGCTGAAAATCATATTCCTGAAAGTGTATTTGATACATTAGTTGAGAGTGTTAATAAACATCTTCCTCTTTTACATCGTTATGTTAATTTGCGTAAGGAAATTTTAGGAATCAATGATCTTAAAATGTACGATATGTATGCACCTCTTTCTGATCTTGATTATAAATTCACTTATGATCAAGCAGTTGATAAAACAATCGACACACTTAAAATTTTTGGTCCAGATTATTTAGAACGTGTGAAACGTTCATTTGATGAAAGATGGATTGATGTTGAGGAAAATAAAGGAAAACGTAGTGGTGCCTATTCAGGTGGTTCATACGATACTGATGCCTTTATGCTTTTAAACTGGCACGATACATTGGATAACTTATTTACTTTAGTCCATGAAATGGGCCATAGTATGCATTCAACTTTTACTAGAGAGAATCAACCATATGTATATGGTGATTATTCAATCTTCTTAGCAGAGATTGCATCAACAACTAATGAAAATATATTAACTGAAACTTTACTTGAAGAAATTAAGGATGATAAGACTCGTTTTGCTATTCTTAATCATTATCTGGATGGTTTCCGTGGTACTGTATTCCGTCAAACTCAATTTGCTGAGTTCGAACATGATATTCATGAAGCGGATGCTGCTGGAACTGTTTTAACAAGTGAATTCCTTAATAATTTATATGCAGATTTAAATGAGAAGTATTATGGTATTTCAAAAGAAGAAAATCCAGAAATTCAATATGAATGGGCACGTATTCCTCATTTCTATTATAATTACTATGTTTTCCAATATTCAACTGGTTTTGCAGCTGCGAGTTATTTAGCTGAAAAAATTGTTCACGGAACTGAACAAGACAAGGAAAACTATTTAAATTATCTAAAAGCTGGAAACAGTGATTATCCACTTGATGTGATTGCTCGTGCAGGTGTGGATATGACTAATTCAGTCTATCTTGACGAAGCATTTAAGGTTTTTGAAACTCGTTTAACTGAGTTAGAGGAATTAGTTGCTAAAGGAGCGCATCTAAATGGTTAAGTCATACGGGGAACGAAGCAATCGCAACATGCGTCGCCCTGTTGTTAAGGAAGAAATAGTAGAATTTTTACGAACAAGTCAAAAGCAGCTAGATGGTTATCTGGCTGACTTGGCTGATTTTGCTCAACGTGAGAATATTCCCGTTATTCCACATGAAACAGTTGTTTACTTTCAATTTCTTTTGCAGGCCATCCAACCTAAGAAGATTTTGGAGATTGGAACTGCAATTGGTTTTTCGGCACTTTTGATGAAAGAATCTGTCCCTGGAGTTCAGATTACAACAATAGACCGAAACCCTGAAATGATAGCTTTTGCTAAAGAAAATTTTGCAAAATTTGATAAACATAGTCAGATTACTCTTTTAGAGGGTGAAGCACAGGAAGTTCTACCAACAATCAATGAAAAATTTGATTTCGTATTTATGGATTCAGCGAAATCAAAATACATAGTATTTTTACCATACATTTTAGAAAAGCTTGAAGTAGGTGGTGTCATAATAATTGATGATGTATTTCAGGGTGGTGATGTGGTTCGTCCCATTGAAGATATTAGAAGAGGGCAAAGGACAATTCATAGGGGATTAAATAAGTTATTCGATGCTGTACTTAATAATGAAAAATTGACAGCAAGTTTAATTCCAATGAGTGATGGAATATTAATGATTCGTAAAAATGAAGAGGATGTTGATTTAGATTTGGATTAAGTTTTCTATAAGCTATCTGAATTAGAATATCTGTAATGAGAGTCCAAATCTTATATTGAAATGTTAATTTTTGAAATTATGTATTTTTATTTTAAAAGATTTATTTTTAAAATTTTATATTCATGATTTTAAGAAGTATTTAAGATTTTGTGATATAATAAACTCGTTATAGAGAAAAAGGAGAAATACTGTGAATTTTAAAAAAATTACTTTGACAGCAGCAACAGCACTTGCCATGGTTACTCTTGCTGGGTGTGGTCAAAAAGAGGCTTCAACTAATACTGATATCGTTACGATGAAAGGTAATACAATTCGTGTAACTGATTTCTATAATGCTGCAAAATCTAATACTTCTGCAAATGGTACGCAAATTGTCCAACAATTAGTGCTAGATGATGTCTTAGAGGATAAGTATAAAGGTAAAGTAAGTGATAAAGATGTAAATGCTGAATATGATAAAACTAAAGAACAGTATGGGGATCAATTTGCTACTGCCTTAACTCAGGCTGGTTTAACTGAAGAATCATATAAATCATCAATCAAGACAAATCTACTTGTTAAATATGCTGTTGATGAAGCAGTTAAGAAAGAATATACTGATGCAAATATGAAGACTGCATGGGATAAGTTCCATCCAGAAGTAACTGCAAGAGTAATCCAAGTTTCAGATGAAAAGACTGCAAAGGAAGTTCTTGAGGAAGTTAAAAAAGATGATTCTAAATTTGGAGATATTGCAAAAGAAAAATCTGTAGGTTCTGCTAAAGATAAAGGCGGAGAAATGAAATTTGATTCTAATTCTACTGAGCTTCCAACGGAAGTTAAGGATGCTGCCTTTAAACTTGAAGATGGTAAAGTAAGTGATGTGATTACAGTTTCAAGTCAAGCAACAGGCGCTTCTAGTTACTATATTGTTAAAATGGAAAAAAATAGCAAAAAAGGTAACGATATGAATAAGTATAAAAAGGACCTTGAAAAGTCAATTAAGACTGAAAAAGAGTCTGATTCTAAGTATACATCTAGTGTAATTGGTAATCTTCTAAAAGAATACAATGTTACAATTAAAGAGAAAGCTTTCAGTAATGCATTATCACAATATACTACTGATACTACTAAAAAATAATTTAAAATATAGTTAACTATACAGAGAGTCTTAGATGGTGAGAATAGACAATTGACTTGTGCGGCTTTAAAAAGCTATAAGGTGAGAAAACACTTTTATCAAACAATACGAGATAATGAAACTTCATTGTAAAAAGAGGGTGGTACCGCGGTTTTCGCCCCTCATTACAGTGGAGTTTTTTCTTTTTAGATTGGGAGAAAATTCACATGAAAGAGTATAGAATTAAGCAAAGATTCTGGTCAATTGGTGGGAAATTTGAAATTACTGATCAATATGGAGCCGTTAATTATTATGTCACTGGTTCATTTATGAAGATACCCAAACAATTTATAATTACTGATTCTTTTGGAAATAGAGTATCAACAATTACAAAGGTAATATTTCAATTTTTACCAAAATTCGATGTATCCCTAGCTAATGGACAAAATTTTAGAATAAAAAAAGATTTTACTTTCTTCAAATCAAGATATCAAATTGATGGTTTAGGTCTTTCTGTCAAAGGAGACTGGTGGAATATGAATTTCTCTCTTCTCGAAGGAAATAAAAAAGTAGCTAGTATTAGTCAAAAATGGTTTAAGCTCACTTCAACATATGACATACAAGTATATGATGAAAAATACTCAGATGTAGTAATTTCACTTGTCATTGCAATAGATTATGTGAAAGAACAAGAAGCGTCAAGTAGAAGTGCATCAAGCTCTTCGAATTCAGGAAATTAAACAAAAATTAATAATAAACATATAGGAGATATAAATAATGAAAAAAATGTCATCAGCAGAAGTTCGTCAAATGTTTTTGGACTTCTTTAAGAGTAAAGGACATACAGTTGAACCTTCAGTCTCACTTGTTCCAGTAAATGATCCAACCTTACTATGGATTAATTCTGGTGTAGCAACATTAAAAAAATATTTTGATGGTTCTGTAATCCCAGAAAATCCACGTATTACAAATGCTCAAAAAGCAATCCGTACAAATGATATTGAAAATGTTGGTAAGACTGCTCGTCACCATACCATGTTTGAAATGCTTGGAAACTTTTCAATCGGAGATTATTTCCGTGATGAAGCAATTGAATGGGGATTTGAATTATTAACAAGTCCAGAATGGTTTGATTTTCCAAAGGATAAACTTTATATGACATATTATCCTGACGATACTGATTCTTACAATCGTTGGATTGAATTAGGCGTTGATCCTAGTCATCTTGTTCCAATTGAGGATAACTTCTGGGAGATTGGTGCAGGACCAAGCGGACCTGATACAGAGATATTCTTTGACCGTGGAACTAAATATGATCCTGAAAACGTTGGTGTGAAATTACTAGCAGAAGATATTGAAAATGATCGTTATATCGAAATCTGGAATATTGTTCTTAGCCAATTTAATGCTGATCCATCTATTCCTCGTAGTGAATACAAAGAACTACCTCATAAAAACATTGATACAGGTATGGGTCTTGAAAGAATGGTTTCAATTGTACAAGAAACGCCAACAAACTTTGAAACAGACTTATTTATGCCTATTATTCGTGAAGTAGAAGCATTATCAGGTAAAGAATATGATCCTTATGGGGATAACATGAGCTTTAAAGTTATTGCTGACCATATTCGCTCTCTTGCATTCGCAATTGGTGACGGTGCGTTACCAGGAAATGAGGGTCGTGGGTATGTGCTACGTCGTTTACTTCGTCGCGCTGTAATGCATGGTCGTAAACTTGGAATTAACGATGCCTTTCTTTATAAATTAGTTCCAACTGTTGGTCGAATTATGGAATCTTATTACCCAGAAGTTTCTGAGAAAAAAGAATTTATTGAAAAAATTGTTAAACGTGAAGAGGAAACTTTTGCACGCACAATTGATGCAGGTTCAAGTTTACTTGAAGATTTGCTTGAAAAACTTAAGGCTGATGGAAAAGATACTCTATCTGGGGAAGATATTTTCAAACTTTATGATACATATGGTTTCCCTGTTGAATTAACTGAAGAGCTTGCTGAAGATCAAGGTTTCCAAATCGACCATGAAGGATTTAAAGCCGCTATGAAGGAACAACAAGAGCGTGCGCGTGCTAGTGCTGTTAAAGGTGGTAGTATGGGTGCACAAAGTGAAGTTCTATCTAGTCTTACAGATACTTCAGTATTTAACTATAATAAATCAACTTTGGAGTCTGAAGTAATTGCAATTGTACGTGATGATGAACGTGTTAAATCTACTAATGACTATGGTCAAGTAATCTTTGCTGAAACACCTTTCTATGCTGAAATGGGTGGACAAGTAGCCGATTATGGTGTGATTAAAGATGGCGAAGGGCAGGTTGTAGCTAATGTAGTTGATGTTCAACGTGCTCCAAATGGACAACATCTTCATACACTTGAATTAGCTAGTGAACTAGTTGAAGGTCAAAAATATACACTTGAAATTGATACAAAGCGTCGTAATAGTGTTACTAAAAACCATACTGCAACTCATATTCTACATGCTGCACTTCATGAAGTACTTGGAAATCACGCAGTTCAAGCTGGTTCTTTAAATGAAGTAGAATTCTTACGTTTTGACTTTACTCATTTTTCTGCAGTAACTCCAGAAGAACTTGAAAGAATTGAAACACTTGTTAACAAAGAAATTTGGAATGCAATTGATGTCAATACAATTGAAACTGATGTTGAGACTGCAAAAGGTATGGGTGCTATGGCACTATTTGGTGAAAAATATGGTAAAGAAGTTCGTGTTGTAACTATTGGTGATTTCTCAGTTGAACTTTGTGGAGGTACTCATGTTGGTAATACAAGTGAAATTGGACTTTTCAAAATAGTTAAAGAAGAAGGAATTGGTTCAGGAACTCGTCGTATCCTAGCTGTAACTGGTCAAAAAGCATATGAAACATTTAAGGATCAAGAAAAAATCCTTAATGAAATTTCTAGTCAGGTTAAAGCGCCTCAACTTTCAGTGTTGGTTGATAAGGTAACAAATCTACAATCAGATCTTAAACAAGCACAAAAAGAAAATGAAAGTCTTTCTGCTAAACTTGCAACGAGCCAATCAGAAGAAATCTTCAAAAATGTTAAAGAAGCAAATGGCGTGTCATATATTGCTGAGCAAGTATCAGTTAAGGATGCTGGAGCTCTTAGAAATCTTGCTGATGTATGGAAGCAAAAAGATGCAAGTCAAGTTTTAGTTTTAGTGGCAGCTATTGGAGACAAGGTAAACTTACTAGTAGCAAGCAAAGATAAAGACATTAAAGCTGGTGACTTGGTTAAAGCTTTAGCACCATTTATTGATGGTCGTGGAGGTGGAAAACCTGATATGGCTATGGCAGGTGGAACAAATGCAGCTGGTATTTCAGAACTGCTAGAAAAAGTAGGACAAACAATTGAACAATAATACGGAAGTAATGCTTTATGTGGAGAATGTTGCAGCTAGTGCAGCATTCTGGAATGCTATTGGATTTATCGTAACGGAGACTGAAGACTTTTCAGGAGCTAAACTGGTTACTATTAAACCAACATTGGATAGTAATACTATCTTTAATTTGTATGATATAGAGCAAGTAAGAATGATGTCGCCAGAAGTTGCTGACAATAAACCTTCAGTACTTTTCCATTCATCTGATTTAGAAGCTCTTAATTTAAAAATTGAAGCAGCTGGTGGTCAAACAAGTGATATTATGACATTTGATAACGGTGTAAGAGTTACAAATTTTGCAGATATTGAAGGAACATATTTTGCTGTAATCGAAGATTAATAAGAAGTAGTTAGTTATTAAGGCTTGCAAAATAACATTAGTGAATTTTAATAACAAAAATACAAATGTAGGGGGTTATCATGGAAGCAGAGTTACATATAGAACCTTTTAAGGCATCAGAATCAAAGATTAAAGACTTGAAAATAATTAATACAAAAAGAGTAACAGACAATAGAGGAACTGTACGTGAGTTATACAGGGAAAGTGCCTACTCTTCAATTAATTTGGAATCAGGTTGTTCATGGAAGCAAATTAATTTGACACGTACAAAACGTGGAGCAGTTCGTGGTCTTCATGGCGAAGCTATGTCAAAACTTGTTACTGTTGCATATGGTTCAGCTTTTGGCGTTTATGTTGACACGAGAAGAGATAGCAGCACTTTTGGAAATGTGGTAACTGTTGAACTTCTGCCAGGTGTTCAAGTGTTTGTGCCTCAAGGAGTTTGTAATGGGTTTCAGGCGCTAACTGATGATACTGAATATCTTTACTTCTTTGATAATGAATGGGCTCAAGGAATGTCAGGAGTGGCTTTGACACCATTAGATCCTAAATTAGGAATTAAGTGGCCGCTTGATATTGATATTAACGATCTTGAACAGATTTCTGAAAAAGATATGTCAGCCCCAACGTTTGAAGACTTTCTTAAACAATGATAAAAAAGTAGGATTTTCCTACTTTTTTTGATACAGATATATTTGTATAAATACTATATTTAAGCTTTAGATTGATTGAAAATTAAAAGTTTTTGCTATACTATCTAAAAGTATAGAATAGGAGCATTATCATGACTATAAAAAGAAATATGGATGTAGAGTGGAACTACACAGGTGATCTGGGTCCTGAGAATTGGCATAACCTTTGTGACTGGTATTCTGAAGGTGCGAAGTATCCATATCAGTCTCCAATTTCTCTAAACGTAAAGGACTGTGATAGCCTTCCGATAGAGGAAGAGTTATCAATCCATCATTTGAGAGAGAGATTTACTGAGAAAGAGTTTAAAAATACAATTCATTTTGTTCCTTATAATACTGAAAGCTATGTTGTTTTCAAAGGAGAAAAGTATCATTTAACTGATATCCATTTTCATTTACCTTGCGAGCATGAAATAAACGGTAAAACTTACGATTTGGAAGTACATTTAGTACATACAAATAATCATCAAGAAAACTTAGTTCTTGGTGCACTTTATAATTTAAGTGATGAATTGAATTGGATTGATGATAATAATCCTGAAAATATTTGGGATTTTGAAAATCATGAAGAATTTTTTAATCCAAGTATTTTTTTACCAAATGATAGTAGCTTCTTCCATTATTTAGGCTCACTGACAACACCGCCAACGTCTGGTCCAATAAATTGGTTTGTCTTTGATAAAATTGGTAAAATGTCTAGAAATTTTATAAATCAATTTTCGGAAGAAATATTAGCTAATAATAATCGACCACTTCAAGATAGAAGAGATAGAGACATTTATTATAAATGATATTCATTTAAAAAAAGCATTAGGATTAGTTAATCCCAATGCTTTTTCCTTATTTTATCTGCCATCGTAATCTTTAGTAGCATATCCAACAATAATTGTTGCCCCTTTTTTTGCATAGTAACCTGATTCGCCATCAGGAGTATCTTTTTCCGTAAAATATTTTGTATTATCTGTTTCTGCTTTGTTACAAGTACCTTCGGGAATTAATATTCTTTTTTTATCGGCTTCACTTTGTAAGTTAGCATCAAAGAATCGAACTTTGAGCCCAAGGTCAGTTATTTCTTTTTCAACATCCTCTTTTTTCATTAAAAATGTATTAGGGACTTTCTCATAGCCATCAGATTTGTATGTTTTATTTTGCTGTGCAGTTTTTTTGTTCTTACCTTTAATTATTTGTTGAATATAGGGTGAGTCTTCAGATGAATGAATTACTCCAGAAGATAAACTTACTACAAATAATGCAAAAGAAATAATCAAAATTATAGAAGGTAATCTAACATTTTGTCTTTTTTGATAAAGGTAAATGAATAACATCACTAATCCATATATAAACAGCAATAACGAAATTAGAAATACTATTACAGTAAGTGTATCTGAATAGTTGGCAATAAAAATTGCAATTAATAAAGCAATAATTATTTTTGGTAGTGGCTTTTCCATGAATTCTCCTAATTTTCTTTTACTTATTACATTATATAGTGTAGTAGATAATAGTTCAATAAATAATTTTTATATAATTATTAAAGTAAATAATATATAATTATAATTAACGAATTATAGAATGTGTTGGTTGGATATGGCAAAAATAAATTTACTTGATGATGAATATATCATCTTAAAAGAAAGTGGTATTACACCTGATTTATCAATGGCACTTGCCACTGATGAGGTGATATTTACTAATAAAAATATAATTTATATAAATAAAGGTTTTTTTGGAGATAATAAAAAAATTGATTATTTTTCACTTGATGAAATAAAAATAATTGATGGGAATGTTCAAGCTTTTGAAGTTGAAAAACACAATCTTAAGTACTTAGAAATTGATTTTCAGGATAGAAGTTTAATTTTTAGTTTTGATAGAGGCGCTAGCCGACAAAAATGGATTGAGGAGATTACTAACTTAATCAAATCAAAAAATGATAGTAAAGTTACAACAAAGTGTATAACTTGTGGAGCGCAAATTTCTGGTACTAGAGGACAATATGCTAAATGTCAATACTGCAAATCTGAGCAGATACTTTAGAAAGCATATTAAATTATGAATAAGGAAAAATATAATCAAGAGATTAATAGCATGAGGATCGAAGATAAAATCATAAATGGTGATTCTCCTAATGTTGTAGATAATCCATTATTTATGATGAAAAGATTAATAGATTCTTTAAAACAAAATCAGAAGTCAGCATTTGTAATACTCTTCGTATGTGAGCTTATATCATGTTTATTTTTGGGAGCTTTAAATAACATACTAATAAATGAAGAAGATAACCCTGGATTTGGATGGATTATAATTTTGGGTGGTTTTATAATAGCATTGGTTATCATTTTGCTGCTAGTAATTCTGGTAGTGATACTTCTGATTATGTTAATAAGTATCATTTTTCAAAAGTATAAGTTATATAATTTATTAAAGAAAATAAATGATAGTAATTTCAAGCAATTCTGTTGGTTGTTTATTATTTCAATTACAATAAGCATTGTTTCTGTTATTACTCTTTGCCTCACAATTGTTACATTTATTTATTCTTTGATGGAAAGTTTTAAGTACCAAACAACAAGTTGGTTTTTCCTAGCAATAATATTATTGTCTCTACTTATTTCAGTTGTAGATATTTTTGAATCTAACGATTTATATGATAAATTAATAATTAATATAAATATGTGAATTGATATTAAATAAATTATTCTAGCTATCTATTGATTTAAACCTTTTATGATATTCTTTTACCTTTTAAGATAATCAACAAAATTTAACTTTTAAATATGATATTGTATATATGGGAAGAATTTAGAAAATCTGATTGGGGGATCTTATGAATTCAAGGAGTGTTGTAGGGAGAACAGATACCGATACAGCAATGTTTGTTAGAAATAATATGCCGATTGTTTTGGCAATGGGATTTATTTTACTCTTGATAATTCTTTATTTAGCATTTAAGAAAAAATAAGATTTTGTTATTTGTTATAATGAGGAGATTACTTCAAAAGAAGAGAGACACTTGATGAGAAAATCAGGTGTTTTTTTGGTATAATGGAGGAAGATTTTTTTACAAGGAGATAAGAATGAATCCTTTACTAGATAAGATGAATGACAAGCAGGCTGAGGCAGTTGTAACGACTGAAGGTCCGCTTTTAATAATGGCGGGAGCAGGTTCTGGGAAGACACGTGTCTTAACTCACCGTATTGCCTACTTGATAGAAGAGAAGATGGTTAATCCATGGAATATATTAGCCATAACGTTTACCAATAAAGCAGCAAGAGAAATGAGGGAACGTGCAGTTGCACTGACTCCAAGAGCCCAAGATTCTTTAATTGCAACTTTTCACAGTATGTGTGTGAGAATATTACGTCGTGATGCTGATCAAATAGGTTATAATCGTAATTTTACAATTGTTGATCCTGGTGAACAAAGAACACTAATGAAAAGAATTTTGAAAGCAATGAATTTAGACCCTAAAAAATGGGATGCTAAAGGTATTCTTTCAACAATTTCAAATGCAAAAAATGATTTATTAACTGCAGAAGCATATGCAAATAAAGCAGGAAATATGTATCAAGAGGTAGTTGCTAAGTGCTATCTTGAGTATGATAAAGAATTAAAAAGAAGTGAGTCAATGGACTTTGATGATTTGATTATGAACACCTTAAGATTATTTGATAATCAAGAGGTGCTTACATACTATCAAAGTCGTTATCAATATATTCATGTGGATGAGTACCAAGATACAAACCACGCGCAATATCAGTTAGTTAAGACCTTAGCTGCTCGTTTCAGAAATATCTGTGTTGTTGGTGATGCTGACCAATCAATTTATGGTTGGCGTGGTGCTGATATGCAGAATATTTTAGATTTTGAAGATGACTATCCTGATGCTAAGGTAGTTTTATTAGAAGAAAATTACCGTTCTTCTAAAAATATTTTAGCTGCAGCTAATGATGTAATAAAAAACAATATAAATCGTCGTGATAAAAAACTTTGGACAAGTCGTGATGAAGGTGAAAAGATTATTTATAATCGTGCAAATGATGAAAGAGATGAAGCTCTTTTTGTTGCTGGAATGATAAATTCAGAGATTAGCCAAAATAATAGGACTTATAGTGATTTTGCAGTTTTATATCGTACAAATGCTCAAAGCCGTAACATTGAGGAAGCATTCCTAAAATCCAATATTCCTTATACGATGGTTGGTGGAACAAAGTTCTACAGTCGCAAGGAAATTCGTGATGTAATTTCATATCTTAATGTAATCGCTAATGAGCGTGATAATATGAGTTTTGAAAGAATAGTCAATGAACCAAAACGTGGAGTTGGTCCAGGAACTGTTGAAAAACTAAGAGATTTTGCATTAGCTTATGACTACTCACTTTTAGAAGCAGGACGTGAAGTCACT
This sequence comes from Floricoccus tropicus, assembly GCF_001832905.1. Taxonomy (GTDB): domain Bacteria; phylum Bacillota; class Bacilli; order Lactobacillales; family Streptococcaceae; genus Floricoccus; species Floricoccus tropicus. The sequence continues at coordinate 370,013 of NZ_MKIR01000012.1, read as the reverse complement.
TTGAGTGGAATTAAAGGGAAAGCAGCGCAAGCTATTTTTGACCTAAGCATGCTTTTGTCTAACTTGGCTGATAATATGGATAACTACACAATTACGGACTTAACTAAGGAAGTTTTGAAGAAGACAGGCTATATGGACGCTCTTGTGATGCAAAATAATCTCGAGAGTCAGGCTCGTATTGAGAATATTGAAGAATTTTATACTGTTACGCAAAATTTTGATGAGAAAGCTGACAAGATTGAGGGTGAGACTGGACTTGAACGTTTAAGCCGTTTCTTAAATGATCTTTCATTGATTGCTGACACAGATGATTATGAGGAAGAGCAGTCACAGGTTACTCTTATGACTCTTCATGCTGCAAAAGGTTTGGAATTTCCAGTTGTCTTTGTAATTGGTCTTGAAGAAGGTATTTTCCCACTTAACCGAGCAACTGAGGAGCCAGATGAACTTGAAGAGGAACGTCGTCTTGCCTATGTTGGGATTACTCGTGCAGAGGAAGTTTTATATCTGACCAATGCATCAAGTCGTACTATGTATGGTAAATCAAGCTATAATCGTCCTAGTCGTTTCTTGAATGAAATAAGTTCAGATTTATTAACTTATACTGGACAAGCAAGACCTGCTGGTAGCGGAACTGCATTTAATGCTACTTATAGAGATTCGTCATCACTTTCTAATAAATTTGGAAGTGGTCAAGGAATGTCATTATCACAAATGATGAATAATGGTAATTCACGTAATGCAGAAAATCAAGCAAGAAGGAGCGCATCAGCAAGTGCTAGAACCAGACCGCTTAAGCAAGATAATAGCAACCAATCTAGTGGAACTTCATGGGATATTGGTGATAAAGCAGTTCATAAAAAATGGGGTGTAGGTACAGTCCTTGACGTTAAAGGTGAAGGAAGGGCAATGGAGCTGAAAATATCTTTCCCAGAAGTTGGTATGAAACGACTTTTAGCTCAGATGGCACCAATTGAGAAGAAAACGGATGACTAGTCAGAAGATAAAATTTCAGGCAAAACTTCTAAAGAATCCAGATATGGATGCTTCTTATATTGAAATTCCTTTTGATGTTGAGGCTCTTTTTGGTAAGAAAAGAGTATTAGTCGATGTATTAATTGATGGTTTTAGCTATCATGGTCAGTTAGTAAGAATGAAAACAGAATGCCACATCTTAGGTGTTCGAAGGGAAATCAGAAAGTCTATTAATAAGACCTATGGTGATACAGTGAATATTGAATTAAAGGAAAGAATCAAATGAATGGAATCATAAATTTTTATAAGGAAGCTGGGATGACTTCGCACGATTGTGTTTTTAAGCTGAGACGAATTCTTGGTACGAAAAAAATCGGACATGGTGGGACGCTTGATCCAGATGTAGAAGGTGTATTGCCTATCGCGGTCGGGAAGGCTACCAAAGTTCTTGAATTTATGACAGAGGCTGGTAAGGTCTATGAAGGCCAGGTTACTCTTGGGTTCTCGACTGAAACTGAGGATGCTTCTGGTGAAGTCGTTGAGAAAACTCCAGTAACTGAAAAACTTGATGAAAAGCTTGTTGATGCTACCATGCAAGAGTTTGTGGGTCCAATAATTCAGATTCCCCCTATGTACTCAGCAGTTAAGGTTAACGGGCGAAAGCTGTATGAATATGCTAGAGCTGGGCAAGAAGTAGAAAGACCTCAAAGAGAGGTTACAATTTATGACTTTGAAAGAACAAGTCCGATTACCTATGAAGATAACCTTGCTAGATTTGACTTCCGTGTTGTTTGTAGCAAGGGAACATATGTTCGTACTTTAGCTGTTGACCTCGCTGCCAAATTATCTTATGCTGGACACATGTCTAGCTTAAAAAGATCAGCCAGTGCCGGACTGCAAATTGAGCAAGCACATAAATTATCTGAAGTAGCCAATTTTAAGGACGAGGGAAGAATTGATGAAATCCTCATGCCTATGGAGTATGGTGTAGCAGATATGGTTCGACTTGATTTAAGTGATGAACAATTTGAACGAGTAATAGTAGGGAAGTTTTTAGAAGTGTCAGAAATTCCAAGTCAGGTTTTGGAAACACAAGAGCTTTTAGCAACATTTTATCAAGACAAATTAGTGGCAATTTATATGCCACATCCAACAAAAAAAGAATCCTATAAGCCTAAAAAAGTACTTATAGAAAATTAGGAGCAATATAGTGGAAGTTATAAAAATAGATACAATATATGATGTAAAAAAAACAGAAGATACAATTTTAGTTTTGGGATATTTTGATGGTCTTCATAGAGGGCATAAGGCTCTTTTTGATGAGGCAAAAAAATTATCTCAAATATTAAATTTGAAGATTTCAGTTCTTACATTTCCAGAAAGTCCTAAATTAGCATTCACTAAATTTAAGCCTGATTTATTAAAACATTTATCAACAACCGAGGATAGATTAAAGAAATTTGAAGAGTATGGTGTCGATTCTTTATATTTAACAGATTTCACTTCAAAATTTGCTCATACTAAAGCTGATGATTTTATTCGTAATTACATTGAAGATCTTGGAGCTAAAGTAGTAGTTACAGGATTTGACTATACATTTGGTAATGAACGTATGGGAGCAGAGTATTTAAGAAAAAATTTCTCTGGCAAAGTGGTAACCGTACCAGCAGTTAGAGAACCTTTAGAATATGGAGAAAATGAAGAATTAACCGATAAAATTTCTTCTTCAAGAATACGTGATGCTATTGATAAAGGAAATATAAAACTAGCTAATAATTTACTTGGTTATAATTTTATGATTGAAGGAATCGTGGTTCACGGAGATGCGCGTGGTAGGACATTAGGATTTCCAACTGCTAATCTTGTCTTAACCGATAATGTTCATTTACCTGATGATGGTGTCTACGTAGTTGATGTAAATTATGATGGGAAGACCTATCGTGGAATGGCAAGTGTTGGTAAAAATGTAACTTTTGACGGCACAGAATTACGCTTAGAAGTTAATATTTTAGATTTTTCAGGCGACATATATGGTGAAAAATTAGAACTTATCTGGCTTGATCGTATAAGAGATATGGTTAAATTTGATAGTATCGAAATGTTAGTTGAACAGTTAAAAGATGATGAAGAAAAGGCTAGAAAATGGGTCAAGTAAAAAGCGCCTATGTTCATATTCCTTTTTGTACACAAATTTGCTATTATTGTGACTTTTCAAAAGTATTCATAAAAAATCAGCCAGTTGATGAGTACATTGATTCTTTAATAGCTGAGTTTGATTCTTACAACATTGAAGAATTACGAACTTTGTATATTGGTGGTGGTACTCCGACAGCTTTAAATAGTCATCAGCTTGAAAAATTGCTTGTTGGACTTACAAGAAATTTAGATTTATCGAAGTTAGAAGAATTTACTATTGAAGCAAATCCTGGGGACTTGGATGAAGAAAAAATCTCAGTCCTTGAAAATAGTCCTGTAAATAGAGTTTCTCTGGGTGTCCAAACTTTTGATGACAAGCTTTTAAAAAAGATTGGTCGTAGCCATACTAGTGAAGATGTTTATCATAATATTGAGCTTTTGAAAAATCATGGTTTTAAAAATATTTCGATTGATTTAATCTATGCTTTACCTGGTCAAACTTTTGATCAAGTTAAAGAGGATTTAAAAAAGGTTCTTGCTTTGGATCTTCCGCATGTAGCGCTCTATAGTCTAATTTTAGAAAATCATACAATTTTTATGAATCGTATGAGACGTGGAAAACTTAATTTACCTAATGAAGATACTGATGCTGAAATGTATCAATATATAATTGATAATTTAGAACTCGAAGGTTATGAACACTATGAAGTATCCAATTTTTCAAGACCTGGTTTTGAAAGTAAACATAATTTAGTTTATTGGAATAACGAAGAATATTATGGTATTGGGGCTGGTGCAAGTGGATTTATTGATAATACACGTTATAAAAATTTTGGCCCAGTCCATCATTATTTATCCCATCAAAATAAGATAGTTTCAGAAGAAGTTTTGGATAAGAAAGCTCATATGGAAGAAGAAATGTTTCTTGGATTGCGAAAAAAATCAGGAGTAAACATTTCTGATTTCGAAGCAAAATTTGAGGAAGATTTTGAAAAACTTTTTGGAAAAGAAGTGAAAAAATTAATCACTCAAGAACTTGTTGAAATTCAAGATGGAAGTATTTATATGACCAAAAAAGGTTTTCTTTTGGGAAATGAAGTATTTGAAAGTTTTTTACTTGATTAGTAGATAGGTCTAAATGATGATGACTCACTAACTTATTTATGATAGAATTAAATATCTTTCTTTTATACATTAAATTGTATAGATAGGATTGAAATTTTTGAAAAGAAAAAAATATAAATTATATGAGAAATAAACTGAAACTAAAAACTATTTTCATGATATCTTTTGGAGCTATTGTGTTAGTTTTTTTGTCTAGTTTGTATGAGAATTCTAGTTTCACAAGTATTTTTGAAGGATCTGCTAATGATTCTATTACCCAAAATATACATAACAGGCAACTTAATAATGTAAATTTTGAAGAGGTAAATGTTCAAGCTCCGATAATAGATATATCTGGCTGGCAACTTCCTCAAGAAATGGACTATGATCAGATAAGTAGTCAAATTGTTGGAGCTATAGTAAGGGTTCAACATGGTGGTGGTTCTGTTAAAAATAATGCTGCTTCAACTTCCTCAGGTGAAGATAAATCTTACAAGAAACATATTGAAGAATTTCAAAATAGGAATGTCCCTGTTGCAGTTTATGCTTATGCAAATGGTCGAAGTGAGAAAGAGATGCGTAAGGAAGCGCGCGACTTTTATGACAGAGCAAAAGAATATACTCCAACTTATTGGTGGGTTGATGTTGAAGAAGAGACTATGACCGATATGAACGCAGGAGTTGAGGCATTTAGAGACGAGCTTGAAAGCCTAGGAGTAGAAAATATTGGTATTTATACTCAAGATTGGTTTTTATCAGCTTTTCAAATAAATATTGATAAATTTAATGCCATATGGTTTGCACATTATGGTGGAGATACGGGATTTCTTGATTCTAGACCAGAAACGGATAAACACTATGAACTCCATCAATATACTTCGCAAGGAAAACTTAATGGTTATCCTAATCAATTAGACTTTAACATTGCAACTAGTAGAGAAGACTATGAAAAGATATTTACTTATAAATAGAATTCCAAGAGCTTAGGCTCTTTTTTTGTTGAAAAATTCTAATTAGGATAATGCAAGGATAATTGATAGAAGAAGTCTTTAATTTTTTATGATAAAATTAAAACAGGAAAGAGAGATGACTATGGGATTAAAATATTCAAAAGACTATACTGTTAGCTATTTTGACGCAGATGTTAACAGTAATATGAAGTTACCAAATTTGATGAGTGTTGCATTGGAAGTTTCTGGTGAACAAAGTAGCGTACTTGGTAGGAGTGATAAATATTTAATTGACACATATGGATGTGCATGGGTGGTACTTGAATATAAATTCGAAATTACTCGCTTACCTGTGTATGAAGAAAAACTAAAAATTGTTACCGAAGCTACATCTTATAATAAATTTTTCACCTATCGTGATTTTGTTTATTATGATCAGGATGGACAAGAATTAGTTAAAATATCTTCAACTTGGTCACTTATGAATTTACAAGAGAGAAAAATCGAAAATATTACTGATGAAATTGTCGCACCTTATCACTCAGAAAAATTAAATAAACTTGTCCGTGGAAATAAATATAAAAAAATTGAAAATTATACAATAGAACATCCATATTCTGTAAGATTCTATGATTTAGACATCAACGGTCATGTAAATAATACAAAGTATTTTGATTGGCTAGTAGATGTACTTGATGATCAATTTTTAACAGATTATGAACCAACGACAATGTACTTTAAATATATAAAAGAAATTCATTACGGAAGTCAGGTTGAGAGTAAAGTTCTAGTGGAAGATTCGACTACTTATCATGAAATTTACACAGGTAGTGAGAAAAATGCTCAAGCTGAAATTATTTGGAGGAAGAGAAATAAATGAAATATAAAGGTTACTTGTTAGATTTAGATGGTACTATTTATCTAGGAGAAAATAAAATAGAGGCAGGTACTCGTTTTGTTAAGCGTCTGCAAGAAAATAATATTCCCTATTTATTTGTTACAAATAATACTACGAAGACACCAGAGCATGTTCAACATAGATTAACTACAATGTTTGATATTGATACTCCTGTTGAAACAATCTACACAGCAAGCCTTGCTACAGTTGATTATATGAACGAATTAGGACGTGAAAAAACAGCATACGTTATTGGTGAACAAGGTCTTAAAGACGCAGTTTACAATGCTGGATATATTGAAAGAGAAGAAAATCCTGCATATGTAGTTGTAGGCCTTGATAATGATTTAACTTATGATAAATTGACACTTGCAACTCTAGCAGTGCAGTCTGGTGCAACATTCATTGGAACAAATCCTGATTTGAATATTCCAACTGAACGTGGACTATTACCTGGTGCAGGTTCAATAATCAAGTTGATTGAAGTAGCGACAAGGGTTAAACCAGTAATAATTGGTAAGCCAGAAGCTGTAATTATGGACAAGGCAGTGGATAAACTTGGCTTTGACAAGAAAGATTTAATAATGGTTGGGGATAACTACCTAACTGATATTAATGCTGGAATTGAAAACGATATTGATAGTTTACTTGTTTTGACAGGATTTACACAAAAAGAAGATGTACCTAATCTACCAGTTGCACCAACATATGTAATTGATTCTTTGGACGACTGGGAATTCTAGCATAGAAAAGAGCCCATCAATATATTATGATTAGCTCATTTATATATTCCATAGTATTTTAGATAATAGCATTACCTAAAAAGGAAATCATATGATTTCCTTTTTGTAGTCTATATTTTGTAAGTTTTATAACATATGATAAAATAGATGTATTAAAAATCAATAATAGAAAGTTGGCACTATGACTTATCAAAATCCAATTTTAAATACTGACGCATATAAACTTACTCATTGGAAAGAGTATCCAGAAGGATTAACTAAGCTTTATTCATACGGTGAAGCTCGAAAAGGGGGAGTTTTCGACCAAACAATTTTCTTTGGTTTACAAATGGTAATTCACGACCATTTTCTAGAACCAATAACTGATGAGATGATTGATGAAGCTGAGAAAGTAGCTGAATTGACTTTTGGGACAAAAGAATACTTCAATCGTCCAGTGTGGGAAAAAGTTCGTGATCTAGGCTATTGGCCTGTGAAAATTATGGCGATTCCTGAAGGGACTTTGGTTCCAACTGGAACTGTATTATTTACTTTGGAATCCACTGAGCCATGGTTTGCTACCACATTAAACGCTTTGGAGACAATGCTGATGCATGTATGGTATCCAACGACTATTGCAACAAATGATTTTTTCATAAAAAAAGATTTAGTACCGTTCTTTAAGAATACTGGCGATATCGCAAATCTTCCTTGGGCAGTTAATGATTTTGGATTACGTGGTGTAACAAGTTTACAAGCAGGAGAACGTGGTGGCGCTGCTCATCTAGTCAACTTCCAAGGAACAGATAATATGGCTGCAGATCTTGCTATTGAACACATATATGACTTTAGTGGTCGTGGACAAAGTATTTGGGCAACAGAACATTCAGTTGCCACATCATATGGGCCTGAACAAGGAGAGTTTGAATACCTAAATGCTCAGTTAGATCGTTCTGATGAAAATACTGCAATTTCAATCGTTATCGATTCATATGATACATTTGCCTTTATTAAAGATGTGGTTGGATCTGACAAAATAAAGAATAAAATTGTCGCTCGTCCTGGCCGTGTCGTTTTCCGACCGGATTCAGGGAATCCAATTGACACACCCCTTCAAGTTATAGAAGAATTAGGAAAGATATTTGGATATAGTGAAAATGAAAAAGGCTATAAGGTTCTAAATAGTAATGTCGGTGTAATTCAAGGTGATGGTATGAAGCGAGAAAGTATCAAAGAGCTTTATCAAAAATTAACAGACCTTGGATGGTCAGCTGATAATATTGTAGTTGGTTCAGGTGGAGGACTTCTTCAAGAAGGATTTACTCGTGATACAGAACGCTTTGCTCTGAAAGCATCTTATGGTGAGAGAGCAGATGGAACTGGCTTTAATATCCAAAAGAAACCAAAGACTGATGCAAGTAAAACTTCAAAAGCAGGTAAGTTTAAAGTTATTCTTGAAGATGGAAATTTAAAAACTGTTGGCTTAAATGATGAAGGGGAGAATATATTACGTACGATCTATGAAGATGGTAGTTACTATCCTGATGATTTTGAAAATATAATTAGAAGAGCAGAGGCTGCTTGCTTTGATGAAGAATAGAATTACATTAATTTTTACAATTTTATTTATTATAGGAAGTGCTGTGAGTTTGACGGTATTACTTTCTGTTCCACTATTTCATTTTGATATTGACTATTTGAAGATTCCTGAATATGCAAACCAAACTAAGGAAACTATAGTGGATAATTTCAACATACTTATGCACTATTTAATCTATCCATTTGATAAAGTGTTGAATATGCCAGATTTTCCTACCTCAAAACCTGGAGCAAAACATTTTGCTGATGTAAAACGACTTTTCCAAATTGCTTTTGGAACAACTTTAATTGGATTCCCATTCTTTATTAGCTTTATGCGTCGTAATTTAGCATTAATGTATAGAAATGTGTTACGTTTCTTCCTAGCGCTGCCAATAATGATTGCTCTTGTAGGTTTCTTTACAAGTTTTGATATGATTTTTATAAATTTCCATAAAATATTTTTCTCAGATGATTCCTGGATGTTTGATCCAAATACGGATCCGATAATCAATGTACTACCAGAAGAATATTTTATGCACTGTTTTATAATATTTGCTGTTTTATATTTCCTTTTCTTCTATTTAGTTTATAGATCAGGCTTTAGAAAAAACAAAAAAAGACAATAATAAAAGCATCTACCTTGTTCTGGGGTAAATGCTTTTTTACTGCGAATCACAATCGACCATGATTGGGTTCTCACTTTCTAATTATGCAGTTTTGTTGAGTTCAGCTACGGCTTGTTCAATAGTAGTACCGGTTGCTACATGGTTTGAATCATTTTTATCAAAAACGATGAAAAGGTTCAAATCAGTATTGAGTGTTACACGATAGTCTAACTCATTATTATTTTTATAGAATGTCATATTTGCATTCTCCTTTCTTTATAATATTTCTTTGAAAGGCATCAATTAATATAACGAAATTCCAATCTTTAGTATAGCACTCAATTAATTTAATAGCAAATAATTAGGAATAACACCAGAAATTTTCAGGAAAGACAAAATATATATTTTGAATAATAAGATGAATTTATTTAAATCCGTTAATTTGGTACAATAAGTATATTATACATTTAGGAAGAAATATTAATGAATCAATCAATAAAAAAATCTCAAAGAATTGTAGTTAAAATAGGAACTAGCTCCTTAATTTATGCTAATGGAAGTGTGAACTTGGCAAGTATTGATCAACTTGCATTTTCTCTTTCTGCCTTACAAAAGGAAGGAAAGGAAGTAATTTTGGTAACTTCTGGGGCGATTGGAGTTGGGCTTGATAAATTGAATCTCAAAAAAAGACCAACTTCAATTCCCGAGCAACAGGCAATAGCTGCGCTTGGACAAGCAACCCTGATGAATATTTATTCTCAAAGATTTTCATCATATAATCAAGAGACTGCGCAAGTTCTTTTAACTCGAGATATAATAGACTATCCGGTTAGCCGTGAAAATGTAACTAATACTATTGAACAGCTTATAAAAATGGATATTATTCCAATTATAAATGAAAATGATACTGTATCAGTTGAAGAGATGGATCATCAGACAAAATTTGGTGATAATGATAAGCTATCTGCGATTGTCGCAGGACTTACCAATGCTGATTTATTAATAATGCTTTCAGATATTGATGGTTTTTATTCAGCAAATCCACTTGAGAATCCAGATGCCAAACTCTATCGTCAGGTTCAAGAAATTAACGATGACTTGATGGAAAGAGCTGGAGCTGCTGGTTCTAGATTTGGTACGGGGGGTATGGCTAGTAAATTAAAGGCTGCAAAGCTCATTTTAGAAAATAATCAATCAATGATTTTAGCTAACGGTAGTGATCCAAGAATAATTTTGGATATTGTGGCTGGTGAAGAAATAGGAACTTTATTTTCAAAAGTTGATGATGGGAGAGAAAATGACTGAAAATTATATAGATATTTTGGGAATAAGAGCAAAAAAAGCTTCTCGCGAGCTTGCTTTACTTGATTCTAAGACAAAGGATTTTTTACTTGGTAAAATGGCTGAAGCACTTGAAGTAGTTTCTAAAGAAATTTTAGTGGAAAATGCTAAAGACCTAGCTCAAGCAGACTCTAATGGTATTAGTGAGACTATGCAGGATAGACTTAGACTTACTGAAGAACGTATTACTGCCATGGCAGATGGTATTCGTCAGGTTGTAGGACTTTCAGATCCAATTGGTCAAGTTGATAAGATGTGGCGTAATGAGGACAACCTCTTAATCGGCAAGCAACGTGTTCCTCTAGGAGTAATAGGAATTATCTATGAATCACGTCCTAATGTAACAACTGATGCAGCGGCGTTATGCTTTAAAACTGGGAATGCTGTTATTCTTCGAGGCGGAAAAGATGCCTACAATTCTAATAAGATACTTACTGAGGTTTTACGTGCTACCCTTGTTGTTGAAGGTTATTCACCGGATGCTATTCAATTTGTTGATGATACAAGCCATGAAGTAGCAAATCAAATGATGAAAGCAACTGATTATCTTGATGTTTTGATACCTCGAGGAGGGGCAGGTCTTATTAGACGTGTAAAAGAAAGTGCAACCGTTCCCGTTATTGAAACTGGTACTGGTAATAATCACGTTTACGTTGATAAAGATGCACAAATAGATATGGCATTGAATATAGTAAATAATGCAAAAACGCAACGTCCTTCGGTATGCAATGCTGCAGAAACTGTCCTTGTCCATTCAGATATCGCTGAAAAATTCTTGCCGAAATTAGAGGAATTATTACTCGAAAAAAAGGTTCAATTAAGAGCAGATGAGCAAGCTATAAAGTATTTGAAATCAGCAATCCCTGCTGAAGAAGATGACTGGTCAACTGAATATCTTGACTATATTTTGGCTGTCAAAATTGTATCTTCAATTGAAGAAGCGATTGAACATATTAATAAGTATAATACCAAGCATTCAGAAGCAATAGTTACAGATAATTACTTTGCTTCTCAAAAATTCTTAGCAGAAGTAGATGCGGCAGCGGTATATGTAAATGCTTCTACTCGCTTCACAGATGGTCTCGTTTTTGGTTTTGGTGCTGAAATTGGTATATCCACTCAAAAACTACATGCGCGTGGTCCGATGGGACTTGAAGAATTGACTTCCACAAAATATATTATTTACGGTGAAGGACAAATTAGAGAATAGAAAAAGGATTGGTTTAAACCAGTCCTTTTTGAATACTATTCATTATTTTCTTCAATTTTTTCATATTCATTCTTTAATAGTCCCATAAAGTATGAATCATGGTATTCACCATTACTAAAGAATTGATCTCTCATAGTTCCTTCTATAATAAAGCCACATTTTTTGTAGATATGTACTGCTGGAAGATTATCAACATCAACATATAAATACACTTTATGCATATTTAGCATTAGAAAAGCATATTCGATACCTTTTCGTAAAGCTTCAGTTGCTAGACCTTGACCACGGAATTTAGTGATAATTACAATTTGAATTTCACAGTTGCGATGGATATAATCAATATCCATTAACTCAACAATACCAACAAATTCATCATTTAACTCAATAACAAAACGACGTTCATGTGAATCTCTAATATGTTTATCGTAAAGAATTGTCAATTCATCCAGTGATTCATAGGGTTCCTCAAACCAGTAAGCCATCGTAGCTCTATGATTATTAATTTTGTGGATGTTAGGCAGGTCAGTTCTCTCAAGTGCTCTAATTTTCATATATATTGTTCCTTTCTGATCATCTTAATTATTGTTTATATCATACCATATAAGGAAAAATTAATAAAATAAGCGATATTATATGATGAAAAATTCAAAGTGTTTTTCCTGTGATTTTCTGAAAAAATATTAAGCTTTTTCTCTTGCTAAAAGATTTATTAAGATATATAATAATTTTCGTGGATAAAAAATGTCTATAATGGATATTTAAAATCCGTAACAGATAAAGATTATCTACTAAAGAAGGAGGTGCGTATGCAATTAACGAAGGCTTTTGAACAAAGTGTATGTGTAATGGCAATGCTTACGACACAAACAAAAGATATACCGCTCGGTTCATATAGTATTCATAAGCATTTGGGTGCTTCAGCAACTTACATTCAAAAAATTGTAAGGAAACTAGTTGTATCAAATCTTGTTCTTTCTGTTTCTGGACAAAGAGGTGGATTTATGTTGGCAAGACCGGCTGAAGAAATTTCATATCTTGACGTTGTTGAGGCGATTGAAGGTCCGGTTGATACTTTTCCAAATACCAGCCTTATTGGTAAAGTTTTGGGAAATGTAACAGATGATGACAAGATTAATAAGGCAGAAGTTGGACTACACCGTGCTTTTAAAGAAGCAGATGAAAAGTGGCGTGCAAGTCTTGCGAGCGTGACTATCCAAGATTTAGTAAATGAATCTTTAGACGGACAAATATTTAAAACTACTAACTGGAACGAATATGCTCCGAAAAATGAATTGTTAGTAAAAAGATTATTAAAAGGGGGAGATAAATCGTGATTAAAGAAGAATTTAAGAAAATTCGCTCCAACAAATTGCTTCTTGCAACAGTTGTAGTTATATCACTCTTACCGATCATGTATGCAGGTGTATTCCTGAAATCTATATGGGATCCATACGGTCACATGGACAATCTACCAGTTGCGGTAGTAAATGAGGATAAATCAGTTGATTTCCAAGGAAAGAAACTTGATGTGGGTGATCAGGTTGTAAATAACCTTAAGAGTAATAAATCTCTTGACTGGAATTTCGTTTCAGCAAAAGATGCAAAAGATGGATTAAAAGATCGTAAATACTACATGATAGTTACAATTCCAGAAAACTTTTCTGAGAATGCAGCAACAGTATTAGATCCAGATCCACAAAAACTAGACTTAAAATATGAAACAAACCCAGGGGTTAACTTCCTAGGTGAAGTAGTAAGTGATACCGCAATGACACAATTGAAGGCGCAAGTTGGTGAAAGTGTCAGTGATTCATATGTCAAAGCAATTTTCTCAACAATTAAAACTGTTGGAAATGGTATGACTCAAGCGGCAGATGGTGCTAAAAAGATTAACGATGGTACAAATAAGGTAAATGACGGAGTTAGTCAATTGAATGAGAAAGTACCAACACTTGCATCAGGTGTTAATCAATTAGATTCAGGTGCAGGTCAACTAAACTCAGGTATTCAACAATATACAGCAGGAGTTAGCCAGGTAGCAACTGGTCAAAACCAACTTAATGATGGAATTAATCAATTAAGTGGTAAAGTTCCAGCTTTAGCATCAGGTGTAGGCCAACTATATTCAGGTGCTGATCAACTAAACTCAGGCATTCAAAAATATACAGCAGGAGTAGGTCAAATAGCAACTGGTCAAAATCAACTTAATGATGGAATCAATCAATTAAGTGGTAAAGTTCCAGCTTTGGCATCAGGTGTTAATCAATTAGATTCAGGTGCAGGTCAACTAAACTCAGGTATTCAACAATATACAGCAGGTGTTGGTCAAGTTTCAAACGGATTAAATAAACTAAGTCCTGGCATATCAAGCTTGTATAATGGTATTAATCAATATACAGTGGGAGTAGGTCAAATTTCGAATGGGCTAAATCAATTAAATAGTAAACTTCCAGAATTTGAAAAAGGAATATCTACTCTTACAGATGGCTCAAAAAAACTTGAAGAAAGCTTAAATAATATTCCTCAAAGTTTTGTGGATAGTCAGAGTCAATTAGATTCATATTTACAAAACGTTGATACATATTTGGACACAGTAAATTCGACATTATCATCTTTTGATGGAATTGATGTTTCATCATTAGATAATTTAGTGAATATAAAGTCAAACTTAGAATCTGTTGCGACCGAATTACAAACAGTTGGTTCAAGTCTTCAAAATATTCAAAATGGTATTTCAAGTGCTAATGAATCAGATGTTCAGTCAAATACTTCAGCAGTCATAAGTGCATTGAAAAATAGTGGGGTTGAACTTACATCAGAACAAACTTCCCAAGTTGGAAATGCTTTAGCAAACAACGCATCAAATAGCCAAGTTAATTCTTTAATAAGTTCAGAATTGGGCCAAGCAAAATCTAGTCTTGGAAATATTGCTTCTAAAATGAGTGAAATTTCTTCTACAAGTAATATAGATCTCTCAGGAATGAAAAATGCAATGTCTGTTCTTCCTGAACTTAAAGAAAAAACAAATGCATTGGCAATTGCATCTAAGTCTGCAACACCTGCTTTAACAAGCGCTGTTGATGGACTAGTAAAAGTGAAAACTCAAGTAGTACCTGGAGCTGTTCAACTGTCTGGTGGAATGAGTGAATTAAATGATAAATTTTCTCAAATGTCTGAAGGTATTGGAAGTTTAGGAGTTGGAGCTAACCAACTAGTGAAAAATTCATCAGAATTAAATAATGGATCGAAACAAGTTGTATCAGCTGTAAATGAGCTTCAAGCAGGGGCAAACAGTATAAATAAAAAATCATCAGATTTAAATGATGGTTCTTCTAAAATATCAAATGGTTTAAATAAAATAAATGGGAATATTCCTTCTCTTACAAACGGAGCACAAAAATTAGTTGATGGTAGTAATAAGCTAGTTAAAGGTACTACTGAACTAAACGAAAACTCATCAAATTTAAATGACGGTTCAAATAAATTATCAAATGGTTTAAATCAATTAAATGGAAATATCCCTGCTCTTACAGAGGGAGCACAACAATTAGTTGATGGAAGTAACAAACTTGTTGATGGTACTAGGACTCTGGATAGCAAATCAGGAGATCTAAACAGTGGTTCAAGCAAACTTGCAAATGGACTTACTGAACTTAATGGAAATGTTCCAGCTTTAACAAATGGTGTAAGCCAATTACTTGGTGGAACTAGTCAGCTAGTAACAGGAACTGGTCAATTATCAAGTAAACTTCAAACTGGTTCTGAAACAATCAAAAAAGTAAATCTTACAGACAAGAATGCAAATATGATTGCTTCACCAGACAAAACTACTCAAAGTAAATACAGTGAAGTTCCAAACTATGGACATGCTTTAGCACCATACTTCATGAGTGTTTCACTTTATGTCGGTGCTCTAGTATTTAACTTTGCATATCCAATTCGTAAGGTTGCTAATCGTAAGAAAGCAACAGCTGCCAATTGGTTCTCAAGTAAGGTAGCAGTAGGTGGAATGGTTGCGACAGCAATGGCACTAGTTATTGGATTAGTAATGCAAATGATTGGTCTTAAAGTTGATAATCAGTTTGAATACTTCGCAATGCTTTTAATCACTTCATGGGCTTACATGTTCCTAGTAATGTTCCTAGCAATGACTCTTGATAATCCAGGACGTTTCATCGCTATGATCCTCCTAGTTCTACAATTAGGTTCAGCTGGTGGTGTATTCCCAATGGAAATTATTAGTAAATTCTACAATGTAATCCATCCATATGTTCCTATGACATACTCAATTTACGGCTTGCGTCAAGCAATCTCAGGTGGTCTAGGTAATCAAATGTTTACAAGTTCATTCTTCATATTACTTGTAACAGCAGCAGCGTTCATTGGACTATTATACTTGTCAATGAAACATTTGTTCAAAAAAGGTATGGCAGGTTATTCACAACTTAATGATAATCAAAAGTTAATGGATGATAACTATGATAATAAAGGTAGCTATACATTATGGTAAAAAGGAAGTTAATCAGTGAAAACTGATTAACTTTTTCTATATTTTAATCAATTTTCAATATAGTAAAAAACTGAATAATTAGAAAATAAAAATCTTTTGTAAAAGAAAAGTAAACACAGACAATACCTTACAAAACGCTTGCAATCTCACGAAATTTAAGTATAATAGTATAGTAATGATAGGTTGTTATGCCCAAACTATCTGATTATATTTTATAAAAACCATAGGAGGCTTTTTTTAAAAATGGCAAAAGAAAAATATGACCGCAGCAAACCGCACGTTAACATTGGTACAATCGGACACGTTGACCACGGTAAAACTACTCTTTCTGCGGCAATCTCTAAAGTATTAGCTGACAAACAAGGTATCGAAGCAACTGACTTTGCTTCAATCGATGCTGCACCAGAAGAACGCGAACGCGGAATTACTATCAATACTGCTCACATCGAGTATGAAACTGATAAACGTCACTATGCGCATATCGACGCACCAGGACACGCGGACTACGTTAAAAACATGATCACTGGGGCTGCCCAAATGGACGGAGCTATTCTTGTAGTAGCTGCAACTGATGGACCTATGCCACAAACTCGTGAACATATCCTTCTTTCACGCCAAGTAGGTGTTAAATACCTAGTAGTATTCCTTAACAAAGTTGACTTAGTTGACGATGAAGAATTACTTGAATTGGTTGAAATGGAAGTTCGTGATCTATTATCTGAATACGATTTCCCAGGAGATGATACTCCAATCGTAGCTGGATCTGCTCTAGGAGCACTTAACGGCGAAGAAAAATGGGTTGAAAAAGTTTCAGAACTTATGGATATCGTTGACGATTATATCCCAACTCCAGAACGTGATACTGACAAACCTTTACTATTACCAGTCGAAGATGTATTCTCTATCACTGGACGTGGTACTGTAGCATCAGGACGTATCGAACGTGGTACTATCCGTGTTAATGATGAAATCGAAATCATCGGACTTAAACCAGAAAGCACTAAAGCTGTTGTAACTGGTGTTGAAATGTTCCGTAAACAACTTGACGAAGGTCTTGCTGGAGATAACGTTGGTGTACTTCTACGTGGTGTACAACGTGATGATATCGAACGTGGTCAAGTTATTGCTAAACCAGGTTCAATCACTCCTCATACTAAGTTTAAAGGTGAAATCTACGTTCTTTCTAAAGAAGAAGGTGGACGTCATACTCCATTCTTCGATAACTACCGTCCACAGTTCTACTTCCGTACAACTGACGTAACTGGTAGCATCAAACTTCCTGAAGGAACTGAAATGGTAATGCCAGGGGATAACGTAACTATTGAAGTTGAACTTATCCACCCAATCGCTATCGAACAAGGAACTACATTCTCTATCCGTGAAGGTGGACGTACTGTTGGTTCTGGTATCGTTTCAGAAATCGAAGCTTAATTTTAAGTTTTGAATAAGATATAGTATCTGTTGGTCGGACAACAGATGTATACCTTCTGAAAAAAGGCTCGTTAATTCGAGCCTTTTTGTATTGTAAAAAAATAAATCACTCAGATAGTTCTGAGTGATTTATTTTAAATTTCTTCTTTAGTAAATACATTTCTATCTATTAATGAATCAAGTTGGAAGTAAAACTTTTCTGCAAGAGGTTCATTTTCTTCTGAATCAAAAATATTAACTCTTCTTAGACCTGACTTATCAGTGATGATCATTTTGAAACCATCTAATGTTTTATTTACAGTTATTTTTAATAGGAAACCATCATTCGAGTTTGGAATAAATTCAAGATTACGTGTTAATTCATAATTTCCTGTTTTTGTTTCTTTAAAAGTTGTATCTTTTAAAGTATATTTTTTGATACTAGGTGATAAAGTGTATTTGTATTTACTATCTTCTAAGTGAATTTCTTTTTCAAAAGCCATTTTATTCTCCTAAAATTTCTATTAATTTATTTGCAAGTTTATCAACATCATCTTTTGTATTATATTCCGAAAAACTAATTCGGACATTCTCTTTAAGTTTAGGACTATTTTCGCCATATATTGAACTTAATACATGGCTAGGTTCTATAGCACCAGCAGTACAAGCACTACCTGTGGAAATAGCTATTCCTGCAAGATCAAGTTTCATCAGTAGCATATCTTGATTCTGGTTAGGAAATCCGAGATTTAACACATGAGGCATTGTTGGACCAAACTCATTTTTGTAAAAGTTTAAATCTGAGATTGCTTCTAAAAAATCTTCCTTAAGACTTTCGATATAAGAAAAATTTTTGTCATATTCTTTTGAGCTTTCTATTAAAGCTTGAGACATTCCAACGATTCCTGCGATATTTTCAGTACTTGGTCGACGTCCATCTTCTTGCTCGCCACCGTGAAGTAAGTTATCAAATTTATTGGAGTCTGAGTATAAGAAACCAATACCTTTTGGTCCATGAAACTTATGAGCTGAAGCAGAAAGGAAGTCAATGCCTAATTCTTTTGGATGTATTGGAACTTTTCCAGCTACTTGAACTGCATCTACATGATATACTGCTTGATGGTCTTTAAGAATTTCTCCAATTTCTTTTATTGGTAAGAGACTCCCAGTTTCATTATTGGCAAACATTGTACTTACTATTATTGTGTCATCTCTCAATGCATTTTTAATAGTATTTGTTGTAATTAGTCCATTTTCATCAGGATTTATGTAGGTTATTTCAAAACCAAAACGTTTTTTTAAATATTCAGTAGCATGTAGAACTGAGTGATGTTCAATTGATGTTGTTATTATATGGCGACCTTTATCTTGATTTGCGAGCGCATATCCGATAAGTGCTGTATTGTTGGCTTCGGTTCCACCCGATGTAAAAATTATATCATGAGCGGGAACTTCCAGTATATCAGCAATTGTTTGGCGTGATTGACGAATGATTTTTGAGGCATCACGTCCATAATTGTGGATACTTGAGGGATTACCGTAATGATTTGTCATTACTTCAAGCATAGCATCAATGACACTTGGCGACATTGGAGTAGTGGCGGCGTTATCTAAATATACCATGATTCTCCTTTTGTAAAGTAAAGGCTTAAGAAACAATAGTCTCTTAAGCCTAAGTAAATCTTAATGATGATTTTTATCGAATTCAAACAGTGGACTTACTGGTTTATTTTCATGAATACGGATAATTGCATCAGCAATAAGTTCTGATGCTGTAAGATATTTGACCTTGTCAGGCTTGATTGTATTTGTCTTTACTGAGTCAGTAACTAAAATTTCTTTGATTTCAGTATTATTTAATAGGTCACTTGAACCTGGTGTAAATAATCCGTGGCTTGCTACAACGTAAACATCTTTTGCACCGGCTTCTTTAACGATTGCGGAAGCACTAGCAAATGTTTTACCTGTTGTTAAGATATCATCAATTAAAATAACATCTTTTCCGGCAACATCACCAATTACATAACCGTTTTCACGATGCTTATCATCGTCTTCATAGTCGACGATTGCTAGTGGTGATTCTAAGTACTCAGCTAAGCTTCTAGCACGTTTAACACCACTATTTTTAGGAGCAACAACGACAACGTTATCACCTAAAATACCTTTTTCGCTATAATATTCAGCGAATAGTGGTGTAGTGAATAAATTATCAACAGGAATGTCAAAGAATCCTTGAACTTGAACTGCATGAAGATCTAAAGTAACAACACGGTCAACTCCAGCTTTCACTAACATATTTGCAACAAGTTTTGCTGTTATTGGCTCGTGAGGAGCTGCTGTACGGTCTTGACGTGCGTATCCAAAGTAAGGCATTACAACCGTTATAGAGTTGGCACTTGCTCGTTTACAAGCATCAATCATAATTAGTAATTCTAATAGATGATCATTTACTGGGTAACTTGTTGATTGAATGATGTAGATATCAAATCCACGCACACTTTCTTCAATATGGATTTGAATTTCTCCATCTGAAAATTGTCTTGAAAATAGATCCCCGAGAGGAACACCGGCATGTCCGCTAATTTTGTTAGCAAGTTCTTCGTTTGAGTTTAGGCTGAAAAGTTTAAGATGGGAGTCTTTGTACTTGTCTGTCAATGTTATTCTCCTTCTAGAAAGCAATATATATATTATTCTATCAAAAAATGGTATTTATTCCCAGTAAATTGAAAAAAATCTTTAACTAAGTCGCCATAAAAAACACACTTCAAATTTATTAAGATAAATCTAAAGTGTGTTTTTATTTTAATCAATATTTTCATCTGAAAAACTTCCTGCATTAGTCTTTATTTTTATATAATCTAATTGCTTTACCTTAGGTAGTTTTAAACAAAAAATATTTCCAAGAAGAATGCTCGCGCCAGAAATAATAAGTAATGCTGGAATTCCTAATTTTTCAGCAGCAGGTCCTGCAAATATAAGACCAATAGGCGAAGCTAATGAGGTCAATGACATACTTATTGACATTACTCTTCCAGTTTGTTCGGCTGGGTATGCTTGTTGAACTATAGAAATGAATAATCCATTTGTCGCCATATAGCCAATACCTGCAGGTACTTGCAGGGCTAAAAAGTACCACAAATTATTTCTATCACTTGGAAGCAGTCCCATAATAATAAATGAGATACCAGCAAGAGTAAACCAAAGTACTCCCTTAGTTAATCGTTTTTTTGTATTTCCGACAAACCCAATGATTGCACCACCGATCAGTGAGCCAGTAGCCTAAGCAACTTCTACATAGCTTGCGTCAGAGATAGTTCCTTTGAAATGTTCAGTTGTAATTAAGGGATATAAACTGAATCCAGGCATTGAAAACATCATAATTAGAGTAATAATTATGGTAAATTGAAATATTGACTTATTTGATCGAACGAGATTAAATCCTTCAGTTAATTCTTTTATGTATGATTCGTTCTTATTTTCTTCTTGAAAACTAACAATTTTAATCATTAAAACTGCTATTGTTCCAAAAACTGCACCTAATACATCAATTAACATGATTTGGGAGATTGGCATTATTCCATAAAAAATGCACCAATAGCAGGTGTAACAAGCATTGAAGCTGAGTTAAAAGCGCCGTTTAGCCCTCCAACTTTGGGAACAAAATCCTCTGGAACTAAGGTTGGAATGATAGATTGTGTTGTGGGAGTTTGGACAGTTCCAGCAAGGCTACGAATAAAAAGTGCTAAGCAAATCATCCAGAAAGGTAAATTTCCACCTTGACCAATAAGGGCTAAAATGATAGCTGAAAAGGCTACAATCCAGTCGCTAGCTATTAATAGAATCTTTTTATTGATTTTATCAATCAACGGCCCAATAAATGGAGAAATAAAGATACCTGGAAGGAAGGCCATAATTGTACTTATAGCAAGTATCGTGGGACTCTTTGATTTATCAGTCAGATACCAAATCAATGAATATTGTACAATCATACTAGTAAATGTCGAAAGTTGCTGACCAGTGAAGAGAATATAAAAATTTCTTTTCCACGAATCGATACCATTTAAATGGCTAATTTTATTGTTTTCTGTCATAATATTTATTTTATGATATAAATTTATTTGAAAAAAGATACCTTTCAGTTTAAAATAAGTTAAAGAATAAAGAGGTGGTCTATGAAAAATTTCGAAAAATCAGATAAATTAGAACATGTGAGTTATGATATTAGAGGCCCTGTTTTAGATGAAGCGGATCGAATGATAGCTAACGGAGAAAAGATATTGCGATTAAATACAGGTAATCCGGCAGAATTTGGCTTTACAGCACCAGATGAAGTAATCAGAGATTTAATTATCCACGCAAGAGATTCAGAAGGTTACAGTAATTCTAAAGGTCTTTTTTCAGCTCGCAAGGCAATTATGCAATACTGTCAATTAAAAGGCTTTCCAAATGTAGATGTCAATGATATTTATACTGGAAATGGTGTTAGTGAATTAATAGTTATGTGTATGCAGGGCCTTTTAAATAATGGTGATGAGGTTCTTGTTCCAATGCCTGATTATCCGTTATGGACTGCTGCAGTAACACTTGCTGGTGGAAATGCTGTTCATTACATATGTGATGAGCAGGCTGAATGGAATCCAGATATTGCAGATATTAAATCAAAAATTACGTCAAATACTAAAGCAATAGTTTTAATAAATCCAAATAATCCGACAGGAGCTCTTTATCCTAAAGAAATACTAGAGGAGATAGTTGAAATTGCTCGCCAAAATAATTTAATTATTTTTTCAGACGAAATTTATGATCGCTTAGTGATGGATGGGCTGCAACATATTCCAATTGCAACTCTGGCTCCAGATTTATTCGTTGTTACATTAAATGGACTATCAAAATCACACAGAGTCGCTGGATTTCGTGTGGGTTGGATGGTCTTATCAGGTAATAAATCAAGGGTTAAAGGATATATTGAAGGTTTGAATATGTTGGCAAGTATGCGCCTATGTTCAAATGTATTAGCTCAACAAATTGTTCAAACTTCTCTTGGTGGAACACAGTCTGTTGATAAACTTCTTTTGCCTGGTGGAAGAGTATATGAGCAAAGAGAATTCATATATAACGCTATGAATGATATACCAGGAATTACAGCTGTGAAACCCAAGGCTGCTTTCTACATCTTCCCTAAAATTGATACTCAAATGTACAATATAAATGATGACGAACAATTCGCATTAGATTTCTTAAAGGAGAAAAAAATTCTTCTTGTTCATGGCCGTGGTTTTAATTGGAATCAACCAGATCATTTCAGGATAGTTTATTTACCAAGAGTAGATGAGCTTTCAAAAATTCAAGAAAAAATGACAGACTTTTTGTCACATTATAAGCAATTTTAAAACAAAAATAATCCATTAGAGTTAAAACTCCAATGGATTATTTGTTCTAAATAAATTGTTAGAATACGGAAGAGTGATAAGTTGGTTTTTCTAATACTTCCCAATGTTTAAGTCGCCAAGATTTACTATTAAATTTATTATTTTCGAGAAAATCTTTTGCCTTTAGCAATGGCAACGAAGCGTTGCTAGAATTAATAGAAGTGATTGGAAGCCAAAGTGCACCTAATGAATCTTGACCATCGAAATTTATTGCATCCATCCGGGGTTTACCACTAAATTGATTTACATTATAGAACACAGCTAAATGATTGTTCATATTTTTGTCTTCGTATTCCCACGGAAAAATAAAATTCGTTATTCCGATTTGTTGAAATTTTTCAGCAATAATTGCTGTTTCTTCTTCAATTTCTCTGATTAAGGTATCAGCTAAACTTTCACCAGATTCTTGACTACCACCTGGCAAGTCATATCTGTTGATATAAGGTCCAGCATTTTTTTTGATTACTAATATTTGGTCGTTTTGATGAATGATTCCATAAACGCCAAAAGCATCGTGAAAATTATTTAACATGAAAACCTCCTGTATTGTTGATTTAATAATATCATAAAAACAAAATAAATACTTTTTAAAAAAACAAAATATTACTTCTGTTGTTTAATAGATAATATTCAGAAAATTACTTGCATTTGTGATCAATTGTTGTTATAATTAGACGAAATTAAATGCTAAGGAGAAACTATGGCTTCTTTACTAGAAAAAACAAGAAAAATTACTGCAATCCTGCAAGATGGGGATATTACAGGGTTAAATGCTAACGAAAATGATATTTTGCCTTATAAGGAAATGACAGCCCGTATTGCTGAGGTTATTGACTGTAATGCTTGTGTTATAGATACTGATGGTAACCTATTAGGCTACGCAATGCCGTACAAAACAAATAACGATCGTGTTGAAGAATTCTTTGATACACGTAAATTCCCTAAAGACTATGTTGTTCAAACAACTCGTGTTTATGATGTGGAAGCTAATTTAGATGTAAATGCTAAATTATCTATTTTCCCTGATGAAGCTAAAGATGAGTTTCCAAAAGGATTAACAACTATTGCACCTATTTATGGTGGTGGTGAACGTTTGGGAACGTTTATTATCTGGAAAAATGATAGCGAATTTAACGAAGACGATTTAGTTCTTATTGAACTTGCAACTACAGTAATCGGTGTTCAACTTTCATATATTAAAATGGATAATATGGAAGATGATATCCGTAAACAAACTGCAGTAGCTATGGCTGTTAATACATTATCATATTCTGAAATTAAGGCAGTAAATGCTATCTTAGAAGAGCTTGGTGGAACTGAAGGACGATTAACTGCAAGTGTAGTTGCCGATAAGATTGGGATTACTCGCTCAGTTATTGTAAATGCTCTACGCAAGCTAGAAAGTGCTGGGATTATCGAAAGCCGTTCGCTCGGTATGAAGGGTACTTATCTTAAAGTCGTAAATGACGGAATTTATGACAAATTGAAAGAACGTAATTTTTAAAAAAATCAATAATAAGTAAGAGTAAATAAATGAAAATTTTAGAGAGTGTACAGCTGCTGGAAAGTACATATTTAAATTTATTGAAAAACACACTTTAGATTCATGCTAAAAACATGGACGTTAATCGCGTTAAGATAAGAGATAAGATTTATCGCTTCATAAAATGAAATGATAGTCTTAAATTTAGGTGGTACCACGAATTTCGTCCTATGAGTAGGATGAAGACGTGGTCTTTTTTTATAAAAAATTAACGAAGGAGGACAATATGAGTAAGATTTTTGTAGGTGATTATAGTTTAGAGCAAGTTGGAAAAACAGTAACAGTTCAGGGGTGGGTCGCTAATATACGTGATCATGGGAAATTGGCATTTATTGAATTACGTGACCGTGCTGGGATTTTACAAGTCTTTGTTGATGAATCATCAGCTGATTTTGATATGGTTCATGAATTAAAAAGAGAAAGTATTATTGAAGTTACTGGTTTATTGGTGGAAAGAGATGCTAAATTTGTTAATCATCATTTGAAATCAGGACAAGTAGAGTTAAAAGCTGAAAAGATAAAACTTATTTCTCAAAGTAAAGACTTACCTTTTGAGCTTGATGCATACTCACATACTGGTGACGAAATAAGACAAAAATATCGCTATCTTGACCTTCGACGTGAAAAAATGACATCTAATATTATGTTAAGACATAAGGTTACGACAGCTATTAGAGAATATCTAAATTCGGAATCATTTGTTGATATTGAAACTCCTTATCTAACTAAGTCAACTCCAGAAGGAGCGCGTGATTTTCTTGTTCCAAGTAGATTACAGAAGAATCAATTTTACGCTCTACCACAAAGTCCTCAAATGTTGAAACAACTTTTGATGGGTGCTGGTTTTGATAGATATTATCAAATAGTAAGATGTTTCCGAGATGAAGACTTGCGTGGTGATAGACAGCCTGAATTTACCCAAGTTGACCTTGAAATGAGTTTTGTAAAGCAAGAGGACATCCAAAATCTTGTTGAGTCAATGCTTAAGGAAGTTGTGAAAAAATCTAAAGGTATTGAAATTGAGGATAAATTTCCTGAAATTTCATATGATGAAGCAATGACGAGGTTTGGATCTGATAAACCGGATACAAGATTTGGATTAGAATTGGTTGATTTAACTGAAATTGAAAAAGATAGTAAAATTCTTTTTATTACCAAAGCTTTAAAAGAAAAAAATGGTAGTATTCAAGCAATAAATCTACCTCAAGGCTCAGGAAAATTTTCTAATAAAGAGCTTGGAAATATTAAGCAAGCAATGATGGAATTTGGGATTACATCATTTGCGACTGCCCCAGTTGAAGATGGCATAATTTCAGGAGGTATGAAATCAACGTTTAAGGAATCTAATGCCCAAGTTCTTCAAGCTTTAGATGCAAAAGATGGAGACTTAATCTTTTTCGTCACTGGGAGAAAGGATAAAGTTCAACAAGCTCTCGGTGCCTTAAGACTTCGTTTGGCCAAAAAATTAGATTTAATCGATCCAACTAAACTTAATTTTCTTTGGGTAACTGATTGGCCACTTCTTGAATACAATGAAGAAGAAGGACGCTACCAGGCAATGCATCATCCCTTTACTCAAGCAACTGTAGGTAGTGCTGATGAGCTAAAGGCAAGCCCTGAAACAGTTAAGTCATATGCTTATGATATTGTTTTAAATGGTTATGAAATTGGTGGTGGAAGTCTTAGAATTCATGAAAGAGACATGCAGGAAGCAATGTTCCAATTATTAGGAATGGATGCTTCAGACTATGAACGTGATTTTGGTTTCTTCTTAGAAGCATTAGAATATGGTTTCCCTCCTCACGGTGGACTTGCTTTAGGTCTCGATAGATTAGTGATGCTTCTGGCTGGTGAAGAAAATATTCGTGAAGTAATGGCATTTCCAAAAAATGGAGTTGGTCGAGATTTGATGTTAGAATCTCCAAGTTCAGTAGATGAATACCAACTGAGTGATCTTAATATTGCCCTTAAATAAATAATTTCTGCCTTGAATATATATAATTTGAACAATAATTCTATATATGAAGGGAAAATTTTGGTAGAATATAAGCATTAAAGTTACTTATATAATTAATACACCTATATTGGTAACTTAATGAAGATATCATTTGTATCAAGTAAGTGAAATACTTTTTTCCAAAAGAAGGACTTACTATAATAATGAATATTTAAATAGAAATAGGAGAAGTAATGAGTAAAATTACTGAAGAAGAAGTTCGCCATGTTGCGAATCTTTCGAAATTAGAATTTGATGATCAAGAAGTTACTGCATACGCAGAGCAACTTGGTAAAATTATTGAAATGATTGATTTGCTTAATGAGGTGGACACTGAAGGTGTTGAATTTACATCAAATGTAGCAAATAATACTAACTTTATGAGAGAAGATGTTTCAACTCCAGGTTGGAATCGTGATGAACTTATGAGAAATGTGCCTGAAAGTGAAGATGGATTTATTAAAGTTCCTGCAATTCTTGATGGTGGAGGTGACGCATAATGGCAACTATTAAAGAATTACATGATAAATTAGTAAATAAAGAAATTTCAGCGTTAGAACTTACTCAAGAAACGCTTGCTGGGATTAAAAGTCGTGAAGACAAGGTTGATTCATTCCTATTAATTACTGAAGATGAAGCTCTTGCGACTGCTAAAGCAATCGATGAGAAGGGAATTGACGCTAGCAATATATTAGCAGGTATTCCGATTGCGGTTAAAGATAATATTGTGACAAAAGATATTATCACAACTGCGGCAAGTAAAATGCTTTATAACTTTAACCCAATCTACAATGCATCTTCTGTAGACAAATTGCATGCAAGTGATATGGTTATCGTTGGTAAGACTAACATGGACGAATTTGCTATGGGTGGTTCTACTGAAAATTCAGCATTTAAAACTACAAAAAATGCTTGGGATGAGACTAAAGTTCCTGGTGGTTCATCAGGTGGTTCAGCTACTGCAGTAGCATCTAACCAAGTGTTACTATCACTAGGTTCTGACACCGGTGGTTCAATCAGACAACCAGCTTCATTTAATGGAGTTGTAGGTATGAAACCAACTTATGGACGTATTTCACGTTTTGGTCTTATTGCTTTTGGTTCTTCGTTGGACCAAATTGGACCATTTTCTCAAAATGTTGAAGATAACGCACATTTACTTGGAGCAATCTCAGGATATGATGCAAAAGATTCAACTTCATCAAAAGTTGAGGTACCTGACTTTACAAGTAAAATTGGTAAAGATATTAAAGGACTTAAGATTGCCTTACCAAAAGAATATTTTGGACCAGGTATTGATGAAAAGGTAAAAGAACAAATTCAAGCAGCTGCTAAACATCTTGAAAGTCTTGGAGCAATCATTGATGAGGTAAGTCTTCCTCATTCAAAATACGGTGTTGCTGTTTACTATATTATTGCTTCAAGTGAAGCATCGTCAAACTTACAAAGATTTGATGGAATTCGTTATGGATACCGTGCTGAAGATATTGAAAATCTTGAAGATGTGTATGTTAAATCACGTAGCCAAGGTTTTGGTGAAGAAGTTAAACGTCGTATCATGCTAGGTACATTTAGTCTATCATCAGGATATTATGATGCATACTTTAAAAAAGCAGGGCAAGTTCGTACATTAATCATGGATGATTTTGCTAAAGTTTTTGAAGACTATGATTTAATCCTTGGACCAACAGCACCAAGTGTTGCTTATGACCTTGGAACTCAATCTCATGATCCAGTTGCAATGTATTTAGCTGACCTTCTTACTATTCCAGTTAACTTGGCTGGACTTCCAGGAATTAGTATTCCTGCAGGTAGCGTAGATGGATTACCAGTTGGTATGCAATTGATTGGTAAAGCATTTGATGAAGAAACAATTTATCAAGTTGCAGCGGCATTTGAAGCAACAACTGACTTCCATAAAAATAAACCAGTAATTTTTGAATAGAAAGGACTTCTTAAATGAACTTTGAAACAGTCATTGGACTTGAGGTCCATGTCGAATTAAAAACAAATTCTAAAATATTTTCAACAGCACCTGCCCACTTTGGTGCTGATCCAAATACAAACACTAACATCGTTGACTGGGGATATCCTGGTATGCTTCCAGTTATGAACCGTGGAGTTATTGATTATGGTATAAAAGCTGCTCTTGCTCTTAACATGGACATTCACCAATCAATGCATTTTGACCGTAAAAACTATTTCTATCCTGATAATCCCAAAGCATACCAAATTTCTCAATTTGATGAGCCAATTGGATATAATGGATCAATTGAAATTGAATTAGAAGACGGTACTAAGAAAAATATTCGTATTGAACGTGCTCACTTAGAAGAAGATGCAGGTAAGAATACTCACGGAACTGATGGATATTCTTATGTTGATTTAAACCGCCAAGGAACTCCACTTATTGAGATTGTATCTGAAGCTGATATGAGAAGCCCAGAAGAAGCATATGCTTACTTAACAGCTCTTAAAGAAATTATCCAATATACTGGAATTTCTGATGTTAAGATGGAAGAAGGTTCGATGCGTGTTGATGCCAATATTTCTCTTCGCCCATATGGACAAGAAGAATTTGGTACAAAAACTGAACTTAAAAACTTGAATTCATTTAACTTTGTTCGTAAAGGTCTTGCTTATGAGGTTGATAGACAAGCTAAAGTTCTTCGTTCAGGTGGACTTATCCAACAAGAAACACGTCGTTATGATGAATCAACGGGTGAAACATTATTGATGCGTGTTAAAGAAGGATCAAGTGATTACCGTTACTTCCCAGAACCTGATCTACCACGTTTTGAAATTGAAGATGAATGGATTGAAGATGTTCGTAAATCTCTTCCATCATTCCCTAAAGAACGTCGTGCTAAATATACATCAGAACTTGGTTTATCTGATTATGATGCTACTCAAATTACAGCTAACAAAGAAGTATCTGATTTCTTTGAAAAATCAGTTGAGTTAGGTGGAGATGCAAAATTAATTTCTAACTGGTTGCAAGGTGAAGTTGCTCAGTATTTAAACTCTGAATCAAAAGAATTAGCTGAGATTGAACTTACTCCTGAAAACTTAGTAGAAATGTTGAAGTTGATTGCTGACGGAACTATATCAAGCAAGATGGCTAAAAAAGTATTTGTACACCTAGCTAAAGAAGGTGGTAGTGCTGAAGAATATGTCAAATCTGCAGGACTTATTCAAATTTCAGATCCAGCCGTCCTTGTTCCTATTATTCAAGAAGTATTTGCTAACAACGAAAAGATTGTTAACGACTATAAAGGTGGTAACTCAAATGCTGCCAAGGCCTTTATTGGACAACTTATGAAAGCAACTAAAGGACAAGCAAACCCACAAGTTCTTCAAAGCTTATTGCAAGAAGAATTAGCTAAATTATAATATAATAAAGATAAAAGCAGACTAGTTCTGTTTTTATTTTCTGATAATATTGACTAAAAATGTAAAAAGTGTTTTACTTATTATGTGGTAAAACAAATGAAATCGGAGGTGTAAAATGAAAAATAGGATAAAAGATTATCGTAAGAGAATGAAATTTTCACAAGAAGATTTAGCACGTCTTACTCACGTAAGTCGTCAAACTATTAATGCCATTGAAAATGACAAGTATGACCCAGAGCTTGCTTTGGCTTTCAAACTAGCACGTTTCCTTGATGTAACAGTCGACGAACTTTTTGACTACCAAAATAGAAAGAAGGAAGACGATGTACTTTGGTGCTCAAAATATCACTGTGAGTTATGGGAACAACAAAGTGATACAGGATCTCTCGCTTGAGATTAAAGAGGGATTAACTACTGCAATCATTGGTAAAAATGGATGTGGTAAATCTACATTGTTAAAGGCTCTTGGACGTTTGATAAAATATGAAGGTCAGGTAACTTTCAAGGATGAAAACTTGCTTAAAAGATCAAATATTGATATTGCAAAAATAATGGCGATTCTTCCACAAAGTCCAGTTGCGCCTGAAAATATCACCGTTCTTGATTTGGTTAGCTTAGGACGTTTTGCCCATCAATCTATGCTCGCTACGAATTTATCTAAGGAAGATTATGATATGGTACGTCGGGTTATGATGGAAACTAACGTATGGGATCTTAGATCAAAAAAGATTGAGGATTTGAGTGGTGGTCAAAGACAAAGAGTGTGGATTTCTATGGTTCTTGCTCAGGATAGTGAAATAATTTTGCTTGATGAGCCGACAACTTATCTTGATATTGTTCATCAGCTTGAAGTTTTAAGCTTACTTAGGATGTTTGCGAAAAAACTCAATAAAACAGTTATCTATGTGTTGCATGACTTAAATATGGTAGCTAGATTTGCTGATGAAATTATTGCTATGAGAGACGGAAAAATTGTCGCACAGGGTCCAGTTAAAGAAGTATTTAATGAGAATGTGATAAAAGATACGTATGATATTCGTGTCCATATTGGTGCAGATTCATATGCTGAAACTCCAATGATTTGGGGCGTATCAAATGGATAAAAGAAAAAGTTTCTTAAGTTATATTTTTCTTTTACTAATTGGCTTATTTATCATCAGCTTACTTACTTTGACCAAGGGAATTGAAAATTACCCATTAAAGGGAATTTTGTCTAATGAAATTGTAATGGAAATCCGTATGCCAAGGTTAATAGCAGCATATTGCGTTGCTATTCTGCTTTCTGGTAGTGGTCTTCTTATGCAAAATCTAACACAGAATCCGATTGCTGAGATGTCAACATTAGGTATCTCAAGTGGATCAAGTCTTGCTATTGCCATATCGCTTGCCTTAAGTATTCCAAATGATCCAATTCATTTAATAATTGTTGGAATAGTTGGATCAACTATCGCTTTTGGACTTTTATTTTTCCTAACGGCTAAAAATAGTTTTGATCCCTTACGGGTAGTACTTGTTGGAACGTCAATTGGGCTTTTTTGTACAAGCTTGGCGTCTGCTATTAGTTACTATAAAAAGAATTCACAACAGTATTTTATGTGGATTGTTGGTTCGTTCTCTGGAATTAACAAAATTAAAATGTATGAATTATTGTTTGCATCAGTTGTCTTTATTGCCTTAATTCTACTTTTTTCAAATCAAATCAAGTTAATTGGTTTTGGCTCTGAACTTGCAACAAGTTTAGGAGTTAATATAACTTTTGTTAGATTCTTGATTATGTTCTTAGTGGTATTAGCAAGTGCAGCAACAGTTTCGACAGTAGGAGTCATTAGTTTTGTTGGACTTATTGGCCCACACATTGCCAGGTCTTTGATTGGTAATTCATCTTTTAGAAGAACCTTCGTCTTATCAACACTTATAAGCATGGTACTTGTTACAGTTGCGGATTTCTTAGCGAGAAATCTCTTTAAGCCATACGAGTTTCCAGTTGGAAGTATACTTATGCTCCTTGGGGCACCTTTCTTCTTATATCTAGTAAATAGAGCAGGGAGGCTGAGGATATGAAAAAATCACGAACTCTTTTGCTAATTCTCACAATAATCTTCTTAATTGTTTTAGATCTTTTCGGGGATAAAATACTAAGTGGTGACTTGTCAGGTTTGAGCTTTATAATTCTCAATTTTAGATTACCAAGATTATTGATAGTTTTGATTGCAGGAGTTGCTATTTCAATTAGCGGTGCTCTTGTTCAGAATATATCGTTAAATCCACTTGCTGATAGTGGCATGCTTGGTTTTACTAGTGGAGCAAGTTTTGCTATTGTTCTCCTGATTTTTATATCAGAGAAAGTAACAATGCCAGCATGGACAACATTCCTTTATCCAGCTTTTGCTGTAATTGGTGCATGTATTGCTTACCTTTTATTAAGAGGTCTGACAATGGGAAAAAATTTTTCTCAATTAAGATTAATATTAAGTGGTTTAGCGATTACCGCTATCTTCCAATCACTTATTACAATTTTACAATTGACTTTAAATTCATTTGATTTTCAAAAGTTAGCAATCTGGTTAACAGGTGATGTATGGATGACTGATTATAAATACATTTTCTTTTTAACGATTTGCTTATTTTTAGGACTTTTAGTTCTTCCGTTTTTCTTTAATCGACTTGATGGTCTTGCTCTGGGCCAAGAGCTTGCGACATCTTTAGGAATTGATGTTGAAAAAACCATTAAACAGTTATTTTTCTTAACGCTTGTTTTCACATCAATCGGTGTAGCAGCAGTTGGGGCAGTATCTTTTGTTGGATTAATATCACCACACATTGCTAGGAGCTTAACTAGCTTTAAAGCAAGAAATCGTTTGTTTTACACGGGGCTTGTTGGCGTAATTATAATGCTACTTGCTGACATTATTGCAAAAAATATCATATCACCGAGTACACTTCCTTTAGGATTTGTAGTAGCTTTAATAGGAGCTCCGTACTTTGTGTTCCTTATAAACAGAAAGGTTTAATCTTGAAAAAATTTACTAGCTTATTATTAGCAGGAGTTGTTATCCTTGGTTTAGCAGCATGTTCAAATAATTCTTCGTCTTCTAAAGAGGAGGAGAAAGATACTGGAACTCATAAGGTTGAGGCAAAAAATGGAACAATTGAAATACCAAATAAATTAAATAAAATCGTAGTTCAAAACTATTCAGATGAGGCAGTAACACTTGGACAAAATGTTATTGGAACTGATACTTATGCATATGCTAACCCTCATCTACCAAAAGAAGCAACCGAAAAAATTAAAGATCTAGGTGCTCCAATGAACGCTGAAAAAATTGCTGAGGATAAACCAGATTTAATTATCACGATGGATGAAGATCAGGTTGATAATTACAAAAAGATTGCTCCGACAATTCTTTTAGACTATAATGACAAAGCCTTTAAAGACATTGATAGTCGACTTGAATATTTTTCAAAATTATTTAATGCTGAAGATAAAAAAGATGAGTTTTTGAAAGAATTCGATGCTACGGCTAAAAAGGAAACTGCCCGTTTAACTGATAAAGGAATTGATCCTTCTAAATCAACAGTTGCTATTATTGAACTATCGGGTAATAAAATTTATAGTTATGGTAGTAACTTTGGACGTGGTGGTCAAGTGCTTACACGTGGATTGGGATTCAAACAATCAAAAGAAATGCAAGAAATTACTGATGCAGGTGGCTTTAAAGAGGTTAATGTTGAAAGCCTAGCTAATCTAAGCGCAGATTATATATTTATTGACTTTAAAAATACTGATAAGTCTCAATATGAAGCTTTAACAAAAAATCCAGTTTGGCAAAAAATAAAAGCTGTTCAAGATAAAAAAGTAGTTCAAATGGACTTTGATCAAGTTTATTACTTTGCAGGACCAACTGCTACTGAAAAATTACTACCAGTTTATGTTGATGCGATTTTAGATCAAACAAATAAATAATCTAGAAAAATAAAAATAATGATGTATACTATAGTTGATACGTCATTTTTTTGTGGCAAAATATGGAAATGTAGGAATAAAATGGATATAAAACATCTTAGATATGTGGTTGCAATAGCCAATACAGGAACATTTAGGGAAGCTAGCGAGCAATTATTTGTAAGCCAGCCAAATTTATCAATTTCAATTAAAGACTTAGAACAAGAACTTGGATTTTTAGTTTTTGAACGTACAAATAGTGGAGCAGTATTAACACCACAAGGGGAGCGCTTCTATGAACAAGCTCAAACAATTTTAAGAAATTTTGAATCTTTTGAATCACGATATACAAAAAACGATGAGGTAGCAAAAACATTTTCAGTTGCAAGCCAGCATTATGATTTTCTTGCTCCTGTGGGAGTTGATTTCACTAATAAAAATCCTGAAGTGAAGAATTTCCGTGTCTTTGAGAGTACAACGTTTAACATTTTACAAGAAGTGGCTGATGGACATAGTGAAGTTGGAATAGCCTATCTAAATAAATATAATCGAGCAGGTATTATGAGAATGCTTGATAAGTTAGAACTTGAAGAGATCGAGTTAATGAACTTTAAAACACATATTTATGTGAGAAATGATCATCCACTTACGAAAAAGGATAAGATTTATACTGAAGATTTAAAAAGCCTAAGTCGTGCACGTTTTACACAAGAAAGTGATCAATATTTGTATTACTCAGAAGACCTTGTTGAAACTTTTGAGGATACTCTAATCTATAATGTAACCGACCGTGCCACCTTGAATGGTATCTTGGAGCGAACTGATAGCTATGCAACGGGTAGTGGATTTATTGATGGTAAAAGTGTTCATAACATTGCTGTCTTATCGATTGAAGATGGGAATGAAAATGCCTTGATTCTGTTTAAGAAAAAAAGTCATGATTTGAGTAAATTTGCTCAGTCATATAGAGCAAGTTTAGAAGACTATTTTGAAAAGAATAAATTTTAAGAGTTTCTAGATTTTTTCTGAAAAATACTGTAAAATGGACTTGTCAAATAAATCACTAAAAGGAGACACTAACAAATGGTAAAATTAGTTTTTGCACGTCATGGCTTGTCTGAGTGGAATGAAAAGAATCTTTTCACTGGTTGGGCAGATGTAGACTTAGCTGAACAAGGAACTCAAGAAGCAATCGCTGCTGGTAAACTTGTTAAGGAAGCAGGAATCGAATTCGATGTTGCTTTCACTTCAGTTCTTAAACGCGCTATCAAGACTACAAACTATATTCTTGAGTATTCTGATCAACTTTGGGTACCAACTCTTAAATCTTGGCGCTTAAATGAACGTCACTATGGTGGACTTACTGGTCTTAACAAAGCTGACGCTGCTGCTGAATACGGTGACGAACAAGTACACATCTGGCGTCGTTCATATGATACACTACCACCAGATATGCCACGTGATAGCGAATACTCTGCACATTCTGACCGTCGTTATGCAAAACTTGATGACTCAGTTGTACCAGATGCTGAAAACTTAAAAGTTACTCTTGAACGTGCTCTTCCATTCTGGGAAGATGAAATTGCACCTGCTCTTAAAGATGGTAAAAACGTTTTAGTTGGAGCTCATGGTAACTCAATCCGTGCTCTTGTTAAACATATCAAACATCTATCAGATGATGAAATTATGGATGTTGAAATTCCAAACTTCCCACCACTAGTATTTGAATTAGATGAAAACTTAAACATCGTTGATGAATACTATTTGGAAGCTAAATAATATTTAATTATTTAAATTAAATCATAGGACTTTTGTCTTATGATTTTTTTGTTAAATAAGTCGCGTCCATTGTCAAAGATTAAGTTATAAAGTAAGATAGATATATTAAGAATGAAAAGGAAATATGTGATGTTACCACTAGTGGAGTTCTGTCAATTTAATTTACTCAAAGGAAGTCAAATAGTTTTAGAACATTTAGAAGAAAGAAGCGATATTGATATTTTGGTTAGTGATTGTTTAAGTCAGTGTAGTTTATGTGCTAAAAGCCTTTATTGTTCTTTTGAAGGGAAAATTATTTCAAGTGATGATGCAACAGGTCTTGAACTTTTAATTAATAATGAAGTTACCGAGTGGTATAAGGATCTATAAATTAATCTATACTGCATGCTTACTTACATTTAGACCCCATTTAAAACTTTAATAATTACTAAAAATAGTGTAAAATTAAACAGTATTTAAGGTGGGTATATATGTCTAAAAATGATAAAAATAAAAAAGAAAATAAGTCTGTCGGAAATTCGATAAAAGCAATTCCGATGAGAATAAATTTGCTGTTTTTCCTTATTTTTACCTTGTTTATTATACTAATAGCAAGGCTTTATAATATGCAAATTGTTCATCATGACTTTTATTTGAAAAAATTAGAAGAGGCAGGATCAGTAACAAAGGTTGTTGAAGCTACACCTCGTGGTCAAATATATGATGCAAGTGGTACTGTACTAGTTAGTAATAAAGAAAAAACAGCTATAAAGTTTACTAGATCTAATAAGATAAGTGCAGATCAAATGAGAAAAGTAGCTGAAAAGTTAGTAACTATAATTCCAGGTGCTTTGGAAAATGAACCTTTAACAGAAAGAGATAAAAAAGATTTCTATCTAGCAAACGCTGATAATTTAAGAAAAATACAAGAAGCTACTACTACTGATGAAAAATATGACAAGAAAACTGGTGATAAACTTTCTGAAGGAAGTCTCTATGCACTTTATATATCTAAGGTTACTGATAATCAGATAATTTTTTCTCCTGAACTAGAAGAAGCTGCTAAAATCTTTAAAAGAATGAATGCTACTTCTAATTTTAATACTACTGTAATTATTTCAGATGACTTGACAGACGTTCAAATTGCAACAATTGCTGAAAATGAGAGTAACCTTTCAGGTATAAGCATTGGTACCGATTGGGAACGTGAGTATGCAAATACGGCTCTTCGTTCTCTTTTGGGAACTATCTCCTCTGAGAGAGCTGGAATTCCAGCGGAAGAACTTGATACATATTTAAGCAAAGGCTATTCAAGAAATGATAGAGTAGGTACAAGTTATGTTGAGAAAGGGTACGAAGAATATTTACAAGGTTCAAGAAAAATCAGTGAAGTATACTTAGATAAAAATGGGAATATTAGTGATAATAAAGTTATATCTGAAGGACAGCCAGGGAAAAATTTAAAATTAACTATAGATTTAAAATTCCAAGAAGGTGTTGAAAATATTTTACAAAAATATTTTCAACAAGCTAAATCACAAGGACATGCAAATGTTTCTGAAGGAGCTTATGCGGTGGTATTGAATCCAAATGATGGCTCTGTACTTGCTATGGCTGGTCTTTCTCAAAATAAAGAGACCGGAGAGTTGACTAAGGATTCACTTCAAACATTTACAGGAGCTTTTGTACCTGGTTCAGTTGTAAAAGGTGCAACTCTAACAAGTGGATGGAATGCTGGTGCAATAACTGGAAATGAGATACTTGTAGATCAACCAATTCAAATTGCTGGAAGTCCAGTTAAGCAATCATGGTTTACCAATGGAGGTAGTTTACCTATTAATGCGGTCCAAGCATTGGAATATTCATCTAATACTTACATGCTTCAACTTACATTAAGAATGATGGGGCAGCCGTATTACTATAATATGAATCTAGACCCTACTAATAAAGATAAAGTTTTCAAAGAGTTGAGAGAAGGCTTCGGAGAATATGGAATGGGTGTTTTAACTGGATTTGATATACCAGGTGAGACAAGAGGACTGGTACCTTCTGCTGAAAAATCAAGTGCTGGTTCGCTTCTAGACCTCAGTTTTGGTCAGTATGATACTTATACTACTCTTCAACTTGCTCAGTATGCGGCGACTGTTGCAAATGGTGGCACACGTTATGCACCACATATTGTATCAGGGATATATGATGGTTCAGATGGAAATAAATTCGGGAAAGAAGTTAAAGCCATTGATGCTAAAGAATTAAACAAGGTTAATATTTCAAAAGATAACATGGCACTAATTAAAGAAGGTTTTTATAGGGTAGTACATGGTGGTGCATTAGCTACAGGTCTTGAAGTCGGTCAAGGAGAAAGTGTTCCCATAAGTGCTAAGACTGGTACTGCTGAAACTTTTACAACTGATTTAAATGGTAATACTATTGCAACTACTGCAAATAATATTGTGGCGTATGCTCCAACAGATAATCCCCAAATTGCAATAGGGGCAATGGTACCGGATTTAACTGATGCATATACTCACGTTAATCACTATATCGCACGTGATATTGTTAATCTTTACAATAGCATGTATGGATTTAAATAAATGGAAAGGGAAAGGAGGTGAGATAGTCTATGTACTATCCTGAACCAATTGCTAAACTAATTGAATCATATAGTAAGCTTCCAGGAATTGGTCAAAAAACTGCAATTCGCTTAGCTTTCTATACAATTGGAATGGATGACGAAGATGTAAATTTATTTGCTAAGAATCTTTTATCTGCAAAACGTGATTTGAAATTTTGTAGTGTTTGTGGGAACTTGACTGATCAAGATCCTTGCAGTATCTGTACAGATGAGAATCGCGATAGAAGTACAATTTTCGTTGTTGAAGATAGTAAGGATGTCTTAGCAATTGAAAAAATAAGAGAGTACAACGGGTTATATCATGTATTGCAAGGTACTATTTCTCCTATGAATGGGATATCTCCAGATGATATCAATGTTAAGAGCTTGATAACTAGGCTGATTGATAGTCAGGTTGAGGAAGTCATAATAGCTACTAATGCAACAAGTGAAGGGGAAGCTACAGCAATATATTTATCGCGCCTAATTAAACCATCTGGTATTAAAGTAACTCGTTTGGCTCGTGGTCTTGCAGTAGGTAGTGATATTGAATATGCGGATGAAGTAACATTATTAAAGGCTGTTGAAAATAGAAAGGAAATTTAAGTTTACTATTTGTAAATGGGAGGTATGATATGAAGGAAGTTTTGATTTTATTGTATGGTGGACGTAGTGCAGAACGCGATGTTTCAGTGCTATCAGCTGAAAGCGTAATGAGGGCTGTTGATTATTCAAAACACACTGTGAAGACATTTTTTATTAGTCACAATGGTGATTTTATTAAAACACAAGAATTTGATGAAAAACCTGCGGATGATGAAAAATTAATGACTAACATTTCAATTGACTTATCTGCAAAAATTAAGCCAAGTGATATTTATGAAGAAGGTGCTGTAGTTTTCCCTGTACTTCATGGGCCTATGGGTGAAGATGGGTCAATACAAGGGTTTTTAGAAATATTAAAAATGCCTTATATTGGACCAAATATTACTGCGGCTAGTGTTACTATGGATAAGATTATGACTAAGCATGTACTTGATGCTGTTGGAGTTCCACAAGTTCCTTATGTTGCAGTTGTAGGTTCAGAGTCAATTAATGAAAAGATGGTTGAAGTTAATGAAAAATTAACATATCCTGTTTTTGTTAAGCCAGCGAATATGGGGTCTAGTGTTGGAGTATCTAAAATTGATTCTGCCGATAAACTTGAGGAAGGACTCCGAGAAGCCTTTAAATTTGATAATCGTATTGCAGTTGAACAAGGTGTTGATGCCCGAGAAATTGAAGTTGCGGTACTTGGCAATTTGAATGTTAAATCAACTCTTGCAGGAGAAGTTGTTAAAGATGTAGCCTTTTATGACTACAATTCAAAATACATCAATAATAAGATTACAATGGATATTCCTGCTCATGTTGATGAGAAAATTATGGAAGAACTCCGTTTTTATGCTGAGCTCGCTTATCGTACAGTGAATGGAAGTGGATTGAGTAGATGTGATTTCTTTTTAACAAAAGATGGAAAATATTATCTTAATGAGATTAATGCAATTCCAGGATTTACACAATATTCAATGTATCCACTTTTATGGGAAAATATGGGACTTCCATATGCTGATTTAATTGAACAATTGATTATTCTTGCTAAAGAAGCATTTGAAGTTCGTGAAGGACATTTGAAATGAGATTGAAATTTTATGAGCTTGCTGATGCAGTTGATGCTCAGAATAATTTTGAAAAGTTTCCTAATATTGAATTAAGTGGCATTGAGTTTGATAGTAGAAAAATAAAGGTAGGTGATATCTTCTTACCTTTAAAAGGGGAACGTGATGGACATGATTTTATCGAGACTGCTTTTGAAAATGGTGCAGTAGTCACTCTATCAGAAGTTGAAATTGAAAATCATCCTTATATCTTGGTAGAGGATTGCCTTGCAGCCTTTCAAAAACTTGCAGCTTTTTATATTGAAAAAACTCAAGTTGAGGTAGTGGCAGTAACGGGCTCAAATGGTAAGACAACTACCAAAGATATGATTGACTCAGTTTTATCTACAACGTATAAGACATATAAAACTCAAGGTAATTACAATAATGAAATTGGTTTGCCTTATACTATTTTGCATATGCCAGATGACACTGAAAAACTTGTTCTTGAAATGGGACAGGATCACATGGGAGATATTCATTTACTAAGTGATATTGCAAAACCAAAGATTGCGGTCATTACTTTAATTGGTGAGAGCCATATCGAATTTTTCGGTAGTCGTGAAAAAATTGCCCAAGGGAAAATGCAGATTGCTGATGGAATGCACCAAGGTATTTTGGTAGCACCAGCTGACAAGATAATTAATAAATTTTTACCTAATGACCAAGAGGTAGTACGTTTTGGTCCTAATGAAGATATTTATATTGATAATTTAGTTGAACATAAGGATTATTTAGAATTTGAAGTTAATTTCTTAGATACTAAACTTATTGTTCCATTACCAGGGAAATTTAATGCAACTAATGCTATGCTTGCGGCTTATGTTGGTAAAGTGTTAGGTGTAAAAGAACATGATATTAGATCAGGCTTAGAAAATATTCAATTAACTAAGAACCGTACGGAATGGTTAGTAGCCTCTAATGGTGCAGATATCCTATCAGATGTTTATAATGCAAATCCCACTGCCATGAGATTGATACTTGAAACATTCCAAGCTATACCTGAAAATACTGATGGAGCAAAGGCAGTTGTTCTTGCTGATATGAAAGAGTTAGGTGAAGAATCATCTAAATATCATGAACAAATGATTACTGCTATTGATCCTGATAAAATTGACAGATTATACCTTTATGGACAGGAGATGGAAGCTTTAGTTGAGTATGCAAAAGATATTTTTCCTAAAGGACATTTGAAGTTTTATAGGAAAGATGATGAAGTTGATGAGCTTGATGAGTTAATCAATGATGTATCTAATGATCTTAAAGCTAATGATCAGATTCTACTTAAAGGTAGCAATAGTATGAACTTGAGCAAGGTAGTGGAAAAGCTACTTTGATAAAAAAAGAGGAAGAGACATGTAGAATACGCTGTTATTGCAATGAACTAATATAACAACGGAGATAATTAATAATGAATTTACAAGAAGAAGTAAACAAGCGTCGAACATTTGCCATCATCAGTCACCCGGATGCTGGTAAGACAACAATTACAGAGCAACTTTTAATGTTTGGTGGAGCCATTCGAGAAGCTGGTACTGTTAAGGGGAAGAAGACTGGGAATTTTGCTAAGTCTGACTGGATGGATATTGAAAAGCAACGTGGAATCTCTGTAACGAGTTCAGTAATGCAGTTTGATTATGCTGGTAAAAAGGTTAATATCCTTGATACGCCAGGACATGAGGATTTCTCTGAAGATACATACCGTACATTGATGGCGGTAGATGCTGCTGTCATGGTAATTGACTCTGCAAAGGGTATTGAAGCACAAACTAAGAAATTATTTAAGGTTGTAAAAGATAGGGAAATTCCAATCTTTACCTTTATTAATAAGCTTGACCGTGATGGTCGTGAGCCACTTGATCTACTTGAGGAGTTAGAAGAAACTCTAGGTATTCAATCAACTCCTATGAATTGGCCAATCGGTATGGGTAAAGCTTTTGAAGGTCTATATGATATGCATAATCATCGTATTGAGATGTTTAAAGGAGATGAAAGATTTATCGAACTTGATGAAGATGGTCAAGTACCAGAAGATAATCATTTAAGACAAAATCCTTTTTACCAACAAGCCTTGGATGATATTGAATTGATACAAGAAGCTGGTAATCCTTTTGATGAAGAAGAAGTACTTGCTGGGGAACTTACTCCGGTATTCTTCGGATCAGCCCTTACAAACTTTGGGGTACAAACTTTCTTGGATACATTCCTGGAATACGCTCCAATTCCACATGCTCATAAAACAACTGAAGGGGAAGAAATTTCGCCCTATGAACCCGATTTTTCTGGCTTTGTCTTTAAAATTCAAGCTAATATGAATCCTGCTCATAGGGATAGAATAGCTTTTGTTCGTATCTCATCAGGAGAATTTCAACGTGGTATGGATGTTAAGCTTGCTCGTACTAATAAGAAAGTTAAACTTTCAAATGTAACTCAATTTATGGCAGAGAGTCGTGAAAATATTGAGTCAGCTGTAGCTGGTGATATTATTGGGGTTTATGATACTGGTACTTATCAAGTTGGAGATACTTTATTAACTGGTAAGCAAAATTTTGAATATGAGCCACTTCCAACATTTACACCTGAATTATTTATGCGTGTATCTGCGAAAAATGTTATGAAGCAAAAGAGTTTCCATAAAGGTATTGAACAACTTGTTCAAGAAGGAGCAATCCAACTTTATAAAAACTATCAAACGAATGAATATATGCTAGGTGCAGTTGGGCATCTTCAGTTTGAAGTATTCCAACATAGAATGATTAACGAATATAATGCTGAAGTTAATATGACACCTATGGGTAATAAAACTGTTCGTTGGATTAAGCCAGAACAACTTGATGAAAAAATGAGTTCAAGTAGAAATATTTTGGCGCGTGATAGATTTGATAATCCTTTATTCCTATTTGAAAATCAATTTGCTGAAAGATGGTTTGCTGATAAATATCCAGATGTTGAATTAAGTGCAACACCACCAACTGAGTAGTAAATTAAATAAGAAATATACATAATTTACAGAATAAATTTTACAAAAAAACAAACACAAACTATATTTGAAACATTTGCTGAATGTCCTTATATAATTCGTGTTTTTTTTATGGATTTCAACAAAGTTTAGGCTATTGCTATTCAAATTCATTTATAAATTTACGTAAAATTCTTTTTTGGGTCAGACTCTTTTTTAAAAAAATTAATAGTACTAATCAAAAAAATCTCCTAGTAATAACTAGAAGATAGGATTATTATTTTTTAAGTTGTAAATAGTTCGCTAGTAAGGCAATAATCCACAAGTGAGCTGGATAATATATATAGAATAGGTATTTAAATATTGGTTTGCCACTTCCTTTTTTCCCATTATAAAGATGAAGAAACGGAATAACAAATACAAACATCCAGTCAGAGTTGTAGCCAAAGTTAAGCCAAAATTCACGCGCATTATTTGAATCAAGTATTGGTGTCATATCAAATAATAAGAAAATAACTGCAGAAAGAGCGATGTAGCTCAAGTCACGCGCTTTATATTTACCGTAAGTAAAGTAAGAAACCAAGATGAATGGTAGAACAACATATCCACCTTCAGTTAGAAAAGAGCCAAGGAAGGTTATTACAATAATAGATATAGTCAATCCAATTCTTAAGGCAGTATTATCGGCTTTAGCTTTAATAATTTCTATCATATATAGAAGAGTTGCTCCTACAGCTAGAGTCATAAATATATTATTATGAACCTGATACATTGGATCCTTCACAATCAAATTAATGATGAAATTTCCAAGATACATAATTCCAGCCCATAGGTAGAGACGAGTTAGATACCTTTTTTTGCTTCTAGTATAGTGAAAACCCTCCACCAACATATAAGCGAAGAAAACAGCTACTGGTCTGGTTATTGCATGAAAGAATGTTGCTGTTTCACCAGAGACAAAGAGGTCAATATGGTCTAAGGTCATTAGGGCCATAAAAAAGATTTTTAATTGATTTCTGTTAAACATAATAAGTACTTTCTAA
Organism: Floricoccus tropicus; assembly: GCF_001832905.1. Classification (GTDB taxonomy): domain Bacteria; phylum Bacillota; class Bacilli; order Lactobacillales; family Streptococcaceae; genus Floricoccus; species Floricoccus tropicus. The sequence goes on along the minus strand of NZ_MKIR01000012.1, from coordinate 326,196 downwards.
ATAAAATTTATATATTAATTATATAAAATTTTTTGTGGACTAATCTGACCATTTTAGCTTTTTTTCTTACAGAATTGTAAGGTTTGTGAAAATTTGCAAAGAGTATTCTTCAAATGATTTTCATTTTCATTTGTTTAAGTCATAAAGATTGTTAAACGGTTATTTTTGTGTTAAACTAATAAAGTTGCACTAACCTTATTTATAATGGAGTGTTTGGTACAGGGGCCCATAAATTGAATGGGCATAATTTATAGGCGTTTAGAATTAGCATATGACTAATAAAAATGAGCTGTGATTTAAAACTAGCAAATTATTGTAATAGTTTTATAAACAATGGAATTATTATGGTTGACTAGTTTTGTATAATCGACAGTATGAGAAAGTTCGCTTTCTTATCAGACTTCTATTTGAAACATCTATAGATATTTTGAAAGAATAACTTTAACCGAATCCTCCATATTTAGAAAATTGGAGAATAAATGAATTTTAATGAATTAGGACTGTCAGAAGACATTCTGTCAGCAGTTACAAAAGCAGGTTTTGAAACACCATCACCTATTCAAGAAGGAACTATTCCTTTAGCAATCGCAGGACGCGACGTTATTGGACAAGCTCAAACAGGTACTGGTAAAACTGCAGCCTTTGGACTTCCTACTCTTGATAAAATTGACGTAAATGGTGGTATTCAAGCATTAGTAATCGCACCTACACGTGAATTAGCAGTACAATCACAAGAAGAATTATTCCGTTTTGGACGTGATAAAGGCGTTAAAGTACGCTCAGTATATGGTGGTTCAAGCATCGAAAAACAAATTAAAGGACTTAAATCTGGTACTCATATTGTTGTTGGTACTCCAGGTCGTCTTTTAGACTTAATCCGTCGTCGTGCTCTTAAACTTGACCAAGTTAAAGTACTTGTTCTTGATGAAGCAGACGAAATGCTTAACATGGGATTCTTAGAAGATATTGAAGATATCATCAAGAGCGTTCCAAATGAACGTCAAACTCTACTTTTCTCAGCTACAATGCCTGATGCTATTAAACGTATCGGTGTTAAGTTCATGACTAATCCTGAACATGTAAAAGTAGCTACTAAAGAAATGACAGCTGATAACATTGAACAATTTTACATTCGTACTAAAGAATTTGAAAAATTTGATGTTCTTACTCGTCTTCTTGACGTTGAACGTCCTGAGCTTGCAATCATCTTTGGTCGTACAAAACGTCGTGTAGATGAACTTACTCGTGGACTTAAACTTCTAGGATACCGTGCAGAAGGTATTCATGGAGACTTAGCACAACAAAAACGTCTAAGTGTTTTACGTGACTTTAAAAATGATAACCTTGATATTTTAGTAGCGACAGACGTTGCTGCGCGTGGACTTGATATTTCAGGTGTTACTCACGTTTATAACTATGATATTACTCAAGACCAAGAATCATACGTTCACCGTATTGGTCGTACTGGTCGTGCAGGTAAATCTGGTCAATCAATTACTTTCGTTACAAATAACGAAATGGGTTACCTTAAAGCTATTGAGAACCTAACTAAGAAAGAAATGACTGGAATGCGTCCTCCTACAAAAGAAGAAGCATACAAAGCTAGTCTATCTGTAGCATTCGATGAAATTAACCGTGATCTTGCTGACGAGAAATTAGTAAGTAAACTTGGAAAATTCGATGAAGATGCTCAAAAACTTCTTGAAAAATATTCAGCAGAAGAACTTGTCGCTTTACTTTTACAAGCAAAAGTAAAAGATCCAGACAACCAACCTAAGGTTGAAATCGCAGCTGAAAAACCACTTCCATTTAACGGTGGTGGAAAAGGTGGCGGTAATGGCCGTTCACGCAATAATCGTGGTGGTGGAAACCGTAATGGTGGAAATCGCAACGGTGGAAATCGTCGTAACGGTGGTTACAAAGGTAAAAATGATCGTAACGATCGTAACAACGATAAGAAAAAAGGCTACTACTCAAACGACAAGAAAAAATCACATCCTAAAGCATCAGAAAAGAAACCTGGTTTCGTGATGCGTAACCGTGGTGATAAATAAGAAATCAAAATCTCTCACTTGAGGGATTTTTTTCTTATACTTTCCTTATATATTTTATGATATACTTTATACAAAGTGAGGGTGTAAATAATGGATGATAAGATATTTGATTTGCTGAGAATTTACAATGAAAGTAAGTTTATTTTTCCTTATTGGACGGATGATTTGCTATCGAAATGGGAAATAGAGTGTCATAAGATATTAGAAAAAATAATTAGTGGTCAGCTAGAAAATGATAGGGACTATTACTTGCAAATAATGGAATTCACTAATTTATTAGAAGACGGTCATACATATTTTCGACCATATAGTAAAATATATGAAGACTATCCAACATATCCAATTGAACTGCAAATTTATGATGAGAAATTGGTAATATCAAAGTCATCTGTAAAATATGAAAACTTCTTAAATCTTGAAATTGAAAGTATAAATGGTTATAAGACTAATGATTTTCTTGATACTTATGTTAAGAAATATTTTTGGTCATCAAAGATTAATTTTGCTCTTAGAGAATTTGGGAATCTTGCTGGAATGATAGTTTCGAAGTACTTAGATATAAAGTTTGAAAATGGTGAAAATATCATTATTAATGCATCTAGAGACGATGATAAGTTAACTAACGAAAAATCTTATTATGAAAATATGAAAGAAATTGTTAAAGAAGATGGCATTGAAATTTATGAGAAGGAAAATAAAATATTTGTGGTTTTAAAACATTTCATGTCAGAAAGTATCGTACAAAACTTTTATGATAATTTAGATTTGTTGCAAAAATCAGATGAAATTATATTTGATATTCGAAATAATATAGGTGGTAATTCTGGTTATGCAAATCAAATTGCTCAAGCTTTTTTTGAAAGAGAATTTGAAACTGAATTAAGTGGAAGACAAGTTATTGATATGCAATCCTTTGCCAATAGTTCTCAAGGTAGTCCAGAAATAAGAGATATTGAAACCTATAATCATCAGTATTTGGAAAATTATATTGATAATGATTATTATTTGGAATACAAAGGATTACTTATAGAAAAAAAGGTTTCAATTTTACAAAATAATATTACATTTTCTTCAGCTGAAAATTTTGCGATGATTTTTAAAAATAAGGGAAGAGCTAGAATTATTGGAGAATATTCTGCTGGATCAACTGGTCAACCAACATGGATACCACTAAATGAAAAGTCTTATTTCCAGATAACTGCTAAAAAAGTTTTACTTCCTGATGGAACTGTTCATCATAATATAGGCGTAGCACCAGACATTGAAATTGTTGAAAGTTTATCAGCTAAGAAAAACGGTTATGATGAGATGATTGAGTATGTATTGTAGTTTTTATGCTTATAATTATATTTTATAAAAAAGAAATGGAATTAAAAAATGCCAGAATACATTAAGTCCTTTGACGATGATATGAATTTTTTACAGGTGTTAGATAGAGATACCGTTCATGAGCGTGGTTTGTGGCATGAGACTGTTCATTTTTATTTGATAGTGGATGGAGAATATTTATTGATACAAAAAAGAGCAGAGCACAAGAAAAATTTTCCATCTTGTTATGATTTATCAGCTGCTGGTCACATTGATCATGATGAAGATATTGAGATTGCTTTCCAAAGAGAAGTATATGAGGAACTGGGTCTTTACATAAAAGATTTAAATATTTCAAAAATCGGTATTATTCCAGATGAGATATTAACTGAAGATATTAATGATAGGGAATTTGCTCATACATATATTGGAAAAATTAATTCGGATATTCTATCATCTATTAATTTACAGGATGAAGAAGTAGCAGGTGCTTTTCTTGTTAAAATTAATGAACTAAAAAATATTTTTTCTGGAATTAGTGATGGAAAAATTTATGATTTGAATTTTAATGACACGAATTTACTTTTAAACAAATTGAATTACTTACCACATGCCCTAAGCTATTTGAATCAAGTCATAGAAATTTTAGACAAAGAAAAAGGTAATCTGTAAAGACTACCTTTATTTTTTTAGTACCAAGATGGTTTTGGCCCATCTGTTCCTGGTTTATCAACACCAAGGTTTTTGTTATGGTATTTTGCTCTATCTTGTGATGCTTTTACAACTAAATCAGCAACGCTTTTTCTTGAAACTTCAGTTCCTTTGAAAGGTTCATTTTTCTCAGTTGTTTCATAGTCAATTTCGTCTTTATTAGTTAGCCAAGCTGGGCGAAGAACTGTATAGCTTAAGCCAGAAGCTTCAAGTGCATCGGCAGCTGCTCTATATGGTCCAAAATATGGTCCGATATTTGCGTTATTCCAAACTCCAAATTCTCCTGGAACTTCGTCATAAATTCCTAAAGTTGTAATCAAGATTACGTTATCAACTTTATTTTCTTTCATGGCTGCGATAGCGTTTTTTGTACCTTCTTCAACAGGTCCCGCAAGATTAAGATAAACCACATCCATTCCCTTTGTTGCTTCAACAAGGTCAGATAGATTAGTTACATCACCTTCGATAACCTTCACGCGGTCTGATTCAAGACTAGCTAGTCTGCTAGAGTTTCTAAGAAAAAGAGTGAGGTTGAAATCAGTATTTTCAAGATATAGGTCAATTGCTTCTCTAGCGATTTGACCATTTGCGCCGACGATTAAAATATTCATTTTAAATCCCCCTATATTTTATTGTTTATCCTATTATAACATGAATGTGGAAAGCGATTACTTGTAGGAGATTGTAAAAAAAGATATTTGATACATATAGTAAAAAATTGATATTTATATATAATTCATGAGTGGAGAAAAGACACAAAAAGTACTTACGAGAAATTTTTTAATTTGCTATGATAATCAATGTCAAAAAAATTGAAAGAGGTTTTGTATGCCGATTAATAAAAAAGAAAGCTTGATTTACACGAGTTTAATGTGTTTCTTCATGGTTTATATCATGAGTGTTTACAATATTGTTTTAGAGATAGGGTTCTCTAGTCAAGCATTTATAGGAGCATGGGTAAGTTTACCACTTGCTTTGATTGTAGGATTTATTTGTGACGTTTATTTGGTATCTCCAAATGCTAAAGGACTCGCCTTTAAATTTATTAAGGAAGATAGTCCACTTATTTTAAAAATATTAATCATTTCAACTTGCATGGTTACAGGAATGGTAATTTGTATGTCTTTATTTGGAGCTATTATGCACAATGGATTGAATTATAATTTGTTTAAAGCTTGGCTGATAAATATTCCTAGAAATTTTGTAATGGCTCTTCCCTTGCAAATTTTTATCGCAGGACCAATAGTCAGGAAGATTTTCAGAGGTATTTTCCCAGTAGGAACTATTCAAGATATAAAATAATGTGGTAAAATGAAAAGAAAAGGGGCATTTTATGATTGAAGTGGTTCGAGCAAGACCTGAGCATGTTGAAGGAATTGTGAGCGTTTGTAGTGATGGGTACCGGGCAACTTATGTGGACCTGCACACGCAAGAATATATTGAAAAGGTGATTAGTGACTTTTATAATGACGAGCGTGTTTTGAAGGAAGTTGAGAATTCATCTAAAGATTGGGGTGGCTACTTTGTGGCTCTTGATGGTGACCAGGTTGTTGGAGCAGCAGGTGGTGGAATGACGGGCGATGAAACAGGTGAACTTTTTGTTATCTATCTTGACCCAACTAGAAGGAATGAAGGAATCGGCAGTTTGTTACTTGGGGCTGTGACCGACCAACAAAAAGATTGGGGTGCAACTACTCAGTGGGTTTCAGTAGTCAAAGAAAATCAAAAAGGAATACCATTTTACGAAGCACGAGGATTTATTTTTCAGTCTGAGCAAGACAACTGGCTTGATGCAAAAGCAACCAAAACACTACGATATAAGAGGGAGATATAAGTATGACAAAGAATAATCTAGTCGATGCATTATTAGTTATTGACCTCCAGAAAGGTGTTTGTGATTTTGAGTGGGACGGTAAGGATTATCAAATTTATAATTTTGATAAGGTCATTAAGGGCGTTAATGAAAGAATTGACCAATATTATAGTCAAGGACTTCCAATTATATTCATCCAACATAATGATGAAATTCTTACAGAAGGTCAAACTGATTGGGAAATTGTTGACCAGTTAAAGAGCGAAAAAGGAAGTTATTTTGTTCAAAAGAAACATGCTAATTCCTTTTATAAGACAAATCTCCAAGAGATTTTACAAAGAATAAATGCCAAATCACTTGAAATTTGTGGTGCTCAAACTCAGTTCTGTGTTGATTCAACTATAAAGTTTGCTCATGGTCTTGGATACGATTTACAAATGGTTAAAGGACTCTCTACAACATATGATAATGATTATATGTCAGCAGAAAATACTATAAATTTTTATGAAGATATATGGAATGGAAGATTTTTAAAACTTTTATAATTTAAGATTGGGAAATTTATGGAAATTATTAAGTATAGATGATTATATTATGACAATAGATTTGAAAGAAGGTGTGTAATTAACATCTTTTTTTATTTTGTTAATTTTTTACTTGACCTGTACATTTTATTTGTATATACTGTACTTGTAACTTAAGTACAGTTAAAAAGGAGTACTCTTTTGGAAATAATTATCAGTAGTTCGGTTGATAAACCAATCTATGAGCAGATTGTTTCCCAAATAAAGGAGTTGATAATGAAGGGTGAGCTTAAATCTGGTGAGGCCCTACCGTCGATGAGAAAACTCGCAAAAAGCCTTCATGTTAGTGTCATAACGACACAGAAGGCATATGAAGTATTGCTTGCTGATGGATTCATTGAAACAATTCCAGCTAAGGGAACATTTGTATCAAATAGTAATAAGGATTTTATCGCTGAAGAAAATCGCAGAAGGATTGAGGACATGATGGGGGACCTAGTGGTCTTAGCAAAGGAAAATGGAATTTCCCTTGCTGAATTACTCAAAACTATGGAATTGTTATACTCGGAGGAAGATTAATGAAAAGTGCAGTTGTTGTTAAAAATTTAAGCAAGTCATATAAGGATTTCACTCTAGGTGACATCAGTCTATCAATTCCACAAGGAAGTATCTTTGGACTGGTCGGAGAAAATGGAGCAGGGAAATCGACATTCATCAACGCTATTTTAGGGATTATTAATTCAAGCTACGACACTCTCCAATATTTCGGTAAAGACTTTGAGCAAAATCAAAAGGAAATTAAAGAAGAAATAGCAGTAATTTTCGACCAAACTCACTTTGATTTAGAGTTTACACCAAAACTTGTTAGTGGCTTTATGAAATATGTATATAAAACCTGGGATAATGGTAAGTTTGAAAACTATTTACTGAATTTCAATTTGCCCAAGGATAAAAAACTTAAGGAATTCTCACGAGGGATGAAGATGAAGTTTGAATTCGCCGTTGCCTTGAGTCACGATACTAAGTTATTGATTCTTGATGAGGCAACTAGTGGATTGGACCCGATTTTTAGGGATGAGATTTTGGATATTTTACGTGACTATAGTGAAGACGAGGAACACACTGTTATTATGTCTAGCCATATAACTAGCGATTTAGATAAGATTGCGGACTATGTAGCTTTCATCAATCATGGGAAACTTGTCTTTATCAGAGATTATGATGAAATTCAGGAGAACTTTGGAATAGTGACATGTGGTTTGAATACTTTACAGGCTTTGTCACCAGAAGATGTAGTAGCTTATCGCAAGGACGATTATTCTTATAAGGTACTCATAAATAATAAGCATGAAATACGAAAAGTATTTAAGGATTTAGTTATTGAAAATGCAAGCCTAGAAGACCTGATGCTCTATACCGTAAAAGGTGAGAAGCTAGTATGAAAGGTGTAATAGCAAAGGATTTATATGAGTATTTTGGTATTAGAAAAAATTTAATTTATACATGTCTATACTTGATATTTACAATAGGAGCAATATTTACAAAAAATGTTTTTCTTATTTATATAATAATTATCTATATTGGGCCAATGATTCTTTCTCCAAATATACTTCAAGTGACAATGAGAGCTGATGATGTTAGCGGATTTTCAAATTTACAATTAACTTATCCTATTAAAAGAAATGAAATTGTGAATGGTAAATATATAATCGGAATTTTCTCTTATCTATTTAATATGTTACTATCTACTCTTCTGCTTTTTCTAAATAATAAAGTTACTGGAGCAATTAAGATTGAATACATTCCTTATATTTTAGTATTAATTTTAATAATTTCTATGATTTCATTTGGAGTAAATTACCCAGTCTATATGTTATTTGGAAGTAAATCAATCAGTACCTATATTTGGATAGGAGCAATGATAGTAGGGTCTTGGATTATGAGTGCATTATTTTTCAACTTACATACAGTCAATAACATTACAGTTTCTGATATTCATAAAATTTTATCGATTGCAGTAATTGTTTCGCTAATAATTTCGCTTGTAGGATATTTCATAACTCAATATTTCTACAATAAAAAAGATTTTGGTTAATTTTGAGACAAGGAGAATTTTATGAAAGCAGAAATTATTAAAGATTTATATCAGCAATATGGAAATAGAAAGTATTTACTCTCTCATATAATTTTTTATGGGACTATATTTTTTATAGTTATACTAACAAAAAATATTTATCTTTTTTGGTCCACTAGCTTGATTGTTTTACCAATTTGTAATTTATTCTTTGTTCAAAAAACTATGAATAGCGATTATATGAGTAACTTTTGGAAGGTGCAGGATACAATGCCAATTTCCAGATCAAGAATCGTATCAGCAAAATATATTGAATTAATTGGTTTTTGTATTTTTAATACACTATTCTTTTACTTAACTTCAATATTGAATAAAAACATGACAGCAAATCAAGCAATGGTTTTGAGTATAATATCGTTGATCATTAGTATTCTATTCGCAGGTTTTACTTTACCATTTTTATTTCACACCTTGGGTAATAATTCGTCAATATTTATTACCTTCATTTTTCTTCAATTTCTTGATATTGTTGCACTCTCTATTCTTTACGCATCTAATATACTTCAAAGTTTTTCAGTAAATGAAAACCAAAAGATATATATAAATTTATCACTTCTTTTAGTAGTAATAATTTTATTTATTTCTTATTACATATCGAAAAAAATATTTAGCAAAAGAGAACTTGACTAAATCTGGTATAGAAAGAGAGACTTATGAGAGGTGTAATCGCAAAAGATTTATATGAGATATTTAGAATTAAAAAAAACTTAATTAATTTTCTACTTATTTACGTATCTATAATGATTGAAGTAACTTTTTTTGTTAATTCATTTATGATTCCAGTGGTTCAGATATTTGGATCGATAGTATTGATTCCATTTGCATTAACAAATTTATTAGTTCAGCTAACCTCAAAGTTAGACGAGAAATACGGCTATCAAAAGTATCAAATTACTGGTCCTGTTGATAGAGAAGATATAGTTAATGCGAAATATTTAATGAGTATGGTTTTTGTGATTATAAATAGCATAGTGTTATTTTTGCTGCTTCTAATCAATGTGAATATTTGGGGTATGAAAGCAATACTTTTACTAGTTGCTATTTCAACGATACTTTCAATTTTTTCATTATCAATTGGTTGTCCAAGTTTATTGTTTTTTCAAAAATGGGGAGTGGTACCTCTTGGAATAATTATACTAATTAGTGCTATTTTACAGACGATATTTCCAATTGAAAAAATAGTAGAATCAGCAAAAGATATGTCAACTATGAATGTTGAAATTTTATTAATTATTTCATTAGTATTAGGACTAGCAACTTTATTGATCTCATATTTTGTCACTAAACATTTTTATAGCAAAAAAGAATTTAAGTAAAATATTAAGGAGATAGCTTTATGAAAGGTGTAATAGCAAAGGATTTGTATGAGTTTTTTGGTATTAGAAAAAATTTAATGGGTTTTTTATCCTCATATGTATTTGTTATGATTCAGGTTGCAATAGGAGACTCTATGCTTCTTCCGATAGTTGTATCTACAGTATTCGTTCCATTTTTATTAATTCCTTCACCAATACAGACAACATCTATGCTGGATGATAAATACGATTATCCAATGTATCAAATAACAGGTCCTGTTACTAGGAAAGATGTTGTAAATGGTAAGTATTTAATAGGTATCATTTTTATGATATTTAATAATTTGTTATTAACTTTATTTTTACTAACTAGACTACATGATACAGAATTAAAAAATTTACTTTTATTATCATTTATTTCAATGATAATTTCGCTGTATTCCTTAGCAATCAATTATCCCTCTCTGATGATATTTGGAATTTGGGGCATGATTCCAATGATAATATCTTTTGCGATAGGTATGATTATATATTTGGTCTTCCCACTCAGTAAAATAATTAAATTTTTTAAGGGTATTACTGCTGTAAATATATTGTATGTATTAATCATTTCGGTAATAGTTGCTTTAGGATTATTGCTGATCTCATATTTTGTTACGCAACATTTCTATAATAAAAAAGAATTTAAGTAAAAGATTAAGGAGATAGTTTTATGAAAGGCGAAATTGCGAAAGATTTATATGAAAATTTTCTAATAAAAAAAGGATTTTTAAGCATATTTTCTTCATATGGATTATGTTTACTTCCTATTATACTTGGGGATAATATTTTTGGACCAATATTTGCTGCAACACTACTGTTTCCATTTATCCTAGCACCAACATTGATTCAATCATCAGTTACTATGGATGAAAAATATAAATATGAACAATACCAAATAACAATGCCAGTAACAAGAAAAGATATCATTAGTGCAAAATATTTATTAGGTTTAATATTCACAACATTTAATTGTCTAATATTATTTATACTTTTATTTATGAAATCAAACGGATTAGATGAAAATACAGTAATTTTGCTAGGTATTCTTGGTATAATCTTTTCTATTTTTTCAATTTCAATAAATTATCCATCTTTAATATTGTTTGGAAATTGGGGCATGATTCCAATGTTTATAATGATGGGAATAGGTATATTAATATATGTCATAATACCAATCAGTAAAATAATTGAATTCACTAATGAGTTGATTACTATGGATAAAAATCAGTTGTTAATAGGATTGTTAATAATTGCAGTAATATTTTTATTTATTTCATATTTTGTTACGCAACATTTCTATAATAAAAAAGAATTTAATTAAAAGATTTAGGAGATAGTTTTATGAAAGGTATAATTGCGAAAGATATTTATGAAAATTTTTTTATTAGAAAAAGATTTGCTTCTTTTTTATTTAATTACGTTATTGTTATTCTGATAAATTATTTTGCAAAAACAATTTATGGTTTTATTATTAATACGGCAATATTAATTCCATTTATAATTATTCCATCATTGATTCAGGCATCTAGTGGATATGATGAAAAATATTCTTATGAAAAATTGGAAATTACTACCCCAATAACTCGAAAAGAGATTGTTAAGGCAAAATACTTACTAAGTTTATTATTTTTTGTCATAAATATCATTATTTTGTTTTTATTGCTACTAACTAAAACAAAGACGATTTCTTCTGAAGAAATTATATTTTTAGTAATATAATGTATAATATTTTCTTCAATATCATTGACGCTTAATCTTCCGATATCTATTTTGTTTGGTAAGTATGGATTGATATCGCTAAGTATGTTAGCAGGTTCTGGTCTTCTTTTATATGTAATATTGCCCATACAAGGTGTTATGGACTTCATTGTTGATATAATTGACGGAGATGTAAAAAGTATATCTATAGTGATTTTAATTATTTCAATTATTTTGTTATTAATTTCATATATTATTACTAAACACTTTTATAATGAAAAAGAATTTGCTTAATCATAATATAATAACTTTTGAAAATTAGTGTTCAATATAAAGGGATAAAGGGGAAAAAATGAGTGATTTATCAATAACGCAACAGTATTATATTTGTGCATTAAATGACCATGGAGTCATACCATCTAGCTATCCTGCAATTTCAGGATGTATAGTAGCGGGATCACTACTTGATATGCAACTTGAAGATTGTATACAGATAGAAAAAAAGGTTGTTTTAATTTCAGGACTTTTATCTGAAAGACTATGGTATTTAAAACCTTTATATGATTATATAAATCAATCGAAACCAGTTAAATTAAGTGAAATTGTGCAAAAGTTTTCTTTTACTTCGAAGAAGAATTCCATTTGTGAATTAATAATGACTTCGTTAAGGGATAAAAACCTTGGAAGATCGTCTGAAGCAGGTATTATATTTAAGAAAGAAGCTTACATACCTAGAATTGATGTAATCTCTGAGATTATTGGGAAAGTTCGATCGGAGCTATTAGAAAATGGAAATTTATCACAGGAAGTTATTATATTAACTATTCTTTTACAAAATTCGGGTTTAATAAAAAAATATTTTTCTAAATTTGAACAAAAAGAACTAAAGTCTAAGGTTAAAGAGTTTAAAAATAGTGACGAAAATATATTTGTAAAAGATATCATAAATCAAATAAATATGGTGATGTCTTCAACAAATTCAGTGATTTATATGGCAACTTTGATGTAGACAAAAACTACCTTTTAGGAATTTTAAAGGACCTTTTGGGAATTTTATAATCGAAACAAAATAAAAAGATATATAATATGGGAAAGTTATGATATCCATTACTTTAAAAATAAAGAGGAGAATTTATTATGCAAGAAAAAGAAATTTACTTCAAAAAAGCAAAATTTTGGAATATGGTATGTTTAGTTCTAGAATTTATAGGAGTTTTGTCTGGATTATATTCGTTGTATACTTTATTTACAGCAAATTATAAGGATTATAAAGAATTAGGAGAGTATGGGGATAAAATGTCCCAATACTTGGCCTCACCTTTAAATAGAGGGATTTCGATTATATCACTAGTTATATCTATTATCTTACTTGTAATGTATTTTAAGGCAAATAATAAATTAAAAAATGAAATTATACCTTCTAAAGTGCCTTACTACTGTGCTATTATATGGTCGGTTTTAAGTGTTATTATCAATCTTCTTATTACACCTGATATGGGCAGTGTTGGAGGAATGGGTAATTTTGTCATAATAATTGGTATAGTAAGCATGATTGTTGGTTTGGCAATTGCAATTGTTCCACAATTAATGACATTGAGAAATTTATTTAAACTGGATTCAGAGGATTAATTTATGTCTAAGAGTAGAGTAAAAAAGAAATTAACTAAGAAACAAAAGGTTCGTTATAGCATTATTGGTGGAATTTTATTATTGCTCCTTTTAATTGGTGCTATTATCTATAAGGCAAATTCTACAAATAACAGCAAAAAAGATGAAAAAGATTCTTATGAGATTTTAATTGTCAAAGAAAAAGACCCTTTGATTTTAAAGGGAATTGTGCAACCTAAGGATACGCAATATTTTAATTTTGACCAAAGCCAAGGAAAAATTAGTAATATTTCTGTCCAAAATGGTCAAAATGTGAAAACTGGCGAAGTGATTGCTACTTATCAAAATGCTACAGCTGAAGATCAAGCAGATGAACAAAGTCAATCTTTAGATAAATTTAACCTTGCTGTTTCAAATGCTCAAGATAATCTGAATGTTGCAACTGATAAACAAGGGGAGCTTGAAACTCAACTCGCTAATGCACGAATTGATAATGACAAGGCTTCAATTGAAGCAAGTAAGCAAGCTTTAAGTGCACAAAAGGATGTTGTTAATCAAGCCCAACAGGCTCTTGATTCTGCAAATCTAGATTTATCGAATGCTAGTAAATCAATTGAACGTGCACAGAAGAGAGTAACAACTACAGTTACAGCACCTTCGGATGGGATTGTATATATCAACGAAAAAGGTAAGGTTGATCCAACCGTTGCCTATGCAACATTAGTAAGTCCTGAAACTGTTGTAAATGGGACAGTCTCAGAGTATGATTTTAAGAAGGTTAAAAAAGATCAGGAAGTTGATATTAAGTCAATTAGTGATGACAAAAAAATTAAAGGTAAAGTAACAAATGTTAACCAATTGCCAGAAACATCTGGACAAGCTGGAGCTGATGCAAATAAATCATCTGTTTCAAATTACTCATTCACTGTTCAACCTGAAGAAAATATGCAGTATGGAACAAATGTACAAATTTCTATTAAATCTACCACCCTTGAAATTCCTAAAAGTGCGGTCTTAAAAGAAGAAGATGGAAATTATGTATTCCTTTATAAAGATGGGAAAGCTAAGAAGCAGGCTGTTACTGTTAGTGAAGCTGGAAATATTGATGTGGTTAATAAGGGATTAAATGCAAAAGATGTCATCATTGTTAAGCCTGACAAGGAAATCAAAGATGGTAAAGAAGTGAAAGTGGCGGATAATAAATGATTGATCTAGTTGGTATAAATAAATATTACAATACAGGTGATGAGGTGTTCCATGTATTGAAAGATGTTAATTTGCATATATCTGCTGGAGAAATGGTTGCAATTATGGGTCCTTCGGGATCAGGTAAATCTACTTTAATAAACTTAATAGGTTTCATTGATAAAAAATTTGAAGGTCAATATTTATTTGAGGGAGAGTCTCTTGTGACATCTGATGATGATAAACTTTCAAAAATCAGAAATTCAACTGTTGGTTTTATCTTTCAAAATTTTAGCTTGATTGAAAATAATACTGTTTATGAAAATGTTGAACTTCCTTTATTATATGGTGGTTATAAGAGATCTGAAACAGGTGAGTTGGTTGAAGCAGCTTTGAAGAAAGTAGGACTTGAGGGCAAGGGAGAAAAATATCCTAAACAACTTTCAGGTGGGCAACAACAAAGGGTTGCCATTGCTAGGTCACTTATTATGAAACCCAAATTTATTATTGCAGATGAACCAACCGGGGCCCTTGATACAAGGACTTCAGAAGAAATTTTGACACTTTTCAAATCATTGAATGATGATGAAGGTGTAACTTTGATAGTTGTAACTCATGATCCAGAGGTTGTACCATATTGTCATAGACTAATAAAAATCCGTGATGGTGCCATTGAAAGTGATGAGGAGGTAATAATTATATGAACTTTTATGTTAACTTCCAATCTGCACTTAAGGCAGTCAAAAACAATAAAAAGAGAAGTCTTTTGACTATGTTTGGTATCGTCATCGGTATAGCAGCAGTAATTGCAATACTTGCCATCGGGCGTGGTTTCGAAAAAGCAACTATAAAAAATTTAACTAATAGTGACTCTAAGAACGTAGAAATTACAATTAATTTTACCCCAAGTGATACTAATCTTTACCAAGCTAATGTTGATTTTTTCAAGGATTCTGATATTAATCTACTAAGTGGAATTAATGACGTAAAAAAAGCAGACTATGCAGAGCAAGATGAATCAGCAATCTACAAGCAAATTTCTTTTCCAAAAGAGAATAAAAATGAAGCAATTTCTCTTGCTAAATCAACAGATCAAAAATTATTTGCTGGTCGTAACTTGACTGAATTTGATAATGATAGTGAAAATAAGGTGGCTGTTATTGATAAAACAGCAGCAGAAGATTTAGCAGGTGATGCGGAAAGTGCTTTAGGACAAGGTATTGAAATTGATGGGCAATTATTCAATGTAGTTGGAATTACTACAAGTACGCAAAAAGATAGTATGTTTGTAATGGCAAAAGACAATATTTTTATTCCTAAAAATACCTATCATAAATATTTCGAAAATGATAAAGATAAAAGTTCTGTAAAAATAACTCTCAAAGAAGGTGCTAAACCCGACGTTGTAACAACGGAAGCAGTAAAGGAGTTAAAAGAAAAAGGTAGTATGCGTGATGTTGGGAAGTATGAAGTATATGATACTAAGCTTTTAACAGAAGGATTAAGTAAAATCTTTAGTACTATCACTATGTTCATAACAGCTGTTGCAGGTATCTCTTTAGTAATTGCTGGTGTTGGTGTTATGAATATGATGTATATATCTGTTTCAGAAAGAACCAAAGAAATTGGTATTCGTAGAGCTTTAGGAGCAACCAGAAAATCAATTATGCTTCAATTTTTAATTGAAGGCTTAATATTAACTTTAACAGGAGGTTTTATTGGGTATTTGATTGGAATTGGTATTGCATCAATTGCAGGTAAAATAATGAAGATACCTATTTCTGTAGATCTCTTTACTATTTCGATAGCAGTCGGAGTCTCAACTTTTATCGGTCTAGTATTCTCAGTGATGCCAGCATCTGAAGCATCTAAAAAAGATTTAATTGATATATTAAGATAGAGTTTTAATTTATATATTAATAACTTTTAAATTAAAAATAATAAAATATTTGCCCAAATTATAAAAATATAGGCAAATATTTTTATATATTTATCATTTTTGATACAATGTACTCGTAATCAGATTAGAACGTACGGGATCTTTTATATAAATCATTCCACTATAAAGAAAGGAATATAAATATTATGGCTACAGAGAGAGACGGACTAAAGGAAGATCGTTATTCATTCGAAAAGAGCAACAAAAAGAAAGAAGCAGAAAAAGAGATTGATAGAGCTGAGGAAAAAGTAGCTCATAAAAAAGAAGAGAAAAAAGAGAAAAGATTAGAAAGAGAACATAAATAATTTATGAATGAGCTTATATATTATAAGTAAATGCTATAAAATAAATTATTTATGAATAGATAATATTTAGAAAATTAAAAAAAGTGCTTGACACTTAATTTAAAATAATATATTATTATCAACAATAAGAAACAAAGAAGAGTAACTTTTAGAATATCTTCAGGGAGTCGACGGTTAGTGTGAGTCGGTGTTGGGAAAAAAGTGAATGGGCTTTGTTTGATAGTTGGATTTTATTTTAGATCTGCTATTGTATATATTGGTTTGAAACAATGAGAACCACGGTGGTCACCGATATCTGACAAGTCCTTGTTGGAGGATGAGAGATGGAATCGTAATTTACAATAACCTATTGTAAATTAAAAGATTTAGTCATTGGAGTTAATGGATTTTGTATACTTGAAGAAAAATATTTTTCTAATAGTTTATATAAATTCAAGCCTATTTGACGTATCAATAAAATGATTCTAAATGTGGTGGTACCGCGTAATTATGACTAATAATACGCCCACAGGTAATGTATATTGCCTGTGGGCTTTTTTGTATTTATAGCTATTCGATATTATATTTCAACTCATCTTCCCTTATTATTCTATTTCAAACAACTATATGGGGGAACTTATGTTAATTAAAAAAGTAATCAAAGCAGATTCACTAACACCAATAAGCATTTACCTAAGACTCATGGGGAAGAATAAGGTAATTCTAGAGAGTATTCCAAGAGACAGTAGTCAGTCTAGATATTCAATAATTGCTTTTAATCCAGTAAGTCATATTAAATTTCAAGATGGAACTTTACATCATGACGATGAGGAAATCAAAACAGATGATCCTTTCAAATATCTGGAAAATATTGTGACTACTCCAAAATCTAATAAAGAGTCAAACTTAGATTTTCCTTTTCAATCAGGAGCTATTGGATATGTGAGTTTTGATATGTATGGTTTCTACGAGGACTTACAAATTGATTTAAGTGACAATTTTGACATACCAGATTTTTACTTTATGCTATTTGAATCATATTTTATATATGACCACAAAGAAGAACTTGTAACAATTGTTGAAGACAATATATATTCTGGCAGAAGTAAAGAAGACTTAGAGAATCAAATCAAAAATGATTTGGCGCAGCTTAATAAAATTGCATCTAATGAGTTTGAAGACAATAATCTTGAAAAATTATCTTTTGCAAGCATGACTGAAAAAGATGAATTTATTGAATCAGTTGCTAAAGCACGTGAATTAATCAGGCAGGGAGATATGTTTCAGATAGTTCTTAGTCAACGTTTTGAGGCAGATATAAGACAAAATCCTTTTGACTACTATAGGCGCTTAAGGGTTGAGAATCCATCTAGTTATCTTTATTATTTAGACTTTGAGGAATTTCAGATTATCGGTTCATCACCTGAACGCTTGGTAGCAGTAAGAGATGGCATTGTTTCAACAAATCCAATAGCTGGTACAAGGAAAAGAGGGGCGAACGAGTTGGAAGACATCGAACTTGCAGAGAGTCTTGTCAGGGATCCAAAGGAAATATCGGAACATCAAATGCTTGTCGATCTTGGAAGAAACGATATTGGAAAGATTTCCAACTATGGAAGCGTTGAAGTACCACTTTTCATGAAGGTTGAGCGATACAGATATGTGATGCACCTAGTTTCAATCGTTGAAGGTAGATTGAGAAAAGGATTAACCAGTGTTGATGCTTTGCTCGCTACCTTGCCGGCCGGAACTTTATGCGGGGCACCTAAGCACAGAGCTTACCAAAGAATTTACGAATTTGAAAAAGTTAAGCGTGGCTTTTACGGAGGAGCAGTTGGCTATATAACACATAATGATACTTGTGATTTTGCAATTACTATCCGCACCATGCTAGTGAAAAATTCCAAAGCTTACGTTCAAGCGGGAGCTGGTATCGTATATGATAGCGACCCACAATCAGAGTACCAAGAATGCCTTAACAAAGCCCGTTTATTTATGAATCTAGGAGACTGATATGATTTTAATAATTGATAATTACGATTCTTTCACTCACAATCTAGCCCAGTATGTCGGGGATAAACACGATGAGGTTCACGTACTAAGAAACGATCATCAAAAAATTTACGAGCTTGCATACAAGGCTGATGCCTTAATATTTTCACCAGGTCCAGGGTGGCCAAAAGATGCGGGGCAGATGGAAAAGATGATTGAATATTATGCAGGGAAGAAACCAATCCTCGGAATTTGCTTAGGTTTTCAAGCAATAGTTGAAGTATTTGGAGGAAAGTTAAGGCTTGCCAAACAAGTAATGCATGGAAAAAAATCTCAAATGAAGCAAGACCAAAACAATAAAATTTTTAAAGGACTTCCTTCTGAAGTTGAAGTAATGCGTTATCATTCAATCGTTATGGATGAAAAATCAAAATTGGACAATTTTGAAATCACAGGGTTTGCTACGGATGACGATGAAATTATGGCAATTGAAAATGAGAAACTTAAGATATATGGACTGCAATTTCATCCTGAAAGTATTGGAACACCAGATGGAATGGCAATGATAGATAATTTTTTGGAGGTTGTAGATGAATCAAGTAACTGATATGAAAGTATATTTAGATAAAATTTCAAGATTTGAAAATCTAACTGTTGAGGAAATGCAAGAAGTAGCTGAAAATATTTTTTCAGGACTTTATAGTCAAGGACAGATAATTGCCTTTTTAACAGCTCTTAAGATGAAAGGTGAAACTGTTGATGAGGTAACAGGTCTTGCAAAAACGATGGCTGATAAGACAGTTTTTGTTCCAACAAATGTCACAGATGCAATGGATAATTGTGGAACTGGTGGAGACGGAAGTCAATCATTTAATATTTCAACTACAACAGCCTTTGTACTGTCAGCTGGTGGAATCAATGTAGCAAAACATGGTAATCGTAGTATTTCTAGTAAGTCTGGCTCGGCTGATGTCTTGGAAGAATTAGGTATCAATCTCTCACTTCCTGCTGAAAAATTAGCTCAAGTCTTAGAGGAAATAGGGATTGTATTTCTCTTCGCTCAGAATCTACATCCCAAGATGAAGGAAGTTATGCCTGCTAGGCTTGAACTTGGTATACCAACCATTATGAATTTAATCGGACCATTAATTAATCCAGTTAATTTAGAATGCCAGTTACTTGGAACGAGTAAACCAGAGATGCTTGAACAAACTGCTCAAGTTCTTAATAAGTTAGGTCGTAAACGTGCCTTGGTAATAAGTGGAGCAAATGGTATGGATGAAGCTAGTCTATTTGGAGTAAATAAATATGCTTTTTTAGACAAGGGAAGGGTTTCGGTAAAGGAATTTTCAGCCAGTGATATTGGACTTAAGGAAATAAATCCTGATGATATTCGAGGAGGAGATGCTAAGGAGAATGCAGAAATTCTCTTGGGAGTACTGCATGGAGAGGATTCAGCATATCTAGAGACTACTGTTTTAAATGCAGGATTGGGTTTCTACGCTAATGGCAAGGTGGACTCGATTGAAGAGGGGTGTGTTATGGCGCGTGATTTGATTAAGTCGGGGAAAGCACTTGAAAAACTTGAACTTTTACAGGAATATCAGAGGTGAGGATGGATTTTTTAGATAAGATTTTGACGGAAAAAAGGAAAGAAGTTGCTGAAATATCAGATGAAAAGCCTGGTAAGTTAAGAGAGACCTACAAAATTGTCGATTATTTGTCGAAAAATTCACAGGAGCTCCAAGTTATTGCTGAGGTTAAGAAGGCGAGCCCATCTTTGGGAGATATAAATACTAATGCTGATATTATAGCTCAGGCTAAATCATATGAAGGTTCAGGAGCTATGGCAATTTCAGTCCTAACTGATCAAGTATATTTTAAGGGAGACATTGAGTATCTGAGGAAAATTTCAAGTAAGGTTAAAATTCCTACTCTCAACAAAGATTTCATCATTGACAAGAAGCAGATTAACAGGGCAGTCAATAATGGCGCAACGGTGATTCTACTGATTGTAGCAGCCTTAGATTATAATAAATTAAAAGAGCTGTATGATTATGCTACTGGTCTTGGTCTTGAAGTTTTAGTGGAGACTCACAATAAAGAAGAGCTAAAACAGGCTCACAAACTTGGCGCAAAGTTGATAGGTATTAACAATCGTAACCTCAAAACATTTGAAGTATCTCTTGATACTACTGAGAAACTTTCTAAATATTTTCAAGAAGATCGCTTTTATATCTCGGAATCAGGAATTAAAGAAGAGGGTGATGCTGAATTTGTAGCTCCTTATGTCAATGGAATTCTTGTTGGTGAATCATTGATGAGATCTTCTAATGTGGAAGAGGCTCTCAAATCACTTAAGGTGGAACGCAATGATTATTAAAACTTGCGGATTAAGAACTAAAGAGGCTGTTGATTGTGCAGTTGCTAGTGGGGCAACTCATCTAGGATTTATCCTTAGTGAGTCAAAAAGACAAATAACTCCTAAGCAATTGATTGAAATTACCAAAGATGTTCCAAGTAATGTAAAAAAAGTTGGTGTATTCGTAAATGAAGATATTGATTTTGTAAATGATATTGCTAACCAAGCTGGTTTAGATATTGTTCAACTTCATGGTCAAGAGGATATGGACTACATTAGAAAAATTATCAAACCAGTTATTAAATCATTTGATGATTATAAGAAAATATATTATTATGACCTTAAAGATATGACAATACTTCTTGATAGTTCAGTTGGTGGAAGTGGACAAAAATTTGATTGGAACAGTCTTCCCCTTGAACAGATTGAAGCAAAATTTATTTTAGCAGGAGGTCTTAATCCAGAGAATGTGGTACAGGCAGTGGAATTCTTTGGTGACAAAATTTTAGGAGTTGATGTTTCGAGCGGTATTGAAACTAACGGAGTCAAGGATTTAGCTAAGATTAAATCCTTTATAGAAAGGACAAAAAATTATGACGTATTCTAATCCAGATGCAAAGGGCTTTTACGGAGAATTTGGAGGACAATTTATTCCCGAATCTTTGATGGCAGCCGTCAAGGAGCTTCAAGAGACCTATGAAGAAAGCAAGAATGATCCAGAATTTCAAAAGGAATTTGATGATCTTTTGAAAAACTATGTTGGACGAGAAAATCCTCTTTATTATGCTAAGAACCTTACTGAATATGCTGGTGGTGCTAAGATTTATTTGAAGCGTGAAGACCTTAACCATACAGGAGCTCATAAGATTAACAATGCTTTAGGTCAAGTTTTACTGGCTAAAAAAATGGGCAAAAATAAGATTATTGCTGAAACGGGAGCTGGTCAACACGGAGTTGCGACTGCGACAGCAGCAGCTTTGTTCGGGATGGAATGTACTATTTATATGGGAGCAGAAGATGTAAAACGTCAAGCTCTTAATGTATTTAGAATTGAGCTTCTTGGTGGGAAAGTTGTATCAGTTACCGATGGATCAAGCGTGTTAAAAGACGCGGTAAATGCAGCTCTACGCGCGTGGGCTACTCAAGTTGAAGATACTCATTATGTAATTGGAAGTGCCTTAGGACCACATCCATATCCTGAAATTGTGCGTGATTACCAATCTGTTATTGGTCGTGAAGCAAGAAAACAAATTTTAGAAGCTGAAGGAAAATTACCAGATGCTCTTGTTGCTTGTGTAGGTGGCGGAAGTAACGCAATTGGTTTATTCTATCCTTTTGTAGATGATGAAGAAGTAGCATTTTACGGGGTTGAAGCTGCAGGTCTTGGGCTTGATACAAATGAACACGCTGCAACAATTACTAAAGGTAAACCAGGTGTCCTTCATGGTACACTTATGGATATTTTACAAGATGAAAATGGACAAATTTTAGAAGCATATTCAATTTCAGCCGGTCTTGATTATCCCGGATTAGGACCTGAACATTGTCACTTTAATGAAACTGGTCGTGCTAAATATGAAAGTGCTACTGATAAAGAAGCCTTGGAAGCCTTTGTATTATTAAGTCAAAAAGAGGGAATCATTCCAGCACTTGAAAGTTCACATGCTGTGGCATATGCTATCAAACTAGCAAAAGAATTAGGTCCCGATGCAACTATGATTGTTAACTTATCTGGTCGTGGAGATAAGGACGTTGATCAAGTTCGTAAGATTCTAGCAGAGAAAGGTGAAAATTAATATGAAAACTTTGACAAAAAAATTATCTGAAAAAAATAAAGTATTCATTCCTTACATTATGGCTGGAGACCATAAAGATGGGCTTGATGGATTAGAAGAAACAGTCAAGTTTCTCTCGGATCTTGGAGTTTCAGCAATTGAGATTGGAGTTCCTTTTTCTGACCCAGTCGCAGACGGGCCTGTAATCGAGTTGGCAGGGCTTAGGAGTTTGGCACATGGCACAAGCTTAAGCAAGATTATTGATAAGTTGAAAAATATTGAAACTGACACACCTCTTGTTATCATGTCTTACTTCAATCCAATCTATCAGTACGGTATTGAAAACTTTTTTGAAGCTTTGAAAGGAACAGCCGTTAAGGGAGTGATAATTCCAGATCTTCCTTATGAGCATGAGGATTTCGTTAGCAAATACGTGGATACTTCCGATATCGCTTTTGTCAGACTGGTCTCTCTATCGACTGATAAGACGCGTCAGGAACAGTTGGTCAAGGATGCTGAAGGATTCATCTATGCAGTGTCGATAAATGGTGTTACCGGTAGCAAAAAT
This sequence comes from Floricoccus tropicus, assembly GCF_001832905.1. Lineage (GTDB taxonomy): Bacteria > Bacillota > Bacilli > Lactobacillales > Streptococcaceae > Floricoccus > Floricoccus tropicus. The sequence continues at coordinate 302,904 of NZ_MKIR01000012.1, read as the reverse complement.
TCTTATGAAGATAGTTTAGATAAGCATTTAGCAGACCTTAAGGCGCTTTCTCCAATCCCAGTAGTTACAGGATTTGGCGTTTCTACCCTTGATGATGTAAAACGATTTGATAAGGTATCAGATGGTGTAATTGTGGGTTCTTATATAGTAGAAAAACTTTATGAAGGAGACACAGAAGAAGTAGCTGACTTTATTTCTAAGGCAGTGGATGTTAAATAATTGAAAGAAAATCATGGTATAATTATTTTTTGAATGGGAGATTTGACTATGATAAGAAAATTTGAAGAAAATGATTTGACTGATATTATGAAGCTCTGGCTTGATACAAATATTTCAGCACATGATTTTATTCCAGGAGATTATTGGAAAAATAATTTTGAAATGGTAAAGGAAATTTTACCGCAGGCAGAGGTTTATGTTTTTGAAGAAGAAACTGATGGGCAGATAGTTGGTTTTGTAGGGCTAACAGATAACTATATTGCTGGAATCTTTGTAAGAAATGACTATCAAGCTAAAGGTATAGGAAGTAAGTTACTTGATTATATTAAAGAAATAAAACCTAGCTTAAAACTCAGTGTCTATGAAAAAAATATATCAGCAATAGAATTCTATAAAAAGGCAGATTTTATTATAGAGTCTGAAAATATTGATGAAGATAATAATGAGAAAGAGTTTACCATGTCTTGGATTAAGTAAATTCATTAGAAGGAATGATTGTAAGTGTCTTGACATTGAAATATCATTTTGATATAGTAGACAGGTATGTGATGGACATATAAAAATATCACAGGTAATCCGCTGTAAAAATAGAATTATAAGATTATCGAGAAGGAGAATAGAAAAAATGAATCCATTAATCGAAGCTTTAACAGAAGGTCAATTACGTAGCGACATCCCTGCTTTCCGTCCTGGTGACACTGTACGTGTTCACGCGAAAGTTGTCGAAGGAACTCGCGAACGTATTCAGTTATTTGAAGGTGTTGTAATTAAACGTCGTGGTGCTGGAATCAGCGAAACTTACACAGTTCGTAAAATTTCAAACGGTGTTGGTGTGGAACGTACATTCCCATTACACACTCCACGTGTAGACAAAATTGAAGTAGTACGTTACGGTAAAGTACGTCGTGCTAAACTTTACTACTTGCGTGCATTACAAGGTAAAGCAGCTCGTATTAAAGAAATCCGTCGTTAAGATATCTTACGATAGATTGAAACTCCCGAAAGGGAGTTTTTTTGTATTAATTTTATAATGATTCTAATATTTTATATGATATACTATGTATTATAATTTATCAAAATGATTAAATAAATGGAGATAACATATGAAAATATTAGTTTTTTGTGCAAAAGGCTTTGAAGCAATGGAGTTTAGTGTTTTTATTGATGTTATGGGATGGGCTAGGAATGACTTTGATATACCAGTAGATGTTGAAACCTGTGGTTTTACTGAAACTGTAATGAGCACATTTAATGTCCCTATAATTATGGATAGAACTATAGATGAAATTTCAGTAAAAGATTATGATGCATTAGCAATTCCTGGTGGTTTTGAAGAGTTTGATTTTTATAGTGAAGCATTTGATGATAAATTTTTAGAATTAATAAGAGAATTTAATAATCAAGATAAGACTATTGCATCTATTTGTGTTGCAGCATTACCGCTTGGAAAAAGTGGGATTTTGAAGAATAGAAAAGATACAACATATCATTTAAAGAATGGCTATAGACAAAAGCAACTAAAAGATTTTGGTGTGGATGTTGTAAATGAAAGGGTAGTAGTTGATGGAAATGTTATAACTTCTTACTGTCCAGAAACAGCAGCTGATGTAGCATTTGAATTGTTGTCAAAATTAAGTGGAGAGAAAAATAAGAAACTTGTTAAGGATGCAATGGGATTTTAATAAAAATATGATACTTAACGAATCTTATTTATAATATGAATAGAAACTGGCTACTGAGGTGATTAATGAAAAGAAAAGTATTTATTTTAAGTTTAATAATGTTGTTTTGCATGATGATATTTACTGGTTGTAAGGGAAAGAATGAAACTAAGGCTAAGAGTGATGAGTACACCTTAAAGGACTATAAAGGAGTTAACTTGAAAAACTCTTATATAAATATTTCAGATAGTGGAGAAGCTGAAGAAACATACAAAAGCTCAAAAGGGGAAGTCAAGGTTAGATTTATTATTGAAAATGAAGACGGTCAGGCCATAACTAAAGATAATATGGGTGATTATAAAATTATAGATCAAAAACCAGAGGCTGGAAGTAAATTTTCTTCATCGGAATCTAAATTTGATTATGCTGAAGAAGTGAAGTTAAAAGTCAAAAAAGTTTCAGTAAGTGATAGTAGTGAAAAAGATAAGAGTAAAGAAAGTACTGCTGAAGCATCAACTTCTTCAACATCAACTACTAATTCAGAAACAAAAAAAGAGATTCCAGAGGAGTCAAAAGTAGAATCAAAAGAAAGCACAACTAAGTCTGCTTTATGGAATAATCAAAAAGATACAGAGTTAGCAGGGTTCATGCAAAATTGGAGTGCAACCATGAATCAACAACCATATCTTCAGGGTAAGGTTGGACAGGATATAGATTTCTTTGGTCTTTCTTTACCAAGTGATATTGGAGTAGTTGGCTTTTCTGTTAATGATCAACCTGTGAGTATGGTATTTTCGCCTGACGGTATTGGTAATGCTGACTATGTTGTAGCAGCGACTTATAGATATATTAGTGGGGTAAAAAATTCTGGCTGGTTATATCTGTTTTGTTATCAAAATGGTCAACCAGTTGTCTTAGTCACTGGACAAAATCAAGGAATGCCAGATGGAAGAATTCATTTCAAGTATACAGAAAATCAAGATTTAATAAATGAATTTTCAGCATTAAATAGTTAATATAAAATGATTTAGTTGGAATAACTGGTTCTTTGTAAACTGATGTTGATATACAGAATATCTACTTAGTTAATTAGAGTTTGAGTAGCGCGATTATCACGCTACTTTTTTGTATATTATTAGTGACAAACAATTATGATATAATTTATTTAGAATATTAAAGTGTGAAGGATAATAGTATATGAAAAGAAAAGTACTTATTTTAAGCATAATAATGTTATCTTGCATGATGATATTTAGTGGATGTAAGGGAAAAAATGAATCCAAGGGAAGTAGTGATGAATATATTTTAAAAGATTATGTTGGAATAAACCTTAAAGATTCTGATATAAATGTTTATGATAATGGCAAGGCTGAGGAAGTATATAAAAATTCTAACGGAGAAGCCAAGGTCAATTTCATTATTACAAATATTGATAGTAAAAAAATAACGAAAGAAAATAGGTCTGATTATATGGTTATCAGCCAAGAGCCTAAAGCAGGTAGTAAATTCTATTCATCAAAATCAGGCTCAAATTATGCACAAGAAGTGAAATTGAAAGTTGAAAAAATGTTAGTAGAAAATAGTGATGGAAAAGACAAAGGTAAACCGAAAGCGATTGGTACATCAAGTACGTCAATAGAATCTACTAACTCGGAAACGAAAAATAATCCTTCTGAGAAAACTGAGGAAGAATCAAAAGCAAGTGTATCCAACTCAAATGACTTATGGGATGATCAAAAAGATAAAAAGTTTGCAGATTTTATGAATTACTGGAGTGAAATTATGAATCAGCCCTATTCTCAAGGAAAACTTGGAAAAGATATAGATTTCTTCGGATTATTTTTTCCAAGTGATATTGGAAAGGTTCCTTTTTCAGTTGATAATAAACCTGTGAGTATGGTATTCTCGCCAAATGGAATTGGAGATGCAGATTATGTAGTAGTTGCATCCTATGGATATATTAGTCAAGCAAAATTGACAGGATATTTATATCTTTTTTGTTATCAAAATGGGCAGCCTATAGTCTTGCTAACCCGTCAAAATATAGAAATGCCTGATGGAAGAATTCATTTTAATATTTCAAATGATCAAGATTTAATAAATGAATTTTCTGCAATGAATGGTTAAATAAAAAGCGATTCAGTTTTCTAACTGAATCGTTTTTGTCTATATTAATTTAAAATCCATGTATACAGGATTGTGATCAGAGTGTGCAAATTCTAAATCTATAGCGTGAATTGATTCTGCTATAACATTATTAGAAATAAGAAATCCATCTATTATCATTAATTTGCTTTCCCCTTTTTTATAAGGAATATTTAGTCCACGTGCTGTTGGGACCACAGCCTCTGCAAGCCCTTCGTTAAAAAGTGTAAATCCATCAGGTATATCTTCAATTGGGAAAGGTTGTTCCCATACTTCTCGTTCGCTTGTACCATTAAATAGTTGAGGACTATTTCCAATTATATCGTGGTTGAAATCTCCACCTACAATTACGTAATTCCCATCTTGGTAGCTTTTATCAATAAAGTTGAATAGTTTTGCAAATTGTTCCATCTTTACTTCTGCATTTTTGCTGTAGGCTGACACATGAGTATTGACTATTTGTAGATATTTTCCATTTTCTAGGGGGATTTTTGATGCTGAGAAACATCTATCCAAGTCCATTAATTTATTAAAATCAGTATCAATAGGTAGTGAATATCTAATAGAGTCTTCAAGTTTTGCTTTTGCTAGGGTTAAAATACCAGATTTAGCACTTCCTATTGGTTTTGTGAATGGATAAAATAAATAAGCTGAATTGTAGTTTTGTGAAAAAACGCTTGAATAGTCAGGTAAATTATCGTTGAAAAACTGTACTTCATTGACCATTTTTGAACGATGTCCTCTAATGTCAACTTCTTGCAAGAAAATTAAATCAGGATTAACACTTTCAATTTCTTGCAGTTGTCCGTTTATATTTTCTTTCACAGCCTCGGGGCTATATGCTCTAGAACTTTTTCCACCTTCCATAAAGAAGCTATAATCTGCGGAATATGCACCGTAACCGATATTGAAGGATAGTGCTCGGTAGCTTGTATTGGTTTTTAATTTGCTAGTATTCCTTATCTCGGTTTTTAGATTTTGTGTATCTGGAAGTCTTTTATATGTGGTGAAAAGATATGCAATATAAATAATAAAAATAAGTAGTATCAAAGCAATAAATGCTAATAATGTATACAGTAATGTCATATAAGTTCTCCTATTTTTATATTTTATCATAGATATGAAAAAAGTAAGTAAATGAAAAATGTTCTAATTTTGTCATATATAGTTGACAAAAACTAATCTAGTGCTAAAATATAATTAAGTCATATATATATGACATTTCCGGAAATATAATAAAGAGGTTTAATAATGAATAAGGTGCGTGAGTATCGAAAAAACCTGAAAATATCCCAGCAAGTTTTGGCCAAGGAAGCTGGAGTAGCCAGGCAAACTATTAATATGATTGAAAACGACAAATATAATCCGTCTTTGGACTTGTGTATCAGAATTGCAGAGATTCTTGAAACGGATTTGAATACTTTGTTTTGGGACAGCAGGAATGAGGTAGACTAGGGTGAAAAAAGATAATAGCGAAACATTGTGGATTAAAATAATGAAAAGATTTTATGGAATTGAAGGTCCAGTAGATGAATATGTTGAGAAAACTATAAATAAAATCGGAAATTTCTGCTTTATATTTTCTGCAATATACATAATAATAAGTGCCCCTCTTTTATTAATAGCTTGGGAATATTTAAGCTATGATAATTTTCCAATTTCACTAATGATTTATTTGTTTTTATATCTAACAATAATTACTTTTTATATGTCCTATTCAATGAATAAATATAAAATAGTCGGATTTTCTGATATTACAGCAGAAGACTATGATAGGGTGATGAAAAGTGAAAGAAAAAAATTGACTATTGCAACTATAAGTTTTACGTGTGGAATATTTTTAATGGATGTACTATTTACTGCAATTAAGCTTGACGGTACATCATGGTCGCAAGTTTTTAGTCTAAAGAATATGATATCGAAAATAATTTGTGGTTTACTTTGGGGATTATTGATGTATTTTGGTAGACGAAATAAAGTCAAAAAATCGATAAGAGCAAATGAGGCAATGGAAGAAGATTAATTTAATATCAAAAGGAGAAAATTGTGGGGAAGGAAAAAGAAACATTTTGGATAAAAAATGTTAAAAAAATATATAAAATAAAGGAGCCAACCAGTAAATATACTGTGGAAGAAATAAATAAAGTTGGAAAAGTTGACTTTTTATTATCTGTGGCATGTTTAGTCACTGATTTCATAATATTACTGTTATCTTGGTTCTTTTTAGACAAAAAAGTTTTTCTATCTATTGCTTTAATTTCGCTAGTCTTTGGAATATTTTTATTAGCTATTTATACATCAACACAAATAACAAAACTAATGGCTTATAATGCTGGAGTTAATCAGACTGTATCTAACAAAATGATAAAAAAAGATGTAAGAAAAAGTTTCATAGCTGCGATAATTTTATTTATTTTCTTATGTATGCTTACATTTCTTATTGAAAAAAGTCTGAGTACTAAAGACATTATTGCTTCAATACTTTGGTCATTTGTAGCTGGAATAAACATGTATCTTGTAAGACTCAATATTATGAGAAAGTCGTTTGAGGAAGCAAATATTGATTAATTATATTTTCAAAAGGAGATGTTGTTATGAATGAAGTAAAAGATAACTTATGGTTAAAGATAATAAGAAAATTTTATAAGATTGAAGGACCAATTGACGAATATACAGAAAAGGAAATTAATCGAATAGGTAATAATACTTTGAGTTTTTCAAGTGCCTACATTGTAATATCTAATGTATTGTTAGTGATTTTTTACCCAAGAATTAATGGAAATTTGATTCAATTACTAATTTTATTAAACATGACAATTTATGTAGGTGGAATAGAATATTACGTATCTCATGCTGTTGAAAAAGCGAGATTAAATTTTATTACTATATATCCAAATCAGCTTGAGGAGTATGAAAAAAAAGCAAAACTTAGTTCCCTTAAATTTTCTATATATTATTTTATTCTTTTCATTATTCTTGTCGGAATTATGAATATCATAACTTTTAAAAAATCATTTTTTGACTTTAATTTGAGTAATATACTATCTCCTGTAGCATTATCTATTGGATATTATTTTGGTGATCGTCGTAAGAAAATTAAACTAATCAAACAAAACATTTCTCGTACAGTTGCCATGGAGGAAGAGGAGAATGATTGAAAACCAAAATTTTGATGAGCAAGAAAGAATAGCGAAGCTTAAGGCAAAAGATGTAATTAATCAAAGAGGATTGACGTCCTATATGAATAATACGAAATGGAGAAATTTAGTAGAAGCAATGAACACAAAAATGCCCTTTAAACCATTCTACGATATAAAATATCTTTTAGAAGAACGTGATGAGGGAAGCTATTATAGTTTTGAAGGAATTATTAACTATACTGGAGACTGGGGAGATGGATGCTATTATTTCAAGACAGATGCAGAATTTTTTCACATTGAATGGATTAGAATCCATCCCATTCTTCATGTGTATAATAGGCAAAATTTATCATATGATGTGATAGATGCCTGTGATGAGCTCGAATATTTTCTAAATAAATATAAAATACATTATGAAATTGAGAAGAATAATACATATTTGATATATGGATATAAAGCAGGGTAAGAATATAAATTTCTTGACTTAATTAAAAAGATATTATAGACTGTGCTTATCGCTAATTGAAAGAAGGTAAAATATGAAGTTTACTAAAGCTACAAATATTGGCTTACATGTCATGACTTACATGGTGCAAAATAATGCTAACAAGGTTAATCTGACAATAAATGAATTAGCTGAGAAATTTGAAGTTTCACCGTCATATTTATCGAAAATTTTAACCCTACTGGCAAAAGAAAATTTAGTTCGTTCTGTATCAGGTGTAAAAGGTGGCTACAAACTTGGGTCAAACTTTAATGACATAACTTTTTTTGACGTTATAAAGGCAACAGAAGCATTGACTGATAATAAGGAGTGCTTAAGTGGTAATGAAGAGAATAAGTGCCCTATAAATACAACTTTAGAAGCTGCTGAAATTGCCATGTGGGACTATCTTAAATTACAAAAACTATCTGAATTAGAAGGTTTATAAATAATAAGTAGAGATTAATCTTTACTTTTTATTATTTTCAATTAACGACAACCTAACTCTATAATATCTACAAAAAGGAGATGAAATGAATCAAGTAGAAGAACTGGGAAATGGACCAGTTAATAAATTAATTTTTAAATACTCAATGCCTGCAATAATAGGACTTATCATAAATGCTGCTTATGTCATGATTGATAGGGCATTTATAGGAAATTTACCAGACCATAGAGGAGGTCTAGCACTTTCAGGTATTGGTGCAACAATGCCTATAACAACCATAGTAATGGCAGTTGCAGCATGTATAGCATTTGGTTCACTTGCACAAATTTCTATGGCTTTAGGTCAAGCCGATAAATCCAAAGCAAAAAAAGTAGTCGGAAATGCCCTTACTATTTCAGTAATTTCTGGATTATTAATTACAATTTTTTACTATTTATTTAAAGATGCAATTTTTAATTTAATTGGAATAAGCCCAGAAATTTATGACTATGCAAACGATTTTATTTCAACTCTAATGTTTGGGACAATATTTTCAATACTCAGCTTTGCTCTACCTGTCTTAATAAGAGGAGATGGAAGTCCTAATATTGCTTCTTTAATCATGTTAACGGGTGCAGTATTCAATATAGTACTTGACTGGATTTTCTTATTTTCATTTGGTTGGGGAATAAAAGGAGCTGCAGTGGCAACTATTATTTCGCAAATTCTAGTAATGCTTATTAGCTTACTTTATATGAATAGGACAAAATCCATCATAAAACCTAAAATGAATGATTTTAAATTAAATAAAATTATTCTTTCAGGAATTTTTTCTGTTGGAATGGTACCAATGTTTACTCAATTATCCATTTCAATATCACAGGTTATATCAAACTTTGCCTTTCAAAATTATGGAGGGGTATTATATATAGGTGCGATGGCAACAATATCATCTATAACAATGCTCATAATGATGGTTGTAAGTGGAATTAATCAAGGAATAATGCCAATTTTATCTTATAATGTGGCACAAAAAAATTCAGAAAGAGTCAATAAAACTTTCTTCAATTCTCTAAAATTTGCGAGCTTATTTTTAGTTATTGCTTGGATAGCCATCCAATTTTTATCAAGTCAAATGGTATCAATATTTTCAAATGATGCAAATCTTAGGGCAATATCTGCAAATGGTTTAAGACTCTACAATTTTCTTTTACCTTTAGTTGCTTTTAATTCAATGGTTCCTATGATTTTATCATTGATTGGGAAGGCAAAATTTGCTACTGGCTCTAATATATTGAGACAGTTGATCATCTATCCAGTACTAATCATTTCACTTCCAATATTTTTAGGGAATAATGGTCTATGGCTTAGCCAACCTACATCTGAATGCTTAATTTTCATCCTAAACTTTATATTATTGAAAAAATTTTTTGTAAGTAATATTAAATAATTTTTAAACTGTTTATTCGTACTTTGAATAAGCAGTTTTACTTCTATATTTAAGCAAACGATTGTTTAAATTAACATGAATTTATGGTAAGGAGAATTTTGATATTATCATAAATTGCTTGCTTTACTATTAAACATAAATATTAATTATACAAAAATAAAAGAAAGCGATTGCATAAAAATAATTGATATGGTAATATTACCTTGAACTTACATTTACATGTATTCAACATAGAAAACTTACTTTTTTTAGATTAATAAATTTTACTGGTTATTTAAGGAGAAAAAATGAATATTGCAGCAATGACACATATACCTGATTCAAGATATTGTTTTCCTATATCAAAAAATGAACTTGTGATAAGATTTAGAATTGCAAAGGAAGATTCAGATATAAAAGTCAAACTGGTTCATGGACCTAAATATGGTTTTCAACAGTTTCAAGAATATACTGATATGGAAATAAGATATACTGATAATCTTTATTCATATTTTGAACATAAACTAGTTCTAAATGATGTTAGATTAGCATATATTTTTCAAATAACTGAAAATGATCAAATATATTATTTTAGTGAAGATGGCCTGTCTTCAACGTATAATTTTGACAACAGTTTTTATAATTGTTTCCAAATGCCATATATAAACGATGCTGATATCTTACCTTTAATTCCTTGGACTAAAGATGCAGTATTTTATCAAATATTTGTAGATAGGTTTAACCGAGGCGATATGGAAAAAGACGATTCATATATCGATATGGATTGGAGTGATATACCTACACCTAAAAGCTTTGCTGGTGGAGATATAGAAGGAATTCGTAAGAAAATTTCTTATTTGAAAGACTTAGGAATCAATGTTATCTACTTAACACCAATTTTTCAATCAATAAGTAACCATAAATATGATATAGATGATTATTATACTGTTGACCCTCAATTCGGAGATAAGCTTCAACTAAAAAAATTTATTGAAGAAGCACATGAAAATGGGATTAGGGTTATTCTTGATGCAGTCTTCAATCATGTAAGTAGTAGTAGTGTTGAGTTTCAAGATGTATTAGCCTATGGTAGTAAATCAAAATTTTTCAATTGGTTTATGACTCATGATGATGCTCCATCGATGGAATTAAATAATTATGAAATGTTTGCAGGATGTAATTACATGCCAAAGTGGAATACATCTAATACTGATGTACAAAATCATCTAATTGAAATAGGAAAGTATTGGATCAGGGAGTTTGACATTGATGGATGGCGCTTGGATGTATCTGATGAAGTATCACATGTATTTTGGCGAAAGTTTAGGGAAGCTGTTAAAAATGAAAAGTCTGATGCCATTTTAATTGGTGAAAATTGGCATGATGCATATCCTTATTTGATGGGTGATCAATATGATAGCATTATGAATTATGCATTTACAAAAGCCTGTCTTGATTACTTTGCTTTTGATGAATTGGATTCAAAAGGAATGTCAGAAAGATTATCAAATATTTTAATGCGTAATAGTTGGCAAGTTAATAGGATGAACCTTAATTTATTAGATTCGCATGATACTCATAGATTTTATACTCAGGTTGGTAAATCAGAAAATAAATTATTAGCTGGTCTAGCATTATTATTTACTTTCATTGGTATTCCTTGTATTTATTACGGTACTGAAATTGCAATGGAAGGCGGCTATGATCCAGATTCAAGACGTGGATTTGATTGGGACGAATCAAAATGGAATAATGAAGTTTTTGATAAGGTAAAAGAATTAATCACTATCCACTCTGATGAAATTATTAAAGAAGGCGAAATAAACATTGATTACAATGAAGACTTGCTATTAATAAAGAGAACATTTAATGGAGATACAATTGAATTAGTAATAAATAATGGTGATGAGGTTAAGGAAATTAGTATAGATAACATTTTGAGTAGTAATGAATTTGATAACAATAATCTTAAGCCCCAAGGATATGTAATTAGTAGACATTAATATTTTTTAATTATAAATAAGGAGAAGCGATGCTTAGAATAAAAAATAGGACTAAAAAAGCCTTATTCTCACTTGCTACAATTCTTACTCTAGGACTTTTAGGTCCTGGAGTAAGTGCAAGTGAAAATTCAGGTGTAAGTAATAAGGCCGATTTTTCAACAGATACAATCTATCAAATCCTGACGGATAGATTCAAGGATGGGAACGCTGGTAACAATGGTTCTTCCGATGTATATGATCCATCAAATCCAAGAAAATATCACGGAGGTGATTGGCAAGGTGTCACTGATAAGATTAATGATGGATATTTAACTGGAATGGGAATATCAGCGATTTGGGTATCATCACCAGTTGAAAATCTAGATTTAATTGATCCATCAAATGGAAGTGCTGCTTATCATGGATATTGGGGAAGAGACTTTTTTAAGACGAATAGTCATTTTGGAACTTTTGATGATTTTAAAAATATGGTGGATACTGCTCATTCAAAAGGAATCAAAGTTGTAATTGATTTTGCTCCTAACCATACATCGACTGCAGAATATGGAAACCTGCAATTTCCTGATGACGGAGCACTTTATAAAGATGGTGTAAAACTTGGAAGTTTAAGAAATGATCCAAATAATTTATTTAATCATGAGCCTTGGACTGACTTTTCAACATATGAAAATGGAATTTATCACTCAATGTATGGATTGGCAGACCTTAATAATGTTAATCCCACAGTTGATACTTATATGAAAGAGTCAATCCAAAAATGGCTTGGTATGGGTATTGATGGTATAAGAGTTGATGCAGTGAAACATATGTCGCTTGGTTGGCAGAAAAATTGGTTAAGTGACATTTACGAAAAAAATAATGTTTTTGTTTTTGGAGAATGGTTTGCTGGTGGAACCTCTGGTGAAGCAGATATGAATAAATTTGTAAATACAAGTGGAATGAGTCTTCTTGACTTTAGATTTGCAAATTCTGTTAGAAGTCTGTATACCAATCCGTCATACACAATGGGTGATTTTTATTCTGTATTGAAAGCAACAGAATCAGAATACAATGAAGTTTCAGATCAAGTAACATTCATTGATAATCATGATATGCCACGTTTTTCAACAATAACAAATGGAAACGATACGGCATTGAATCAAGCATATGCATTACTCCTTACATCTAGAGGAGTTCCTAATCTATATTATGGATCAGAGCAATATGCAAAAGGTGGGGAAGATCCACAAAATAGAGGTGATATACCAAGTTTCAACAATACTACAAAGGCATACAAGATTATCAGTAAACTAGCGCCTCTTAGGAAGCAAAATCAGGCTCTAGCATATGGTGGCACCGAAGAACGTTGGGTAAATAATGATGTTATTGTTTACGAACGTAAGTTTGGAAATGACGTTGCTATTGTTGCTGTTAATAAAAGTCAGTCTCAAAACTTTAATATAGGTGGAACTTTAACTAGCCTACCTACAGGTATCTATAAAGATAAACTGGACGGTTTGATGGGTGGTGGACAATTAACGATTGATAAGAGTGGTAAAGTTGGATCATATGAATTAAAAGCAGGTCAAACAGCTGTTTGGACAGTTGAAAATAAATCCACAGAACCACAAATTGGTAATGTGGGAGCTTCAATTGGGATTTCGGGAAATGAAATTTCTATTTCAGGACAAGCTTTCGGAGCACAAACTGGTCAAGTTCTTTTTGGAAATACTGCAGCAAATGTAACTTTATGGACAGATACACTGATAAAAGTTAATGTTCCTGATGGATTAGTTGGATATCAGAACATTGCTATAAGAAACTCTAACGGAGCATTAAGTAATACATTTAATAACTTTGAAATCCTTTCTGATAAGCAAATTCCTGTTAGATTAATGGTAAATAATTTTAATACTAACTTGGGTGAAGAGCTTTATATAGTTGGTGATGTTGCAGAACTTGGAATGAATAAGCTTGAAGATGCTGTTGGTCCGATTTTTAATGGTACTGAATCGATTGCAAAATATCCAAATTGGTTCTATGATGTAAATTTACCAGTTAATAAAACCATTACATGTAGATTAGTTAAAAAAGATGGTCAAGGAAATATATTGTGGACTAGTAATTCATATGTAATAAAAACAGGTGATAAAGCTGCAACACTTTATATTAAAGACAAATAAAGTTTTTAATTAAAAGAAAAAATTAGTCATAAATAAACATAGTTAAAAAATATTAATTAATAAATTTTACAGTTCTTACTATAATGTAAGAGCTGTATTTTATTTGGCTAATTTGTAAAAATAGATAAATAAAATCAATTGCTTAATCTTTTGCTATAATATACTTAAAATAATAAATTAAAAGGATAGAAAATGGAAAAGAAAAGTATTTTAGTAATAGAAGATGACCAAGAAATAAATTTATTATTAAAGAGTATTTTGGAACAGGAAAATTATCAGGTTACATCAGCATATTCTGGTAGTGAGGGAATATTGAGGATTGAAAATAGTGATTATAACCTTATTTTGCTTGACTTAATGCTACCAGGAATGACTGGTGAGGAATTGCTTGAAAAGATAAGAGCTAGTGGAAATCAAACTCCTGTTATGGTTATTTCAGCAAAACAAGACATTGCAGAAAAGGTCAAAGTTTTACGCCTTGGTGCAGATGATTATATCACTAAACCATTCAATAGTGAGGAAGTACTAGGTCGAGTTGAGGTACAAATAAGGCACGGAGCAAGCATTTCTCCAAAGGGTAAGAAGCTAATTCACTGGCGAGATTTACAGATGGATACAGAAAAAAGGGAAGCGAGTTTACAGGGAAAAACTTTATCTTTAACAAATGCTGAATTTGATATTTTAGCCCTCTTTATGAGACAGCCGGAACATGCCTTTAGCAAGAAAGAAATCTATGAAAATGTTTGGGATGGCCCTTATTATGGCGATGACAATACTGTAAGCGTCCATGTTTCCAACCTTCGCAAGAAGCTGGGGCAGATAAATAGTGACGAATACATCAAAACCGTCTGGGGTGTTGGCTTTATCATGGTCTAAAACTTTATGAAATCTTTATGTTTTGTTTAAAGCTATTTAAGATTTTCTTAGATAAAATAAGCTCATAAGGAAAGAAAAGGAGATTTCAATGAGTAAAGTTATAAAAACTGTTAATTTAGACAAAACTTATAAGGAAGTTAAGGCGATTGACTCGGTTAATCTTGATATTAATTCAGGTGATATATGTGCTTTGATTGGGAAAAATGGTGCAGGGAAGTCCACTCTATTTAAGATGCTTTCAGGGCAGGTACTTCCAACCAACGGAGAAATGGAACTCTTTGGTTTTTCGAAAAATGAACTTTCAAAAGGTCGTCAGAGAATTGGATTCATGATTGAAGAGCCAGCATTTATTGATAATTTTACAGCCAAACAAAATCTTGAATATTTTCGTATTCAAAGGGGAGTTGTTGAAAAAAAGAGAATTGATGAAGTCTTACATATCGTTGACTTAGAGAATACGGGTAAGAAAAAGTTCAAACAGTTCTCAATGGGAATGAAACAACGTTTGGGTCTGGCACTTGCTTTACTTGCTAGCCCAGACTGCTTAGTTCTTGATGAACCAACCAATGGTTTAGATGCAGAAGGAATTAATGAAATTAGACGTTTAATGTTACGTTTAAACGAGGAAGAAGGATTGACCATCTTAATTTCTAGTCATATTTTATCTGAATTGCAGTTAGTTTCTAACCGCTTCATATTTATAAACAAAGGTAAAATTGTCGAAGATATATCTAAAAAAGAGCTTGATGAAAAATGCCGCAAACAGATTAAAATTCAAGTTAATAATCCCTCAAAGGCACTACAAAGCTTAGAAGAAAGTTTTCCAGATATTGTCCTTACAGTTTTAGAAGGAGATTGGATTCGAGTAGAAAATCATTTGGAAGAAAGTGCTAGCTTAAATCAGCTCTTAATGAAAAATGGAGTTGAGGTCAAGGAACTTGCAGTAGAAAATATCTCCCTTGAAGATTATTTCTTAAAATTAGTAGAAAATTGAGGAATTTACAATGAAAGATTACCTCAAGAGTGAGATTTATAATATCTTACACAAGAAAAGCTTTTACATATTTCTTGGTGGAGCATTGCTTTTAGTAAACCTTGTATTATTAAGCATTGCTTCTATTATTAAAGATCCAAATCAAAGGCAGCTTCAATATTACGGTACATTTCTTGCGACTCCAATTCTTGCAATAATTTTTGCAGTTCTTCTAAGTGGGTTATTGACTGGTAAGGAACTGAAAATATTAAAAAATTCGGTTGCTTATGGGATAAGTCGTAAAGATATCTTTTGGGCAAAATATATTGTCGTCCTAAGCTCTTTTATTTTGATTTATCTATTAATACTAATATCAACAACTTTGATTATCATGTCAGTAGCAACATCTGCGGATTTTGATTTGAAACTTCAAATTATTGCTGCTCTGGAAATTCTACCTCTCCTTATTAGTGCACTTACAATTGTCTATTGCATGAATATTTTAGGAGTAAATGAAATTTATACACTAATAACTGTTTTAATATTTTATGGGGGTTTAGGAAAGGCATTAATCAAGCTTTCTTCATTATTTGATTTGAATGTTAAAATATTTAACTTTTTTCCAGATATATTAATTTCAAATATCCAGAATTTGATGGAGTCAAGTAAATCTGCAAGCTACGACTATAGAGCATTATGGGTATCTGTATTGATAATTTTTATTGCTTTGACTTTGAGCTTGAAGATTTTTGAGAGGAAGGATATTTAACATGATAAATTATATGCGCAGTGAAAAATTTCTTTTGCTAAGAAAAGTTTCTTTCTATATTATCGCCTTGGTAGCCGTATTGATTCCGTTACTTTACTTGATGATTCTTAATCAATTTAAGAATGTTGAAGGATTTCCATACGGTAATGCAAGGCACATTTACGGTTTTATCATCTATTCACCATATTTAGAATCATTTATTGGACTATTGATAGTTGCTCTATTGACCGAGAATAAGAATAATTATCTTAAAAATACTATCTCTTTTGGAACAAAAAGAAATTCCATATATTTTGGTAAATTAGCGATTGGTCTGATTTTCTTTGTAGTACTTTGTCTTGTAAGTATTTTCTGTGTGAGTACTCTTACTCAAGTTACCTTACCAACAAGTGATACTTTATTTAGGAACTATCTAATCTCTATTATTAATGTTGTTCCACTAGTTATTAGTATGGTGGTATTTGGATATGCTTTATTAATTAATGCAGGGAATCCTACCTTGGTACTTATTTTAATTGGATTTTTACCATCAATAATAAAAATAGCTAATAAATTTATTAGCGCACTAGATATAAATCTATCAATTTTTAGCTACTTTCCTTCAACATTGTATGCTGAGAATTTTGCTCGGTTTTATGATGGAAGTAGTTATTTGATGATAGTGCCATGGATTGTTGGCATAATAATTTCAGTAGTTTCATACCTAGTTGGTATGAGGTCATTCAACAAAAAAGATATATAGAATATAATAAGGAGATTTAAAATGAGAGTTAAAACGTTTATTGGTCTTAGTGAAAAAAGGCTAGATAGAAGAATAAATGAATTTATTAGTGGTTTAGAAGAAAATAATTTTGAGGTCATAAATATTAAATTTTCTTCCAATATTTATGGTTATTCAGCCATGATTATTTATAAAGAATTGTGATTATAAAAGAAGGAGAAGAGGATGATTAAGCTAGCGATAATTATAGTTTTAATATTGATAATAGCAGTGATTATTGCTAAGTTTTTCATCTATAAAAAAGAAGTTGTTAGCTTGAATCAACAACTTGATGATATGAAAAAAGACCTTGAATCAAATAGCTTGCTGAAAGTTGGTCTTAATGATAAAGATTTGAACCTCTTAGCTTCACAGATTAATGAAATTATCAAGGTATATAAGGAAGAGCAAAGAATTTCTCGCAGGAATAATCTCAAATTAAAAGAGGAAATTACCAATATTTCACACGATTTTAGAACACCATTAACTTCTATCAAAGGGTTCTCTGCACTGCTTTCAGCAGAAAATAATTTGTCTGAAGAAAAGAAAGCTGAGTATTTGGATATTATTCAAAAGAAAATTGATAATTTGCTTTCAACTGTGAATTTATTTTACGATATGTCAAAAATTGATTCATTAGATGAACAGATAAAATTAGAAAAACTAGATTTCTCAATGGTATTCTTCGAACTGCTTTTTATGTTTCATCAGGATTTTGAAGAAAAGAATATTAAAGTTGATGTAGTTAACGAAGAAAATTTTTCAAATGATATTTGGGCAGATAGGAAGTCGGTTGAGAGGGTTATTCTTAATCTCATTCAAAATTCTTTGCGTTATGCGAGTTCTTATTTGAATATTAGTTCGATGGTTATGGGAGATAAGTTGCGCGTGGTTTTTTCTAACGATACCGATAAAATTAGTGAGGGTGATATTTCACAGATTTTTGATAGGACTTATACCGCAGACAAGAGTAGATCTGATGGACAAAACGGTTTAGGACTTTATATTGCTAAACAACTTGTACAGTCATCTGGTGGTGAAATCAAGGCAAGTTTACTTGGAAATGAATTTAAAATTGAAGTTGATTTTCCCTTATTTTCAGGGAATGCTAAGGAGACTAGGTAATGGATAAGAAAGTTGAAAAACATGTTCTTGGAATTATGGTTGGTGTTTGGATAGGGATATTTGTAGGTAGAAATATTTTAGAAAAGATGCCAATAGATATTTGGTGGTCAAGAATTGGAGGACTACTTGTTGCACTCTTTGGAGCATTTTTATACTTTAAGTATGATGAAAGTATAAAGAGTAAAGTAGGAATAGGTACTTTTGGAATTTTAATTTCTGTTGGCATAGGAACATTTGTAAGTAGAAATATTTTAGAAAAAATGCCAATTAATATTTGGTGGTCAAGAATTGGAGGGCTGCTTGTGACTCTACTTTTAGTATTTTCATATATTAGGATTGAGAATGATAGCAATAAATAAATGAAAAAATAAAAAAACATTGACATGTATTTACAGTGTTGATATTATGAAATAAATAAGAGAAGGAGAAAGGCAATGGTTTACTTCCGATTTACAAATACAATTTTGTTATGTCGGCGTGTGTTAGATAAATCTAACATATGTTTTTACCATGCTATTCTGCCTAAAAATTAATCAATATAATTATAAGTGTTAGTAAACACTTTGTTTATAATTGTAAATTAAGAGCCGACTAGTAGTGGGTTCTTTTTGCTTACCTTACAAAATTTACTAAAACATAAAACAATGTTAGATCCAGATTAGTTATTAACTACCATTAAATAAAAATGGCATGAGTCTCTTGTAGACTAGAATTGGAGAAAACAATGTTTTTTAGAGAAAAGCTTGATAATGTCAAGATTATAAATTTTACTAGAATAATGAAATCAATGATAGTACTATGGCCAGTTATCATATTGATATACCTGTCAAAAGGCTTATCTTTCTTTGAAGTTGGTATATTAAATAGTATAGGAAGTATAGTAATTGCAATCATGGAAGTTCCATTAGGAGTATTTGCGGATAGATTGGGGAGAAGGAAGAATCTAGTAATTGGTTATTTCTTAAATCTTATTTTTATAATAATTCTCTGTCTGGGTAAAACCTTTACCACAATCATGATCTCAGAAATAATATTTTCTATTGCTACTTGTTTTATAAGTGGAACTGACTCATCGATTTTATACGATAGTCTCAAAAAATATGGAAAAGAAAATGAGTATTCTGAAATTCTATCCAAAAACTCATCTCGAACAATCTTTATTTCAATATTCATTTCTATCATAGCCACTTATCTTTACCAAATGAATAAACACCTAATTTATATTATTAGTATTGCAATCTATTTCATAATTTTTTTATCAGTCTTTTTTATCAAAGAATCGGATATTTATAAAGAAGAAGGAGAAGATAGTCTCACAGAATTTAGTAGTTTTGGCATTCTAAAATCTTCTATTTTTACTAAATATAAAACTTTTATTTTCCTTTCACTTTTTTCTTCGTTAATGATTTTGTTAGCAAGTAATTTGGATCAATTTACATCGCCAATTTTGATTTCTCACGGATTAGAACTAAAATATACAGGTTTTATAATTGCAGGTTCAAAAGTTCTTTCGATAATTCTTCTAAGAAATCGAGAATATATTTTAAATATATTTAAAGAGAAAACTTTTATGATAATAACCCTTTTAACTACAGCTATACTTACACTTTTGCTATTAATTGATGGACTCTATTATTGGATAATTGTGATATCTGTAGTTGCCGCATTTGATGATTTTGTTCAACCGATCATTGCGGAAAAAATTAACGCTATTATTGATTCGAAGAATAGAACAACTATGCTTTCTATTTCAAGTCTTTTGGATAATGCATTTTTTACAATAGGAGATCCAGCGTTTGGATACGGAGTAGATAGATTAGGTTATAGTAAGTCTTACGGGATTTTTGGAGTTGTCATGTTTGTAGGTGTTATTATTTGTGAGAGGATAAGAAAGAATAGAAGTTAATATAAAAAAACAGCGAATGCTGTTTTTTTATATCTCCAATAGATTTACAAATTCTTGGGAAACCATTTCAACTTGAGGTCTTATCATTTCAAAAGACTTATCGATATCAATAAATTTTCCATCTTCGTCAAACATTTTTTGTGAGATTGATAGTGGCGGGTTAACTGACATATTATACATTCCCAACCCTTGAGTAACCAACTTCATAGATATCAAACCTTGGAAGCCACCATGACCACCATAAACCATTATACTAACAGGTTTTTTATCCCATTCACTATATAAATAGTCAAGAGCATTCTTCAAAACTGCTGGGTAGCCCCAATTATATTGTGGGAACAATAGTACAAAACCATCATAAGATTTGATTAACTCACTCCAATCCTTTGTGTGTTGGTTTTGGTAATTTCTATGGGCAGGTATATCTAGTTCGTCTAAAAAAGGTAAGTTTACTTTCGCTAAATCAATTATATCTAATTGAAGTTTTTCATGTTTCATCGTTGATTGAACCCAATTGGCAATATCCAGCCCAATTCTTTTTGGTCTATTAGTACCTAAAATAATTCCGATTTTTTTGTTAGTCATATTATTATCTCCATTTTCAATTTATGTGCAACTTGCACTTAAATAATATCATTAAAGTGATATAATAACAAGTATGAACAATCAGATATTTGATTTACTATTTGAACTAGTAAACTTTTTTAACGACCCGAAGAACGACAATATACTATTAAAGAATTTAAAGATTAAAGAAAGTCCTAATCTTATGCCAATTATTATGAGAATTGGAAAGATGGGTAAAACCACTGTTGGTCAACTAGCTGGACAATTAGGGAAGAACCATTCTTCAGTGAGTAGACAAATTGATAAATTTGAGAAAGAAGGATTGCTAATTTCACGAGAATCTCAGGAAGATATGCGAGTTAGAGAAATTAGCTTATCTAAAACTGGGCAAAAAATTTATCAGCAAATAATAGAAGAAAGAGAAAAGGCACTAAATAAAGCATTCGCAAATTTAGAAGACGATCAACTTGAGCAAATAAAACAATCATTAGAATTACTTGTAGATTCAGTAAATACAGCAAGAGAAGAGTAGTTTCATGGACAACGAAGTGACAGAACGAATTTAAACTTCAGATAGGAGTAAAATAATGTCAAAACTCATAATTTTAAAAGGAAATTCAGCAAGTGGCAAGACTACAACTGCTAAAAAATTACTGTTATCCTTACCAAAAGGAAGTGCTATGTTAATATCACAGGATATGGTAAGAAGAGAAATCTTAGCAGTCGATGATTTACCAAATAATCCTTCGCTTGCTTTAATATTTGAAATGGCAAAATATGGCAACAAAAATTTTGAATATGTGATTATTGAAGGTATCTTTTCAACAGCCAGATATAAACAGATGTTTGAAGAATTATATGACTTATTTAACGGAAATGTTTCATCCTTTTATTTCGATATTTCATTTGAAGAAACTCTCAAACGGCATAGTGGACGAGATAAATCAAAAGAATTTGGCGAAAAAGAAATGAAGTCATGGTGGTTAGAACAAGACAGACTGCATTTTCTTGGAGAAATTACAATAACTGAAAATCAGGATCAGGATGAGGTTTTGCAGTTAATAATTCGAAATACAAAAGGTGATTAAAATGATAACCAAGATTGATTTGCTTAAACATTTTGAAGAACTAGGA
This sequence comes from Floricoccus tropicus, assembly GCF_001832905.1. GTDB lineage: Bacteria > Bacillota > Bacilli > Lactobacillales > Streptococcaceae > Floricoccus > Floricoccus tropicus. The sequence goes on along the minus strand of NZ_MKIR01000012.1, from coordinate 281,124 downwards.
TTAAGAAAAGGTGATAATGTAATCGTACATACTTCAATGAGTAAAATGGGCTATATTTGTGGTGGTGCTCAGACAGTAATAGAGGCTCTGCTTGAAACTGTAGGTGGTAATGGTACAGTTTTAATGCCAACACAGAGTTGGAAAAATCTTGATCCTAATTCTGGCGTTCATTACGAAGTAGAGAGAGTTGATTGGGATATTTTAAGAGAAAATTTGCCCGCTTATGATAAGTATATAACTCCAACAAACACAATGGGGCTAGTTGCAGAAATGTTTCGTACTTGGCCTGGAACTTTTAGGAGCGATCATCCAGCACGCTCTTTTTCTGCAAATGGTATGAATGCAGAGTATTTGATAGAAAATCATGATTTAAGTGATATTTTCGGAAAGACCTCTCCTTTAGGAAAATTATATGAGTTAAATGGGAAGATAATTTTGCTTGGGGTGAACTATGATAAAAATACCTCAATCCATTTGGCGGATGAACTAGCAGACTATCCAAGTAAGAAAACGGAAGTAAATAGCAGTGTAATAACTAAAAATGGTAAAAGACAATGGATTGATTATGAGACACTTGTTGTGGATGGTGATGACTTTACTCAAATTGGGAATGCTTTTGAAAAAGAACATTCTGTTAATCAAACAAAAATTGGCGATGCTATTGTAAAATGTATGAATCAAAGAGAACTAATAGATTTTGCAGTAAGTTGGATTGAAGAAAATAGGAAATGATTCGTAGTAATAATTTGACCAAATATTGTTAGGGAGTATTATATACTGTGTAGATATGTAAACTGACAACGGAGGAAGAAACATGGAATATGCAAAATTAAACAATGGGATTGAAATGCCAATGGCAGGATTTGGTGTATATCAAATTCCAAAAGAAGATTGTAAACAAGCAGTTCTTGATGCATTAGAAGTAGGGTATAGACTAATAGATACTGCTCAGTCATATTTTAATGAAAAAGAAGTTGGATATGCCCTTGCTGAAACAAAAGTTCCAAGGGAAGAAATTTTCCTAACAACCAAAGTTTGGATTGATAATTATGGACAAGGTATAACAAGACAGTCAATTTTAGATTCAATGAGAAGATTAAAAGTAGATTACATTGATTTAGTCCTTTTACATCAACCTTTTTCAGATTATTATGCTGCTTACCATGAACTTGAAAAATTATATAAGGAAGGCAAAATTAGAGCAATCGGTGTTAGTAATTTTGCTCCTGATAGATTAGCAGATATTGCAGCTTTTAATAGCGTAGTTCCGCAAGTCAATCAAGTTGAAGTCAATCCTTTCAACCAACAAATAAAAGCACAAGAATATATGCTTAAAGAAGAAATTCAAATGGAAGCCTGGGCTCCATTTGGAGAAGGTCGAAATGATATTTTCAATAATGAAACTTTGACTTCAATTGGTAAAAAATATGGTAAGTCTGCTGCTCAAGTAATTCTTAGATGGTTACTTCAAAGAGATATTGTTTCACTTGCTAAATCAACCAAGAAATCTAGAATGGAAGAAAATTTTTCAATTTTTGATTTTGAGTTATCAGACCAAGATATGAAGGAAATTCAAAAAATTGATCAAGAATCAAGCTTATTCTTTGATCATCAAGCACCAGAAACAGTAGAAATGTTTGTTAAATTTATTGAAGAACGTAGAAAATAATTAAAAAGTTGAAATTCGTATAAGAATTTCAACTTTTTCTATGCAAACCATAATAAAAAAGTTAAAATTAATTAAAACTTTTTAATCATGTAAATTTATGGGAGAATGAAATGGCAGAAAACAACATAAATCAAACAAAAGACAAACGTATACCATGGAATCAATATTTTATGGCACAAGCCTTATTGCTTTCTCTTCGTAGCACATGTACTCGTCTTGAAGTAGGGGCAACACTTGTAAAAGATAGACGAATATTTGCTGGTGGATATAATGGTTCAGTAAGTGGGGATAGTCACTGTATTGATGAAGGTTGTTATGTTGTGGATGGTCACTGTATCCGCACCATACACGCAGAAATAAACGCCATACTTCAATGTGCTAAACTAGGTGTCTCAACTGATGGTGCAGAAATCTATGTCACACATTTTCCTTGTCTTCCTTGTACAAAAGCAATTTTACAAGCTGGAATCAAAAAGATTTACTATCTAAATGATTATAAAAATAATGAATATGCCAAAGAACTAATTGACCATGTAGGTGTAGAAGTTGAACAAGTAAAACTTGATCCTAAATACTTTGAAAATATATCATTTGGGAATTTTTTTAAGAAGAACTAATTTTTATAGTTCTTTTTTTGTTTTGTCCTCAATCATACTTTCCACCGTGTATCTTGCCCATCTAGATATTTCTTCAAGGAAATGTTGGAGTTCATCTTGACTAAAATGTGTAATTATTAGATAGCAAGCCTGTCCACTAGTCTTATATAGTGATGACACATTCTCAAATTTATTTATATAATTTTCAAAGTCTATAAATTTGTTAGAATTCATAAAGATCCTAATAAATTGAGTATATTTAAAGTTTTCTTTTACTGTATAAGATTCAATTATCCCTTTTTCTATTAATTTTGAAATACGTAATCCAACAGCTTGTCCGCTCAAATGAACAAATTTTCCAATTTCTTTATTTGTTAATTTACTATCTTCTTTTAATCTTTTTATTATTAATTTATCAGTGTCATCCATTTTATATATTCTTTCATTGTGAAAAGCAAATAATCCAAATTCTTTCACTAGGTTATTTTATATTTTTACTTTATTAATTATACTTATTATATCAAATAAAGGAGAATTAGATATGAAGCAAGCTTTAATAATAATTGATGTTCAAAACGATTATTTTAAAAATGGGAAAATGGAATTAAATAATACAGAAAATGCACTTATTATAATAAACAAACTGGAACGAAAATTTTACGAAGCTAATCTTCCTGTTATTTACATCCGACATATAAAAAATGATTTAAAAGCTGATTTCTTTGCTAAAAATTCACACGGTTCAGAATTGGAAGAAAGATTATTACTTAATCATTCTTCTATAATAATAGAAAAACAATTTCCAAATTCTTTTTATAAAACAAAATTATTATCAACTTTAAAAAAATTAAAAGTAGAGCAAGTTATAATTTGTGGAATGATGACACATATGTGTGTTGATTCAACAACTAGAGCAAGCAATGAATTAGGACTTAAACCTATACTCATCGCCGATGGAACAGCGACAAAAGATTTATATTTTGATGAAGAATTAATATCTTCAAAATATGTACAATTATCTTTTTTGGCCTCCTTGAAAAATTTTGCGAAAGTCATAACCTACGATGAATTTAATGAATAAAAAGAGTAGAAAAATATCTACTCTTTTTATTTTGCCATATCATTAAGGAAAAGGTCTGTTACAAAAGATAGGGCTTACATGTTATAATATACACATGAAAAACTTTTAAAGAAAAAGGAGAAAATGATGTCAAAAGGATTTCCAAAAGATTTTTTATGGGGTGGAGCAGTAGCAGCTCACCAACTTGAAGGTGGATGGCAAGAAGGTGGTAAAGGACCTAGTGTTGCAGACGTTATGACAGTTGGTTCATCTACTAGTTACCGTTCAATTACTGAAGGAATTGTTGATGGAGAATATTATCCAAATCACGAAGCAATTGATTTTTACCATGAATATAAGGAAGATATTGCTTTATTTAAAGAAATGGGCTTCAAGTGCTTCCGTACATCAATTGCTTGGACAAGAATTTTTCCAAACGGTGATGAAACAGAACCAAATGAAGAAGGACTTAAATTTTATGATGATTTATTTGATGAATGTCTGAAAAATGGAATCGAGCCAGTAGTCACACTTTCGCATTTCGAGTTGCCATACCACTTAGTAACTGAATATGGTGGATTTAGAAATCGCAAACTCATCGAAATGAGTTTGTCTAAAACACTCTATTAAGATATTCGAATTTCCATACAATCTTTAATTTATCTTTATAGATGTATATCTTTTCTATCAATCTATTGCAAAGTATTTTTTGTTTATCGTAATCCTCTGCGCCAAAATCGAAATCCTTAACTATTTTTTCATATTCCTTTAATTTTTCAATTTCTTTTGTTGTATCGTCAGTGTTAAGCTGATTAATGAGAAACTCTTTTTCTTTTTGAAAACGTATATTTCTAATCTTGGATTCTTCTAAATCGATTATATTATTTATATATAAATCAGTTATTTTATTTATTTTGTCATCGATTAGTTTGATGTCTTTTTTTATTTGTGGAATATTTATTTCCTTATTTTTGCTTTTTTTACTAGTAATAGAGTTGAATAGACTTGGTGTATTTTGTAATTTTAAAAGTTCATTTATTACAGTTGTCTCTAATTGTTCCATGAAATAATAACCAGAATCACATTTTTTACCCTCATTATAAATTTTATTAGTTGTAGTTTTTTTAGGAAATCTATTCTTACATTGATATTTTCTTAGCTGTGTTCCATCCTTACGAACATGTCCTAATAAAGTATCCATAGGCGCATGGCAATAGCCACAGAATACGAGTCCAGACAACATATATTTGGTTTGAAATGGTTTAGTTACATTTAATGCTTCTAGTCGTTTAGGTTGTCGAATTTCAAGTTCCTCTTTTGTTCGCTCAAAACTTTCTTTGGTAATTATTGGATCATGTTTACCTTCAAAAATATTACCTTTATATTCGACTATTCCGCAATAAGTAGAATTTAAAAGTATATTTTTTATACTAGTTCTGCTCCATTTTCTTTTTTTGGCAATGTGCCCATCGATATTAAGTTTATCAGCAATTTTTGAAATAGAGATCCCAGATTGATACATTGAGAAAATGTCTTCAACAATTTTAGATTGAACTGAATTAATCTCCAGTTGGCCGGTCTTTCTGTTATAAGTGTAACCAAACGGAGGTACAGCCCAGCTGGCTGCCTTACCCGAACGAACTCGTCCTAAGCGTCCAAGTTGCATTCTTTCTTTTATTTGCTCTCTTTCAAGTTGAGCAAAAACTGAGAGTATACCAATCATTGCTTTTCCAAAAGAAGTAGATGTGTCAAAATTTTCATTGAGTGAGACAAAATCAACATTATTTTTTGAGAATACATCTTCAATAAGATATAATGTATCTTTCTGTGAACGAGAAAGTCTATCTAATTTATATACAAGAACAGTGTCAAACTTTTTTTCTTCACAATCAGAAATTAATCTTTTTATAGAAGGTCTCTCAATATTCGAACCAGAGAAACCAGGATCAATGTATGTATCATATAGATGCCAATCTCTAATCTCACAATATTTCTTTAGTTTTTCAATCTGTTCATTAATTGAATATCCATGTTCAGCTTGCTCAAGAGTAGATACACGGACATAAATTGCTATTTTCTTTATCATATATTAATTATCTTTTTTGTCTCTAATATGATAAAATAGAGTACAGAAAAAGCCTTTCTTATTGGTTTTTTAAAGATAACGTCACTCGGACCGACCAAAGTTGGAGTGACGTTTTTTATTTACTTAAAAATATCAAATATTGATTTGGTAGTTTTATTATAAACTTTATTGTAAGTAGCTTTTTTTGGATCTTTTAAAAGGCCAGTTCCTTTTTTTCCATATCCTGGGATAATAGATTTCTTTGCAGCTCTTTTAACTTTTCCAGTAGTCATCGCTTTTAAGCTTTTCTTTGGGCTAGGTGTTCTGATTCCAATTTTCATTTTGATATATCACTTTCTAGATATAATTTTTATCAGAGTTTCTTTATTTTGTTAATAATTCTTTAATTTTATTTTTAATCTCCTCTTTGTCTTTGTCAGAGAGTTTTTTTATTTCATCAATTAATTGATTATTATTCATACTTTTAATCTATAGGTGTAAAACTATCAATCACTTCACCGGCGATATTCCAATAAGTGTATTCATCGGGTGGAATAGGTAGTATTTTATCTTCGTATTTGGGATTTAAAGAGTGAAGGATAAGCTTGTTATCTTCAGTCCAAGTTTGTTTAATAAATGATTTACCATCATAGTCAACTATAAAAATACCGCCTTCTGGGGTAGAGAAGGATTGCTTACAAAGCACTACGTCGCCATCATGGAAAGCAGGTTCCATAGAATCTCCAGTTACAAAAGTCGCGAAATCGTAGTCAGGTAAATCATTTCGATCTGTATAAACTGAATAGAATTCATTATCATCATAACTATAACCAAATCCAGCAGCTGATTTTGCAACAACTCCATCAAGACGTTTTCTAAAGTTATTGAATTGAATAGGTGCTGGGTATACTTCATTCTCTTCAGTAGCTTTTAATTTAGCAAATTCAAGAACTTCTTTCTTGCTTTCATGAGAAAGTTTGTCAATAGCCTCTATTATATCATCAGTAATTGATGAATCAGAATTATTAACAATTGGTGATGACTCTTCAATTGAATTAATTTCAATTGGAACATCGTAGCCCATTAGCCAAGCAACATCAACATCTAAACTTTTTGCTAAAGCATATAATTTATTTTGTTTTGCTTCATACTTGCCATTTAGATAATCACTTATTGAATTTCTTCCAATGCCAGTTTGTCGGCTAAGTTCGGCTTGAGAGTAGCCTCTTAAGTCTAAAGCTTCTCTCAATCTATTTTTAAAACTGTTCATAATTCTGAACACCTCCTGAATATATAATAGCATTCTATTTTAATATTGACAACAATAAGTTCAGAAAAATGTACAAAATGTATTGACAAATATATTATTTAGTTATAAACTCGACTTGTACAGAAAGCTGAACAGAAAGGAAGAGATATGGAAAAATATGTATATGACTATACTGAGCTAGAAGAGAGAATGAAGAATAGGAAGTATTCTCAATCTACTTTGTCTGATGAAGTGAATATGGCACGGAATTCATTAAACTTAAAACTGAACAATAAAGGTAACTTTACTCAAAAGGAGATTAAGAGAATAGCAGAAAAATTAGAAATTCCTATGACACAAATAGGCAAATATTTTTTTACACCTGTTGTACAGAAAACCGAACAAACAACTTGAAGTATTGTGCGTGACATAGAAAGGAGATAAAAATGGAAGAAGTATCATCAAAATTAAAAGATTTAATAGTTGAAATTTGTAATGAACCTACAACAAAAAACAATCCAGATATGGTGTCAGCATTATCTGAATTGTATAGATCGTTATCTAATTTGTTTTAGTTTTTAATAAAAGCATATTTAACAGTACTTAAATTGACTATTGCATCAAATTCATTTGTTTTAATAACTAATGAATTTTCGTCAGATGGTAATTCATCAACGAGACCGATAGCAACTCGCCTGAATTCTTTGTTAAATACTAAAATTATCTTATTACCATTTTTAAGATTTTCAATAATATAATTTTTCATAAGAACATACCTCCTTTCTATAAGGAGATTATAACAGATATAAGTAGAGTATGACATAGAAAGGAGAATGGAGTGAACGAACTAGAAAAAATAGCCCTCAATGAAATATTGAGAACTGTAACTTATATAGCTGAAAAACTAGATGAACTAGATACTAAGTATTCTTTGAATTTGTCAACTCATGAGCACCAAGAATAGTAATTTGGAAATCAATATATTTAATTAAAGACTTCATATATTTTTTCAAATCATTTATATCTTTATCAGTAAATTTTTTAACATAGTGTGTTTCATCATTAGCAAGCCAATTTGAACTTGTTGCTAGAGCTTTTAAGTCCTCATTATCGATATAATTTTTTATTGCATCCCCTAATTGAATCTTTTCAAATTTTTCTTTGTTTTCGGGATTTGTGTATATTAAGAAGTCTTTTATGAAAAATTCAATAGATTTTCTCATACCTATACCGACTAAGCTATCAAATCCCAGTTGTTCTGCTTGTAATGCTTGGGTATATATTTTAACACCTTCAGGAGAAACTTTTGTAATCTCTTCTGTAATTTCATCTGGAATTGGAAGAAATAATTTGGGATTTGTTAAATAACCAGTATATGTTCCATTACCATTAGGTTCAATTATAAGATATTCATCTGACCAGTGATGCTTACATGATGGACATTGGTTAAGTAATAAAAAAGCAGTTTTCTTATCGATATTTTCGAATGTTGTTGACGTTACATGAATGGGCTTTATTCCTAAGTTGCAAAAAGGGCAAGTTTCTTTCACATCAACACAAATTACATCTTTATATAAACCAAGTTTAATCTCATATGACTGTAACATTTTGTACCTCACATTTTTATTTTAATTATAACAAATAAACAATCTATATAACATATAAAGGAGAAATAAATGAAGAGACAAAACCAAAAATACAAAGTAACACATATAATGGCTGATGGTGAAGAAAGAGATTCAATAGAGGGTGCCATTATTCCATTAACAATGACTGGATATTACTCAGCATTAGAAAATATATTTGATGAAAAAATGAAAAAGATACATTCTTAAAATAGATTCGAAAGGAGATTAATATGGATGAACTATTCGGAACGCTATTAGTTCTATTAGTATTCTTCTTATTTTCAATATTTTTTTCATGGTTAGAAATGACTCGAAAATGGGAGAAAGAGGAAAAGAAGACAACAAAAAAAGTCGCTAGGCTGCAACCGTGAGCGACATTGAAAAGGATTATAAGGTGATTATAACATGGAAATAATTGAAATACAAACTGATAAGAATATCAGCAATAAAGATAAAGCATTAAAAAAGATGTTGAAAGAAGTAGAACATACAAGTTATGAACCAATACATACGATTCATAATTGGTTGTGTGATCAAGATGATGAAGAGCTATTTATTTCAATACTCAAGTCAGGTAAGACGATTTCAAATGCTTTCAATTATGCAGGGTCAAAATCAAGAGAACAAGCGTTTGAAGGATGTGCAATGGTTGAACATGACCAAGTATTTGAATGGGTTAGAGAATACTATCTTTCAGATGCTACTGCAGTAGCAAGAGTAACTTTAAGTGATCCTGGTGAAAGAGCAAGAAGAAATTTAGAAAAGCAAAATAAAAAGTTAAAAAATGCAGCAGTTATAAAAACAAAGAAGAAAAAGAACGATATTGATCCAAATCAAACGACAATTTTCGATTTCATGTAGGAGGTAGGAATGAAAACAGCACAAGATTACGCAGAAAGTTGTCTAAAACCTCCTAAATCATTTTTCGATTGGTGTTACTATCAAATTCCAACTTTCATTTGGGCCAATAAAAATAAAAAAATTGTTGCTTCAGATAAAAAACATATACATACCATTAAAAAGAGATTAACAAAAAATTCAAGGTTAAGCTTTTTTCATAAGGAAAAATTTTTTCAAATAATACTATGTTCTTCAAAGAGAATAGAGAAGCAGACTTATAGTATATGTTCATTTATTGAAGACGGGAAACAAAGACTTACTAATAATTTAGTGAGCATCCAAGTATTGCAATCTGATGAATGTATTTTTGTCAGTGCAAGTAATAACGGAGGATACTATTTCGGTAAATTAGATTTCGGGATTTATCATCCATCAATAACTTTTTATGAAAATGGTTATGAAGATAAATTGATAAAAAAATCGGAATTAAAATATTTGCAATTGAAATATATTTCTTCAGATAAGCTTGATCATGTTTACAAATATCGAGATGTGATTGAGTATGTCGAAAAGATTCATGCACGTGGCCTTATATCTGATTTGTACGGAAATAGAGTCGATATGAGAAGAATGACCATGAAAAAATTAAAAAGCAATAAAAGTTTTTTAAAAAATTCAGATGTTTCTTCAAATGAATTCTTGTTGAAGTATGAAATTACAAGTAGAGGGATTAAATATGTACCAGGAATTGGTAATTATATGCAAGTTAGTGACTTGAATAAGCTACCAAAAAATATAGGCTTACTAAAATTACAGAATTACTTATTGAAACAAGAAAAACAATTTCAATATTATAAGGACTACAGAGATTTACTTGAAGAACTAGGAATTGAAACCACATCAAAAAATGTTATTTGGCCAAAAAATTTAGAAAGATCTCATGATGAGGCTGTAAATTCATTAAATGCTATCAAAGATATAGAGCGAGCTAGATCGATAGAAGAAAAATTAAAAAATGAAGCTGAATTATCAAAGAAGATTTTAGAAAATAGAAGTCACTTTGAAATGACAATAGGCAATTATATCTTTGTTTTGCCCAAAACTCCATACGACTTAATAAATGAGGGTAGGTGTCTAATGCATTGTGTTGGTGGTAGAGGCTATATTGAAGGGCATTTTAAAGGCTCTACTTCGATAGTGTTTATTAGGGAAAAAAATAAGTTGGATACACCATTTTTTACTATGGAATATAAGGATAAAGTAATTCAGGTTAGAGGAATGAAAAATTGTGATCCATCAAAAGAACTTAAAAAGGTTGTTGATAAATGGGTTGAGTTGGTTAAAGAAAAAAACAAACAAGCGAAGCTTCACAGTGCAGCATAAAAGAAACGAGGAATATTAAATGATATTAGAAAAATTAATAGTGAAATACGAAGGAAAAGAATACAAAGATGTATTAATTCATGTAGAAGCAAAGAGAGTAAGTCTCTATGAGAAAAATGAATTTGTTAAAGCAGTTGATCTAAATAAGGTTGAAATCTTTATTAAAAGAGGACATGAGGTTCCTGCTGTAGTTGGCTTGTGGATCATGTTCAGTAAAGGAAAAGATTATTCTTTATCTGAAGCAATGGATGAAAAAACAAAAGCACCTTCAGGCCGTGCAAGATATATTCAAGAAAAGGCTATGACGTGGTTGAAAGATGAAAAAAGATACAAAGACCGTGAAGAGAAGTTTGCATACGCATGGGCTAACGGAGTGTACCTTGAGTATACGCAAGTTCAATCTAGTGAGTTAATTCAATATATAGAAACAGTTCCTAAGAACTTGAAGATTAGCCTTGAAGGTGTATCAATGGGGATAGAGGAATGACAGTTAAATTAAAAAGAGGTTGGTATCAACGTGGTAACCAGTTTAGATATGTATTTTATGAAGTAGCAAATATCCTAGGTGGCTTTCTTTATCAAACAAGAAGTGAAGTAGTAAGAAAATCATCTAAAGGTCATTGTGTAGTGCCAGGAAATGATAAATGGTTTCAAGGTGCAAAATATCATGGCCAATCATTGAAAGATGTAGAAACACCAATACCACCTGCTCATAAGATAATTAAAAGAAGTGAGCTATGAGAAGTTATGGTTAAAATCTATTCTTTGTATAGAGGAGAAGAGAACCTGTGTGATGGAACTCTCGAGGAGATAGCGGAACTGATGCAGATGAAAGTAAAATCATTAAAATACTTTGGATATCCTGCATATTGTAAAAGAACTAATGAAGCTACTTCCTTCAGATTAGTGTATATAGGAGAAGAGTAATGAATTACAGAAGAATTTACGAATTGCATAAGGGTAATGAAGTAGTTGCTGAAGGAACTATCTATCAGATTGCAAAAGAATTAGGAATAGCTCCTTCACGAGTTATGGACTATGGTTCTAGAGCCTATCAAAAAACGACAACTGATGCAAAACCATTCGAATTGAAGTTTCTAAGGGAAGAGTGAAAATATTTATGGCCATAATATTAAAAAGAAAATGTGATGGGAAGTTTCTAACTTACAAAACATTAGAGACAGATGCATATGGAACTAAAGAATACAATGGGAAACAGTATTCAGGTAGCAATGCAAGCAAAGTTGTTGAATGGTCATGTGATGAGACAAAAGCCATTCGATATAAAAATAAGATAAAAGCACAAGCAGCTAATGCATGGTATGATGCAAGATTTCATGAAATGAAGGAGATTAATTAAATGAAGAGAAGAGTTCCAAGAAGTCAGGTATCTGTAGGAGATATCTATAAAGGTACAAGTAGCAAGTTAAAGCATGAGTTCATAGGGCGCGTGGTAGAGCTAAGGAATAAAACTGTTGTGTTAGACGTGATATCGTTCAATAAAAAAGATTTTATGGTGCTGATTAGCTGTGGACATCATGTAAATGTAAAGTACGGAAATTTGGAGTCAGTGGATGCAAAATAAATGTGGATACTGTAAGTTTGGAGAAGAAAGCAAAGAAATATCAACTCCAACAACGGAAGCATATATCACCATTGATGAAAACAACGATGTTATTTTGTCTGACAGTTACTGTGCTTGTTTACCTACTATATTAACCATCAATTACTGTCCAATGTGCGGAAGGAGACTTCATGAGGAAGATTAAAATTAGAGCATGGTATACACCATTTAAGAATCACAATATTGGTCAAGAAATGAAATATGGTAGTGCAGGTACAATATTAACTTTTGCAGTAATGAGTCCTGAGCAATATAAAGTAATGCAATACACAGGGTTAAAAGACAAAAATGGCATTGAAATATATGAAAAAGACATACTTAAAATTTCGGATTATCCGTACGATGAATTTTACAACGATACTTTTGTTGTGAATTGGAAAGAAGATAATGCTACATATGTTTTAGGCGAAAATATCTTATTAAGTAAATTTGCTTATTATTCAGAAGTCATTGGAAATATTTACGAGAACAAGGAGCTGTTAAATGATTAATGCATCAGAAGCAAGAAAGATAGTTGCAACTCGTAGAAAAGTAGAGTTGAAAGAATTATCTGCAGTTGAAGAACTAAGTGAAAGAATCAAACACGAAGCTGAAAACGAAAAGTGTCAGCTGATAATCTACAAGAAGTATGACAATATTCTCTTTCAATTTGCAAAACGAATTAGGAAAGAATTAGAAAGCAAGGGATTCGGTGTTTATGATCGAGCATGGAACACTGCTTTGTTAATCACATGGACTAGTCTAGGAGAGAAATTATGAAACTAAGAGGATTTAAAGTAGTATCAGCATTTGAACATAAAGGAATAAACATACCTAAGCGAGCAACTATGAATGCTGCAGGATATGATATTGAGTCAGCAGAAGATGTAACTATCCAACCTAATGAAATAAAGTTAGTTGCAACAGGTCTGAAAGCTTATATGCAAGATGATGAAGTTCTATATCTATATGACAGAAGTAGCAATCCACGTAAAAAAGGTATTGTTCTTACAAATTCAGTTGGAGTCGTTGATGCAGACTATTTTAACAATCCAACAAATGAAGGTCACTTCTTTGGCCAGTTTACAAATATCACAGATGGTCCAATTGAAATCAAAAAGGGCGATAAGATCATGCAAGGAGTATTCAGTAAATACCTTAAAGCAGATGATGATGAAGCAATCAATGCGCGTGAAGGTGGATTTGGCAGTACAGATAATGAAGGAGAATGAAATGGAATATATTAAAGCATTATTGCAAGTATCCATCATAGTGATTTTTATATCTTGTCTTATTCAATTAGCATTCAACCATTCAATTGCAGCATATTTTGGTTTAAGACCAATAAAGCTTGGTGAAGTAATAGCATTAGTATTTCTATTAATATTTTGCAAAACAGTATTAACTGATATCACATATACTTTACCAATCATTAATGGAGGTAAATAAATTTGAAAAGAATAACTAAGACATTATTGATAATTACATTATTAATATCAGCAATTACTCTAACAGGTTGTAAGAGAACCAGTGAGGAACAAAACAAAAGGCGCGTGACTTTAGATGTTGTAACCATAGTACCTATCGGAGATAGCGACAAGCCAGCTCAAATCATAAAAGACAGCGAGACTGGCATGGAGTATTTTCTCTACGATGGTCATATGACACCAAGATTATATAATAACCACCTTTATTACGAGGATAAATAAATGAAATTGTTATGCAAAATATTTGGACATAAACTTGCATTTGATCCAATTAGCGATGTAAGACCATATTGCAGCCGATGTAGGTATCAAAATTATGCTTTAGATATACAATTTAAGAATTCTGTTAATAATATTATGAATAGCGATTTGACTCGGGATGAAAAACTAAAGGAAATGAGAAAAGCTGGTTCACAATTAGAAGATGAAATAAAAAAATCTTTTAGATTATAGTTAAGAAGGACATAAAAATGGAAATTAGAAAGTGTCCTGAGTGCAACTGCGATGTATTTAAAGTAAAGGTTGAGTACAAAGGAAACGAAAAAGATCTTTATAAAAATGGAAAATTTATATTTGAGGGAGCAATGACTGTTTATATGATAAAAAAATTTTATTGTTCTAGTTGTGGTAGGAAGATAGCAATAACTCAAAGTAAGTTTGTACATGAAAATGATGAAAAATTAAAATAACTAAATGTTAAAGGAGAAGAAAATGAGTGATACAAAAGATCATTTAAGAGTTGCGATGAAAAACATCAATGGATTTTATATTGATGATGAACAAAAAATACATCCACCTATTACAAATCTTCCAGATGCAGTAATAGAGCGAATTGAATACTTTAATGAACTACGAGAAGATGGTGCAACGTTCTTAGGGGTTATGCAACTTATCTTAGTGGATGAAAATTGTAGCTACATAAAACAAATTCTTGAAGAATACGATATGTTTGCAACAAAACCTTGGATTCCTAAAAGTAAAGAATTCAGGGAGTGGGAAGATAAAAACAGCTTTGGATTAGCAGATGCTCAAATAGCAGTAGCTCTACTGTATGGAATAAATAAGGGGATAAAATGAAGAGAAATAAACTAGTAATTCTAATGAGTTCAGTAATTATGATTTTTCTACTAGCAGGGTGTGAAAGTCAAGCAAGTAAAGTCTCTTACAATGTAAGTCAAGAGGCTGATAATTTCAACGTTGTAAGACGTGTAGCAATCATTAATACAAGAACAGATAAAGTTGAATTTGAAGTAATTGGTCGTATATCAGTTGATACATCAGATAAGACAAAGCTTGTAATTGTAGCTGAGACTGAAAAAGAAGTATACAAAAAGCATCTAATAAACCTTACAGACTGGAATATGTATGTAGTTGAAGATTTAGAAGGTGCTAAGGTCAATAAATACAAGTATGAAGTTAATTACATGCCAGAGAGCATAGTGCCATACACATTGACTAAAAAAGACTAGGAGATATGAAAATGAGTTTAGCAGATGAATTAAAACAACGAAAAATCAAATGTCATAAAGTGTGGTTTGAACGCTGGTATGCAAACTTACAACTAGAGAAAACATTAAAAATTGAAGCAGATAAAGGTGAAGGAAGCTACATGATTGTAAGCGACAAAGTTGATAGCGAATATTCACGAAGTAGAATTTTTAATGAATTAACTGCTGAATTATTAGGAGAGAAACTTGGGGAAGGCTTTGAAATACGAACAGGAACTGCTCAAAGGGAACATGTATTCCAAAGTCCTACCAATGTAGAAATAATAATAATATCTTGGGAATAAGCAACAAATACAAAAAAAGAGCTACCTCGGCAAAAGGCAGCTCTTGATTATTGATAGAAATCAATTATTACTCGTAAGCTAATCATAGCATATAACAGTTGATTTCTCAACACAAACGCTATAACTAATAGCGTTTAGACGGCTTGTAATAGGTATTATCTTCAGGTCGTTAAATAAATGTAAAGGAATTAATTATTATGTTTATGAGAAATGTAACTAGGTTAGCAGGAGATAATTATAAAGAATCAGTAATTCTTGGTAAAGATCAAAAAGTAGATTTTGTAAGAGATGGAAAACCAAGAAAGAGAAAAGAAGATATTTCTAGACCAGTGCAAAGGAATTTGAATTATCGTAATGCACAAACATGGTTTAGATTGAATGCTATTACAAATTTCAGTAATGGAGATTTATTTGGAACACTTACGTATGATGATGACTTCTTACCAGAAACAATAGAAGATGCTGAAAAAGAATTAAGACTCTTCATAAAGAGAGTAAACCGTGCGCGTGCTAAGAGAAATATAGAGCCAGTGAAGTATATGGCTGTGATTGAAGGGCGTTACGAGAAGAGATTACATCATCACTTTATTATGGATAACAAGCTATCTCGTGATGAAATAGAATCACTATGGTGTAAAGGAAGAGGTAAGAATAAATTATCGCTTGGTATTGCAAATGTAAGACGAATTTCAAAGCAAAGAGTTTATGGAAAGTATGTTCCGGGAATAGAAGTAATAGCAGCATATCTTACTAAGGAGTTCAAGCAAGAGAATCGCAAAGGCAAGAGAAAGTGGTTTGCGAGTAAAGGGAATATGAAAAAGCCTGTTACTGCAAGAACTCAAAATTTTAAATATACAAGAAGTATGATTGATAAATGGATTGCAAATGATGAAGTAGTTGAACAACTTGAAAAGAATAATCAAGATTGGGAGCTAATTGAATTTGAAAGAGTGAATCCAGAAACCAATCAGAAAGAACTCGTTAAATATGATTATAGGTATGATGAATTCAGAGGGCCTAGATTGTATTACAGAATGCGAAGGAGAATATAAATGATTAACAATAGCGTGTTAGTAGGTAGACTAACAAAAGATATTGAATTAAAAGAAACAGCAAATGGAAAGTATGCAAATTTTACACTAGCTGTAACTAGAAAATTTAAAAATCAAAATGGAGAGTATGATGCTGATTTTGTTCAATGTATCGCTTGGAATAAAACTGCAGAAATTTTATCAATGCATACTCACAAAGGTGAGTTGATTGGTATCGAAGGGCGTATTCAAACAAGAAATTTTCAAAATAACCAAGGACAACGTATATACGTTACTGAAATCGTCGTAGGTAGTCTTACTTTGATGGAACGTAAAAAACAAGATGATAGACAAACAAGGCAAGAGTTAGATGAATCAATGATAGAACGTGATGACTATGGAGTTCCTATCTGGAAAGATGAAGATTAGTCATGGAATATCTGAACAAGTATACAGCAGTAGTGAGAGGCTATGATGATGACAAGCTACTTGTTCAATTAAATGAGAAGCTTGATATAAATAGATTATCAAAGATTTATGAAGGGTTTGATGAATATCCAAGAGAAGTCATAATCAAATTTCAAGACCCAAGAAAAGTCTCAGAGAGACAAAGGAAATTCTTTTTTGCATTGCTTAATGATATTAGTATGGCTACTGATCATACAAAGAGTAGTTTGCAAGAATACTTTTATTCAATGTATGAAGATGTGACAGGCGATGCAATGTCTTTGTCTGCAAGCAATACTTCAGTATCGGATGTAACATTTCTAATCAATTTAGTATTGGATTTTATATTTGAAAATGATATTCCTTTCAAAGAGGGTTATGAGATATTACCTGAGAATCAAGACCACTATTTCTATAAGTGTATTATGTCTAGGACATGTTGTATTTGTGGTAAGCATGCAGAGATAGATCACTTTGACCATGCGGTTGGAAGACGTAACAGAAACAAGATTGATAACACACAATTTACATTTGCAGCGTTATGTAGCATACACCATCAAGAGAAACATATCATTGGTGTAACAGAGTTTAAAAACAAATATCACATGTGGGGTGTAAAGTTAGATGCTGACGATATAAAGAAAATGAAAATTGGCGGTTATGCAGAGGAGGATATAGATGAAAGTTGAACTAACACGTTCACAGTATGATGCGTACGAAGAAGAATTAAAAAGCTATAAAGATATAGACAGAAAGATTAAAAGAAGAAGAGAAGAAATCTCAACAAATGCTGAGCAAGATGAAAGAGTAGGTAGTCCCAGTGGAATCATATCAAGACAACCTGAATCACTAGCTATTAAGTACAGCGAAGATAGGGAGCTGTGCAGTTATTATAATTTTAAGAAGAATGTAGATGAACTCCAAGAAACTCTACCACAAATTCATAGAGATATTTTCGAATTGAGATGGTTAAATGACTACGAGTGGACTGATATGATTAAATCCTGCAATCTTCCTAAAGTGAGTTTATATAATCTTTCTAAAGCGAGCATATATAACAAAAGGAAATATATTTTAAATGCTTATGCGAGAATCTCCGGCAGACTATAAGTGTAGACTTTCAGCTATTGAAGTCTAATTGAAATAAAGATATTATGATAGCATAAAGTTTTTCAGCAAAACGATTAAAACTTTTTCATACAATCTTCTAATTTTTAGTCTACCCTCACAGGTAGACTTTTTGTATTAACTAAAGGAGTCGAGATGGTACGTGCAGACAAACAAGGACCACACCGTGTCGCATTTGAAAAGAATCGAAAGAGATTGTTAAAGACTGATAATGTTTGTGGTATATGTGGACAACTTATAGATAAGAAATTGAAAGCACCAGATCCAATGAGCGCAGTTGTTGACCATATTATTCCGGTCAGCAAGGGTGGACATCCGTCTGACATAGATAATTTACAGCTCGCTCATTGGACATGTAATAGACAAAAATCAGATAAATTATTTAATAATAAAATAAATAATAATAACAATAATAAAGAAAAAACTACTACAGTATTAGGCAACCGTAACCTTCCACAATCAATTGATTGGGTTAACTATAAAGCAAAATAATATAGGGGGGTACCACCCTCCCTGTCGGCGTGAGCGCCCTTCACGCCGTCACTGTACATTTTTTCTCGCGTGATATGAAAGGAGTTGATGAAATGACGGAGAAAGGCATTGAATACCTCAGAAAAAAGCTTGTAGAGCATAGCAGCAGAGTTACTATGAGATATGCACAATACTCAATGAAATATCGAGATGCAGTTGTAGGAATGACAATACCAGAGAATATTAGGAGGAGATACAATTCCATCCTGGGTTGGTGTGCTAAAGGAGTTGACAGTCTTGCAGACAGGTTGGTATTTCGTGAATTTGAAAATGATGATTTCAAAGTTGAAGAAATATTCAATGCAAACAATCCAGATGTGTTTTTTGACAGTGTTGTCTTGTCATCATTGATTGCATCTTGCTCTTTTGTTTACATTTCTAAAGTCGAAAATGAACTTCCAAGATTACAAGTAATTGAAGCGAATAATGCAACTGGTATCATTGATCCTATAACTGGTTTGTTGACTGAAGGTTATGCAGTATTAGAAAGAGATGATTATGGAAATCCTTCCTTGGAGGCACATTTCACCTCGGATGCAACATACTTTTATTACAAGAATCAACCAGAAAAAGACCTTCTAATAGAAAATGTTACTGGTCATCCTTTATTAGTTCCAGTAATTCATAGGCCAGATGCAGTAAGACCCTTCGGCCGCTCAAGAATCACACGTTCTGGAATGTACTATCAACGATATGCAAAAAGGACAATGGAGCGTGCAGACATTACTGCAGAATTTTACTCATTTCCACAAAAATATATTGTTGGATTAAGTTCTGATGCTGAACCGATGGACAGTTGGAAAGCCACAGTAGCGAGCATGCTTCAATTTTCAAAAGATGAAGATGGAGATAAACCTCAACTTGGCCAGTTTACAACACCAAGCATGTCACCATTTACCGAACAATTAAGAACAGCTGCTGCAGGTTTTGCAGGAGAAACAGGGTTGACATTAGATGATCTAGGGTTTGTTTCAGATAATCCATCTTCTGTTGAGGCAATGAAAGCTAGTCACGAAAGCTTGAGACTAGCAGGTCGTAAAGCACAACGAAGTTTAGGAGCAGGTTTGCTAAATGTAGCGTTTTTAGCAGCATGCCTTAGAGACGATTTTCAATATGAACGCAGACAATTTGTAAAAACAAAACCAAAATGGGAACCTTTATTTGAAGCTGATGCAAGTATGTTAGCTCTAGTTGGAGATGGTGCTATTAAGCTCAACCAAGCAGTTGAAGGATACATTGATGCTAACACTTTGCAAGATTTAATCGGAGTTAAAGGAGCAAATTAAATGCATGATGATATTGTTCCAGAATTGTTAGAAGCTATATCATCAAGTTTTGACAATAAAAGCGAAAAAAGTAAAAAAATTGAAAAGTTACTTAGACTTTTGCAAGATGGGGACGCTGATTACTTATCTGTTAATGAATATGCTATTGAAATTGGTGAAATTTTATCATCAGTATTTCGAGAAAATATTACGGCAGACATTCTTCCTGATGGGAAGATGTATTTTAACATTGCGGACAGGGTATTAAATAAGACTCTTAAAAATAACTATGATTTAGTGTCAAAATATGCTGAAGAAGTACAAAATCTATTGAATGAAAGGTCTGGAATTGGAATAGCAGCACAGATTCCAGATATAAATCAAAATAGGATTAATGGTCTTATAAATAGAATTTCTTCAGAGGATGATTTCAATAAAATCGAATGGATTCTTAAAGATCCAATTGTTAATTTCACACAGAGTATAGTTGATGACTCAATTAAGAAGAATGTTGAATTCCATTTCAAATCTGGATTGTCTCCAACCATCAAAAGGACAGTATCAGGTAAAGCATGCGCGTGGTGTAGAAGCCTTGCGGGTGTTTTTTTATACGGTACTGAGCCACCAGACTTTTATAAAAGACATCAAAATTGTAGGTGTTTAGTTGAATATAATCCTAGAAAAGGGAAGAGAGTACAAAATTCACATACAAAACAATGGCATGATAGTGATGAGCTTACAAGAAGAAAAACCTTGAATCTATATGATAGCAAGGTAGATAAATCGTATATAAGTTTAAAGGACGAATGGCTTAAGAACTTTAATTCAAAAAATATTAAAGTATCAGAACTCACTCGATGGGAACATCAAGGGATTGTGTATTTAGTAGATGGTAAAAAGGTGGTTTTAGACTATTCCGGCAAAGAGGAAGAAGTAGCATCATGGATTGCTGAAAAGTTCGGAATGCATGTTCAATTTGTACCTAGAGTAAATTACCCTAGTGGTATGAAAACTCCGGACTACCTTGTAAATGGAATTGCTTACGACTTGAAAGAAATTACTGGTAATGGGAAAAATGTAATTGACGGCAATATGAAAAAAGCTAAAGTTCAATCTGAGAATATAATTATTGATATTACTAAGTCCAAATTGACAGATAATGATGTGAAAAATCAGCTAGAAAAAATCTATCGAAGTGGTCGCAGGGGACTTAATATTGTAGTTATTAAAAGGGGTAATACATTAATTGATGTACTAAAAAAAGAGAGTTGACTATGGCGCCGTACATAAAGTACAAGGGGCGCGAAACTAACTCTCTTTATGTTTTTATTATAATTCATAATTAAAAAATAATCAAGAAATTATCCCATGCGATAGGGTTATCATGCTGAAATGATTGAAGAGAGGATATATATGACTACTAAAGTAAGACGTGGTAATCAACATCCAACTCAATCAGTAATTGTTCCGTATACTGAAACAAAATATCGCGAAGCAATCGACTTTTATAACAAAACGAAGTTAAAATGCTATGAGTGGCAAGAGTATCTTCTAAAAGATGTAATGGCAGTTGATGAAAATGGTCTTTGGGCACATCAAAAGTATGGATATTCTATATCTCGACGTAATGGTAAAACAGAGATTGTGTACATGCTTGAACTGTGGGCTTTGGAAAATGGATTGAATATACTACATACAGCTCACAGAATAACTACATCTCATTCTTCGTATGAGAAATTGAAAAAGTACCTCGAAGATTCTGGTTATGTTGAAGGTGATGACTTTAATTCAATTAAAGCTAAAGGTCAAGAACGTTTAGAGTTATATGCAACTGGAGGAATAATTCAGTATCGAACGAGAACCTCAAGTGGAGGACTTGGTGAAGGATTTGACTTACTAATCATTGATGAGGCTCAAGAATATACTTCCGATCAAGAAGCTGCTTTGAAATACACGGTGACGGATAGCGATAACCCTATGACAATCATGTGTGGAACACCACCGACACCATCATCAAGCGGTACAGTATTTACAAAGTATCGTGAGAATGTTTTAGCAGGTAAATTAAAATATTCAGGTTGGGCTGAGTGGTCGGTGGACAGTATTAAAGATATTCAAGATATTGATGCTTGGTATAATTCTAATCCGTCGCTTGGGTATCATTTGACCGAGAGGAAGATTGAAGCCGAGCTAGGTAATGATAAGCTGGACCACAATATTCAAAGGTTAGGTTACTGGCCAACTTACAATCAGAAATCAGCAATCACTGAAGGAGAATGGAATTTACTGAAAGTCAAAGCAATGCCTGTTTTAAAAGGAAAATTGTTTGTCGGAATCAAATATGCTAATGATGGTTCTAATGTATCTATGAGCGTTGCAGTCAAGACACTATCAGGAAAAATATTTGTAGAAACTATTGATTGTCAGTCAGTAAGAAATGGCAATCATTGGATAATTAATTTTTTAAAGAACGCAGATGTTGAGGCAGTAGTGATTGATGGTGCTAGTGGACAAAATCTTTTATCAAATGAAATGAAAGATTTTAGTTTGAAAGTACCCTTACTTCCTAAAGTAAGCGAGATTATTAGTGCTAATTCAATGTGGGAACAAGCAATTTATCAAAAAACTCTTTGCCATAATGGGCAGCCATCTATGACAACAGTTGTAACAAACTGTTCAAAAAGGAATATTGGTACTAATGGAGGCTTTGGTTATAAGTCACAGTTCGATGATATGGACATCAGTATAATGGATAGCGCTTTACTTGCGCATTGGGCTTGTTCTAATGTTAAGCCCAAGAAAAAACAAAAAATATGGTATTAATGGCTTCTATGAATGTAGGAGCTTTTCTTATACAAATTACCGATACAGCCGGGAAAGCTGGGAAAGGAAACGTTATGTCAGATTTTAAACCAATTGAAACTCAAGAGGAGTTAAATAAGATTATTGAAAGCAGACTTGCTCGACAGAAAGAAAGTATTGAAAGTGAGTTTTCAGATTATAGTCAGCTTCAAGAAGCAAATAAAAATCTTGAAGGAAAACTTGAATTTCTAGCTAATGAAGCAAAAGAAAGTGAGGGTAATTATAAAAGTAAAATTGAAGAATTAACAAAAAAAGCAAATGCATCTGAAATGGCACAATTGCGAATAAAAATTGCACTAAGTAATGGATTACCATATGATCTCGCGGATAGATTAGTCGGTGATGATGAATCAGCGCTTCAAAGTGATGCTGAGCGACTCAGTGGATTTATAAAATCAAATGGACCAAAACCGCCTTTGAAATCTTTGGAAACTAATCCTGGTGATGCTGCTAAAAATAACTTGAAATCTATGTTAAAAGATTTAACTAATAAAGGAGAATAACTAAATGACAACATTAAAAAGCGGAAGCTTATTTCCAACAGAAACAGTTCTTGATATTTTTTCAAAAGTAAAGGGGCACTCATCTCTTGCTAAACTGTCTTCTCAAACTCCAATTCCTTTTACAGGCACAGAACAATTTATTTTCAATTTAGAAGGAAATGCTCAAATTGTTGGTGAGGGAGAACAGAAGAAAGAAGGGAAAGCAACTGTTACAAGCAAGATAATTAAACCAGTCAAAATTATCTATCAGGCGCGTGTTACAGATGAATTTATGAAAGCATCTGATGAGAAGCAATTGAAATATCTTGAATCATTTATTGAAGGCTATGCTAAGAAGATTGCTGAAGCATTTGATATCGCTGCAATTCATGGACTAGAACCAAAATCTATGACAGATGCAACATTCAAAGCTACAAATAGTTTTGATGGCTTAGTAACTTCAAATGTTCTAACTTATGACACTTCAAAAGTTGAAGATAATATTGATGATGCCGTTGCTGCAGTTTCAGCAAATGGCGGAACAGTAACAGGACTTGCTTTGTCACCTGCTGCGGGGACTGCATTAAGCAAGGTAAAAGTAAATGGGATTGCTCAATATCCTGAGTTTCGTTTTGGTCAAAATCCAGACGGATTTTATGGTATGACTTCAGATATTAATAAGACGCTTGTTACAAAAGGCGGAACTTCAAAAATAGATCATATCATTGCTGGTGATTTTGCCAATGCCTTTAAATGGGGATATGCAGAGAACATTCCAATGGAAATTATTGAATATGGTGATCCTGATCAAACTGGGCGTGACTTGAAAGCATACAATGAAATCTGCTTACGTGCAGAAGCTTACATCGGATGGGGTATTCTAGATACAGATGCATTTGCGCGTGTTGAGGAAGCATAAAAGGAGTAGTTGATGAGATACATTAATAAAAAGACCAATGTAATTATAGATGCTGTAAGTCAAATGCTTGGAGATTGGGTACTTGTTAATGATTCTGTAAAGTCGCAGATTGTAGAGACGATTGAATCTGAGGAAATCCCTCCAATTGAAACTACAAATGAAGATTCTGATGCTGTTAAATCTGAATCAAATGATGATGATTTTGACGGGATTACAGTTGCTCAAATCAAGCAGGAACTGACTGCGCAAGGAATTGAATTTAATCCACGTGCGAAAAAGCAAGAACTCTATGACTTAATGATGGGCTAATGAAAGGAGAACCATGAAACCTTTTGCAACAATTGATGATGTGACTACATTATGGCGGGCATTGAAACATGATGAGACTGAAAGAGCTGAAAAGCTTCTTGAAGTCGTTTCTGACTCTTTACGCATGGAGGCTAATAAAGTCTCAAAAGACCTTGATAAGATGATTTCTGAAAGCCCTGTGTACTTCTTGAACGTTGTTAAGTCAGTTACTGTAGATATCGTTGCAAGAACTCTCATGACTTCGACAGATCAAGAACCGATGACACAAACAAGTGAAAGTGCGCTTGGTTATTCATGGTCAGGTTCTTATCTTGTCCCTGGAGGCGGTCTGTTCATAAAAAACTCAGAGCTTAGTCGTCTAGGACTTAGAAAACAACGATATGGGGTGATAGATTTTTATGGCCAATAAACTTAAAGGTATAACTGTAATCTTACTTGATAAAAAGAATGTCGGTAAAGACCCTTTTAAGCATCCAATATATGAAGATGTGGAAATTGAAGTAGATAATGTTTTGGTTAGTCCTACATCTGCTGATGATATAATAAATCAATTAAGTATTGATGGAAGAAAGGCAGTATACACTTTAGCGATTCCAAAAGGGGATACTAATGATTGGGAAAACAAAGAAGTTGTTTTCTTTGATAAAAAATGGAGAACTTTTGGTATACCCCTTAAAGGTATTGATGAATTGATACCATTAGATTGGAATGAGAAAGTGATGGTAGAGCGAATTGAGTAAACAAGGTTTTAAGCTTAATTATGCTGGTATTGGTCAATTGATGAAATCATCAGGTATGCAATCTATGTTAGAAGAGAAAGCTAGTGAAGTGCAAGGAAGAGCAGGACCAGGATATAAAAAGGATATATATGTTGGTAAAACTCGTGCAAATGCAATGGTATACGCTTCTACATATGAAGCAAAAAAAGATAACAAAAAAAATAATACTCTACTAAAGGCGGTGCGCTAATGATTGAGTTGATTATAAATAACTTTCTAGACGGACACATTTCAGTGCCCGTCTTTTTAGAGCGTCCAAAGAAAGTACCTGAAAGATTTGTACTTTTTGAAAAGACAAGTAGTGCAAAGCGCAATCACATTAATTCAGCAACTTTTGCATTTCAAAGTTATGCAAAATCTATGTATGATGCAGCTGTATTAAACGAAGAACTAAAACAAGTGATTGAATCAATAATTGAAAGTGATGAGATTGCTAGTGTTAAGTTAAATAGTGACTACAACTTTACAGATACAGAAACTAAAGAATATCGCTACCAAGCGGTATTCGATTTTAAATATTAAAGGAGAAATAAATGTCAACAGTAGAAAATGTTTCGACAGCAAAACCTAAAGTGGACGGTGCGATATATTCAGCTCCACTCGGTACTGCTCTACCCACAGATGCAACAACTGCTCTTAATCCTGCTTTCAAGGGTTTGGGCTATATTTCAGAAGACGGATTGACTAACGAAAATACCCCAGATACTGACACAATCAAGGCGTGGGGTGGGGATACAGTTGTTATTGTTCAAAATTCAAAAGAAGATACTTTTACATACACATTAATTGAAGCAACTAATGTAGATGTTCTCAAAGAAGTATATGGGAAAGATAACGTCAGCGGAACACTCGCAACTGGTATTACAATCAAAGCAAATGCTACACCACTTGAGGAACATGCTCTTGTTATTGACATGATTCTGAAAAATGGTTTATTGAAACGTATTGTTATTCCTAATGGCCAAGTCTCTGAATTAGGGGAGATTTCGTATACAGATGGTGATGCTATTGGGTATGAAACAACATTAACAGCAATGCCAGATAAAGATGGTAATTCACATTATGAATACATACAAAAACTTGGTAAAGGAGCTTAATAAAAATGGATATTAAAGGTAAGACTAAAACAGGATTTGCTTATAAAGTCCCGGAAGAAAATCTAAATAATTATGAATTACTTGAATTAATTTCAGAAATTGAAACTAATCCTTTGGTTGCCTCAACGGTGATGAGAATGTTGCTAGGTTCAGAACAAACTAAAAAACTTAAGGAACATGTCAGAGATGAAAATGGAATAGTTGCTGCTGATAAAATGATGGAAGAATTTCAAGACATTTTTCAAGGCCCAGAAATAAAAAAATAATTGTCCTTGCCGGTATGATTGAACTAGATGAATCAGCATTAATATGCGATCTAGCTGAGACTTACAATATATATGATTACCGACAGCTACCTTTAATACAGGTAGCTGTTTTTTCGTATGGGCTTAGGGACGATTCAAGAATTAAATTGAAAATGAGTGATCAGAAAGTTCCGCTTGACACCTTTTTACTAGCTGGGCTTATTGATAAAGTAAGTCTTTTGCTTTGGGCGAAAACAGAAGATGCTCATAAAAACAAGAATAGACCTTCTTCAATATTAAATCTTCTGACAAATGATAAGAAGGAAGAAAAAAAGGAAATGACATTTAATTCAAGTGAAGAATTTGAAGCTATGCGTAAAAAAATAATAGCTGAAGCAGGGAAAGGAGGTGTTGACTAATGGCAACAGAAATAGGTCAAGCGTATATACAAATAATGCCATCAATGCGCGGTATTCGAGGTGCTATTAGTGGACAATTAGATCCAGAAGCCTCAGCAGCAGGTGCAAGTGCCGGTGAGAGTCTAGGTGGAAAGCTAGTAGCAATTGCTAAAGGTGTAATTGTTGCTGCAGGAATTGGCAAGGCACTATCAGCAACTTTAAACGAAGGTGCAAATCTTCAACAATCGTTGGGAGGAATTGAGACTCTCTTCAAAGATAATGCAGATAAAGTAAAAGGCTATGCTAATGAAGCTTACAGAACTACAGGACTATCAGCAAACTCTTATATGGAGAACGTGACAGGTTTTAGTGCAAGTCTATTACAATCTGTTGGTGGTGATACTGAAAAGGCAGCAGATGTTGCAAATATGGCCATGATTGATATGTCTGATAATGCAAATAAAATGGGGACCAATATGGGCGACATTCAAAATGCTTATCAGGGATTTGCGAAACAAAACTACACCATGCTGGATAACTTAAAACTAGGTTATGGTGGGACTAAAGAAGAAATGCAAAGGCTGTTAACTGATGCTGAGAAATTAACAGGTGTGCATTATGACATTAGTAATCTGAATGATGTTTATCAAGCTATTCATGCAGTACAAGAAGAACTTGATATTACTGGAACAACTGCTAAAGAAGCATCTGAAACATTCAGTGGTTCATTAGCAGCAATGAAAGCATCGTTTTCTAATGTATTAGGTAAATTAGCATTAGGTGATGATATTAAGCCTTCATTGAATGCACTTGCAAAAACTACATCAACTTTCTTTTTCGGTAATTTTATTCCAATGGTAGGAAATATCTTAAAAGGCTTACCAGGAGCGATTGCGACTTTTTTCAAAGCAGCTACTCCAGAATTCATCAACGGTGGTAAAGGTTTATTGAAAGCGTTGGGAGTAGGTATTACTTCGGAAATGAAAGGATTAGGTGCAAAAGTTCAGTCAACTATTAAACCTGTAGTTGATGGATTTAAAACAGCATTCAGTCAAATACCTCAATTATTCAAAACAATTGGTGATTCAGTTTCTCCAATGATTATGTCTATTACAACAGCATTTACAAAATTAAACTTCACAGGTTTGAAAAGTGTAATCACTTCAGTTATTCCAGCAATTACCAATGCATTTGGGAAAATGCTAGATCTAATTAGTCCATCTATCGCATCAGTTTCTAATTCTTTTGTAACTCTTTGGAATAACGCACAGCCGTTACTATTAGCCCTAGCATCACAGATGATGCCTGTATTTGAATCAATTGGGACCTTTGTAGGTGGAACATTAAATGCAGCATTTCAAGGACTATCTAAGGCTTTTGATATTTTATCAGGTTCTATCGGGGATATCCTTCCAATAGTTAGTCAAGTCGGTTCAACATTTTCAAATATAGATTTAAGTGGTTTACAATCAATTGTTTCTTCAATTGCCCCAGCACTTGCTCAAGCATTCAGTTCAATAGTATCAATTGCAGGTCCTGCTGTTGAAGGTCTTAATACGTCATTTACTAACTTGATTAATGCTATGCAACCTTTATTATCACTTGTTGCAGATAGCTTAATGCCTGTATTTCAGACATTGGGAGACTTTTTAGGAGGCGCATTTAAAGCAGCTTTTGTGGGGATTTCGACAGCATTCGATATATTATCTACAACAATTGGAAATATTAAACCTGTAATAGAGTCACTAGTAACTGCATTTACAAGTTTAGACTTCAGCGGTATTCAAGCAGTTATTGGAGCTCTTGCACCTGCAATAGCTAATGCATTCAGCACAATGATGTCAATAGTAGCTCCGGCAATTCAAACACTTGTAGCATCTTTTTCACAAATGTGGAATGCAATTCAACCTTTGCTTACAGTATTAGCGAGTGCATTAATGCCAGTCTTGCAAGTGTTAGGTGCCTTCATAGGTGGAGTGTTTAAGGGGATACTGTTAAGCTTATCAGCAACCTTTGATTTGATTACTACAGCAGTTGGATTTCTTACTCCAGTTATAAGCTTTTTAGTCGACATATTTAATGCATGTGTACCTGCTTTAACGCAAGTTGCATCATGGGTTGGGACAGTTATTGGTATTTTTGGAAGTTTGAGTGGTGCTGGAACGACATTACAATCTATAATTTCTAGTGCATGGAATAACATAAAATCAGTTATATCAGTTGCTGGAAGTGGTATTTCTGCAGTAATTAATGTAATTAAATCAATATTTAATAGTTTAGGCTCTTCAGGTAATGTTTTAAAAGGAGTTCTTAGTGGGGCATGGTCAGGTATTCAATCAGTTATTTCAATGGTTGGTGGTGCGATTGGTGGTGTTATAAGCAATATTACCTCTTTTTTCAGTAATTTAGGTAGTGCAGGTAATAGCATGCAATCAATTGTGAGTGGCGCGTGGAATGGGATGGTAAGTGCTATTTCAAGTGCAGGATCAAGCATATCTGGCATTATTGATAGCATTAAGAATATATTTAGTAGCCTAGCAAATATAGATCTTAGTGGTGCAGGTGCTGCAATCATGAATGGTTTCCTTGGTGGATTGAAATCAGCTTGGGGAGCTGTTACAGATTTCGTTGGTGGCATTGCAGATTGGATAGCAAGGCACAAAGGACCAATAAGCTATGATAAAAAACTTTTAATTCCTGCAGGTGCCGCAATCATGTATGGTTTAAATTCAAGTTTGCAAGAGAATTTCAAAGGTGTAAAAGACACAGTATCTGATATGGCTGATGAACTTGCTGACAGCTTCAATATTAATAGAAATATGATTGCTGATGAATTAGAAAAATTCAATGGTGAGAATATGCAGGCCAAAGTTGTATTTGAAAGAAATAATATTAATACTTTATCTAACTCAGACGGAATTAAGTACGCAATGGAAGGAGCAAAACAAGACAAGAAAGATAACAAATCTTTATCAGAAGATATCAATACTAAACAGCCAATTAACATCTATATCACAAATGAAAGTGACTTAGAAACAATTAGAACCTATGTAAATCAAGAAAATGCTACTGATGACTTAATTAGAGTATTCAGAGTGTAGTAAGGAGGAGAACATTGGATGCATTAATTACATCAAAAAAAGGACAGTTTAAATTAAGTGATATTAACATATCTGCAATTGACTTTATTATCTCCTCTATAAATAAAAAAAATTATTTTCAGGAATTAGAAGGCAGAAGTGGAAGAATTGATTTTGGCTCAGACTCAAGTTATCGAACGATAAGAATACCTTTTTATTCGAAATCAAAATATCTTTATGATGCAAGAATGGTAAGAGATGAGCTTTTTTCAATGATTGATGAAGATGAAGAATTATTAATTCAAGAAATAAGCAATTATAGTCTTGTTGATGAAAGTATTTCTCCTAAACAATACATAGTAAGACTTGCTGACAATTTTGAGTTAAAGCAAAATCTCAATGTTCTTCAAGGTGAATTGAAATTTGAGACCACTGAAACTCCTTATGCAAAAAGCAGTTTAACGACACAACAGCTTCAACTTCAGGGTATTCTTGCAAGTGACTCATCATGGGCGTGGGGAATGGGACTTGAAACTGTAGATGATACTGAGTTGATATATACGCACAATGCAGAATCAACTGCTACATTCAAAGTATTCAATGCAGGTAATGTCGAGGTGCATCCATTTGAATCAATGTTGAACATCACAATAAAAAAAGTTGCAGGTTCTACGACAAGATTTAAACTGAAAAATCTTACGACAGATAGTAAGATTACAATCAATAAACCTGTAGCAAATACTGATGTATGGCGATATGAGGGCGCAAATGTAACAAGAAACAAACTAGCAGCTTTGAAAGATACAGCTAAAGATTTTATTTTCTTAAAGCCAGGCTGGAACACGTTTCAGATTTACGACTGTACAAGCGCAAGTATTGAATTTGATTTCAAATTTTTATATAGATAGAAAGGAAAAATATGGCAATGAAAATTATAGGTCCTCAATGGAATCGTCAAAATCTAGATCAGATTAATGAAAATTTCAAGTTATTTGAAGGAATTCCAGATGATATGAAAAAAATGTCTGTTTCTGTTGAGAATAGCATCAAAGAAATTAAAGATTCAGTAAATAGTCGTTTCGTAGGATTAAATAATGTAGATCTCAATGAGTATAAAACTGGAGGTCTTTTTTTTGTAGCTGGCGGAACAAATTATCCACCAGCAAAAGCTAGCGGAATGTTGCAAGTGGTATCTAGCAATTCGGGGGTGTATGTACATCAAGAATTCCTAGATCTCAATAATCCTGCTCAGAAATATGTGAGAGCTTTTAAAGTCGACCAATGGTCTGACTGGATCGAATTGACTGTAACTGCAGAAGAACTTGAGAAAATCAAAGAAACAATCAAAAACAATACTGAAGATTTCGCAATTAATCTTTTTTCAAATGGATGGTTTAATAATAATTTAGCATTCTGGTCTAATAATGCAGGGACTGTAACAATCGCAAAAGATACTGATGGATTTAATAATCTGACTATGGATAGTCAGACATCTGCTCAAGTGAATCAGAAAGTTAAATTGAAAGCTAGTCATGCATACTTTGTTACATTCGATGTAGCGGTAAGCAGATATGTTAAAGGACTGTGTGGAGTTCAGTTCAACGGAGCTTTCAAGAGTGGTAATCAAAATATAGGATTAACAAGAGTGTCAGATAAGAATGATTTTGAAAACATCTCAGAAATTCTTGTTACTTCTGATACTTTTGCAGGAGATTCAATTGTTTATGTAGGAAGTATATCTTCAGCAAATTTGACAGGTAAGATAAGAAAGCTATCGATATATGACTTAACAGATATTTACGGAAAAGGAAACGAGCCAAAAACTGTTAAAGAAGTTGATTTCAAGAACCTAGAAGCATCAGAAAAAGGTATTGAATTAACTCTTGCGAAGACATACGCTGCTCTAAGTAGTCAGATTTCTAAGATGTCAAAAGAATCTAGTACACCACCAGTTGTTCTACCTGACGATTCGGGACAAAAAATTCAAGCTAGTGATGATGAATGTTCTGCAGTTTTCGTTTCAGAAATGAATAAAAAAGCAGCATATCTTGGTATGTCTAAGACGACATTTAAAAATTCTACTGGGCTAGCAATCTCTGGACAAGTATCTTGTTCAAGAGATTTTTTATTACTGACAATGCATGCATTAGCTTATTCAGATTTATTGAAATATTGGGGAAGAAAGCAGTATACAGTGAATGTCAAAGGACCTAAAGCTCGAAGCGTAGTCATAGATGCGACAGTGCATCATGATGGACTTGAAGCAGAGTACGACATATTAGGCGGGAAATCAGGGACATTAGGCACATTATTCAATGCCACTACATTGATTCAAGCTAAAGATACTAAAGATATCTTCGCATGTGTCGTCATGGGCACTGATGTTGATGCAGGAAGTCCTGAGAGGTATGCTCAAGTTAAAGCAGTCGCTGATATTGCAAAACAAAAGTTGAAGAATGCTAGTTATACACCAACGTCAGTACCAAAAGTGCAGGCAGCGAGTATCATGAAAATTCCCGTTCAGAATCCTACATATTTTACAAACGTTCCTTCAGAAAGCTTATACTCAATCAACGAGAATGATTCAATCATGCCAGCATCTATGACTAAAGTGATGACAGCTATTTTGATGCTTGAAAATGTATCAAATCTCAATGAGAGTATTGTGCTGAAAGCTTCAGATATCAAGTCGGGCAGTGGTCCTGTGATGTACGAAGGGGATGTAATTAATTATCTAGATGCTATTCACCTTATGATGTTACCAAGCTCCAATACCGCAGCGAATACAATGTCTCGTGTTGTCGGTCAGAAAATAATTAATGCACGAGGGTATATTTAATGTATGTAAGAGATATTGAGCCTGATAAACAAACAGGTGAGAGAAAAGAGTACTTTCTATTAGGCACGTACACCGTATCTGATGAAATAAATGGTAATATGAATCTATCTATGGAGATTTTACCTAATAAGGTAAATTCTCTTTTTTTAGATAAACTTGAGCAGCATTGGGAATTAGTTAGTGATGATGATATTACATATAGAATAATTATTTGTAAGTCGCAAGGTTCAGGAAAATATCAAAAAAAATCAATTAAAGCAATTCCTAAGCTATATTTTGATCTAGACTCTAAAAGAGTTTATGACAGGTATGATGGCTCGTTTTCTATTGAAGAGTTATTTAATATCTGCTTTAAGCCAACACCATATACTCATAAATTGATTGGTGCCTGGAACAACATAAAAATTGAAGGTTTTGGTGATGGTGATACTTGTTTGAAGTCATTTCAGCGTATTCTAGACAGAATTGGAGCAGAATTCACCTTCACAGGGAATGTAGTAACCATTAGAGAGCGAATTGGTTCGGACAGTAACGTAATGTATAGACACAGACTAAATGCCTCGAACATAGTAAAAGAGGTGGACGGTCAATCTTACTGGACATATGCTAGAGGATATGGAAACTACGAAGATTCTGAGGAAGGCATTAAAAATGCTAAGTTGAAACGTGAATATACTAGTCCACTTGCTAAATTATTAGGTGAACTTCATGCTCCACCAATTAAAGATGGACGAATGAAAGACTCGGCTACTATGGACAAGGCTCTCAAGAAGTTAGTTGATGAATCGATTAAGATTTCAGTAACAGCTGATTTAGTCGACTTGAGGGAAAAGGGCTATCCATATGCTCAAAGTAATTTAGGCGACAATGTATTACTAATTGATGAACGCATAGGATTGAATGAAGAGGTTCGAGTGGTCTCTCGTCAGATAACAAGAAATTGGCTAGGAAAAATACTAGACCTCAAATTCACTTTTGGAACCGAAGGACTTGTCAAACGATATCAAGGAAAGATGTCTAACGCAGTTAATAATATTACTGACATTCTCGAAGGTCGTAAGAAATTGCCATTCCAGGCTATGAGCGACGAGATTCAGATAGTCACTAAAATGTTTAAGTCAGTAAATACTCAATTTGAATTTAGCGACGACGGAAGCATGCTAGCAGTGGATAAGGATAATCCAAATCTAATAGTAATACTAAACGCTGCAGGGGTTGGAATTTCAGACGATGGTGGACAAACTTTCAAAAATGCTATTACTGGTCGTGGAATCCTTGCTGATGCAATTATGGCAAACAGCATCACAGCAGATAAGCTTGATGTTAATGCAATCACAGTAGGATTTAATAATAGCTCTACTAATATTAAATTGTATTCAGATCGTATCCAATTTTTTAAGAACTCAAAAATGAACTTAAATATTGATCAATATGGAATGCAGTTTTTTAAAGATGGAGTAAAAACTGCAGTATTGAATGACGACGGCATGGAGTTCTGGTATGGCACTCGCAAAATTGGACGATTAGGAACAAGCTCTAAATCAAGTGATGTGAATGTGAGGGGTGTTACTCTAAGGCTTGAAGACACAGGAGACTATCTTGGTTTCTTATATAAGAAAGCGACAGGAGACACGACATATACATCAGCGCTGACCATTGATCCAAAAGGAAAGTTTTACAGCGGTTTTAGTGGTATGACTGTTGACGTACCAATGCGAATGATTAACAGTAAAAATGAATTGTGGACGATGGATGATGTATTAGCAATCATAAGCCAATTTAAAGGTCTTGGAAGTGTAGCAATAGCTGCAAGCTTTGATAGCAATGGAGCTGCGACTAAGTGGCATAACTTGAATTTATAGAAAAGGAGAAAAATGGATTTACTATTTAATAAAACGATGGTAGTGCTAGTTACAATTTTCGCTATCATACTCGCTACAGATTATATCTTAGGAACGATTGTTTCAAAAAAAAATAATCTTTATTCATCAGACAAAGGAAACGAGGGCTTAATGAAGAAATTCATTGCCTTTATCTTATTTACAGTCGTTGTATTAGTTATAGATTTTGCTGATATGTTTGATGTGCCGACGATTGAACAGTATTTAGGAATTGCAAAGATAGCAATGCCACCAGTTATTGTAGCGTACAGTCGTAAAGAACTAGCAAGTATAGTAGCAAATCTTAGTTTGATTTTTGAATTCGATGTAGGAGATTTTTTAAGTAAAACTTTATCTGCAGATCAGGAACTACAGTCTAAAATAAGAAAACTAGATAATTCAAAAGCTAAGATTATAGTTCTTGATAATACCTTGAAACAAATTGAAAAAGATGATGAAAAAGGAGCGTAAATAAATGACAAAAAAAAACGAAGTAATTAATTATGCATGCGATTTAGCAAATAAAGGTGTAGGAGTTGATGCAGATGGAGTATACGGTACTCAATGTGTTGATTTGCCAAACTGGATTTGTACCCAGTTCTTTGGTGTAGCATTATGGGGTAATGCTATTGACCTATTAAATAGCGCCGCAGCACAAGGATTTAAAGTTGAATATAACGAATGGAACAATCCTAATAGTGTTGCTAGAGCAGGAGCATTCTTTGTAATGCAAACGTACGATCACCCGTATGGACACACAGGTCTAGTTATCAAAGACGGCGACGGATATACCTTGGAAACAGTTGAACAAAATGTGGAAGGTGTGATAGACGGTCAATATCATCCTGAGGCACTTGAAATTGGTGGACCAGCTCGTTACATTGTCAGAGAGTACGCAGACTTTGAAGGAGAAATTCTAGGGTGGTTTTATCCTCCTTACTCAGATACTCCAGCAACTAAACCGCCCACAAGTGGAACATCAACAAAAGTAAATGAAGAGTATGGAACATTTACAGTAGAAGTTTCAGCATTGAATGTAAGAGACAAAGCAAGCTTATCAGGTAACGTAGTGGCAACTTATGGTCCTTCTATGGAAATCAACTATGATGGTTGGCTTGATAGTGACGGATATATTTGGGTTACTTACATCGCAGCGAGTGGTAATCGTCGTTACGTAGCTGTTGGAAATTCTGAAAATGGACGTCGAGTAACGAATTTTGGAAGTTTTAGGTAATGCAGCAAGTAACAATATACACTAAGTCAAATTGTCAACCCTGCAAAATATTAAAAAAACACTTAACGTCTAAAGGAATTGAATTCCAAGAATTAAGTATTTTTGATTATATAGACGAGCTGAAAGAAGCAGGATTTAGATCAGCACCAGTTATTAAAATTGATGATGAGATGTTCACAGGTCTTGATATGAATAAGCTCAAAACATTGCTGCACTAAGCCTCTGCAGTCAAATTAAATAAAGAAAGAGAGGAACTCCTTAATCTACCATTCTAGCTTAGTAGAAAATCTATAAAGAAAGGAGAAATACTCCTATAAATTTTAAAATAGTGTATTAGCTCTAGCATTTCCTAGGGCTTTTTTTATTGGTTTAAAAATAAATTTAAAAATATTATAGTTATTGCTTTACAATATCCCAAAAATGGGATATAATAACAGTATAGTAAAGATAACAAAAAAGAGATACTCAAGACCTTCGAAAATCAATGAGTAACTCTTTAGAACTAGAACTTGCGCTCTAAGAAAATTATAGCATAAGTTCCTCAGAAAACGAAAGAGGAAATAAAATGAAACAAACTCACAAAATTTACAA
This sequence comes from Floricoccus tropicus, assembly GCF_001832905.1. GTDB lineage: Bacteria > Bacillota > Bacilli > Lactobacillales > Streptococcaceae > Floricoccus > Floricoccus tropicus. The sequence goes on along the minus strand of NZ_MKIR01000012.1, from coordinate 244,635 downwards.
TACCGAAATTATCACTAAAAGCCAAAAAGAAGTAGCTCAACTAGAAAATTGTCTTTTAGAAATTAGTAAGGTTACTGGTTTCAAAGAACCTGAAGATGTGAAGATTGGTAAAAAAGACGAAATAAACTATTTAGTTAATGATCAATGGGAAAAAGTTATGACTATTGATATTAACGGGGTTGATTATGATGTTATTGAAAGGACCGACCTCGGTTTTTCTTTAAAAAACATGTGGGCTGCATTTAGCTATTATGAAAAAACTCAAAAAGACGATGAAGGTAAAGAGCAGTCGTTAGATGGATTAGAAATGTTAAACGGCAAAACAATAAGAGTTACAATTCGTGGTTCTCGTACTGATAACTCAGTCGCACTAGCACATATTCAATATGACAAGCCTAGATGTTCATTCAAAGTATTAGATACTACAATAAGAACTTTCTAAATATAAAATTTGAAAAGCCTCAATTCAGAGGTTTTTCTTTAAATAAAGGAGAAATAATGACTGACAAAAAAGTGATGGATAAGTACCTAGAGCCTTACCAAATAACAAGAAATGAAGTTTCAAATATCACAGGAATTCCAACAAGTACATTGCTCAATTCAAGTAATCGGGAAGTTAAGACCTGGAAAGTTGAAGTTATTCAAGCACTTGCTGAGGTTACTAATTTAACTCCTGGAGATACATTAAATGTGCTTCTAGCTCTTGAAAGACAAGACGATATTAAGTATACAATATCATTAGATGAACTATTAAAATATGCACTAGAAGATTTAATGGCGTATGGACCGCAGTTTAAAGTGTATCCAATTTTCAATGAATACAAAGAATTGGGATTCAAATATATTTCAGATTATATTTATACTGAATACTATTCGACTGATCCATTTGATTCTCCTCAAGAAAGATCTGAAATTAGTAAGCTGAATGAAGAAATTAATAAAGCTGAAAAAAGTGGGGTTCAAGCAATCACAATCAAAGAGCTGATAGATGAACTTGAAAAGCAAAGAAATGAACTAGCAGACTAACATCTGCTTTTTTTATTTAGTGTGTTTTAGGGGCAACGATTGACTTCTTCGTTCGCTTTGCGACAGTTTGTTTCAAACGCTATAAAGATAAAGTTAAGTACTGGATGACCTTCAATGAAATAAATAATCAGGCTAATTATAATGAAGATTTTGCACCATTTACTAACTCAGGAATTTACTACAAAGAAGGCGATAACCGTGAAGAGATAATGTATCAAGCAGCACATAATGAGCTTGTTGCTAGTGCGCGTGCGGTGAAAATAGCTAAGGAAATTAATCCTGATTTTGAGATTGGTTGCATGATTGCCATGTGCCCAATTTATCCAGCAACTTGTAATCCTAAGGATATCTTGATGGCTCAGAAAGCTATGGAACTCAGATATTATTTTGCTGATGTTCATGTCCATGGATTTTATCCTCAGTATATTTTGAATAACTGGGAAAGAAAGGGAATATCAGTTGAATTTACTGAACAAGATAAAAAAGACTTACTTGAAGGTACTGTAGACTATATTGGATTCTCATACTACATGTCATTTGCAATTAAGCATAATGGATCAGATTCTTACTATGATTATGATGAATCAAAAGATTTAGTTAAAAACCCATTCGTACAAGCTTCTGATTGGGGATGGCAAATCGACCCTGAAGGGCTTCGCTACTCACTAAACTGGTTCCAAGATATGTACAACAAGCCAATGTTTATAGTTGAAAATGGTTTTGGGGCTTATGATAAGGTAGAAGATGACGGTTCAATACATGATGAATATCGTATTGAATATCTTAAAGCCCATATTGAACAAATGAAGTTAGCAGTTGTTGAAGATGGTGTTGATCTTATGGGATACACTCCTTGGGGTTGTATAGACTTAGTTTCTGCTGGAACTGGAGAAATGGAAAAACGTTATGGCTTCATCTATGTTGATAAGGATAACAAGGGTGAAGGAAGTCTAGAACGTGCTAAAAAAGATTCATTCTACTGGTATAAAGATGTAATTGAATCTAATGGTGAAAAGCTTTAGGGTGGATAAAATGAAAAAAGCATTAATAATTTGTGCAGCAGGAATGTCATCTTCTATGATGGCAAAAAAAACAACTGATTTTTTTACTAACCAAGGTAAAGAAATTGAACTTGATGCTGTTCCTGCAACACAAGGTGAGCAAATGATCAAAGATAGTGATTTTGATTTATTCCTAATCAGCCCGCAGACATCAATGTATTTGGAAAGATTTCAGAAAAATGGGCAAGAGGTTGGTAAGCCGGTCGTAAGCATACCATTCCAAGCTTACGTACCAATTCCGTCAGGAATTGAAAAACTAGTAGCAGTTGTGGAAGAAAATATTTAATTCTATGAAATATTTATTGGGAGATACTTACTTATGATGAAAGGCAAAGAAAAAGAGTTATTACAACTTTTAATAAAAGCACATGGAGATTTTCTGACCAGTAAGTATCTAGCTTCTCATATGTCAATTTCTGATAGAACGGTAAGATCCTATTTATCTAATATTAAGGAGTTATTAAGCAAAAATGGGGCAGATATCGAATCTAAACAGGGGAAAGGGTACTCTTTAGTCATTAATGATCGATTGTTATTTGATAAATTTCTAAACAAAGTTGATCACCGCATGAATTTTTCAATGATTGATACTGATTATTCTGAAGCAAGTGAGAGACAAAAATTTATCCTCAATAGACTCTTACTTGAAGATGAAGTAATAATCCTTGATAAATTATCTAAGGAAATGTTCTTTAGCAAATCTACTTTAAACAAAGATATTAATGAAATTAAAGAAATTATTGAACCTTATAATCTAAAACTAGCTAAGAAAAGCAAAAAAGAAATTTATATCGAAGGTAAAGAAAGAAATAAAAGACATTTCATTTTAGAGTATTTCTTTGGCAATTCTTACCTAGATACAGTGAAGAAATATATTGATTTTAATAACTTTTTTAATCAAATTAGTTTTCAGGAATTGACTATCATTATTCTTGATGAATGTAGACAAGAAAAGATCAAGCTTTCCGATTATATAATTCAAAATTTAGTGCTTCATTTATCCTTAAGCATTAAAAGAATTCTTGTGGGTTCTGAAATAAAGGATCTAGGAATTGATTTAGATATCAATAATTCAACCGAATATGAAGTAGCAAAAAGGATTATTAAAAGAATTGAAGAATCAATAAATATTAAATTTCCCAAAGAAGAAGTTGCCTATTTAGCCCTTCATTTAATGTCAAAATCAAGTATCTCAGGATATAAATCATGTGATATTTTAGAAGCAGAGCTTGATCAAGCTCTTGAGGTTATGGAAGAGGAAACTGGATATCCGCTATCCTCAGATATTAACTTAAAAAATGGTCTTCTTGATCATATTCGTCCAATGCTTGTGCGTTTGGAGAGGAACATAGTACAAGACAACCCTCTTCTTAGTGAAATAGTAAAGAATTATCAAGCAACTTTTGAGTTAACTAAAAAGCGTCTCGGTGAGATATCAAGTTTAAGAAAATATACAATCAATGATGGCGAGTGGGCATATCTAACTCTCCACCTTATGGCGGCAATCGAAAAATATAAGGAAAATCAAAAAATAAAAACTTTGATAATTTGTGCAACAGGGTATGGAAGTGCTCAATTATTGAAGACTAGAGTAGAAAAAGAATTTTCAAATTATCTGACTATAGTTGATGTTCTTGGTTATTACGAAATATGTGAGGAAAGTCTACGAGATGCCGAATTAATAATTTCCTCTATAAGCCTTTCTTCCATGGTATTTAAAGTTCCTGTTGTTCATGTAAGTGTCTTTTTAAATAGCGAAGATACATATTCTATTAGAAATATAATTTCTAGTTTGAATAACAAAGACAAGAAGATAATGTTGGAAAATAATTCTAATGCTGAAAGGAATGAACAGATTTTTGATAGTCAACTTTCAAAAGAAATGTTTGAAATTTTCGAAGGAGAGAATATTTCTAAAAAATGTATTTTAGATGAACTTTTGGCGAAAGCGTCTCAAAGTGAGCGTGAAGACTATAAGGAACGGATGATTGAGCAAATTAACCAAAGGGAATCAATGGGGCAAATTCTATTTAGCGAAACTGTGGCAGTGCCTCACCCAGTTCTTCCTGTGGGAATGACTACAAAGGTTGCAATTGGAGTGATACCTAAGGGCTTTTCTTGGAATGATGAATATGCCAATGTAAAGTTTGTATTTCTGATATCACCATCATATATTGAAAATGAAAATTTGATTTCCATAACTAAGGCAATTGTAAAACTTGTCGAGTCTGAGAACTTGCAAAATGATATTTTACAAGATATAACTTTTGAGCATTTTCGAAATAATTTTCTTAGATTAATTGATTAGAAGGAGGGAGAAAATATGAATGAAGAAATGAAAAGTGAAGATATTCAAGTAGCCGCCTTCGAGATTATCTTACATAGTGGTGAGGCGAGAAGTACTATTCACCAAGCATTCTCTCAAATGAGGGAGGGGAGCTTTGATGAAGCAGATCAACTGTTGAAAGATGCTAATGAGCAGATTCTACTAGCTCATAAGTCCCAAACAGATTTATTAAAAGAGTATGCATCTGGTAAGAAAATTGAAATGGAAATAATCATGGTTCATGCTCAAGATCACCTAATGACAACTATGACTCTTAATGAAATGGCACAAGAATTAATTAATGTATATCGCCAAAACAGGGAAATTTTAGATTTAATTAAGGAATTAAAGGGAGCTTGATAATGAATAATCATGAGAAAGCAGCTTTAGAAGCAAGGAAAAAACAAACTAGTTTGCAATCAATGTACTATAACCGTTATTTGATAGTTCGCTATATTACTGCCACCCTCTTTTTTGCTAACCTTTATTGGGTAATCCTATTAGTCTTTAGTAAATCTTTATTTGCTATAATTCCTGCAATTTTAATTATTGTAATGATACCTGCAATGTTTGAGCAAATTAAATTATATAGTACTCCTACTAACAAGGTACCTTACACCAAGATATTTTATTTTTTACAATTTTTTGTAAACGCTTTAATAGTCATATCTACAAGTAATAATACTTTTAATTATATTTATCCTTTCATGAATTCTACTCTTCTGGCAAGATTAGTAATTGCATCTTTTGCTTTACTTGGAATAATATTGTGTATATTTGTAGAACAAAGGCTTAAAAAAATAAGTCATGATGAAGATAAACACTATCAAAGAATTAAACAATATGAAAAATCGCTTCAAATACATTCTTAAGGAGAATAAAAATGAACAAAACTTTTGATTTTTTGGAAAAACATTTAATGAAGCCAATGGGTAAACTTGCCCAGACTAAAATAGTTCGAGCAGTAATGGCTGCAGGTATGGCCTCAATTCCATTCACAATTGTAGGATCAATGTTCTTAGTATTAAATATAATACCTATGGCATTCAACAATGCTGCATTAGAAAATCTTTTTAATAATACAATCTATAGGTATAGTAGCTTATACATGGTTGCAAATACTGCAACTATGGGAATGCTTGCTTTATATTTTGGTATTGTAATTGGTTATGAGTTAACTAAAATTGAGCGTGATGAAGAAAAGCTAAATGTAAGTCCTGTGACCGGTGCTTTACTTTCAATGTTTGCCTTCCTTATGACATTGCCTGAAATTGTTATGAATAACGGAAGGATGGAATTGGTAAATATTGTTACTGATAATGAAAAGGTAATCAGTGGTTTTAGAGTTAGTGGTGGAGTAGATCGATTAGGAGCGATTGGAATATTCACTGCAATTATTATGGCTATAGTAGCGACTAGATTATACTTCATGTGTGTTCGAAGAAATTGGGTTATTAAGATGCCTGATACAGTACCACCCGGTGTATCTCGTTCATTTACTGCCTTGATTCCTACATTTGTTATAGCTTTTGCTATTATATTAATCAATGGTATCTTGATATTCTTAGGTACAGATATATTCAAACTTATATATATTCCATTTAGTTTCGTAACTAATCTAACCAATAGTTGGATAGGAATTCTGGTTATATATTTCTTAATTCATGCACTATGGGTAGTGGGAATTCATGGAGCAACTATTATCGGTTCATTCTTAACTCCTATCGTATTAGCAAATATGGCAGCAAATGCAAATGGAGCAAATTATCCTTTTGCAGGAGAATTCCAGAATTCATATGTAATCAATGGCGGTTCAGGAGCAACATTAGGATTGGTTCTATTCTTAGCATTCTTTGCAAAATCAGACCAGTTGAAGGTATTAGGAAAGGCTTCTGTTACACCAGGTATATTTAATATTAATGAACCGCTTATTTTTGGATTACCGATTGTTTATAATCCATACCTTGCACTTCCATTTTTCTTAGCACCGATGACTACAGCTTCAATTGCATACTTTGCGATTAAATTAGAAATCGTAAGGCCAATTGTCGCTCAGATGCCTTGGCCATCACCGGTAGGTATTGGAGCTTTTATTGGGTCAGGTGGAGATTGGAAAGCAATTATATTATCTTTGGTATGTTCAGTAGTGGCATTTGTAATATGGTACCCATTTATTAAAATGTATGACAGCAAACTATACAAAGAAGAACAAGGAGTTAAAACAACTCAAAATCCAGTTGAAGCAAAATAAAAATAAAAAGTGTTGGGTCTAAGCCCAGCACTTTTATAATATATGTAAATTTAGCTTAATCTTTCTTCTTTGACATAATCAATTGGGAGCCATTCTAAAACTGTTTCAATTTGTTGATCCCAATAGTACCAATCATGTTTACCCTCATCAACTCTATAGTCAATATTAATTCCTATGTTTTTGAAGTCACTAACTAACTTTTGATTATCTTCAAAAAGGAAATCTTCTTTTCCACACCAAGCAAATAGTTTAGGAATTTCATCAATGTTTTTAATTTTTCTTTGAGCAAGCTCAAGTAGATTATTTTTCGGATTTTCAAACTGATCACCAAAAACTCCATACCAATATTCAGCATCCCTAAATGATCTTAGTTCTTTGTTTTCAATTCCCAAGAGAGCACCGGATAGTGAGGCAGCATAACCAAACTGTTTAGTTGCTAGTGCAGTTTTGAAAGCACCGTACCCACCCATTGAAGCTCCAGCAATAAAGTTTTTATCAGGATTTTGAGATATTTGAGGAAAAAACTCATGAACGATTTTTGGCAGGTCAATTGCTAGGGCATCAAAATACTTAAGCCCGTAAGTCGTATTATTGTACCAAGATAAGTCACCATTTGGAATGACTACGGCTAGAGCTGTATTTCTTATAAGACGTTCAAACCGAGTTCTACGTAACCAATTATTTTCGTTACCACCCATACCGTGAAGAAGATAGAGAACTGGTAAATCTGAGAGTTGATCTTGCGTCCAATCTGGTGTATTTTCTGTTTTTTGTGGAAGAATAACTTCCATTTCCATTTCTTTAGCTAGAGAATTGGAGAAATAACTGATTTTAAATAGTGCCATATTGATCTCCTTTGTCTTTTTCTTAATAATAGCACTTTAGCCATTTAAAATAAATGTAAAACTTTTAAGACATTTTAATTTACATATGTAAATTTTAGGCATATAATAACAAAGTAAATTAATTAATATTTAAGGAGAATTAACATGGCAAATGTTCTTGCTATCAAAGGTCACCCATTAGATGGTGAAAACTCAAAATCAATGAAAGTTTTTGAAGAATTTTTAAAAACTTATGAAGAAACTAATCCAAATGATGAAATAACAGTAGTTGAATTATATAATGAAGATTTCCCAGAAATCGATTTAGATATCATGTCTGGTTGGGGAGCACTTCAATCAGGTGCAGCCTTCACAGATTTATCAGAAGATCAACAAGCGAAAATTGCTCGTTTCAATGAATCAACTGAACAATTCGTAAATGCTGACAAAGTTATCGTTGCAAACGGATTATGGAATCTTAACATCCCAACTCGTCTTAAAGCATGGTTTGATACTATAAACGTTGCAGGTAAAACATTTAAGTACACTGCTGAAGGACCAGTGGGACTTGCGGATGGTAAAAAAGTTGTTCATATTCAAGCAAATGGTGGTGTATATGGTGGAGAAGATCCAGCATCACAATATGTTAAAACAATTTTTAACTTCATCGGTATTGATGACCTTCAACAAGTATTCATCGAAGGTGCTGATTATGATCCAGCACGTACTGAAGAAATCATCAACAATGCAGTTGAAAAAGCTGTAGCAATTGCAAAAGAATTTTAATATAAAGTTTAAAAGAATTGAGGGAATCTCAGTTCTTTTTTGCATTCAATAAATTTATGACCTCATAAAAAAACTATATGAACAATCTTCTAAAACAAGAGTAAAATAATTATTATAGCTAGATAATATGGGGGTTCACATTGAAAGTAATTAAAGATTTTAGATTTTTTATTTGTCTGACAGTCACCTGCCTCTATGGGATTGTAATTAATTCTTTGAGAAATTCCTTTCAATTCTTCTTAGGTCCTATTGCAGATTACTTCCATACATCAAGCACAAATATTGCCCTCTCATCCGGCATGCTCATGTTGACATCTGGCATATCAAGCCTATTTGCCGGCTGGCTTCTTGATAAAGTTGGAGTAAAAAAAACACTCCTGTATGGAAACCTCGTAATTATTCTCTCGTTATCCCTATCTCTTCTGACAAAAGATTATCATTTGTTTAACATATCTTTTGGTCTCCTCGGTGGCTTTGGTTATGGTATGTCTTGGGGAGTAGTTACACAGTATTATATTTCAAAAAAATATCCTGAACAAAAAGGATTTGCGCTTTCAATGCTTGCAAATTGTAATGCTTTTGGACTTGCCTTATTCTCTCCCTTATGGACTAGCCTAGCAAGTACAAACTCATGGAAACTTGGATACAAGATTATTCTCTTTTCATTCATTATTATTGCTCCAATAAATATCTTCTTACTTGGCAAAACAGACAAGCAAGTTGAGCCAAGAAAAATAATAAAATCAGATTCATGGATTTTAGCTTTTAAAAATATTTTTTCTTCTTCAAAAATAAAATTTTCAATACTTTCGTCATGTATATGTGGAATGTCCATGGGAATTATGGATACTAATTTAGTTCTCTTAATGAAAAATGAGCTGCTTAATAAAGACATTATTTCAAGATTAATGTCTACCTTCGGATTATTTGTAATAATCGGTGGGATAAGTGTAGGAATATTATCGGATAAACTATTCAAAAACAGAAAAAATTTACTTTTAATATTACTCATATTAAGAACGATTGCATTTATATTAATGATTACTCCAATAGCTCCATTAATAAAATTTTCATTTTTTGTTTTTATTTTTGGAATCACTTATTCAGGTATTCTATCCCAAGCAGCAGCGATAATTACGGGAGAAAGCATTTCAGGAGTCGGAAAATTATTATCAATTAATATGCTACTACATCAAATAAGTGGTATGTTAGGAGTGCTAGTCTGCAATCTATCATTGAAAATTTTCAATAACTATAATCTAGTACTTTATTTAGTAGTTGCTCTTACAATTCTAATAATAATGTATGGATACACAATAAATAAAAGTAAATCTAGAGTTTGATATAATCAACTCTATTTTTTATTGTAAATACAATATTAATCCTTTATACTTGAATAAAATAAGTGAAGTTCACGGTGAAGAAGGAGAGAAAAAATGAAAAGTTTAACAAATAGTTGCTCAGATACTTATATATTAAAAATGAAAGAGGCAAAATTTGTATTTAAAGAGCGGAAAAATAGAGATTAAAGGGTTAACAGAAAATCAATTAAAAGAATTATATGACATTTCTTTTGGTTCAAAAGCTGATTTAGAATGGATGAAGTGGAATGGACCATATTTTAACGACCCTATTTTAAACTGGGAAGAATTTAAAAATCATTTTAGCAAAAGAATTGATGATGATAATTTCGGCTTAATTTATTATGATGAAAAATTAGTAGCTACTGTTTCAGCTTACTGGGAGGATGGTAATTTAAGAAAGTGGTTAGAATTTGGTCTTGTAATCTATAATCAAGATGATTGGAGCAAAGGAATAGGAAGAGCTTCACTGACACTATGGATAGAATATCTTTTTGACCTCTATCCCGAACTTGAAAGACTTGGATTTACTACTTGGTCAGGTAATAAAGGTATGATTAGATTGGGTCAAAAATTATCTATGACACAAGAAGCCAAGATTCGTAAAGTTAGATTTTACCAAAATAAATATTATGACTCCATTAAATTTGGAATTTTAAGGAGTGAGTGGAGATATCTAAACAGTTCAAGGGATATTGAGCTTGTTGAAGTAAACAACTCCAATATTGATGATATTTTGGAGCTTACTGTCAAAGAGGAGCAGAAGAATTTTGTGGCTGATGTTCCAAGGAGCCTAGCTTACATATATGCTAATAAAGAAGAGGCGCGTGCATTTGGTATTTATTTAGGACAAGAATTGATTGGATATGTTTCTATCAATTATGATGTGGAGCTTAAGATGTATTCTATATGGCACTTTTTCATAGATCGCAATTTTCAAGGCAAGGGATATGGGAAAAGAGCACTTCAGGAACTAATCTCTTATATCAAAATTTTGTCAGCAAATCTGACGAACAAGATGTACTTGACGGTGGAAGAAGAGAATGTTGCAGCTATTGGGTTTTATGAGTCACTTGGATTCGTAAATACTTATGAGCGTGACGATGAAGATGAATTTATAATGATTCATGAGTGGGAATAAATATGAAGATTGACTATAGATTAGCTTGTATTGGGGATGAGGATGCAATTTCAAAAGTTCACGTTGATTCTTGGAGAGAAGCATATGTTGGAATTGTAAATCAAGAATTCCTTGACAATCTTAAATATGAAGACAGAAAGAAAATGTGGATTAATAATCTTAAGTATTCTGACCTACCAATATATTTAGCGGTAGATGACGAAGATAATATTATTGGCTTTTCTTCAATTGAAATACGTGATGGAAAATTTTATTTAGCAACTCTCTATCTTCTTAAAAAATACCATAAAAATGGTATTGGACAAATTCTACTTGATCAAGTGATAAATTATGCTGAAAGTAAAAAATATCAAGAAGTTTATCTCGAAGTATTAGCCGAAAATCCGACAGTTTCTTTTTATCAAAAAAATAATTTTAAAATTGTTGATAGTAAATTTTTTACAAGATCTGATGAAGAAGTAGAAGAGTATGTGATGAAGTTTGATTTATAAGAATAGTCTTGTAGTAGAAGATATATTTAAAAACTTTATATATATGAGATTTAATAAAATCATATTTTTTTCGTAACTTTATTTTTGCATATATTTTCTTTATTTGTTATCCTTTGCTTAAGAAGGGAGATATTAAAATGAAAAAAACAAAAATTTTAACAATGACTCTTGCAGCGACATTTCTTGCATTTGGTCTTGCTGGCTGCTCTCAAAAGGAAAAAACTAGTGGCGATTTAGTAAAAGAAAGTGATAAAGTTGTGGCAACTTCTGATAGTTCAGGTAACGTAGTTGCAGGTGTCGAATCAGACTTCTCTAAAATCGGAGATTTTGAAGAAGTAGCAACAGATAGTAAAAATCCTAAAGTAAAAGGTACATATGAATTTGCCTTAGATTATAAGGATGATTCATGGGAAAATGTTGTACTTAGTATCGATGGAGCAAAAGTTGTAGATACTGAAAAATTCAAAGAAAATGAAGATGAAGTTGAATACTCTGGTGCATTAGCACTACATTATTCATTTACAAATGACGGTGATAAGAAGGTTAAACTTCATCCAGAAGATGCAACAATTATTCTTGAAGATGGTACTGAAATAAAAGCCACATCATTTAGAAATACTTTGTCAAGTGCTTTTTCAAAAGGTGATAAAGAAGGATATATTCATTTCAAATTTGAAAAATCTGATTCTTATGATTTAGCAAAAATTAAATCAATTAATGTATCATTTAAAGCCACTGCAGAAGGTGATGATAACGAAAACGAAGAACACGAATTCAATGCAGTTTTAGATCCTAAAAAGTAATTCAAAAAAATAAGAAATCTATTTTTAAAAGAGGTCATTTTTACCTCTTTTTTGCTTGGTTAAAATATTTTTGGAAAAATTTTAACCAAGCACGTGTTATAATAAGAACAAATAATATTAATAGGAGAAGTCAAAAATGGATTATCCTAAAAAATTAGTTAAACAAATTTTAGCGGCGACAAAAGACATGCCTCTTGAAGGTTTCCTATCGGGACAGGGAAGCATTGAGCCCAAAGTCATGTTTGTTGGTGAAGCTCCAGGACGAACTGAAATCGAAACACATATTCCATTCAGTGGTCAGGCTGGGAAATGGTTAGACGAATGGCTAGAGTCCATTAATTTGAAGCGAAGTGATATCTATATTACTAGTGTAGTGCGTTCTAGACCCTTTCATACTAGAAAAAAGCTAAATAAGAAAACTGGTGAATTTACTTTTTCTCATCCAAATCGAACTCCAACAAAAAAGGAAATATTAATCCATGCACCTCTGATTGATTTTGAGATTCAATCTATTAAACCTAAAATTCTTGCGCCTATGGGTAACTCTGCATTACACAGACTTTTGGGAAATCAATATAAAATATCGGATTGGCATGGAAAATTATTTGATTCTAAAATACAAGTTTTAAATGATGAAGCTAATGGTTATCAATTATCACATGAAACATATAAAATTTTTCCACTCTATCATCCGGCGGCGGTACTTTATAATAGTAAGTTAAAGAATGTTATAGAAGAGGATTGGCAAAAACTGTCAGAAATCATTTGAGAATACTAAAAAAACTATCAAGGAGAAATTTCTTGATAGTTTTATATTTTATAAAATACTTTATAAGGTCTGCCAACTTTTGTGTATATAGACTTATCATCTACATAATGATGTTCCTTAAGATATTTTGTATACTTATTCACTGACGCATAGATGATTCTTAATAAAATCAAAAATATTTTTTCTATCTCTACATGTCAATATTCTATGGGAGGAACAGGTGACGTAGCAATTCTAAGTACAGCTGATAGAATGAATTTGATGCCTTTTGCTCAAGTAGCTACACGATTAGGTGGAGCAATAATTGTTATTAGCATGACTGGGATATTAAGAGTAATATTTTAAGTAGTATAATATAATTAAAGGAGAAGAAAATGACAAAAGATGTTAAAGCACTAGCAATTGAACAAGCAAAAGAACATGGTGGGAAACTAGAAGTTGTTCCTAAAGTAAAAATTGATAACAAAGAAGATTTAAGTATCGCTTATACTCCAGGAGTTGCAGCGGTTTCTATGGAAATAGCTGGTGATAAAGATCTAGCATATGAATTAACAACAAAGAAAAATACCGTAGCAGTGATAAGTGATGGTTCAGCAGTTCTAGGATTAGGAAATATTGGTCCAGAAGCTGCTATGCCAGTAATGGAAGGGAAAGCTGCACTATTTAAAAGATTTGCAAACGTTGATTCAATTCCACTTGTCTTAGATACACAAGATACAGAAGAAATTATCTCTATCGTAAAGGCACTTGCTCCAACTTTTGGTGGTGTTAACCTTGAAGATATTAGTGCTCCTAGATGTATGGAAATTGAACAAAGATTAATTGAAGAATGTAGTATTCCTGTTTTCCACGATGATCAGCATGGAACTGCAATCGTTGTTCTTGCGGCTGTCATTAATAGTTTAAAGCTTATCAATAAAAATATTGAAGATGTAAAAATTGTTGTAAATGGCGGAGGTGCTGCTGGACTTTCAGTTGCAAGAATTTTCCTAGAAGCTGGCGCAAAGAACCTTATTGTAGTTGATAAGGTGGGAATATTAAATGAAGAAGATGGAGATAAATTACCGCCACATCATTTAGACATCTCAAAATTGACTAACAAAGACCATATATCAGGTGATTTACATAAAGCACTAGAGGGTGCAGATATCTTTATTGGAGTATCAGCTCCAGGCGTTCTGAAAAAGGAATGGATTAAGGATATGGATGACAAACCAATTATTTTTGCCATGGCAAATCCAGAACCAGAAATTTATCCAGATGAAGCACTCGAGGGTGGAGCTTATATTGTAGGTACAGGTAGAAGTGACTCTCCAAATCAAATCAATAATGTATTAGCATTCCCTGGTATCTTCCGTGGAGCCCTTGATGCAAGAGCTAAGAAAATTACAATGGCAATGAAAATTGCTGCTGCCCAAGGCATTGCAAGCCTTATCCCTGCTGACGAAATTACAACAACCTATGTAATTCCAGATGCCTTCCAAGAAGGAGTTGCAAAAGTAGTAGCAAAATCAGTAATGGATGCGGTTGAATAAGAAAAAAACAGTCTATTAAAAGAAATGAATATAAAATGAAAAAGACCAATCGGTCTTTTTTTACGTATTATAATATATCAAAGAGTTTTCCAAATATAGCTTAATACCAAGTTAATTACCACAAAAATCATAAATACAAATGCCCAATTTGTTTTATTTATTGAAATGAGGGTATAGGTCACTATTGAAAATAAGAGTAGCTTGAGAATTATCAATTGCATACCATCAAGACGATGTGATGATTTTGGTGCTAGATAAATCCACCAGACAACAATAAACGTCAGTGGAATAATGATTCCTAGAGCTATTGATATTAATTTACTTGAAGACAAGTTAAAACCCCAGTAAGCTAAAACTATTATAGAAACTAATTCTAATAAAAATGCAAATCCATCATTTAATAATTTCATACATTTTATTTATTAAAAAGCGATAAGTATTGACCATAACCCTGACTTTCAAGGTCTTCTACTGGAATAAATTTTAGTGCAGCAGAATTTATGCAATATCTTAAACCACCAAGTTCTTTTGGTCCATCATTGAATACATGTCCCAAGTGAGAATCAGCTTCTTTTGACCTTACTTCAATTCTTTCCATTCCATGACTTTGGTCACGTTTTTCCTTAATATCTTTTCTATCTACTGGTTTTGAAAAGGCAGGCCATCCACATCCAGCATTAAATTTGTCCATTGAAGTGAAAAGTGGTTCTCCAGAAACAACATCAACATACAATCCTTCTTCGTAGAAATCATCATATTTACCAGTAAAAGGAGCTTCAGTTGCATTTTCCTGAGTAACAGCATATTCTGTAGGACTTAAACGTTTGATTAATTCTTCTTTGTTATTTTGCATTGTGTTACCTCCTGTTATTAATCTTATGATAGCAAAAGATATGTAGTTTTCCACTTAATATGTTTTTAAAATTCACACATTACAGTTAGATTATCATTATATCAACTTAAAATTTCATGTTTATATCGATAAAGTTAATTACAATAAAGAAACAAATTCCAATAATTCCTAAAACTAATAGAAAAAATGAAATAAATTTCAAATATGTATCACTAAAATCAAAATCAATACTAAGTAACGAGCGGTCTTTTTCTACACCCAGTTTATAAGACACTAGAATAATAGATATTGAAATAAGTATTCCAGATATACTAAAAAGTAATTTACTTTTAAAAAAAATCTCTAAAAAAAATCCAAGTAACCCACATAACATTGGGACAAATATCCAATCTTTTTTCATTTCTGTACCTTCCTTTTTGATGTTTGAAAAATAAGTATAATCGGTAATAATTTATTTATGTCATAAAATAATTTTGTAAGTTTATTTTAGTACAAAACTATAATAAAAGAAAACAATAGATTGATTTTTTGAGCTTTCTTGGTCTTATAATAAAAATATTATTAATTCTAATTATCATTCTTAAAGAATCTTTCAAAAATGCTATAATATAAATAACAGTCTTGGCGTGTGCCAATAGTTAGGAAGTATATATGTTTTCACTAATTAGATATGCAAAAAAATACAAAAAACAAATAATACTGGGCCCTTTTTTTAAGTTTCTTGAAGCTGTATTCGAACTTTTCTTACCACTTTTAATGGCAGTCATGGTCGATGAGGGGATTTTGAAAAATGATTGGTCAAAAGTTCTCCAAATGACCTTTTGGATGATAATTTTATCTATTGCAGGACTTGTGGCAGCAATTGTTTGTCAATACTATGCTTCAATTGCTTCGCAGGGATTTGGGACAGAAATCAGAAATGAACTGATGAAAAAGATAAATAAATTGTCCTATAAAGAGATTAATGAATTTGGAACAGATACCTTGATTACAAGGATGACTAATGATATTAATCAACTGCAATTAGCGATGGCAATGTTTATTCGTCTTGTTATAAGAGCTCCGTTTTTATCAATTGGTTCAGTAGTCATGGCTTTTTACATTGACTTTCAGATAGGACTAATCTTTTTAGCCCTTCTTCCCATTTTTTGTGTTCTTCTATATTTCATTATTAAAAAGTCCATTCCCCTTTATGCCAAAGTACAAGCAAAGCTTGATAGATTAAATGAATTAGTTAATCAAAATCTATCTGGTGTCAGGGTAATTAGAGCTTTTGCTAGAAGAGATACTGAAAAGAAGAACTTCAATGAAGCTACTGATGATTTATCAAAGGAGTATTTACGTGTTACTAATATTTCTGCTCTTTTGAGCCCAGCAACAACTTTGATTATGAATATTGGAGTAGTGGCTGTATTTTATATTGGTGGTTATAAGGTAAATATAGGTAACTTACAACAGGGACAAGTATTGGCCTTGGTTAATTATATGAATCAGATGCTACTAGCTCTTATAGTTGTTTCAGAATTGGTAGTAATTTTTACTAGAGCATACGCATCAAATAATCGTATTGAAGAAGTACTGGCAACTGATATTTCGGTTAAGGAAGCAAGCAATGCTAAGGACGCAAGTGGAGAAGGAGATATTGAATTTGATCATGTTAACTTTAGATTCTCTGATGACTACGGACTTGCTTTAGAGGATATAAGTTTTAAACTTCCTGCTGGTCAAACTTTGGGTATTATTGGCCCAACTGCAAGTGGAAAAACGACACTTACTCAATTAATTTCACGTTTTTATGATGTGTCGGATGGTTCAGTTAAGGTTAATGGCTTAGATGTGCGTGATTGGAAACTCCATGATTTACGTAAGGAAACGTCAATCGCACCACAAAAAGCAGTTCTATTTTCTGGAACTGTAAGAGAAAATCTTCAGTGGGGTAAGGCTAATGCCAGTGACCAAGAATGTATTGAGGCTCTTGAAATTGCACAAGCTTTAGATTTTGTTGAGGCTTTGCCAGATAAACTTGATACTGAAATTTTTGAAGGTGGTAAAAACTTCTCTGGTGGTCAAAAACAAAGACTTGCGATTGCGCGTGCTGTGATTGCCAAATCTAACATTCTAATTCTTGATGACTCTCTTTCGGCTCTTGATTACCAAACGGATTTACAGTTGAGAACAGCACTTAAGAGAATTGATAGTACTTTAATTATTATTTCTCAAAGGTTAAAATCAATTGAAGATGCTGACCAAATTCTTGTTTTAGATAATGGTCGAATGGCAGGATTAGGAACACATGAAGAATTAATAAGAACTTGTAAGTTATATCAAGAAATTGCAAAATCGCAAGAGGAGGAAGAAGATGAAGAATAAAGAAAATAATAATACTTCAGCTCTTAAAAGATTCTTCCCATATATGACTAAATATAAGGTGGAGAATTTTTCAGCAATCATTCTTGGAATTGTATCAGGGATTTCATCTGTTTATATAACTAAAGAAATAGGGCATGCAATTGACCAAATGATGGGAGTTGGTCAAGTCAACTTTTCCAGTCTTGCAAAAATAAGCATCCTATTTTTGATTTTGGTAGTAGTGCTTGCTAGCACACAGTGGCTAATAAAAGTTTTAGGTAATCGAGTAGCTTATCTTTCTGTAGGTGATTTGCGTAAGGATACATTTTCACATCTAAATGATTTGCCACTTAGTTATTATGACAGTACACCACACGGTGATATCACAAGCCGTTTTACCAATGATATGGATAATATTTCACTCGCGGTTTCATCAGTTTATAATCAGGTATTTTCAGGACTTGCAATAATTATTATCGCTCTAATCACTATGCTACGTTCTAATTTAATACTGACAGCTGTCGTTCTTCTTTCAACCCCAATAATTTTTATTGTTTCATGGTTGGTTGCTAAATCTTCACAAGAAAATTTCTCTAAACAACAAGAGATGGTGGGGCAGATTTCTTCATTTATTAGCGAGCGAGTTGGTAATCAAAAGATAGTAGTAGCCTTTGAACAGGAGAAAAATAGTCAAGAAATTTTTGAAAAACTCAATAATCAACTTTATGATAAAGGACAAAAAGCTCAATTTTCTTCATCTTTGACTAACCCATCGTCACGTTTTGTTGACCACTTAGCTTATGTTGCAGTTGGTTTCACAGGTGCTTATCTAATTTTAGTTGCCAAGGCAGATATCACGGTAGGATTGATTTCCTCTTTCACCATTTATGCTTCACAATTCACGAAGCCGTTCATTGAAATTTCAGGAATCATTACACCAGTTCAGACTGGACTTGCTGGCATAGTCAGAGCCTTTTCAATTCTCGACCAAAAACCAGAAACACCTGATGATAATTTGCCACATCTAAATCAAGTAACTGGTAAAGTTGCCTTTGAAAATGTAGATTTTGCATATGTTCCTAGTCAACCACTGATTAGAGATTTTAACTTTTCGGCACAGCCTGGTGAGAAAATAGCAATTGTTGGAAAAACTGGTGCAGGTAAATCTACGCTGGTAAACTTGCTTATGCGTTTCTATGATGTTGATACAGGTGAAGTATCTGTTGATGGTCATGACATCAGACAAGTTACACGTGATAGTTTAAGGTCAAACTTTGGTATGGTATTGCAGGATACCTGGCTTTTTGATGGGACGATTAGAGAAAATCTTACCTATGGTAATGCAGATGCTACTGACGAAGAAGTATACAATGTTCTGAAAGAATCTTACATGTTCGAGTTTGTTGACCGTTTACCCAAGAAACTTGATACAAGGCTTGGAGAACACGGAGTTAAAATATCTCAAGGACAAGCTCAACTTTTAACTATTGCAAGAACCATGTTGAGTAAACCGAAGATGCTTATATTAGATGAAGCGACAAGTTCAGTTGATAGCCTAACAGAATCAAAAATTCAAGATGCTTTTCTAAAAATGATGGAAGGAAAAACAAGCTTCATTATTGCTCACCGCTTGTCAACAATCCGTAACGCCGATAAAATCTTAGTTATGGACAAAGGACAAATTGTTGAAATCGGAAATCATGAAGAATTACTTAAAAAACAAGGTGCTTATTACGATATATATAAAGCACAGTTTGCATCATAAAGAGAACCCCTGAAATCTAAAACAGATTTCAGGGGTTTTACATCTATTCAACATTTAATAAACTCACTGCTTTTTCTATATCTTCAGTATTAAGCCTAATTACCTCAGTATTTCCAAGCTTATATTTATCCATCTCTTCAAATGATACTTGATTTATCAAGCATTGAAGACACATTATTACTGCACTGTGTGTGACGACAAGAATATTTTCTTCTGAATTATTATCTTTAATAATATTTTCGATGGCAGGCAGCACTCTTTCTATTAAGTCTTGATATGATTCACCATTAGGACTTTTTTCTAATCTACGATTATGTAACCAAGTATCAAATTCCTTTGGATAATTTTTTTTAACATCTTTCCAAGTCCTGCCCTCCCAATCACCTAGATTTATTTCTTCAAGTCCAGTCATAATTTGAAAAGGAATATCTACTTCAATGGCAGAAATTTTAGCAGTTAATTCAGCACGTTTCAAAGGGCTTGTATATATTCTTGATATATTAAATTCTACCTTGGATAGACTTTCAGCAAGCTCATGTGCTTGCTTGATTCCCTTACTTGATAGTTCAATATCTTTACTTCCTTGAATTATTTTTTCTTCATTCCACGGTGTGTGACCATGCCTAGCAAAATATAGATTCATATTTTCTCCCTCAAATATTCTTATTAAGATAATTATATCTAAATAAGAGTACTTTTTCATTCAAGATTAAGAAAATAATTTACTATTAAACTACTTATAATTTGCCAGAAAATTCAAAAAAACATAGAATGGTGATATAGAAGAACTTAATAAATTAATATTTTAAGAACGAAAGAGGATGACGATGGCTGAAAGAAAAATGATTCTACAAGGATTTGAGTGGTATTTGCCAGCAGACGGAAGTCACTGGAAAACTCTAGCAGGTAAGGCAGAGGAAATTAAAAATTTAGGATTTTCTGCAATTTGGTTTCCACCAGCAAATAAGGCGTCAGCAGGGATTAATGATGTCGGCTACGGAACTTATGACCGCTATGACTTGGGTGAATTTGACCAAAAGGGAACAGTACCTACGAAATATGGTACCAAAGACGACTATTTAGCAGCTGTTAGAGCCTTTAAGGACCAAGATGTTGAAGTATTCGCTGATATCGTTTTTAACCAAATGCTTGGTGCTGATGAAACTGAAATGGTTTCGGCCACAGCCTATGACGCCAACAATCGAAATGAAGAAATAAGTGGTGAAGAAGAGATTGAGGCTTGGACTAAGTTTACTTTCCCAGGTCGTAACGGTAAGTATAATGACTATGTGTGGACTTGGAAGAATTTTTCAGGTGTAGACTACGACGAACGTACAAAATCTCATGCTATTTTCAACTTCGATGACCGCGGATGGGACCAGGACGTTGATAAGGAAAATGGAAATTACGACTATTTAATGGGTTGTGACTTGGATATGCAGTACCCAGAGACTATTGAGCAGCTTGATGCTTGGGGAAAATGGCATTTGGAGATTACTGATATTGATGGATATCGTTTAGATGCCTTGAAACATATTCAATTTGATTTCTTTGTTGACTGGCTTTTAAATCGTCGTGCTGAAAAAGGTGTTGATATGTTTGTAGTTGGAGAGTATTGGTCAAACGACTTAGGAGCTCTTACAAACTACCTTAATTCATCAGGTAATTTGATTTCATTATTTGATGTGCCTTTACACAACAATCTTTTTAATGCTTCAAAATCAAATGGACAATTTGATATGAGAAATATCTTCTCAAACACACTTGCTGAGACTCATCCAGATTATTCAGTTACTTTTGTTGATAATCATGATACTCAAAAAGGACAAAGTCTTGAGTCATGGGTTGAAGGATGGTTCAAAATTCATGCTTATTCATTAATCCTACTTAGAAAAACTGGTATTCCAGTTGTATTCTGGGGAGACTTATACGGAATTCCATCACAAGGAATTAACCCTGCTGGACAAGATTTAATTGACCTTTTGAAATTACGTGAGAAAATCCATTTTGGAAATCAAATTGATTACTTTGATGATGCCAACTGTATTGGATGGGTTCTTACAGGTGATTTAAATGAACCAGATTCAGGTGTTGCAGTAATTATGACAAATGGACCTGAAAATGAAAAAGAAATGACAATCAGTGCTATTCATCGAGGTAAGACTTTTGTCGACGTATTGAGAAATAATGAAGCAAAAGTAGTACTAGATAATAACGGTAAAGGATTATTCCCAGTAGGCGGAGGACAAGTCTCTATCTATGTACAAGAAGCAGTAGCTCAACAAATATTTAATAGTCAAAAATAAATTAAAAGTACAAGTGAAATTACACTTGTACTTTTGATTTATTCTTTTTTTTCATAATAGAAATAAGTAAATATATCGATGATATTAATTATTGACCATATTATAGAAGCAACAATAAAAATATTGAGAAAAGATATGTTTCGGTTAATGAAATAAAGTAATAAAAATAAGATAGCTATGGTAATAGTTATATTAGAAAAAATTTTATGAGACATCGTTTGTGATTTTAATTTTATTAATTGATTTCTTTCATCATTTTCGTTAATTTTATTTTCTAATGTTCTATTTTTTGAGAACGCATCTTTTATATTTGTAAATCCACATATTAACATAATAATTGGTAGTACTAATGTTTTAATACTTATATTTTTTTCTAAAAATAAAGAAGTAAAAAGCGAAAGTGCTGCTATTACAAATGAAATAATTCCTATTATTAATCCTTTTTTATTGTAAATTTTCATATTTTTTTTCCTCATCTTTCATATTTTCTTCCATACAACAAAGTTCTTCAATGCTTGTATCAAATAATAATGCGAGCTTATAGGCTAAGAATAGAGAAGGTTTATATTTTTCTTTTTCGAGAGAAATAATAGTTCTTGCTGATACTTGAACGAGGTCAGCTAATTGTTGTTGAGTTAGGTTCCTTCTTAGTCGGTATTCTTTTACTTTAGTTTTCATTTATACTCCTTTATACTGAAGTTAACTTCATGTGAAGCTGGCTTCAGTATAAAACATTAATATACAATATACAAGTTAAAATAATAAATTTAAAAAAATATTTTATATTAAAAATATGAAAGAATTTTTACTTTGAGTTAAACGATTTTTAAATACTTTCATTGTAGTGTGTATCTTGAACTGATATAATAATACAAAAATGAAAATGTGAGGTATTTTATTGCGTAAGTCCTTTGATACATTCAAATATATCTTAGAAGGGACATTAAATAATGGATATTGATACAAAGCGATTAAAAATAATTGCACTTACCCCGAGTCAACTGCCTAAACTGGTAAATAATATTTCGAAATTAGAAAGAGAATTAGATTGTTCTTATCAAGGCCAGGTGATAAAAGGCATTTTTAAAAAAATTATTTTAAATCAAAGTTTAAAAGTCAAAGAAAAAGATAATGACTATTTATGGTTAACATTTTGGTTGATTATCAGAAAAGAGGATAAAGTTGTTGTTGGAACCATTGATTTTAAGGATATCCCTAATATCAATGAAGAAGTTGAAATTGGTTATGGTTTAGGAGAATCACATAAGAATCATGGGTACATGACAGAAGCTGTTGAAGCTTTTTGCGCATGGGGAAAACAGCATAAAGAAGTGGAGTATATTATTTCAGAAACAGAAAGCGATAATTTTCCTTCACAACGTGTCTTACAAAAATGTGGATTTATTGAGTACTACAGAGATGAAACAATATGGTGGAAATTATAATTATTTATCATTTTGTGCTATAAGAAGTAGCTCACAAATATGTAATCAAAAATCTCTAGGATTTTAACTCTCTAGAGATTTTTTTTAATAGTTATAGATAAATGATTGGCAAAAGTCTATATCAGTATCAATATCAATGAATTGTTTAATCACTACTTGGTGACAGACTACAGCAATCGAATTAAATCCGCGTTCCTTATAAGAGTCGAGGACGTTTGAAACTCTTTGTTTCACATGTTCTCTTTCTTCGTATTTGAAACTTGCGCCATCAAATAATTTTCCATCATGTTCTAAAAACTCTTTATATGCTTGTTTAGATTGCTCAGCAGTTCCTAATTCAAGTCCAGTAACATCAGGTCTCCATTCATGAAGACCGACAGCAACTTCAAAAGGAATATCTCTGTTTTGTACAAGATAAGCAGCAGTTTGAAGTGCCCTTGTGTATGGAGATGAAACTAGAATTTCAGCACCTTTAAAAAGATTAATATTAGCAGAACATTGCTTTGCAATTTCAATGCCTCTATCGGTAAGCGGGGCAAAGTCCCTTGCAAAACCAAAGTATGATGGAGAAGCTACCTTGCTATAGTCAGGTTCGCTATGCCTAATGAAAAATACCTTCATAAATTATGAAAGTCTCATAAAGAGAATTGGATAAGGATAACCTTGTTCATCTAAATCACTTCGGTTATAAACTTTAAAGCCCATGTGCTCATAAAAACCACGCGCTAAAGGATTTTGTTCATTAACTGTCAACTCGCGAATTTGATAGTTATCAATTCCATGAGTAAGAAGAAGTCGACCATTTCCTTTACCTCGAGCTTCATTAGCTACATATAACATTTTAAGTTTTTCTTTTTCAAGCCCCATAAAGGCAATAAGTAGTCTATCATCATTTTCGACAATTAAAAGTGATGGAATTTCAACAATTGATTGTCTAACATTTCCTTTAATTTCCTCAAGTTCTCTTTGAGATAAGAATAAATGAGTAGCTCTTACTGAACTTTCCCATACCCTGATTAATTCCTGAATAAGGTGTGGCGTTCTATCTTGAATTTCAATAATCTTCATAGTATTACCTCCTAATATAAACTTATTATATCACTATAGAAAGAAATAGTAATTTATAAACTCGTCTAATTTTATAGTTGCATATGCAACTATAAGGTGGTAAAATATCAACAATCAACTATGATATATTACTTAAAATCTTAGCAAGTTTAACCTTATCAGCTTGATTAAGCTCTTTCAAAGAAGAGTTTACATAGTCTCTTTCAAGATTAGCAACAACATTTGCAACCTCACTACCCTTAATAGTAGTAAAAAGTTGCTTGTACTTTTTATTTTCAGAGCCTGTTCTCTTC
Organism: Floricoccus tropicus; assembly: GCF_001832905.1. Lineage (GTDB taxonomy): Bacteria > Bacillota > Bacilli > Lactobacillales > Streptococcaceae > Floricoccus > Floricoccus tropicus. The sequence continues at coordinate 220,182 of NZ_MKIR01000012.1, read as the reverse complement.
TCAATATATCCAAGAATCTCAAGCTTTTTAAGTCCACGACTTAGAGTAGTCTTGTCAATCTGAAGAAGATTTGAAAGATCAACCTGATTAAGCCCCTCATTTTCAGCAATTCTCAGCAAATAAAGAAATAGATTATTATCAAGCCCTAAATCACGCACCAAACCGTTCATTTCAGTCGTAGCCTTGCGAGAAATCGAACCAAGTATTCTAAAAAGTTGAATATCATCCATAAGATTTTACCTTCCTAAGTTTTAACCCTATCTTATCATAAGTTCACAAAAAGGAGAATTACATGTGGCATAGTAAAAAATTAACAGAAATCTCAAGTTTAGATTTTTATAAAATAGAAAAATTAAGAATAGACACCTTCGTTGTCGAGCAAAAAAGAATTTTCCATGACCTTGATGACAATGATTTATCAGCCTATCATGTCTACTATAAAAATGAAGAAGATGAAGTCCTGGCTTACGCAAGAATCTTTGAACATGACGGACATGTGACTTTTGGAAGAGTCGTAACAACTAGCGCCTCAAGAGGCTTGGGACTGGGCAAAGAACTTACTCAAGAGTTGATTAAAGTCTATAAATCAAAATGGCCAGATAAGGAGCTGATAATAGAAGCCCAGTCGTATGTTAAAGAGTTCTATCAGAAAAATGGATTTCAAACCTCTGGAGAAATTTTTATCCTTGAAGGAACAGAGCATATAATGATGAAGTATATGGAGGAATAATCTATGCTAGGAATAATTTGTGGTTTATTAGTAATATTATCTGGAATAAGTCTCTTCATAGGAAATATAAATAATTCTGGTAAAAATAAATAATTTTCTTTTCCAATGTTGTATAATTAAAATATCGAATACATTGGAGAAATTATGAAAAGAATAGTAGCAATTATCGGTCTTATTTTATTGATTTTTACATTTGGAATGATGGTATATAGTTTCATCAATCCAGCAGTCGGTAGATACTGGATGGCAATCTTTTTTGCAGTAGCAGTCCTTCTTTTAATATTAATTAGAATTAACAATGGGAGTAAAAAATGATTAGATATGAATCATCAAATGAACAAGATAAGTTAGAGTTAAATGTATTATTTGAAGAAGCAAAGCCATATTTTAATGAAGTGGAAGGAAGGGACCCTCTGCCACCACTAATTGATATAAATGAAATTATCCCAGAAATTCCCAAAGACAGATGTCACTGCCTGAGTATTTTCTACAAAGATAAGTTGGTAGGTTGGATGTGGATATTTGATGAAAGTGATGATTGTTATTACATCCTTCATATGTATATTGGTCTAGAATATCGTCAAAAGGGCATTGCTAAAAAAGTGATTGAGCTTCTTGATGAAGACTATAGAAATAGAGGATTTAGTAGGTCTGAGTTGTTAGTCTCTGGATCAAATTATCAAGGTCTTAAATTTTGGACCGGAGTGGGTTATGATAAAATTACATTTATTGAGGCACCGGAAGAAGGGGCGATTACAAGTTCTGTTGAACTCGGTTTATCCAAAAGTTTAAGATAAAAGGAGAATTAAATGGTTGAATACATTAATGCTAAAATTGAAGATCTAGAAAAAATTGTAGACATTTATAACCAATCTATCCCAGGTAGACTTGCGACAGCAGATTTAGAAGAAATATCAGTTGAATCACGTGTTGACTGGTTCAATGCACATAATCCTGAGACACGCCCGCTCTGGTTAATCAAGGATGGCGAAAAAGTTCTTGGTTGGATTAGCTTATCAGACTTTTATGGACGTCCAGCTTACTCAAAAACTGCAGAAGTTTCAATCTATCTCGATAATAGCGCTCAAGGACAGGGCTTGGGACAAAAAGCAATTGAGTTTGCAGAATCAAATCTTGAAACACTAGGTGTGACAACCTTGCTATCATTTATTTTTGGTCACAATAAAGCCAGTCTTAATCTCTTCAAGAAAAATGGTTTTGAGGAATGGGGTCATCTTCCTCAAGTAGCATTGATGGATGATGTGGAGCGTGATTTGGATATCTTAGGTAAAAAATATGAAGATTAGAAATTATCAAGAAAGAGATTTAAAAGACCTTCCAGCATTATATAGTCAACTAGGCTATCCAGTTAATCAAGAAGAACTTGAAGAAAGGCTTGAAAAAATTCTTAGCGATCAAAGTTATCAATTAATTGTCGCTGAGATTGATGGAAAAGTAGTTGGCTTTGCAGGGATCTGTACAATGTATATGTTTGAAAAAAGTGTTGAATACATTAGAATTTTAGCATTAGTTGTTGATTCTGATTATCGTAAACAAGGTATTGCAGGAAAAATTTTGGATTATATAAAAGAATGGGGAAGAAGTGAAGGACTATTTGCTATGACCCTTAATTCTGGAATAAATTCTGACAGAGAAAATGCTCATAACTTTTATGAAAATTATGGTTTTCATAGGGGGAGCTATGGGTTTAAATTAGAAATCAATAGTCACTTGAAAATAGATTAATATGTCGTTGCGATTTGTACTAACAAGCTTGCTTATTTAAGTACAATCGACATCGAAGCGAAGTCGTAGTGGCTCGTCTTCTCTCTATTTCAATCAACTATAAAAAAATCTAGCTCTGAATAAATCCAGAGCTAGATTTTTAATTTTCTTGGGCGTTTTCTACGGCCTTCATGAAACCACTTGTTAGGAGATCTTCAATGACTTGTGATAGATCTTCCTCACTCATATTTTCGTCTTGAGATGTCCAGTATCTAAAGGTTCCAATTACAATATGTCCCAGAAAATCTTTGATTAATTCAAGTTTTTCGTTGGAAGTTGTTACTTTAATACTTTTATAGAATTGTTGTGATAGTTGATTTCTCAATCTGATTTCAAAAAGTTGATCTCCATTAAAGCTTAAAAGTCTATTGATTATAAAATCAAATTTCTTAAGGTGTCGAAGCATGGAGATGATATTTTGACTATTTATATAACCTTTTCCTTCAATATATATGGCATTTGAATCACGATATTGGTTAATATGTTTAATAACTGCTAGTTCAATTTCATCAAGTAAAGCATATTTATCATCGTAGTAGCGATAAAAGGTGCTTCGATTCACAGATGCCTTAGTTACAATATCATTAACTGTTATCAAATCAAACTTCTTATCTTCCATACAATCAAGTAAGGCTCGCTTGATTTTTCTTTTAGTTATTGTTGCTTTATCTATGTTCATTGCTAATATTCTCCTATATGATTGAACAAATTATAATAAAAATTTAAAAAATAATCCATTATGAGACATTGTGTCTCATTTTGTTCTTTTTTCAAATAGTCATAAGTGTTATATTAAATTTTGTTATTTTTAAAATTAAATATAGGAGGTATATATGCCTAGCTCAAATGATCAAGTGTTAGATATTCACGGTAAAAAATATAATCGCTGGTTAATGTTCATTCTTTTGTTAGTTGGAACATTTGCTGGTATGCTCATGCAAACATCTTTGGGAACAGCTATTCCAACATTGATGAAGGCATTTGATATAAACTTAAGTACAGCTCAACAGGCAACAACTTGGTTTCTACTTGCTAATGGTATAGTAGTCCCATTGTCAGCATATCTAATGACAAGGACATCAACGAAATGGCTCCTGTTTACAGCCTATGCCTTACTCCTTGGAGGGATGACAATTACATATCTTACTCCAGAAGATAGTAGCCATTGGATTATGTTCCTTGGAGGGCGTATACTTGCCGCAATTGCAGTAGGTATTACAATGCCACTAATGCAGGTAATAGCAGTTAATGTCTTCCCAGAAAATAAAAGAGCTCTAGCTTTAGGTCTTGGAGGACTAGTAGTTGGTATGGCACCAGCCATTGGACCAACACTTTCAGGTTGGATATTAGATAAGGACCATGTTATCTTTGGTATCAATATTGTTTCTTCATGGAGAACAATCTTTGTCATCCCAATGATTGTAATTGCATTAGTTTTATTACTAACACCATTTGTGATGAAAGATGTAATTCCAAACAAGAAGATAAAATTAGATGTACTTTCATTAGTTCTTTCAAGTATCGGATTTGGACTTTTCCTATGGGGCTTCACAAACGTTGCCATGGATGGATGGAGTTCAATGAATTCAGTAATTCTTCCAATTATTGCAGGTACAATCTTTATCATCTTATTTGTCCTTCGACAATTAAGATTAAAAGAACCGTTCTTAGATGTCAGAGTATTCAAGGTTCGTAATTTCACCATCACCGCCCTTATTATCATTTTGGTAACTATGGCAATGTATGGAGTGGAAATGATGCTTCCAACATACTTACAAAATGTGCACGGTCTATCACCACTTGATTCAGGACTTACCCTCCTTGCAGGTGCTTTGATGATGGGACTAATTTCACCAATCGCTGGTATTCTTTACAATAAAGTAGGTGTAAGAAATCTTACACTTGTTGGTCTTACAATCCTCGCTATCGGAACAATTCCTTTTGTCTTCCTATCAGCGACTACACCAACAATTTTTATCACAGTGCTTTACGCAATTCGTATGGCTGGTATCGCTCTTACAATGATGCCACTTACTACAAGTGCTATGAACGCTTTACCGATTGAAGAAACAACACACGGTACTGCTGCCAACAACACAGTTCGTCAGCTTGCTTCATCAGTAGTAGTAGCGCTGCTCACATCAATCACACAAAATATTATCAATACAAATAGTCCAGCTAAAGCTATGAAGGATACAAATCCAATGGAATTCGCAAGCAAAACAATTGATGCCTCAATGGATGGTTTCAGAGTATCGTTTGCAGTAGGACTAGGATTTGCAGTAGTGGGATTGATTATTACAATCTTCTTCCTCAGAGCTAAAAAAGATAATGCAGGAGGTGCTAAATAATGATTATACCTATAATGATTGGATTAACAATAGCAATGGTACTCTCATGGTTTCTCATTCCTAACAAATTATTGAAAATTACCTTAGGAACACTTTCTACACTCTTATTATTAGCAAGTGCTCTTGCCTTATCAGCTCATTTGAATAGCCACTGGGGAATGAAGGAAGTAACAGATACCAATACTTCAAATAGTATTTATACGGCGGCTCAAGTTGATTCTCCTGTAAGTATCTTAGTAACTCAAGAAGTGGGTACTGATTCAAATAATTATGTTCTAGTTTATAGAGATAAAAAAACTGATGAAAAAGCTGAAGCACACTTTGCTCCAGATAAGAAAAATATTGTTGATTCAGTCAAAAAGACTGCAACTTACAAAGTAGCAAACGTTACTGAACCAACTATTGTAACTACTAAAAAGACTTGGACTTGGGAAAATGAGACATTTAAGAAATTATTTGAAGTTGATGATGAAACTGACAATGAATTAATTTCTGAAGAAACATTAGTTACAGTTCCTCAAAAAACTTGGCTTGCAATGACTGCTGATCAATCTAAAAAATTAGCTGAAAAACAAAAGTCAGCTGATCCAAAAGCTCTACAAGCTCAGCAAGAACAAATGAAATTAGTAATTTCTCAAAAGGTTAAGGAATTTATGATGAAAAATCCAAAAGCCACACAAGATCAAATTAAAGAATTCACTGAAGATCAAACACGAGAAATGACAATGAACGCAATAAAGAAAATGATTGAATAGAATATTAAGACTGATTATTGAAAATCAGTCTTTTTCTATATTATTTAAATAATGCAACCGTTTGTTGCGATATTTCACAACTTGTAATATTATAAGAATATAAAATATTGGGCAAGGAGTTGAAATGGCAACTAAATTAACAAAGGCACTGATTGATAAGATAAATCAAATAAATCTTCATTTTGAATCAAGTATAGACGGTTGGGATTTGGATAATCTCGATATAAAACTAACAGATGAAGAAGGAAGTTTTTATCAAATTAGAAACATAAAAACTTATAAGCGTGATAAAGAACGTTTGACCATAGTAACAGCAAGACTGGATTTAGAAAAAAATTATAAAATAATTTTTGCTGGCACTGAAACTCCAGTTTATTTTGGAGCTGTTGTTCGCACAGATGAATTTGATAATATTTTTGCCTATGATGGTCAACTTGGTGCCCTTTATTCACCTCAAGCAACAAACTTTAAATTATGGGCTCCAACAGCTAGCAAGGTAGAATTGATTGTCTTTAAAAACAATCAGGAAGAGGCACCGCAACTTGGTACATTTACCATGAATAGGGAAGAAAATGGTGTCTATTCATGTCTTCTTAACGGTAATCAAAACGGTCTTTCTTACCAATATCGTGTAACTTTCAGAGATGGAACAGTCAATTACACGGGAGACCCTTATGCCAAGGCAGTTGTCGTAAACGGAAAAAGAAGTGTTGTTTTAAATCCGGATGAGGTAAAACTTAAAAACTTTAAACGTATGACTAAGTTTACAAATCCTGTGGATGCCATAATCTATGAACTTCATACTCGTGATCTTTCAATTGCGGCAGACAGTGGCATAAAAAATAAAGGAAAATTCTTAGGTTTAATTGAAGAAGGAACTTTAAATTCTAAAGGTAAGCCAACAGGACTAGATTATATAAAAAGTCTTGGAGTCAGTCATATCCAAATTCTGCCAATATTTGATTATGGATCAGTTGATGAATCAAAGCCAGATGTTCCACAATTTAACTGGGGATATGACCCTGAAAATTATGATTCACCTGAAGGCTCATATTCGACAGATGCGAATAATCCTCAGACTCGAATTATTGAAATGAAACAAATGATAGATGGACTTCATAAACAGGGATTGCGTGTGATTATGGATGTCGTTTATAATCATGTTTTCAATGCTGCGAAACACGCCTTTCACCTGACAGTTCCAGGTTACTTTTTCCGCTATACAAGAACTGGTCAGCTATCAGACGGGACTGGTTGCGGAAGTGATACAGCGTCTGAACGTGCTATGATGCGAAAATATATGATTGATAGCCTGACATATTGGGCTGAAAACTTTAAGCTAGATGGCTTTCGTTTTGACCTGATGGGTATCCATGATATTGAGACTATGAATGAAATCCGTGCGGCTATTGATGAAATTGACCCATCTATTATCATCTTGGGTGAAGGATGGGACTTAAATACGGCACTTGCTGAAGATAAAAAAGCCATTCAAAAGAATGCTGTTGAAATGCCTAGGATTGCGCACTTTAATGATTCAATCCGCGATACCGCCAAGGGTAGTGTCTTTTTCGATGACGAGCCTGGCTTTATCAATGGTGCAAGCCGTCAGGAAAAACTGCTCCTTAAAAATATTATGGGTGGACAGGACCTAGATAGTAAGACCTATAATTTCTCTGGACCAGACCAAGTCGTGCAGTATTTAGAAGCCCATGACAACTATACTTTATATGACAAGCTTCTTCTGACAAACCCTGATGATGATGCGGAAACTCGTAGATTACGCCATCTCTTAGGAACAAGTATCCCACTTTTATCTCAAGGTATTCCTTTCTTCCATGCGGGACAAGAGTTCATGCGCACAAAGGATGGAGTTGAAAATAGCTACAAATCACCCGATTCTATCAACGAATTTGATTGGAATCGCCCATATGAATATGCAGAAAATGTTGATTTCTTCCGTTCATTGATTAAGCTAAGAAAATCAGAGCCCTTATTTAGACTGACAACTTTTGATCAAATAAACAAGCATATCCATGCCCTTCAAACTAAAAAGAAATTAATCGCTTATGAACTTGAAGATGATAAAGTATCGTACATTGTAGTCTTAAATGCCTCTGAAAAAGAAAATAAATTAGAAGATACAGAACTTAAAGACTATCAAGTGATTCTGTCAAGTCATGGTAAACAAGATAATTCGAGAATACTTCCACCAATCTCAGTAACAATCATGAAAAAGGAGAAATAATGGACTACTACAAATTAGGACAATTATCATTTTATGTCTTTATTTTTATACTAGTTATATATTTAATAATTAGAGATATTAAAAAAAGAAAAAAGTAATAATGCAGATAATTATTGAAAATATGATAACGATAAATGTTGTCGTATTTTTTACTTACAATTCTGTAAGTTTATTTAAATTAATAATTGGTATAATGGTTATAGAGATACAGTTTCATTGGTACATTACTACATATGTGAAAAATCGGTTCTATTATGGTAAAATAGGTGCAGAATAATAATAAAGTAATGGAGAATATTGAATGAAAAAATATGCAATTATTTTAGCAGCTGGTAAGGGTACGCGTATGAAATCTGATTTACCAAAAGTTTTACACAAGGTTACTGGAAAGACTATGTTAGACCATGTGAGAGTGGCTGTTTCAGCTCTTAGCCCTGACAAGGAAGTAATTGTAGTTGGACATCGTGCTGATGATGTTCTTGCTAGCTTAGCTGATGGACCTGAGTTTGTTAAACAAGAAGAACAATTAGGAACAGGGCATGCCGTACAGATTGTAGCTCCGTTATTAGATAAAGATGAAGGGACAACTCTTGTAATTGCAGGAGATACACCATTAATTTCAGGGGATACCCTTGAAAAACTTTTTGCTTATCATGAATCAGAAGGAGCAACGGCAACTATTTTAACTGCAATTGCACCAGATCCAACAGGGTATGGACGCATCATTCGTGAAGGTGGACAAGTTACTAAGATCGTTGAACAAAAGGATGCTAATGAAGAAGAAAAAGCAGTCCCTGAAATTAATACAGGTACTTATGTTTTCGATAATAAAGCATTATTTGATGCATTGACAAAAATTAATAACAATAATAATCAAGGTGAGTACTATCTAACTGATGTTATTGAGATTTTCAAAAATGCTGGTCAAAAAGTATGTGCTTATTCACTTGATGACTTTGAAGAAAGTCTCGGTGTTAACGATCGTGTAGCTCTTTCTCAAGCCGAAAAATCAATGAGGGCACGTATCAACCATAATCATATGGTAAATGGTGTGACCTTAATTGATCCAGAAACAACTTATATCGATGCAGATGTTGAAATTGCACCGGATGCTTTAATTGAAGGAAACGTTGTAATAAAAGGTAAAACGACAATTAAAAGTGGTGTAGTAATTACAAATGGTAGTAGAATTGTTGATTCAGTTCTTCATTCAAATGTTGAAGTTCGTAACTCAACAGTAGAATCAAGTATTATGGAAACGGGATCAAATATTGGACCTTACGGACACCTTCGTCCTCAAACAATCCTACACGAGAATGTGCATGTTGGTAACTTTGTGGAAATTAAAGGCTCAACACTTGGAGCAAATACTAAGGCAGGTCATCTGACTTATATTGGAAATGCTACTGTTGGAGAAGACGTGAACTTTGGTGCTGGTACCATAACAGTAAATTATGATGGTCAAAATAAATTCCATACTGAAATTGAAGATCATGCTTTCGTGGGAAGTAATTCAACTTTAATAGCGCCTCTTCATATTGGTAAGAATGCTCTAACTGCAGCAGGTTCTACAATTACTTCAGATGTTCCAGATGATACAGTAGCAATTGGACGTGCTCGTCAGACTGATAAGATTGGTCGAGCTAAAAAACTTCCGCATTACAAGAAATTAGATGATTAAATAGATTGGATTGTTAGATGAAATTTGAAGATTTTGAAGAAAAAACAATAAATCGTAAGGAAATTTTCAAAGGGCATATTATCGATGTAAAAGTTGATGATGTTGAACTTCCCCAAGGACTTGGAACAGCCAAAAGAGAATTAATCTTTCATCCAGGTGCAGTTTCTATGATTCCAATTACAGCTGATAATAAGATTATTCTTGTTAGACAATTTCGTAAAGCTTTGGAAAAAGTTATTTACGAAATTCCTGCAGGGAAACTCGAAGCTGGAGAAAAAGATCATGTCAAAGAAGCAGCTTTACGTGAGTTGGAAGAAGAAACAGGATATACATCTGAAAATATAGAATTAATATATGAATTTTATTCTGCACCAGGCTTCTGTAATGAAAAGATTTACCTCTACTATATCGATAATCTCGTAAAAGTTGAGAATCCAAGACCGCAAGATGATGACGAGGTATTGGAAGTTGGACAATTCACTTTAGAAGAATGTAAAGATTTAATTGCAAGTGAAGAAATTGCTGATGCAAAAACAATTATGGCAATTCAATACTGGGAATTGAATAATAAAAAATAAATTAGTTTGTAAAGGGGTATAATAGGATGCCTAAACCAATTTTGACGGACGAAATCTTGGAGAAATACAAGGAAGATGAGAAATATCTTGACCGCCGAATAAAAGATGAAATGATGGATGACACTAAACTTGTCAGGAAATATGATAAGTTGGAACAAAAGCTGCAGAAAAAGCAGGTTAATAAGAGTCGTCGCATTGAAAATGCAAAGCGTGATGAGCGAGATAAAAGTATGAATAAGTGGATAGTTATTCTTGTCCTCTTAATTATTGCTTTAGCCTTTGCTGTATTAAAATTATAGGAGAAAAATCGTGAAAATCGGAATTATTGCCGCTATGGACGAAGAACTTCGCCTCTTAGTTGAAAACTTAGAAGAATCAAAAAAAGAATTAGTACACGGGAACGTTTATTATGAAGGAATTATTGGACGTCATGAAGTTGTACTTGTCAAATCAGGAATCGGTAAGGTAATGAGTGCCTTAGCTGTAGGTATGCTTGTTGATAGATTCAATGTAGATGCAATTATTAATAGTGGCTCTGCTGGAGGAGTTGGCACAGGTCTTTCAGTAGGTGATCTCGTTATTGCAGACCGTCTAGCTTATAATGATGTTGATGTAACTGCTTTTGGTTATGCATATGGTCAAATGGCAGGGCAAGAATTATATTATGAGTCAAGTAAGTACTTCGTATCTGAGCTTAAAAAAGTAATTGAAGATGCTAAAGTAGGACTAATAACTAGTGGTGATTCGTTTATTTCTAGTGATGCTAGAATTGCTCAAATCAAAGAACATTTTCCTGATGTATTAGCAGTGGAAATGGAAGGTGCAAGTATTGCTCAAGCAGCTCACAGTTTAAATAAACCGTTTGTTGTACTTCGCGCTATAAGCGATACAGCCGATGGGAATGCAAATGTATCTTTTGATGAGTTTATTATTGATGCAGGTAAAAAATCTGCTCAGATTATTATTAATCTCTTGAAAAAAATGCAATAGAAACAGGCTTCGGCTTGTTTTTTTATTTCGAAAAATAGAATAAATTATATAAAAAAGGTATAATATTATTGTGAAAATATCTACATTTATAATTTATAGTTGCCCCTTTGAGGGATAGGAGAAAATATATGTATTCAGCTAGTCGTGATGATAGTCTAACTTTACACACAGATCTATATCAAATTAATATGATGCAAACCTACTTTGAAATGGGGATATCAGAAAAAAATTCCGTTTTTGAAGTATATTTCAGAAATATGCCTTTTGATAATGGATATGCCGTTTTTGCAGGCTTGGAAAGAGTTATTGATTACCTTAATAATCTCAAATTTACAGATAGTGATATCGAATATTTAAGAAGTTTAGATTATCCTGAAGATTTTCTTACTTATCTAAAAAATATGGAATTTACTTGTAATGTCAATAGTGCACGTGAAGGTGATTTAGTATTTGCAAATGAACCAATATTTCAAGTAGAAGGTCCAATTGCCCAATGCCAACTTATTGAGACTGCCGTATTAAATATTATTAATTTCCAAACACTTATTGCCACAAAAGCAGCAAGAGTTAAGTCTGTAATTGGAGATGATCCATTGCTTGAATTTGGTACTCGTCGTGCTCAAGAGATGGATGCTGCTCTTTGGGGAGCACGAGCAGCAGTTATTGGTGGTGCAGATGCAACAAGTAATGTTCGAGCTGGTAAACTTTTTGGTATTCCAATCAGTGGTACTCACGCTCATTCACTCGTCCAAGCCTATGGTAGCGACCACGATGCCTTTACAGCTTATGCAAAAACTCATAAAGATTGTGTATTCTTAGTTGACACTTTTGATACCTTGAAAATTGGTGTTCCAGCAGCAATCCAAGTAGCACGTGAAATGGGTGATAAAATCAACTTCCTAGGTGTTCGTATTGACTCGGGCGATATGGCCTATATTTCAAAAAAGGTTCGCGAACAACTTGATGAAGCAGGATTTCCTGATGCTAAAATCTATGCTTCAAATGATTTAGATGAAAATACTATTCTTAATCTTAAGATGCAACATGCTAAGATTGATGTGTGGGGAGTGGGAACTAAGTTAATAACTTCCTATGATCAACCAGCACTTGGGGCAGTTTATAAACTTGTATCTTTTGAAGATGAAAATGGACAAATGACTGATAGAATTAAACTATCTAACAATGCAGAAAAAGTATCAACTCCTGGAAAAAAACAAGTATGGAGAATTACAAGCCGTGCTAAGGGTAAATCAGAAGGGGACTATATTACAGAGTTTGATGAAGATGTAAAATCTCTTGATGAAATTTATATGTTCCATCCAACTTATACATATATTAATAAGGTTGTTAAAGATTTTGATGCTGTTCCTTTATTAATTCCAATTTATGAGAATGGTAAGTTAGTATATGAAATTCCAAGTCTTAGGGAAGTTAAAGAATATGCCATTCATGAACTAGACAAGTTATGGGATGAATATAAGCGATTATTAAATCCACAGGATTATCCAGTTGATTTATCAAAAGAGGTTTGGGATAACAAGATGAAGCTTATCGATAAGGTAAGAAAAAGTGTTGGAAAGGAATACTAAAATGACTTTACAAGATGATATTATTAAAGAATTAGGTGTAAAACCGCAAATAGATGCTGCTGAAGAAGTTAGAAAATCTGTTGATTTCTTAAAGGATTACTTGAAGAAAAATTCGTTTTTGAAAACTTTGGTTTTAGGGATTTCAGGGGGTCAAGACTCTACTCTTGCTGGTCGTTTATCGCAGATGGCGATTGAGGAAGTGAGAGAAGAAACGGGAGATGATAGCTATCAATTTATAGCAATTCGATTGCCTTATGGTGTTCAAGCTGATGAAGATGATGCTCAAAAAGCATTAGAATTTATTAAGCCAGACCTTTTATATACTGTAAATATTAAGGCAGCTGTTGACGGAGAAGTTGAAGCATTAGCTCAAGCTGAAGTTGAGGTTTCAGACTTTGTTAAAGGAAATATCAAGGCACGCCAAAGAATGATTACCCAATATGCTATTGCAGGTCAAAAGGCTGGGGCAGTTGTGGGTACGGATCATGCAGCTGAAAATATTACTGGTTTCTTCACTAAATTTGGTGATGGTGGGGCTGATATTTTACCTCTTTTCCGTCTCAATAAGAGACAAGGGAAAGCTTTACTTGAATATTTAGGTGCTGACAAATCACTTTATGAAAAAGTACCAACAGCAGACCTTGAAGATGGAAAACCTGGTCTTGCTGATGAAGTAGCTTTAGGTGTCACCTATCAAGAGATTGATGACTATACTGAAGGGAAAAAAGTAAGTCCTAAAGCACAAGAAACCATAGAAAATTGGTGGAAAAAAGGACAACATAAACGTCACCTACCTATTACCGTTTTTGATGATTTTTGGAAATAATAATATGGTAGAGAGAATCGGAATTTTAGGCGGAAATTTTAATCCAGTTCATAATGCTCATCTATTTATTGCTGATCAAGTTAGGCAGAAGTTGAAACTTGATAAGGTCTTACTTATGCCAGAAGCAAACCCACCACATGTTGATAAAAAGAAAACAATTGATGCAAAATATCGTCTTGATATGCTTGAATTAGCCTTAGAAGATTATCCTGATCTAGGTATCGAAATGATTGAGATTGAGCGTGGTGGTATTTCTTACTCATATGACACAATGAAGCTCTTAAAAGAAAAAAATTCAACGACAAAATATTATTTCATCATTGGTCAGGATATGGTAGAGTATTTACCCAAGTGGTATAAAATTGATGAGCTAATGGAAATGGTTGATTTCATAGCAGTTCGTCGAAGTAAGGATGAAATATTAATCTCACAATATCCAGTTACATGGGTTGATCTACCTTTCATGGATATCTCATCAACATTTATTAGAAAAGAAATAAGTGAAGGAATTAGTCCTAATTTTATAATACCAGACAAGCTTATCTCTTATATTAAAGAGAATAATCTTTATAGTGATTGATAATAAATATATTGTATATTTTAATTATTAAATAAATATTGCAAAGATGATAAATTTTTTAATAAATTTAATATTTTTATCTAATAATTTATGATAAGCTAGGAAACAGTAGGACAAAGTTGTTTTTTCAACTTGTTTTTTTATAGGAGGATAGATTTTGATACAAGTTAATAGTAATTCGAATAAAGATCAGATTTTTAAACACAATAAAGTAAGAAAAACATGGATGATGGGTGTTCTTACAGCATCTACAATATTAGCTGCGGTAGCAACAGGTTCTTCTGCAAATGCTGATACAAATTGGGTTCCAACAACAATTGAAGGTATGAAAAACTCAATAAAGTCTGAAGATGGTAAATATACTTTTAAAGAGGGAGATACTTTTTGGGTCATTAGCGAAGTATTAAACATAAAAGTAGATAGACTGATGGAGTGGAATGGTTTTAAGCCAGGAGAGGAATTTTCAATACCAGTTGGAACAACGATATTTTGGGATGGAAATCATATTGTCATAAAAGACAATCAAGGTGAAACTGTTGCTAATAAAATCGTAACTTCAGAAGATAAAGTAAATCCAGAAGATACAGTTGCTGGTCAGGTGACAGATACTCCAGTAAATTCGAGTGTCAATAATTTAGCAGATTATGTTACAACAAGTAATGATAACGATTCAGCTAATGTTAATACTAAAGTTGATATCAATTCTGAAAGTGTTAATACAAATGTTGATAATAGCTCGACACAAAAAGATGCTAATCCTGATATAGAAAAAAAATCTCAAGGTAACAACAATAGTTCAACGATAGTTGAAGGAAAAGATAACTCAATTTCTCAAACTGAAAATGAGAAAAAAGAAACTGAAAAACAAAAAGAAGAATTAGAAAATCATAAGAATGAATTAGAAAAGCAAAAACAGGAATTAGAGCAACAAAAGAAGGAAGCAGAAGAGAAACTTACAGAAATCCTCAATAACTCAAATAATCAAACCAAAGAAGAAATTGATAAAAATGTTGCTGATGCGCAAGAAAAAGTTAATCAAGCAACTGAAAATCTAGAATCGGTTAAATCTAGATTATTGGAAGTAACAAATAAATTTGATGAAGCAACAAAAATTAATGAAAAATCTTTACAAGATTTTTCACAAACTCAATATTTAGTAAATACTAGCCAAGAAAAAGTTAACGATTTACTAAAGCAAATAGAAAATCTTAAAAGTAAAATAGATGTATTGTCTGAAAGCAATGAAGCTACAGATGGTAATGATTCATCTACAGAAAACAATGAAGCTACAGATGGTAATGATTCATCTACAGAAAACAATGATAAAAATGTTGATTTATCACTTTTAAAAGATAATCTTGAACAACTTAAATCAGAATTAAATATTGCAGATAGTGCTTTAAAAGATAATGCAAATAAATTAATAAAAGCACAAGCTGACTTAAACGCAAGTCAGGATAATCTGGATTCTATAAAATTAGAAAAAGGAAACATAGAATCTGAATTGGTAGATGCACAATCAAAACTAGATGATGCTCAAAAAACTCTATCAGAAGTTCCAAATGTCAATTCACAATCATCAAGTAGTGAGGCTGAAGCTTTACAAAACAAATTAACAGAGTATAAAGAAAAATTGGCTTCATTAGTTGGTAATATAAATACTGTTGACAATAAGATTATTGAACTTGAACAGTTGCTGAAAGAATTATCTAAGAAGATTTCGGATGAGCAGTTAAAATCAACAGATTCAAATACAAGTCTTGAAGATACAATTAATAAAGTTAATGAAGATGATAAAAATAATAATATAGATGAAAAAGAAGATGAGATATCTAAAATTCAAGATAAAGTGGATTCAGAACAACTTAGAAAAGAATTATATTCATCTAAAGAAAAAGCAAAAAAAGATATTTTAAATCTTCAATATCTTTCTACAGATGAGAGGTATGACTTTGTTGAGAAAATAAATAATTCAATGAGTCTAGATGAAGTAAATAGTCATCTCCAAACTGCCTTGAATAAAGATAAACTTATTAAAGATAAAGAAGATGAAAGAAAAGCTGAGGAAGCTAAAAAAGCAGAAGATGAAAGACTGGCAAAAGAATTAGCAGATGCAAAACAGTCTGCTGGCTCTTCAATTAATTTACTTTCTAATTTGTCAGTAGATGAAAAAGCTCAATATATAGGTTCAATTTATGCTGCAAAAGATTTATCTATCTTAAAAGATGTTATTTTGCAAGCACAGACTAAAGATAAGCTGAATAAAGAAGAAGCTGAGAAAAAAGCTGCTCAAGATAAAATTGAAAAAGAATTAGCTTCTGTAAAAAAAGATGCTAATTCCCAAATAAATTCTTTAGGAAACTTGAGTAATAAGGAAAAAGAAGTATTTATCTCTTCAATTAATAAAGCACTTAGCACAAAAGAAATTACTAGTATCATACTAAATGCTCAATCAACTGATAAATCAAATAAAGAAATTGCTGATAAAAAAGCAGAAGAAGAAAAAAATGAAAGAGAATTAGCACCTATAAGGATACAAGCTCAAACTACTATTAACAGTCTGAGTTCGATAAGTCCTTCTGAAAAATTGGAATATATTCAATTAATTAAAAATTCAAAAAATATTTCTGAAATTAATTTGATCATTTCAAAAGCTCAAATAAAAGATAAAACAAATAAGGAAACAATAAAAAAATTAGAAGAAGAGTTAGCTAAATCAAAAAGTGATACTCAAAATATAATCAACTCTCTTTCTTTCTTAACTAGTTCTGAAAAAAATAGATTTTTAACTCTAAATTCTAATGCGAAAAATATTAATGATATTAAATCTATTATTTCTCAAGCACAATTAGTGAATAAACAAAATGAAGAAAAGCAAAAAATAGAGAAAAACTTAGAATTATCTAAAATAAAAGCAAAAGATTCTATTAACTCATTAGGTAGTTTGAATACATCTGAAAAAAATAACTTCCTAAGTTTATTAACAAATGCAAAGAATGTTTCAACTATCAATGATATTGTGAATAAAGCTAATGAAAAAAATAGAGCAAATAAGATAGCAGCAGATAAAAAAGCTGCTGCGGAAGCTCTTGAGAAAGAATTATCATCTGCAAGAGCAAAAGCTCAATCACTAGTTAACTCACTAGTAAACTTAAAAGCTTCAGAAAAAAATTCTTTTATTAATTCAATAAAAAGTGCAAAATCATTTATTGAAATTAATTCAGTAGTTAATCAGGCACAGGATAAAGATAAAGCTAATAAAAATAATTCAACTGGAAATAAGAGTACAATTTTTGATAAGAGAATTCAGAATTTGAGAGCTCAAAATAATGCAAGACCTCTTAATTATGATTCAAATCTTCAAAGTGCAGCAGATATTCGTGCAAGAGAAATTGTATCTAAATTTGCTCATGTGCGTCCAAATGGTACATCATTTACAACTGCAATAAATAATTTTGGAAGTTACTCAAACTATAGTGAGAATATTTGTTACTTCCATAAGAGTCTTATTGGTAACGGTAGCTCACAAGATGTTGCATATGGTTTTTGGTTTAATTCTTATGTTCATCATCAATCAATGATAAATCCAAACTTTAACCAATATGCCGTTTCATTTTATGAAGTAAATGGATATGTTTATGCAGTTACTTTGTTTGGAACAAAATAGAAAAAAATAAAAAATACAGAATAACTGTATTTTTTATTTTGAAAAGAGTATAATATTCTTTGTGAATACTTTTCTAAATATTTAGAAAGTATTAATTTTACAATAATAAGGAGATAATAATGACTGAATTAACTCAGGATTTTACTGCAAAATTATATGACAACTATTCTTCAAATGTGAAGTATCAGGCTGTTGAAAATGCTATTACTAGTAATGGTTTCCTTAAATCGTTGGAAACACGTGCTGGAAAAGTTAATAACCAACCTGTATTCTCTATTGATTTAACTAATGATGCTGTTACCAACCAAAAACAAAGTGGTCGTTGTTGGATGTTTGCTGCACTAAACACTTTCCGTCATAAAATCTTGACTGAATTCAAACTTGAAAACTTTGAATTATCTCAAGCATATACATTCTTCTGGGATAAATATGAAAAATCTAATTGGTTCTTTGATAATGTTATTGCTACTGAAGCAGAAGATTTAACTGACCGCAAGGTTAAATTCCTTCTTGATACACCTCAACAAGATGGTGGACAATGGGATATGATCGTTGCTATCTTCCAAAAATATGGTGTAGTTCCAAAAGATATTTACCCTGAGTCTGTTTCATCAAGTGCTTCAGGTGAATTAAATACATACTTAAATAAATTATTACGTCAAGATGCTGAAATTTTACGTCAAGTAGCGCGTGATGGTGGAGATACTCAAGCTAAAAAAGAAGAACTTCTTCAAGAAGTATTCAATCTTTTAGCAGCAAATCTTGGTTTACCACCACAAAAATTTGATTTTGAATATCGTGATAAAGACAATGAATTCCATAAAGTTGAAGGAGTTTCTCCTAAAGAATTTTATGATAAATTTGTTGGCGTTGATCTTAATGAATATGTGAGTATCATCAATGCACCTACAGAAGATAAACCTTATAACCAAAGCTACACTGTTGAGTTTCTAGGTAATGTTGCAGGTGCTCGCGATGTTCGTCACTTAAATGTTGAAATGGATCGTTTCAAAGAACTTGCTATTGCTCAAATGCAACAAGGTGAAACTGTATGGTTCGGTTGTGATGTTGGTCAAGTATCAAATCGTAAAGAAGGAATTATGGCACTTGATGTTTATGATTTCAAAACAGCACTTGATCTTGAATATACTCAAACTAAAGCTAGTCGCTTAGATTACTCTGAATCTTTGATGACACATGCAATGGTATTAACAGGTGTGGACTTAGATGAAAATGGTCAATCTCTAAAATGGAAAGTTGAAAATTCATGGGGAGATAAAGTTGGTGCGAAAGGTTACTTCGTAGCAAGTGATGCTTGGATGGATGAGTATACATACCAAATCGTTGTAAGAAAAGAATTCCTTACAGAACAGGAGCTAAAAGCTTATGAAGCAGAACCACGTGTACTTGCACCTTGGGATCCAATGGGAGCTTTAGCATAATCAATATGTCATTTGATAATGCTAAATCATAATAAGAAAAATAATATAATTTAAAAGATAAAGCTGGATAGTCAGTTTTATCTTTTTTAAATATCTCTTTTACAGATTAGAATATTTTCTGTTATCATAGTATTATGAATGAAAACGCAAAAAAACTATTAAAATTTTCAATACCGGCAATCCTGGAAAATGTTCTTCAAACAACTGTGGGCTTCGTTGATGCATTTTTGATTGCTAAAATATCACTTTTGGCTGTTAGTGCCGTATCAATGGCAAATGGTGTCTTAGCTGTATATCAAGCCGTATGTATTGCTCTTGCCGTGGCCGTCTCGACTATTATCTCTAATTACTTAGGCGCAAAAGATATGAAGACTGTAAGTAGTAAGTCTGCTGCAAGTTTAAAACTTTCTTTGATCCTAGGAATTATCTTAGGTTTATTTTCAATATTTTTGGCAAAACCGATTTTCCAGTTAATGGGGGCAAGTGGTGAGGTTCTTGAAGCAACCCTTCCCTTCTTCCAAATAGTTGCTGGTGCATCGATATTAATGATACTCTTATCTGTATTTGGTGGGCTTGTCAGATCAACTGGTGATAGCAGAAGCCCGCTTTATATTAATCTTGTAGTAAATATACTAAATTTTCTTTTTGATTTGGTCTTGATTTTTGGGTTACTTGGATTTCCTAAATTAGGCATTGTAGGTTCTGCAATAGGAACATGCTTAGCCAGACTTATTGGTGTTATCTTTTTATTCCTAAGGGTACAAAGAACTCCTGCCAGAATAAAAAAAGAATATCTCTTTGGGAAAACACCTATGAAAGATTTGGTTTTTCGAGCTATTCCCATTATGGGAGAACGTCTAACCATGAGAATGGGGGACTTGGTAATTTTTGCAATTATTATCGCTTATGGTAGTCAAGTGTTCGCTGGAAATTCAATTGGTGAAACAATAACTGCTTATAACTATTTAGCTGGAATGGGAATGGCAACAGGTGTAGCTATTATGGTTGCTCGCGAATATGGGCAAAAAAACATTGCGGATATTAAGTCTATTACAAAAGCGGGACATATAATAAGTGGTATTCTATCTACTATCATTGGGGGAGTAATATTCTTTGCAGGACCCTATATAACTGGTCTTTTTACGACTGACGCTGTTGCAGCCCAAGCAGCTATGGTTGTTCTCTTAGTATCATTTATTTCTGAGCCAATTGTCTCAGGGGTTCTTATATACACTGCTAGTTTACAAGCAATGGGTGATGCAAAAACTCCGTTTATTGCAACAAGTATTGGAATGTGGATTATTAGAATCGCCTTGGCTTATGTACTTGGGACAGTGTTTAATATGCAGATATTAGGAGTATGGCTAGCAACTTTAATTGATAATGTATTTAGATTTATTGTACTAAAAATTGTTTATAGTAAAAAAGTTAATACCCAGTAAAAATAAAAAGGCCTATTAAGGCTTTTTATTGTGGATTTTAGATAATGTAAATAATATATTGGATATAAATTTAATTCATAAAATTTTATTATTATTCAATAATTTTGCAATCACTTATATTTCTGATATAATACAATTGGATATTGATAGATGTCAAAGGAGCGAGATATGAATAAAAAAATTAAAGTATTATTATTATGCTTACTAGTTTCCCTATTTCTTCCCTTTAAGGCTTGGCCAAACGAATTAACATATAAGACTGAAAATAAAAATTTTTTCCAAGTAGCTATTTTTCGAGAAAATGCCATAAAACTTTCCACAATTATGTTGATTATTCTTATTTTAATCTTGCTTCCCACATTAAAAAAATATAGAATTCTTTTTCTAACCGCAGTTTTCACGACATTTATTTGCTTTATGGCAATCCAAACACTATTTGAAGGATTGCCTTATCTTTTTACAAATACTTATTTCAAGATCGGATTCTTTATAGTACCTATTTTGGTTGTATGGACATACATAGAAATTATGCGAGAAGATTTGAAGTCAATAAAATTTGAATAATGTAGAAGGCAAATTACTGCCTTTTTTTCTCGAAAAATATCATTGAATTACTATTTCAGTAGGTCTTTTACTAATGAATAAAGCTATATTTTGTGTTAAAATTGAAACATGAATAATGCAGAATTGAGAATAAAAGAATTAGTAAAACTTTTAAATAAATATGCCCATGAATACTATACTTTAGATAACCCAAGTGTTGAAGATGCTGAGTATGACAAATTGTATCGTGAGTTAGTTGAACTTGAAGAGAAGAATCCAGAATTAGTTCAAAATGATTCTCCAAGCCATAGAACTGGCGATTTAGTACTTTCTAAATTTGAGAAATATCAACATCAATATCAATTATATAGTCTTCAAGATGCTTTTTCGCGTGAAGAGATTGAAGAATTTGATGCTCGAGTAAGAAAAGTAATCCCAAATCCTGAGTACATATGCGAATTGAAGATTGATGGACTTTCTTTATCATTAGTTTATGAAAACGGAGTACTTATTACTGCAGCAACTCGTGGTGACGGAAGTATCGGTGAAAATATTACTGAGCAGGTCAAAAGAATTAAGGATGTTCCATTGGTTTTACCACAAGAAATTGATATAACTGTTCGTGGTGAAGCATACATGCCTAGAAAATCCTTTGATAAGCTAAATATTGAGCGTGAACTTGATGGTGAAGCACCTTTTGCTAACCCAAGAAATGCAGCTGCTGGAACACTTAGACAGCTTGATACTAAAGTTGTTGCAAAGAGAAACCTAGCAACTTTCTTATATCAGGAAGCAAGCCCAGCAACACATGATACACAAGAAAAGGTTCTTGAATATTTTGAGGAACTTGGTTTTGTAGTTAATCAAGATCGTATTTTTGCACGTTCAATTGATGAAATTTGGTCATTTATTGATAAGGTAGCTGATATGCGTGGAAAACTTCCTTACGATATTGATGGAGTAGTAATTAAAGTAAATAGTTTAGCCCAACAAGAGGAACTTGGTTTTACAGTCAAAGCTCCAAAATGGGCAATTGCCTATAAATTTCCAGCAGAACTTGCTGAAACAGAAATTCTAAGCGTCGACTGGACAGTAGGACGTACTGGAGTAGTAACTCCGACTGCAAATATGATTCCAGTAACACTTGCGCAAACAACCGTAAGTCGCGCGACTCTCCACAATGTTGACTACATTAATGAAAAAGATATTCGAGTTGGTGATCTTGTAATTATTTACAAGGCGGGAGACATTATACCAGCAGTTCAAAGGGTGCTTTTCGACAAGAGAGAAACTCGAGAAACTCATCCGATTGAAGTCCCAACTAATTGTCCGATTTGTGATTCTGAACTTGTACATTTAGAAGAGGAAGTGGCTCTTCGCTGTATAAATCCAATGTGCCCTGCACAAATCAAGGAAGGCTTAGCACACTTTGCCAGCCGCGCAGCTATGAATATAGTAGGGCTTGGTCCATCAGTAATCAACCAATTATTTGATTCTGGTCTTGTAAAAGATGTAGCTGATTTATACAAACTATCAGTAGATGACTTGATGACCTTGGACAAGGTCAAGGAAAAATCTGCAACTAATATCTATCAAGCGATTCAAAATTCCAAAGCTAATTCAGTTGAAAAATTGATTTTTGGTCTGGGAATTCGCCATGTAGGAGCAAAAGCAGCTAAAATCTTAGCTGAATATTTTGGTAATCTAAATGCGTTAAGTCGTGCAAATGTAGAAGAGATGTCAGAAATTCCATCAATTGGCCATGTTATTGCTACATCAATTGCCACATACTTTGATAACGAGCAAGTACAGGATTTGTTGAAAGAGTTGGAAACAGCAGGTCTCAACTTTGAGTATTTAGGCGCTAGACCACAAACAGATAGTATCTTATCAGGAAAAACTGTTGTTTTAACTGGTAAACTTGAACAATTTACTCGTACCCAAGCTAAAGAAAAACTTGAAGCATTAGGTGCTAACGTCAGTGGAAGTGTATCGAAAAAGACAGATATTTTAGTTGCTGGGGCTGATGCTGGTAGCAAGCTTGCTAAGGCACAGGAGCTAGGAATTGAAATTTGGTCAGAAGATGACCTTGCAAAAATATAAAATAGTGAATAGGTAAAAAAACTCATGAAAAAAGCAAGATTAATTTATAATCCAACAAGTGGTAAAGAATTGATGAAGGATAATATTGCGGATATTTTGGATATTTTAGAAGGTTTTGGATATGAAACAAGTGCATTTTCAACAAAACCTGAAGAAAAATCAGCACAAATTGAAGCGCATCGTGCTGCTCTTGCTGGCTTTGATTTAATTATTGCAGCAGGTGGAGACGGTACAATAAACGAAGTGGTAAATGGGATTGCTCCATTAAAGAAACGTCCTAAAATGGCTATTATCCCTGCAGGGACAACAAATGATTTTGCACGTGCTCTCAAAATTCCAAGAAATAATCCTATCGCTGCAGCTCGTGTTATTGGTAAAAAGCAAACTCTTAAAATGGATATCGGTCAAAAAAATGATGATACATATTTTATGAATATTGCTGCAGGTGGTACTCTAACAGAACTTACTTATAGTGTTCCAAGTCAATTGAAGACAGTTTTTGGCTATCTAGCATATTTGACTAAAGGTGCAGAGTTGTTGCCACAAATTAAGATGGTACCAGTTAGAATGACACATGATAATGGAGTATTTGAAGGTGAAATATCAATGTTCTTTGCTGCTCTTACAAATTCTGTAGGTGGCTTTGAACAAATTGCACCTGATGCAAAACTTGACGATGGTCTTTTCACTCTTATCATGGTTAAGACTGCTAATCTTTTTGAACTTGTGCATTTAATCGGACTTGTAGTTAATGGTGGTAAGCATCTAGAGGATGATAGAGTTGAATATATCAAAACAAGTGAGATTAACTTAGAAGTCCTTTCAAATGATAGAATGATGATAAACCTTGATGGAGAATATGGTGGAGATGCACCAGTTAAATTAGTTAATCTACATAATCATATTGAAATGTTTGCTAATTTAGATAAGATCTCTGATGATAGTTACCTTGGAGACGAGAATGAACTTGCAAGAGAAGCAGTTGCAAGTAAATTTATCAAAGCAACTGAAGGTTTAAATGATTAGTCATTCAGACTAAAGTATTAGTATTTTATAAATCAAAAATGTTATAATATACTAATAAAGATATGGTAAGGAGAATAAGATGTTTAGAAGCCAATTTATTCCATATTTATTAATCACAATGATTGAAGCTTGGTGTTTTGCCGATTCATTATTTAGAGGATATCTTTTCTTTACAGCACTTTGGGGATTTTTCCTATTTGATAGACTAAGAAAAAGTTATTTATTGGATAAGGCAGTTAAAAAAGCTGGATTAGTATAAGATAAATTAAATATATAAAAAAAGATTGCTAGAATTTTTTCTAGCAGTCTTTTTAATGTTGTCCACGGATTTTTTTTCGTGTTTTATAGGCAAGTTCACTTGCTGAGAATAATAATTTGTTAACTGGAATATCAAACTCTCCAATGCCTTCTTCAATTGTGGGATTATAGTTTTTTTTGAAATTTAAGAGTCCGTCGCTTTCTGATAGGGAATTTTCAAGACCTCCCATGTTTACCTCAGTAGCTCCAACTTCATCCTCAAATGCTTTTTGTGTAGAAGCCAGCCAAGATAAATATGATGGATAGAATCTAGTAAAATAAGTATCAGTCCCTGCATATAATGTCTCTGCAGTTTTACCAAATACTACGGTTAATGCACCAGCTATTGGTATCAAGTCTTGAGAATATGATTCTTTTATATCTTGAGCATCGGACACTTTTTTTTGAGCATTTAATATATCAGTTTCAAGTTTTTTTAATCTTTTTTCAGCAGTAGAAGTATTATTTTCACTTGCTGCAAGTGCTTTTTTAAGATCATTGTGAGCAAGTTCCAATTGTTCTTTTATATTTAAGTAGACAATAGTTATATATGCATCATCATATGTTGAAAGGAGTTTACTATAATATTCTCCATTTCTAAGATTAACACCTTTTCTATCTTCAGTTTTTTGCATCAAAATAGCAAAATCGTTTACTAATTCTTGCTTACCAAACTTAACTTCTGTGTTACTTTTTCGAACCTTTTTAATTTTTCTAGCAAAATTCTTTGATTTCTTTATAAGATCATTTTCGGAAAAGTCTTCTTTATAAAGCATTGCATTGAATCTTGGTTGAATTGTTTCAGACATATCGGTTGTGAGTCCTGACCACTTAGCTCCAGCACTTTCTATATTTTTAATAATTGTATTAGCATCTGAATTTAGTTTTTTTTCTTCACCGAGTTTAAATGAATAATATGAAATCATTGGATCAATTTTTACAAACAATGCTTTTTTTGTTTTTCCATATTTTTTCAAAGAATCTATTACAAAGTTCACTAAATCTTTATCAGTATAGTCCATAATTGGTCCACGAGGTACATAAATCATTGTAAATCCAAGTGGAAGATCCCTAATTAAAAGATTAGCAGTCGCAACCAATTTATCATTATCATAAAACCCAATACGCTCATTTCCCCAGTTATCTTTAATTTGAGCCCAAGAACTTGATTGAAGTAGGTTTACTAAATTTGATGATTTGACAAAATTATCATGATCTTCTTTACTAATTCCGATTTTATAGGTGTACATTATTATCTCCAAGTATATTTATTTATCTAATTTTATATGATTAGGATTTTCAAATGTAATTCTAATCATTTCTTCAAACATAATAGTAAGTTCTTCAGTTGAATATTTTCTTAAGCCTGAAAGAGAAGATGCAACTAATCCGTTAGTGATTATCCAGCTCTTCATATGAATGTTTTCAATAAAATCATTACTAACATCACTATATTCAGGGTATTTTTTTATCATTTCATAGTAGTTCTCTAAATCATCAAGAAATACTTTTCTATTATTTGAAGTACCCTCAATGAACATTGCTAAATAGAGCTTTGGATTCTTTTCACCAAAACGTACAAACGCAATAGAGTCATTGATAATAGGGTTCTCATTATATTTCTTTTTTAATTCTTTGTCAAAAATGTTGTTATAGATGAAGTCAACAATTTCCTCTTTATAATCAGCCATATTCTTAAAACAATTATAGATCGGTTGGGTCGAAATACCGAACTCGTTAGCAACTTTTCTTGAACTGATATTTTTAAACCCATATTTTTGAACAAAGTTAACACCATATTTTAGAAGCATTTCTTTTGTAATTACTTGTGGTCTTGCCATTTCTTATTTTTCCTCTAGAACATATGTTTTAATTGCATGAGAAACGCCATCTTCATTATTTGATTTAGTAATGTACTTTGCTAATTTCTTTATTTCAGGATTTCCATTTTCCATTACTACAGGATTTCCAACTACTTCAAGCATTGAACGATCATTTTCTTCGTCACCGATTGCCATTGTTTCTTCAACCTTGATTCCTAATTTATCAGCTAAATGCATTACAGCATTTCCCTTACTGGCTTTTTTATTAAGTATTTCTAAATAAAAAGGTGCACTCTTAACAATTGTATATTTTTCATAAAATTCTTTGTCAAGTTTTTCAATCGCTGAATCAAGAATTTGAGGTTCATCAATATACATCATTTTTACGAATTCAAGATCACCCATTTCTTCGGCAGTTCGATAGTAAAGTGGCATATTAACAAGGAAAGATTCATGAACGCTGTATCGTCCGATATTCCTGTTTGCAGTATATATTCCTGAAGAAGTTATTGCGTGCATATGTACAGCAATTCTACGTGATTCAGTTTCAATTTCAAGAAAATCTTCTTTAGACAGAGGCTCACGAATGAATTCTTCACCAGTATCTGTAGCTTGGACCAATGCACCATTATAAGTGATAACATAGTCTCCCTCTTCTCGTAGATTAAGCTGATCTAAAATATCCTTAACACCAGGTAAAGGTCGACCAGTTGTAATCACAATTTTTACACCAGCTTTCTTTGCATCTTGAATGGCATTTTTAACATTTTCAGTAATTTCTCTTTTATCGTTCAATAAAGTTCCATCAATATCAATGGCAACAAGTTTGATCATGGTTTAAAAGTCTCATTTCTAATATATTTTTCAAATTCCTTTTTCTCATGTGAGAATAAAGTATTATCTGCAGTAATTTCTTTGGGGTAGTAAAATCGATTATCACCGTGAGTTGTACCTGCTAAAGCAGAAACAATTGTTGAGAGCTCCGAAAGTTCATTCATACTTCCATCCTTTTGCAGAATCTCAATTTGTGTGCGTGGTTTTTCCGAATTTGGTCGATAAAAATCATATGGTAGATCAAAATTTGAGTTGACCATAGTATAATAGTTGGGATCAAAGCCACATTGAGCGACAATATCTCGCAAAAGAAATAGTTTGTCTTCGTCTTTTTTATCAAATTTAACAGATTTCAATAACTTTCTATTAATGAAAGAAGTAGATAAGTCTGCAAGAGTTTTATCACTATGTGACATCCAGTTTTGAAAATATGTATTCATAACTCCATCATCAAGTGCCAAATAGTCAAAAAGATCACTTGAACCATCAAAAAATGGTATTAATCTAGGAGAAGTCAGTTTGAAGTAAGTTGGATCTTGTTCATAAAGAAATTTAGCCCTTTTTAGCAATTGTTTCAGTATTACTTCCATAGCACGACTTGCTGGATGAAAGTATACCTGCATGTACATTTGATAACGACTTACTATATAGTCCTCCACAGCATGCATTCCTTGAACTTTAAAGGCAATCCCATTTTCAACAGGAATTATTACACGTAAAATTCTGGTCAAATCAAATTGTCCATAAATTACGCCAGTATAATAAGCGTCTCTTAATAGATAGTCCATTCTATCTGCGTCAATCTGACTTGAAATTAATTGGACAACTTGCTGATTCGGGTAATCATGCGTTATGACACTAGCTACTTTTTCTGGAAAATCAGGTGATACACGACGTAGAATAGCATTTATCTCTGTTCTTGGATCGGTAATTATTTCAACTGTAATTGCTTCATGATCAGTATCAAAGAGCATCTCAAAAGTATGTGAATATGCCCCATGTCCAACATCATGAAGAAGAGCAGCACACCAAGTTACTAAATTTTCACTATCATCCCATTTATCAGGATATTTTTCTGTAAAAATTTCCGTTATTTCTTTGGCAATATAGTAAACACCTAAACAATGTGAAAAACGGCTATGTTCTGCACCGTGAAAAGTGAAACTACTAGTACCTAACTGTTTTATTCTCCTTAAACGCTGAAATTCAGCACTATTAATTAAGTCATAAATAATCTCGTTGTCAACATGGATATAATTATGAACTGGATCGCGGAAAACTTTTTCAATTTTTTCAGTCATATTTAAACTCTCCTTTTTACATTATACGAAAATTTTTTATAAAAAGACACCATAATAATAAAATAAGAAGACAGTGTTTCTTATTTTTAAACAAGTAGAATTAGAGTTTTTTATTAAAAAAAGATGAATAATTATTGTGAAATTTTAAATTGATAAGTTTTTTTATGAACTTGGTTTATGGTATAATTAAGCTACGCGTTTAAAAATGTAAAATTAAAAGAAAGGAAAATCATGAGTAATAAATATGAACGTAGTGTAGTGTTGTCTTGGTATGAAACTATGTTGCGAATCAGGGACTTTGAAAATGTTCTTGATGATTATAATAAGGCTGGTAAGCTATATGGAACAACGCACTTGTATAACGGACAAGAAGCGGTTGCTACAGGCATTTGTTCCCAATTATCAGACAAAGATTTTATACTTTCTACTCACAGGAATCACGGTCATGCTATAGCCAAAGGAACAGATACATATAAGATGTATGCTGAAATTTTCGGTAGAAAAACAGGAACTAATTGTGGCCGTGGTGGTAGTATGCACATCAGCGATTATAGTATTGGAAATATGGGTGGAAATGGAATTGTTGGAGGGAACTTCCCCATTGCCTTAGGACTTGCGAAAGCCATTCAAATGGACGATAAGGAAAATATCGTGGTATGTTTCTCTGGTGATGGTGCTACAAATGAAGGTACTTTTCATGAGACTATGAATATTGCAAGTATTTGGCATTTGCCTATAGCTTTTGTAATTGAAAACAACCAGTATGCCATGTCTAGTGATGCAAGTAAGATGATTTCAGGAACGATAGCTGAGCGTGCTCAAGCATATAATATGAAGAGTTACCGTATCGATGGACAAAGTGTTATGGCAGTTGCTGACGCTTTTAAAGACATAAAAGAAGACCTGAAAGATGGGCCTGTTTTAATTGAAGCAATGACTTATCGCTTCCGCGGTCATTCAAGAAGTGATGCAGAAAAATATCGTTCAAAGGAAGAATTTTTGAAATACGAAGATCCCATTTTGAACCTTCGAAAAATTCTCTTGAGTGAATATGATTTTTCATTGGATGAACTAGCGCTTTTAGATGAAAAAATTTATCAAGAGATGATTACAGATGCTGAAAAGGCTTGGAATGACGATTTAGCTGTGATTGATATTGATAAGTTAGAAGAGGAAGTTTATGCAAAGTAGAAAATTAACATATTTGCAAGCTGTAAATGAATCTCTTCATCAAATTCTTGATGCAATTCCTGAATCATATCTTTTGGGTGAAGATGTAGGAGCATATGGTGGCGGGTTCGGAGCTACAGCTGGAATCATTGAAAAATATCCAGAACGAGTTCTTGAAACGCCCATTAGTGAAGCAGCTATTACGGGGATTGCGACAGGTTCGGCCATCCTAGGCAAAAGACCAATTCTTGAAATCCAGTTTTCTGATTTCTTAACTGTTGCTATTGATCAACTTGTTAATGAAGCAGCTAAAATTCATTTTTTAAGCAATGGTAAAGAGTCGGTACCTATGGTTCTTCGAACTGCGAGTGGAAGTGGGACAGGTGCAGGACCACAACATTCTCAATCATTAGAAAATTGGCTTGCCCATATTCCAGGATTGATAGTAGCAATGCCAAGCAATGCTTATGATGCAAAAGGTATTATGCTTTCTGCTGTTAAAAATAATAATCCGGTAATTGTTTTTGAACCAAAATCACTTTATAAAATAGAGTCTGATATTAATATCCCTGAAGAAATGTATGAAGTTCCTCTGGGACAAGCAAGAGTTGTAAAAGAAGGTAATGATTTAACTATTATCGCTTTAGGTAGGATGGTTAATATAGCAAAAAATATTGATACTTCTTATAGCATTGAAATTGTTGATCCCATAACTATTAATCCTCTGGACGTTGAAACTTTGCTTGATTCAGCTAATAAAACTAGTCGTGTATTGATTCTGACAGAGAGTGTTGAAAAATCAGGTATTTCAGCTGAAATATTAAGTCGCCTTATTGAAGGGGGATTCAGTGGTAAGATAAAACGTCTTGGTTCTAAGTTTTCACCAATTGCTGCCGCTCAATCTATAGAAGAGAAATTAATTCCAACTGATGATGAGATATTAGAGGCCATAGAAGGTTTGATGCATGAAAATTAAGATAAAAAATATTGTCCTTGCTGATGGTGAGGAAGAGGTTATTGAACAGATTCATGATGGTCAAGTGGTCGAAAAAAATGGTTGGATTTATTTGACCTATGTTGATGAAGAAGGTTTTAAAAATGTAATTAAACTTAATGATGAAAGTTTAATGCTTACTAGATTTGCTGAGCAAAATACTAAGATGAACTTTATTTTAGGACAGGCAGAGGCTACTATAATGACTCCAGTTGGTGTACAGTTTTTAACTACGGATACTAGTAGATTTGAGAAAAATGGAAATCATGTAAAAATTGATTATAGTTTAAATCAAAATAATTTTAAATTTGCAGATTATAAGCTTGAAATTGGATTTGACTTATGATAGAATAACAACGTTGACTTTGTGATACCTTCATGAAGTGCAACCGCACGAAGTGATGTTTAAGTAATAAATTGATATTTATTCACATCCTGAGGCGAGTCTGACTAAAGGGTTAATGCCCTTATATAAAAATCTAATAAGGAGGAATCACAATGACTTATGCAATCGTAAAAACTGGTGGAAAACAAGTTAAAGTTGAAGTTGGTCAAGCAATCTACGTTGAAAAATTAGACGTTGAAGCTGGGAGCGAAGTAACTTTTAATGAAGTTGTTCTTGTTGGTGGTGAAAAAACTACTGTTGGAACTCCATTCGTATCAGGTGCTACTGTAGTTGGTGAAGTTGAAAAACATGGTAAACAAAAGAAAGTTGTAACTTTCAAATACAAACCTAAAAAACATTCTCACCGTAAACAAGGACACCGTCAACCTTATACAAAAGTTGTAATCAAAGCTATCAATGCTTAATTACCTCTTGGTATGATTAAAGTTGAAATCAATAAGAAACAAGGAAAAATTGTTTCTTACGAGATATCTGGTCACGCCATGAGTGGTGATTTTGGTCATGATATTGTCTGTTCTGCTGTGTCTGTGCTTGGTATAACAACTTGTAATGGTATTGAAAATCTTACAGACGTACAACCGCTCTATGAGATGGAAGATGGCTACTTATATATTGAAATGCCTACTGATATAGACGAAGAACAGGATAAAGTTGCTCAGATTCTTTTACAAAACTTTGAGTTTGCGATAAAGGATGTAATAGCTGAGTATGGTGAATTTGTAAAATTCGCTTAAAAAATCTAATAGGAGGAATTCAAAATGTTGAAATTAAATCTTCAATTATTCGCCCATAAAAAAGGTGGAGGTTCTACATCAAACGGACGTGATTCTGAATCAAAACGCCTTGGTGCTAAAGCCGCTGATGGACAAACTGTAACTGGTGGTTCAATTCTTTACCGTCAACGTGGAACTCATATCCATCCAGGAGCTAACGTTGGTCGTGGTGGAGATGATACTTTGTTTGCTAAAATCGAAGGTGTTGTTCGTTTCGAACGTAAAGGCCGCGATAAAAAACAAGTTTCTGTATATCCAGTAGCTAAAAAAGCTTAATTAAAAATATAAGGAATGTTGGTTTCGACCAATGTTCTTTTTTATATATTGAGCAATTACGATATAGTAAATAACATTTATATATAGATACATATAAAAAGCGTGAATGTTTTAATAACATTCACACTCATTAACAATTATATTAAAAGTTATCTAGTTACCCATAATTCTTTTAGGTATACGGTTTTTTATTAGAATACCTAAATAACCTGCAGCTGCGGCTTTTATTAATCCTGGAATAATAAAAGGAGTGAATCCAGCAGCAAAACCTTTTGTCCAAGATAAGTCTAAATTATATTTAAGCCATATTGTACCGAAGAATAAGGTAACGAAAGAGCCGATTATATTTGCAATAATTGCCCATAGATAATCTGATTTTGTTTTATCTATAATTATCCCCGTAGATAGAGCATTAAATATAAATCCGATTAAGAAACCACCTGTTGGTCCTAATAATGCTCCAAAACCTGATGAGCCACCAGCAAATACAGGAACTCCAATCATTCCCATAATCAAATAAATACATACAGCAACTGTTCCGTTTCTAGTTCCTAAAATAGTAACAACTAACCCTACTGCAAATGTTTGTAATGTTAATGGGATAGTACCAAGTGGAATTGTAAATTGTGATAGAATTCCGATTAGAGCTGCAAAAATTGCACTTAGCGCTAAATCTCGAGTTGTTTTATTCATATATGTCCTCCTTGAATTGACAACTACAATTTTAACATAAAGTTAACTATTATGGGGGATAATTTATATTTATTGTTGTATTGGTATAATAATTATCAAATACGAGGAGATTTATTATGAAAAAAATAATATTAACCAGAATCTATGACAAGGATTTTCCTTCTGGGTTTAGAATTCTTTGTGACCGAATTTGGCCGCGTGGAATGTCTAAAGAAAGGGCAAATCTTGATTATTGGGCTAAAGATATTGCTCCTTCAAATGACTTACGAAAATGGTTTAATCACGAACCAGAAAAATTTGCTGAGTTTTCTAGTTTATATTTGGACGAACTTTCAAAAAATCCTAAAAGTAATGAGTTTGTCAATTTTGTAAGAGAAATCTTGAAGAAAGAAGATGTGCTTTTATTAATCGGTGCAAGAGATAGACAACATAATCATGGATTAGTACTAGAAGACTTTTTAAACAAGAGGCTTGCACAAAGTGATTAATTATAATATAATCTTGTTTATGCGATGAGTCGATTCGTGATTATTATAATCACGTCGAAGCAGTGGATATCTAGGGCATAGCCCGTCAAGGATTGATGAGATATTGGTAAGTTGTGTGAACCTTCTTACCACGGATGAAAGTTTGCCACATAAGACCTAATCTTTTGGTTAGGTCTTTTTTTGTACTTCTTTTTAGAAAGTGCTATATTTCTTTTGTGGAGGTATATTTATAAATGGTGAGATACAGAGTAGCAGCTATGGAGGATACTGAACGACTTGCAGACCTAACTTCTAGAGCATTTGAGTTTTGTCCCTTATTTTATAATGGATTAAAGGCTAGTTTTAACAGCCATGATGATTATTACATTTACATAAAAAAATTATTTAAAGTGCTAGTTACAAGTTATGTAAGGAATTCATGTGGTGTAGTTGGAACTATCAATGATAAAATTGTATCTATGGCTTTGATTATTGAACCAGAATCTAAAGATATAGGGATATTTGACTATCTTAAATCTGGAGGCAAGTCACTTTTACCTAGTTTTATTAGTAGACCTCTTTTATCTTTACTAATAAGTATAGATGATGGTCTAAAGCCCTGTGAAACAAAAAGGAATGAGTATACATGGCATTTAGAAATGCTTGCTGTTGATATTGAAATGCAAGGTGAAGGATTAGGTAGTCATATGATGGAAAACTGTATTTTTCCAATGGTAATTAAAAATGGTGCCAAAAATATGACTTTAGTAACAAATGAAGATAAAAATACAACTTTTTATAAAAAATTAGGATTTAAAGAATTCAATCGTTCAATATTAAAACAAAAATATGGAGAAACTGGTAATTGGTCATTTATTAAAAATTTTGAGTAACAATTTTTGTGTTAGGAAAGTCTCTCGGGACTTTTTTTTTGTTAACAAAAGTAGTATAATGGTGAAAATTTAGAATTTTCCAAATGGAAATAAAAAAAGGAGTTTATATGTCAAAATCTTATACAGTTGCAGTCGTTGGTGCCACAGGTGCCGTAGGAACTCAAATGATAAAAATGCTTGAAGAATCAACTATCCTACCTATTAAGAAGGTTAAGTTGCTTTCAAGTATCCGCTCTGCTGGTAAGGTATTGCAATATAAGGGACAAGATGTTGTTGTTGAAGAGTTGACTGAGGACTCATTTGGAGACGTTGATATCGCCCTCTTCTCAGCTGGTGGTAGTGTTTCAGCTAAGTATGCACCATATGCTGTTAAGTCAGGAGCAGTCGTAGTTGACAATACTAGTCATTTCCGTATGAATGAAAATGCACCATTGGTTGTTCCAGAGGTAAATGCTCATGCACTTGATTCACATAAAGGAATCATTGCCTGTCCAAACTGCTCAACTATTCAAATGATGGTAGCTTTAGAACCAATACGTAGAGATTATGGACTTAAACGTATTATTGTGTCTACTTATCAGGCTGTATCAGGTGCGGGAGCAAAAGCAATACAAGAAACTATGGATCAATTAGGTCAAGTAGTAAATGACGGTGTTAATCCTGCTGATTTGAAGGCTGAAATTTTACCATGTTCAGGTGATAAGAAACACTATCCTATTGCCTTTAATGCACTTCCACAAATTGATGTTTTCACTGACAATGATTATACATATGAAGAAATGAAAATGACTAATGAAACTAAGAAAATCATGGAAGATGCTTCAATTCAGGTTTCAGCAACTTGTGTACGTATTCCAGTAATTACAGGACATTCAGAATCAGTATATATAGAAACTGAAAAAGTCGCTGATATTGAGGATGTTAAAGAAGCAATTGGATCTTTCCCTGGAGCAGTATTAGAAGATGATACTAATAATCAAATTTACCCACAAGCAGTCAATGCAGCTGGTAAAAAAGAAACATTTGTAGGTCGTTTGAGAAAAGATTTAGATGTTGAAAATGGTATCCATATGTGGGTCGTTTCAGATAACCTTCTTAAAGGAGCTGCATGGAATTCAGTTCAAATCGCTGAAACATTATATGAACGTGATCTAGTTAGAGCAACCGAAGAGTTAGTATTTGACCTTATTTAAAGGCAAGGAGATATTATGACAGTTAATCCATTAAAAGACGCTAAAATTATTACAGCATTAGTAACTCCGTTTAAAGAAAATGGAGATATTAATTTTGAAGCATTACCTAAATTGATTGAACATTTGATTGATCATCATACTGAAGGATTAATTCTCGCAGGTACAACAGGTGAAAGCCCAACGCTAACACATGATGAAGAGTTAGAACTTTTTGCAGCTGTACAAAAAATTGTTGATGGAAGAATTCCATTAATTGCAGGTGTCGGAACAAATGATACTCGTGATTCAGTTAACTTTGTTAAGGAAGTTGATAATTTTGGTGGATTCGCTGCTGGACTTGCTGTTGTTCCTTACTATAATAAACCAAGCCAAGAAGGTCTATTTCAACATTTCACAGCAATAGCTGATTCAAGTGATTTACCAATTATTCTTTATAATGTACCAGGACGTACTGTAGCTAGCCTTGGTGTTGCTACAAGTTTACGTCTTGCTAAGCATCCAAATATCATTGCAATTAAAGAATGTACAGGTGTTGAAAACCTTACTGAATTAATTGAAGGAGCTCCAGAAGATTTCTTAGTCTATACAGGTGAGGATGGGCTAGCCTTCCATGCCAAAGCTTTAGGGGCACAAGGTGTTATATCTGTTGCATCACATGTAGCAGGTGATGATTTCTACAAAATTTTTGAAAATATTGATAGAGGATATATTGCCGAGTCAGCAGCGATTCAAAGAAAATTACTTCCAAAAGTAAATGCTCTGTTCTCATTGCCTAGCCCTGCTCCGGTGAAAGCAGTATTGAATCATCAAGGATTTAATGTCGGTCCACTTCGTTTACCACTTGTTGCTGCAACAAGTGAAGAAGCTAAGAAAATTATTGATATTGTTGAAAGATAAAAAGGCTTGTCTCTTGTGAGACAGCCTTTTTAGTCAATATTTACTAGGTGTAAGGGGAGTTTATTATCAGATAATCCTTTTAACTTTAATAACTCTTTAGGTTGTAAAGAATCAATTTCATTCATATCAATCCAGAATAATGTTTGATTATTTTCCTCATTAGGCTGGTATTCTGATTTGTAATCAATTTCGACTTTATAGACGAATAAATACTCATGATAGGGAACTTTAAGATTAAAAAGATTTTCAATTACAGCCATAAACTTTGCTGATTTAGGTTTTTCGCCAATTTCTTCATATACTTCTCTTTTTACAGCTTCTTGGCTGGTTTCTCCAAACTTTATCCTTCCACCAGGAAGAGATATCACTCCATCAAAGAATTTACATACTAAAAGTTTTCCATCATGTTCTATCCAGGCAGCAGTTCGAACATTCACTTTTCCATCATCAGTTAATATAGTTAAGTCATTAGTCATATGAATCCTCCTTTTCTTTTTATTAATATATCATATTTTTGAAATATATTGTTGATAGCTGTCAAAATTGAAATTTTTAGTGATTAATGGTATACTTTGGAAAGTGTATCAATCGGTAGTAACTGGTGGCAGTTACTTGTAAAAGCTAAGTATTACTACTTGGATAAAATAAATAATTGGAGAAAAATAAATGAGTGATATAAAAATAATTCCCTTAGGTGGAGTACGCGAATTTGGGAAAAATATGTATGCAGTTGAAGTTGATGAATCAATTTTTGTACTTGATGCTGGGTTGAAATATCCAGAGACAGAGATGCTTGGTGTTGATTTTGTAATCCCACAAACAACTTACCTTGCTGAAAATGCTGAACGTGTTGCTGGTATTTTCCTAACACATGGACATCCTGACTCAATAGGTGGTTTACCTTACCTATTAGCAGATGTTAATGTTCCAGTATTTGCTAGTGAATTAACTGTTGAGCTTGCGAAACTTAATGTAAAAGATTACGAAGCAACGAAAAAATTCAATGACTTTCATATTGTAAATGAAAAAACTGAAATTGATTTTGGTGGAGTAAATATCTCTTTCTTCAGTACAACTCATACTATTCCAGATAGTCTTGGTATTGTAATTGGAACAAAAGAAGGAAATATTGTTTACACTGGTGACTTCAAATTTGATCCAGCAGTAACTCAAGGATATAAAACAAATCTTGGTCGTTTGGCAGAAATTGGAAGTCAAGGTGTTCTTGCCCTCCTAAGTGATTCAGCAAATGCTTTATCAACAGAACAATCAGCAAGTGAAAATGAAGTTGCTGAAAAAATTTATGACGTGATATCTGACTGGGAAGGTAGAGTTATTGTTGCCAGCGTTGCAGGTAACCTTGCTCGTATCCAACAAACTATTGATGCTGCTGCTCGCGCTGGCCGTGCTGTTGCTTTAACTGGTCATGATATGGATCAAATTGTTGAAACTGCTCGTCGTCTAGGTAAATTAACTGTTGATGATGGAATGATTGTTCCCCTTAAAAATATTAAAAACTATGCTGATGATGAAATTCTTA
The DNA here is from genome assembly GCF_001832905.1 of Floricoccus tropicus. GTDB lineage: Bacteria > Bacillota > Bacilli > Lactobacillales > Streptococcaceae > Floricoccus > Floricoccus tropicus. The sequence goes on along the minus strand of NZ_MKIR01000012.1, from coordinate 182,289 downwards.
TTTTAGAAGCTGGTAGAATGGGTGAGCCAATTAGAGCAGTTGCAGATATGGCAACAGGTCGTAATAAACAGGTGAAAATCAAAGAAGGCGATCTAGTATTTGCCGTAACAAGTCCTACAGTTTCGATGGAAACTTTTGTAGCTAAGACTGAAAATATAGTATATAAAGCTGGTGGAATTATGAAATTATTAGCTGCTGAAATTAAAGTTTCAGGACATGCTAATGTGCGTGATTTGCAAACAATGATTGACATCATGCAGCCTAAAAATCTAATTCCAGTTCAAGGTGAATATCGTGAGCTAGAAGCACATGCAGAGTGTGCAATGGAAGTCGGTATTAAACCAGAAAATATTTTCATTGAAAAACGAGGCGATATTCTTTCATATGAGGATGGTGTATTTGTTCCAGCGGGCGCAGTTACAGCAGATAATATAATGATTGATGGTAGTGGTGTTGGTGATATCGGAAGTATTGTACTTCGAGATAGAAAGATTCTTTCAGAAGATGGTATTTTCATTGCTGTAATTACTATCAGTAAGAAGGATAAAAAGATTATCAGTCGTGCTAAAGTACACACAAGAGGTTTTGTATATGTGAAACAAAGCCGTGATTTAATAAAAGATAGTGCAAACTTAGTAAATGAAACTGTAAGTAATTATCTAAAAAAAGATGAATTTGATTGGACTGAAATTAAACAAGAAATCAGAGATGCATTAGGTAAATATTTATATGAGCAAACTAAGAGACGTCCAGTTATCTTACCAGTAGTAATGGAAGTTCGTTCAGAAGAAAATCTTAAAAATAATCGTAAGAAAAAAGCAAAGAAAAAAGCGCAAGCCAACGAAGAAGAGTAATTGTTTTCGTAATAAAACTTATTGATGATAAAATTAAAAAATTGTGCTATAATTTATTTTATCTATTGAAAAAATTTCAGGAGAAGCTATGTATAACGCACTTGTAACAATTTTACTTATATTATCAGTGATTATTATTATTTCAATTATTATGCAACCATCAAAGCAAGATCCAGCAGCTAGTGCATTTTCTGGTGGTGGTGAACAATTATTTGAAAGAAGAAAAGCACGTGGTTTTGAAGCAGTAATGCAAAGATTTACAGCAGTAATGGTAGCCGTTTGGTTAGCTGTTGGTTTTGCATTGGTAATACTATCAAGTAAGTAAATAATTTAAGCTGAGCTGGGATTTCCCAGCTTTTTTGAAATGTAAATTCCTAGTCTGTTTTGACTAGAAAAAACAAATAAAATTAAAGAAATAAATTAAGAGAAGGAAATGAATATTAGAAATAAAATAAAAGATTATCTGTTTAATTCCCCTAATAAATCAATTAGCATTCAAGATTTGGCTAAAGATTTAGAGCTAGATAAGGCAGAAGACTTCAAAGAATTTATAGGCGTAATTGCCTTAATGGAGTCACAACATGAAATAGAATTTAATGATTTAGGTGAAGTTAGCTTATTTAAAAAATTAGAAGTAAGTAAGAAAACAGGAATTGAAGGTGTTTTTCACGCCAATGCAAATGGGTTTGGTTTTGTAACTATTGCAGCTGATGAACCTGACGTTTTTATACCACGTGGTAATACAAATTTTGCCCTTGATCAAGATAAGGTAAGTCTTCAAATTATCAAACCTGCAAATCCTTTAACTGGAACATCTGCTGAAGCAAAAGTTATTGATGTAGTTGAGCGTAACTTGAAGCACATGGTAGGTCAATTTGTTGCTTTTACTAAAGAGCAAGAAGAAGAGAGCGATTTAATTGGATATATAATCAGTAAAAATAAAAAAGTTCCATATAATGTCTATCTTAGTCCAAAAGGATTATGTCCTGAAAATGGACAAATAGTCAAAGTGGAAATTACTCATTATATTGAAAAAGAGTTCCCAGATTCAATGCAAGGTCTTGTTATTGAAATTATTGGTAATCAAGACGATAAGGGAATTGATGTATTGGAAGTACTTGAGAGTATGGATATTCGTTCTGCTTTCCCTCAAGAAGTGATTAACGAAGCCAATGCAGTATCTGATATGGTTGAACCAAGTGATTTCATGGGAAGAGTTGATTATCGTGATCAAATCATCTTCACAATTGATGGTGAAGATGCTAAAGATTTAGATGATGCTGTTCATATAAATATATTACCAAATGGTAATTTTGAACTTGGAGTCCATATTGCAGATGTTTCTCATTATGTGACAAATGGTTCGGCACTTGATAAAGAAGCTTATGAACGTGGAACAAGTGTTTATGTAACTGACCGTGTAGTTCCTATGCTACCAGAGAGACTATCAAATGGAATCTGTTCTCTAAATCCACAAGTTGACCGTCTAACTCAATCATGTGTTATGGAAATAGACCATCAAGGTAAGGTAGTTGATTATCAGATTTCTCAATCAGTTATTAAAACAGCTGAACGTATGACTTACACTGATGTTAATAAAATGATTAATGCAGATGTTGAAACGCTTGAAAGATATGCAGATATCGCTCAAAGCGTAGAACATATGAAAGATCTTCATGAAATACTAGTTAAAATGAGACATGATCGTGGTTCAATTGACTTTGATACAGAAGAAGCAAAAATCATTGTTGATTCAAATGGTAAGCCAGTTAATATTGTTAAACGTAATCGTGGTGTAGCTGAAAAACTCATCGAATCATTTATGTTAATTGCTAATGAAACTGTCGCAAGTTTCTTCCAAGATGCCGAGTTACCATTTATCTATCGTATACATGAACATCCAAAAGCAGATAAACTAGCAAGGTTTATTGATTTTGCCTCAGCTTTTGGAGTACCAATTAAGGGTACAGCCCAAAAAATGAGTCAAAAAGACTTGCAAAACTTTATGCTTAAAATTAAAGGTAAGCCAGGTGATGCAGTTCTTTCAACTATGCTTCTTCGTTCTATGCAACAAGCTAGATATGATGACAAGAATGAAGGACACTATGGTCTGGCAGCTGAAAACTATACACACTTTACTAGTCCAATCCGTCGTTATCCTGACTTAATCGTTCATAGATTAATCAGAGAAATGGCTCATCCAGACAAGAAGACTGTAGACTACTGGGCAGAAAAAATTCCAGAAATTGCTAAACATTCAAGTGAGATGGAACGCCGAGCGGTTGATGCTGAGCGTGAAGTTGAGAAGATGAAAAAAGCAGAATATATGGAACAGTTTGTTGGACAGGACTTTACTGGAGTTATCTCATCAGTCACAACATTTGGATTCTTTGTTGAGTTACCAAATACCATTGAAGGTTTGGTCCATATCAAGACTCTTGACGGAGAATATTTCAATTATCTAGAAAGAACCATGACTTTACAAGGTGAAAAAACTGGTCTTACTTTCAAAGTGGGTCAAGAGGTTAAGGTTAATTTGGTTCGATCTGATAGACAGACAGGGGACATTGATTTTATCCATATACCTAGCGAACTTGATCTAGTCGAGAAAAAAAGCAAATCTAAGCCAAATTCAAGACGACCTAAGGACAAGGATGCTAAACGTGGTGATTCAAAGGGTCGTGATAGAAAATCTTCCGACAAGAAAAATGAGAAGAAACCTTTTTATAAAAAAGTAGCTAAAAATAGTCAGAAAGGTGGAAAGAGAAGTGGCAAAGGGTCAAGGAAACGTGGTCGCTCAAAATAGAAAAGCGAGCCATGACTATGAAATCGTAGAAACTTTTGAAGCTGGAATCGTATTGACGGGGACAGAGATTAAAAGTGTCCGTGCAGCTCGTATAAATCTTAAGGATGGATTTGCTCGTATTCGTAATGGAGAAGCATGGCTTTCAAATGTCCATATTTCACCATATGATGAAGGGAACATTTATAATGTAGACCCAGTTCGAGCACGCAAACTTTTACTACATAGAAAACAAATTGACAAAATAGATTCAGAACTTTCAACAAACGGAATGACCTTCATTCCTTTGAGAGTATATCTGAAAGACGGTTATGCCAAAGTTTTAATGGGACTTGCCAAAGGTAAGAAAAATTATGACAAGCGTGAAACTATTAAACGCAAAGAACAAAACCGTGAAATAGCAAGACAACTGAAAAATTACAATAGATAACCTCCAATTTTGGAGGTTTTTTCTTATATAGTTGATTAAAATAGAAATAAGACAAGGCGACGAATTGATGATAGAACTAGTGTTCATCGAGATGAGTCACTACGCCTTGCTACGATATCGATTATACTTTAATAAGCAAGCTTATTAGTATAAATCGCAACGATGTATTAATCTATTTTTAAGTGACTATGTAATAAGTTTTAAATATTATTTTGTAGTATAATGATAGCAATTAAAGACACAAAAATGATTGGAGAATAATGAAGAATGAACTTGCCTTAAGTGGTGAAAAAATTAAAGAGATGATATATCCAGACATATTTGAAAATATAGGCATGATTCGTGGAGAGTATCCAATCAGAGAGTGTGGTAAAAACATACTCACCGAAGATTGTCAGGATTTTTTGAAAAAATATTTGAAGAATGTTTGTAAAATATATCAAGGACAGGAAGTATGGTATCGCTTTTCTGAATTGACTGTTTCAGAGGCAAATTCTTTGATGGGAACAAAAGAAATCTTACCCGACAATCATCCATTATTTGGAATCAGAGGTTTAAGACGTTCTCTTCAATATCTTGATGAATTTGAAGCAGAAATAAAAGTTATTAATGATATACATAGTGAATATGACAATCTAGCAGTCTTTTTTCCTTTTGTAAACGATGGAAAACAGTTAAGAAAAGCTATCGATATCCTGCGCAAAAGTGGCTATAGTGGTAAAGTGGGGACAATGATTGAGCTTCCGTCTGCATATTTTGATTTGGATAATATTTTACAGACTGGTATCAAGAAAATTGTTATTGGTATGAATGATTTGACTTCCTTTGTTTATGCGGCAGTGCGAGATAGTCAGTGGCATGAGATGAATAGTGAAATTATGATGAATATTATTGAGGATGTTGTAGAAAGAGCTAGGAAGTATGAGGTAGATGTTGCAGTAGCAGGTTACCTTGATGAAAATATTATTAATAACCTTAAAGAAAAAGGAATAAAAGCAATTGTTCACTATAGTCTCATTCCTCAAATATATGGTCGAGATATTGAATTTCCAAATTACTTAGCAGAGGTGAAAAAGTTTACTAAAGAAAATATAAGAAATTTAGGTAAAAAAGATGATTGAGAATTTAGTGAAGGTAAGAGATAGACTATTGACAGATATAGAAAAATATTTTGATTCTTGCAAAGATGTAGAGATGATTTTTATAGGTGGTTCAATTGCAAAAGGGAATCCAGATGAGTTTTCTGACATAGATTTTCGTATTGTTGTTTCAAAGCAACTTGAAAAATCAAAAATATTAGTTGAATTCTTAGACTACTTTCAAGATAAAATAGCTTTCGTCGAAACACTTGCTGATAATTATGCAGTTGTTCACTTTAAGTCTTTTATAAAATTAGATATTTTTGTTTATTATAAATCTGATTTAAGCCCAACACCTTGGACAAAAGACATTTTAATTCTTATAGATAAAGATGATTTTTTGAAAAATTTAAGAGAAGAATCAAAGATTATAGAGACAATTTTTACATCTGAAGAACTTACTTTCATTCTTAATAAATATGTTGCATATATGCATGAACTTTATCGAAGAACCATACGAAAAGAGTATAATTACGCTGAATACTGTACACTAATGATGAAAAACTCCTTGGTTTCGCTATGGCTAATCGAAAAGGGTGAAATTGCTAATTCATTTGGAGATTGGAGTAAGTATGAAGGGAATCGTAGTAAACTAGATTCTTACCAAAAGAGATTTCTTAAAAAATACACTCCAGTTGAATTTGGCGAAATAGGCGATTTTGCAAAGAATATAAACGATGAAATTTTAAAAGCAACTAAACACATTGTCGAAATTGATAAACTAGGTATTGAGTATAATAAGTATGAAAAGCTTATTAATTATTTAAATTGGAATGATATGAATTGAAATGAAAAAAATTATAAAAATAAAAATTGAAGATTATTTAATGAATGAATATAATTGTTCTCAAGAACAACTTAGTGGAGATAATCTTTTTTTCACAATAAAAACAGATGTCGAGAATTCGTTTGTAAAGATATTTGCTTATAATAATAGTTTAGGTGTTTGTTCTTCAGAAGTATTGTCTCCTAAGTTAAATGAAATCTTAGAAGGTAAGTCAAGAGATGAAATATTTGAATTGCCTCTTGTTTACGGTCAAACAATTCATTATGTTCCTTCTGATTGCTTCAATGATAGTCAAATTAAGACAGATCTAGGCATGAAATTTAACTACCAATTTTTCATTGGTAAAGAAATTCAACTATTACAAGCAATTTCTGGATTTGATAACTCTCTTTCTTTTGACTCTAAAGGTGATACTGATACTAAAGCAGTTTATATAATCAAAGATAAGGGTGAAGTAGTCGCAGTTGCTGGTGCAGCGGAAACCTGTATCGATGGATTTTGGGAAGTGGGAATTGATGTGTTGGAGAAATATAGAAAATTCCATTTAGGTACAGAACTAGTTTCAAGATTAACTCAAGAACTCTTAAAACGGAGAATTGTTCCTTTTTATTCGGCTTCTGTGACAAATATTGCCTCACAAAGATTAGCTATTAGAGCTGGATATGTACCAGTATGGGTTGATACGTATTCAAACATTTTTGATGAAAATTATATTTATACGGATATGTTGAAGAATTCATTGTAGAAATATTAATAAAATTAAGGAGTAACATATGCCATATTTTCTAACAAGTAGTCCACTGCATCCTGATAGAGATGAATTAAATCCTGCTAATAATTTTGTGACCAATCTTAAGAAATATTTGAATGGTGAAATTGCGGGTCTTTTCATTTGTTCAGACCCAGATTCTTATGAGATGACTGATAAGTATTCTGCATCTATGAAAGATTCATTTGTGAATTCAGGTTTTTCTTTTGTAAGTTTCCATACTCTTGATAATCGTAATAAGACTCAAGCAAAATATTTGGTCGCAAATGCTGATTTGATTATTCTTGCAGGAGGATATCCTCCATTACAAAATTCATTTTTTAATGATATTGACCTTAAAAATTTACTATCAAATCAAGATAAGGTGATTGTAGGTTTTAGTGCTGGTTCTATGAATAGCGCAGAAGTCGTTTACGCTCAACCTGAGTTTGAAGGCGAAGCTACTTCAAAAGATTATCAGAGATTTTATCTAGGTCTTGCTCTTACTAAAGTGATGATTTTGCCACATTATCAGGATGTCAAAGATGAAGTTCTTGATGGGAAGAAGTTATTTGAGGATATAACCTATCCAGATAGTTTTGGTCGTAAGTTTTATGCTTTTAATGACGGAACTTACCTCTTGGGTGATAGTAAGTCAGAAAAAATATATGGTCAGTCTTATCTAATTAGTGAGGGTGTAATAAGTCAGCTATCAAGTGATGATGAAATTTATCAGTTATCTTGAGTATAAAATATTCTATTTTTTCCTCCTAAGTGCTAAAATAAAAGAATGACAAACTCACCGATTGAAAAATATCTAGAAGATATTTATAAACGTTTTATTAAGAATAATGATGGACAGCTTGCAGACTATATTCCAGAGCTTGCAACTGTTGACCCAGATAGATTTGGACTTGTTTTGGCTACGGCAGATGGACAGGTATATAAGTATGGGGATACTTCTGACGAATTTACCATTCAGTCTATTTCTAAGCCCTTTACTTATGGTCTTGCTATATCAGATAATGGCTTTGACTATGTTGATAGAAAGATTGACGTAGAGGCTTCAGGAGACGCCTATAACGAGATTTCTTTGGATGCTGACACTCATAGACCAAAGAATGCCATGATAAATGCTGGTGCTATTACAAGTACTTCTCTGATTAGAGCTGCTTCAAGTGAAGAAAGATATGAAAGAATAAGAGATTTCTTTTCTAAATTTGCCGCACGCGATTTATCACTTGACCAAGCAGTTTATAATTCTGAGCTTGAGACTGGTCACAGAAACCGTGCCATTGCTTGGATGCTGAAGAACTTTGATATTATCGAGGGGAATCCGGAGGAAGTAATTAGAAGCTATTTTGAACAGTGCTCGACTTTAGTTTCAACAGAGGACTTAGCCATTATGGGGGCAACTCTTGCAAACAATGGGGTCAATCCTATCAGCGGAGAAGAAATTCTTGATTCAAGCATTGTTGAAAGAATCCTTTCTGTCATGATGACGGCTGGAATGTACGATGGCGCTGGCGACTGGATGACGTCAGTTGGGATCCCTGCAAAATCAGGTGTTGGAGGAGGGATTTTGGGAGTGCTTCCAGGTCAGCTTGCTATTGCCGTTTTCTCACCATTGCTCGACCGTCACGGGAGTTCTGCGCGTGGAGTGGCCGCTTTTGAGACAATAAGTAGCGACTTAAATCTGCACATTATGAATGTCAATAAGAGTGCATCTTCTGTGATTAAGTCAATTTATACTATTGATGAACGTCCATCAATTTTGAGAAGAACTACCGATGAGGAAGAAGTTCTAGATAAATATGGTTATAAGGCAAAAGTCATTGAAGCAGAAGGAGATATTTTATTTTCTGGTGCTGAAACTCTAATAAGAGAGTCAATGAAGGATGCTGATGACATTGATATCTTTATCTATGACAATACTTTGGTAAAGAGTATTACTGATGGCAATGAAGAAGACATCGTAAGAAAAATGATGTACGAGGTTGGAGAAGAAAAACTTGCTCAAGGGAAAAGAGTTGTTATTGTAGACTCTAGTGGAAGATATCTGGATAACAATACAAACGAGGATATTAAGGTATTTAAAAGTACGGAATCAGCTCTTCAATGGGCGGAAGAAAAGATATTAAAAAAATATTCCAATCCTGATGTAAATACTTCATCATCAATAGTACCTATAAATGACTTTGAATTTTTTTCAAATTTTGATGAGAAACAAATTAAGGATTTTGTAGATTTGCTCAAACCTTTATCATATAAAAATGGTGATAAGATTGCCTCAGTTGGTGATGAAAATAAAGGAATTTATTTTATTACCAAAGGTAAGGTTACGGCAAGTAAAAAAGAAGGAAATAATTCCCAAAATTATCGTCGAATTACTATTTTGATTGCTGGAATGACTTTCGGAGAAATAGCTCTTGCTAGTGGTGACAAGGCAAAATTTGATATTTGGTGCCAAGCTGATACAGAGCTTCTCTATCTTTCAAAGGACGCCATCAATAAAATGACAAAAGAAAATCCATCCCTTGCGGCTGCTATGTGGAAGGCAATCGCTTTAGATGGATATAGTCTCTTTGATAGAACATTAAGGCAGTTATCATCACGAGTAGAACAAGAAGAAATATAAATTAATCCAGTCTGACGATTGTCAGACTTTTTTTGACCTCTTAATCAATAATTTATACCTCTTACCCAAAAGTTATAGTTTTGGATAATATTTAATGATAATATTACCTTAAAGGAGAGGGATATATGAAAGTAAATCTTTATATAGACGAGAATGAAAAAGATTCAAGAATTGATATTTATTCTGATGCTATGAATGAAGAGATAGAAGAAATTTTAAAGTTACAAAATTTAATTACTAATAAAAATATAGTTGCATATTCTGATGATAAAATTTTTATCTTCGAACCCGAAGAAATTATAAGAATCTACTCAGAAAGCAGAAAAGTATTGGTTGAGACCTTAGATAGTAAAATTTATAAGCTTAAGATACCCTTGTATGAAGTGGAAGAAGTGTTTCAAGAAGAGTTTATTAGGATAAGTAAGAGTGAATTAGTAAATTTTTTTCAACTTCAGCAATTGGAACAAGCATTTAATGGACAAATAAAACTTACCCTCAAAAATGGACAAACAGCTTATGTTTCAAGAAGATTTGTTAAAGAATTGAAAAGGAGGTTGGGAATATGAAGATATTTAAAAATATTTTAAAAGGTGCAAGTTTTGGAATTACAATTGGATTTTTAATTTCACTAATAGTCTCCTCATTTTATGAAGGTGGTATCTACTATCCATCAAGCCCTCAATTTGTTAGTACATTTTCAAGAGAAGTTGATGCTATCTGGTATTCAATTGTTATTTGGACGTTAATTGGATTATTATTCACATGGGCAGGTTTAATTTTTACAATTGAAGATTGGTCTTTATTGAAAAAAACATTTATTCATTTTATAGTGACCCTTGTAATTTTTTCATTGATTTTTAAATTTACGGGTTGGACTGATTTATCGATAAAAAGTTATATGATTTGTGTATCTATTTTTTGTTTAGCATATATTATCATATGGACGTTAACATATAAAACAACGGATAAGGAACTTGAGATGATTAATAATAAATTAACTTCTAAAAAAATTGATAAAGATTATACTGAAAGATTACGTAAAAGGAGAGCACATCAAAAAAGGTATTCAATCAGATTTGGACAAGATATTAATTGGGATGAATTTTTAAATAATGATTTCGTTAAAACAAATATTGATTTTATTAGCTTATCAAAAAGTAAAAAAAGCATGCAAGTTTGGTGCTCTTACACATCTGTGCAAATTTGTGAAGAACTATCTAAAATTACCTTTGTTCCTAAAGATAAAATAACTGTAACGGATTTAAGTGTATTTGATAACCTTTCTTTTGTAAGATTATAAATCTAGTGAAAAAATGTATATTCATAATTAAAACGCCAGAATTTTATCTGACGTTTTTCTTTATTCAAAATCATCTTTTTCAAAAGCAACCGAAGGATAATGACCAATTTTTGAAAGATCAGTATCATAAGGTACACCATAAATCATTAGGAAATCATCTTTTTTAAGATTTGCTTCGTAGAAGTCCCATATTAGTTCTTTATCTTCAGAGACAAACAAAACTTCAGCAACTCCAAGATTATTTTCCATTCTTCCACGAATGATAACCTTTAAAGGATAGTCATTATTTAGACCGTCTAATGCCATTTTATTCAAAGATTAAAAGCTCCTTGCTTGTTTTAGTAAATGGTATTCCCCCAGTATCAGTCATATGCATACAGTCTTCAATACGTACGCCAACTTTTCCTGGAATGTAGATACCTGGTTCGATTGAGAAACACATACCTTTTTCCATAACCACATCATCAACACCACCAAGTGATGGGAATTCGTGGCAATCCATACCAATACCATGACCGGTACGGTGAGTGAAGTATTCGCCATATCCAGCTTTAGTAATCACATCACGCGCAACCTTGTCAATTTCATTAGCTGTAACGCCTGGTTTTGCAAAGTCCATAGCAGCTAATTGAGCTTCAAGAACAATATTATAGATTTCAGTATCAAATTCGCGTGGTTTTCCAATTGAAATAGTACGAGTAGCATCACTTGCGTAACCATTTTTCATAACACCAAGGTCAAATAGAAGGAATCTGTTACGTTCAATAACATTTTTTCCTGGCATACCGTGTGGATTTGCAGCATTATCGCCAGTTAAAACCATTGTGTCAAATGACATTTTTGAAATACCTAGACGTTTCATCTCATATTCGATTTTAGCAATAACATCCATTTCAGTTGCACCTGGATTTTCAGCAGCATATTTAAAACCAATTTCAAAGGCTTTATCTGCATAATCACCAGCAACCATCATTTTTTCGATTTCATCTTCAGATTTAATAATACGAAGTCTTTGAATTAATGGACTAATGTTAACAAATTCATTGCCGAAAACAGATTGAAGACCTTGAGATTTCTTAAGATTGATATCTTCGTATTCAACAGCAATTTTTTTAACATCTAAATTGCCAACAAGAGTTTTGATAACTTCCCAAGGATTTTCATTGTCAGTATAACCATATACATCAAAATCAACTGTGTTACTAGCAGGTTCAACCTCAAGAGCAGGAGTAAATAAGATAGGGTCACGGTCGGTGAAAATCATAAGCCCCATAATTCTTTCATGCGGATCAGACTCAAAACCGGTAAGATAGTTAATAGTAGTTGGATTAGTTAAAAATGTCATATCGCTATCGTTAGCTTCAAGAAATTTTTGAATTTCTGTAAATTTATTAGTCATTATTACAAATTTCTCCTTCATATAATATAGAAATAATTATACCACTAAAAAAAAGTTTTGTAATTTATGACTGGTATATTTTGCTTCTCACTGAAAATTTAAGATGAAAATTTATAAATTAATTAACCAAATATTTACAATTGAGGCTTTTAAAAAGCAATTTCAATAGAGAATGATTGAAAATGAAGTTTAATATTTCACAAAAAAATATTGGTATATTTTTTCTGAAAACAAACAATATATACTTGTAAATGCTTACATATACTGGTATACTGAATCTGAAATATCGTTTTCACAAAGTTTTCAGTAAACGATTACAGTACGAATAAATTATTAAGGAGATGTAAAGAAAAATGGAAGAAACAGCAATTACCATTTATGATGTAGCTCGAGAAGCGAATGTTTCAATGGCTACAGTTAGCCGTGTGGTTAACGGAAATCCAAATGTACGTGAAGCAACCAGAGCAAAGGTTCTTGAAGTAATTGATAGATTAGATTATCGACCAAATGCTGTAGCACGTGGGCTTGCAAGTAAGAAAACAACTACTATTGGGGTTGTAATACCTGATATTTCAGATACTTATTTTGCAACATTGGCGCGTGGTATTGACGATATTGCAACTATGTATAAATACAATGCGATTATTGCTAACTCAGATAGCGATGATAAAAAAGAAGTTCATGTAGTAAATAACTTATTAGCAAAACAGGTTGATGGAGTTATTTTTATGGGAAATCGTATCACTGATAGTGTTCGTGCAGAATTTTCACGCAGTAGAACACCAGTTGTACTTGCAGGAACAGTTGATGGTGATGAACAATTTGCTTCAGTTAATATTGATTATGTTTCAGCAAGTCGTGAAGCAGTTAATCAATTAGCTAAATCTAATAAAAAAGTTGCCTTTTTATCAGGACCATTAGTGGATGAAATTAATGGACAACGTTTGGCGGGATATAAAGAAGCACTTAAAGAAAATAAATTAAAATATACTGAAGCCTTGATTTTTGAAAGTAAATATAGCTATGAAGATGGTATTGCTATTGCTGAGAGAATTAAAAATAGTGGTGCAACTGCAGCATATGTTGCGAATGATGAGCTTGCTGTTGGCCTACTAAATGGCCTTTTAGATCTTGGCCTTGAGATTCCAGAAGACTTTGAAATTATTACAAGTAATAATTCACCTGTTACTAACTATACGCGTCCATCTATTTCAAGTATTGAACAACCTTTATATGATATTGGTGCAGTTGCAATGCGTCTTTTAACAAAACTTATGGGGAAAGAAGAAATTGAAGAAAAGACGGTTATCCTTCCTCACGGTATAGTAGAAAAAAATACAACTAAATAAAAAAAAGAAAGAAGATAAAATTTTTATCAATTGGTAAGATCAGTGTTAATATTATGGGAAATCCTTTTTGTAATTGGATTAATTCTTACATTATTGTTAATCACAGTTGTTGATGTTATCTTGAAAAAAGAGAAAGGTCTTGTAAATTACTGCAAGACTTTTTTACAGGATTCAATATTTACAGTCGTGACATCACTTGGAATATTAAGGTTTTATTTGAAAAAAAAAAATATATTAGTCTGGAGTGAATATTTTAGAAAATATTTTTTCCTTAAGTTTTTAATTTTCCTTCTAGGTATAGGGATAATTTTTGTATTCGCTAAATATATTTTAAGGAAACTTGGCATTGTTCAGGAAAACGAAAAAAAGAGAGGAATCTTAGGATACTTATCTCTTATCATCTCAACCATACTATTTGCTGGAGGCATAGCCTTAGCAATAGGGAGTAAATGGTTTATTTCATTCTTTGGTAAATTGACTCCTGAACAATTCATTTTTAATTTCAATTCACCAATAGGTGGCGGTGAAGATGGTGTAATGCTTGAAATCTATTCAACTCCTGTCCTTGCTACTGTTGCACTTACAGTTCTTTTTATTACTATATTTTGGCCTAATATTAAGATAGGACTTGGTAAAAAGACGTTAATTTCAGCAAGATTTTATAGACTAATCGCCCTATTGATTGGGATTATATCATTTGTATATGGAGCAAATTACAGTATTAAAGAACTAGATTTGAAGAAAGTTTATCAGGCATATTACAGTGACTCGTCCTACATAAAAGATAACTATGTAGCACCGAAAGAAACAGAATTAAAATTCCCACAACAAAAAAGAAATTTGATTCATTTCTATTTGGAATCATATGAGAACTCATTTTTTGATAAAGAAAATGGGGGATACGGTTATGAAGGACATAATCTAATGCCTGAACTTATGGAACTTTCTAAAGAAGGCATACATTTTTCACAAAATGAAACATTCGGTGGTCCAAATCAGACTTATGGATCAAGCTGGTCTGTAGCTTCTATGGTTAATATGAGTACTGGACTTCCACTTAAGATACCAATGGGTGGCAATTCTTATGGTAAAACAGGTTATTTCTTACCAGGAGCTACTGCTATTGGAGATATCCTACAAAAAGAAGGATACGAGCAGACAGTTATGTTTGGCGCAGATGCCAATTTTGGTGGATTAACATCATTTTTTACAAATCATGGCGATTATAATATTTTTGATTTAGAATATGCTCGTAATAGTGGTTTAATTCCTAAAGATTATAAAGTTTGGTGGGGATTTGAAGATAAAAAGTTATATCAATATGCTAAGGATGAAATGACTCGTTTATATGAAACAGGTAAACCATTCAATTTAACATTGGAGAATGCGGATACACATTTTCCAGATGGTTATTTAGAACCGGGCACACCAACACCTTATAAATCACAATATGCGAACGTCTTTTTACAATCTCAAAAAGATGTTGTTGAATTAGTTCGTTGGATTCAAAAACAACAATTTTATGAAAACACTACTATTGTTTTAACTGGGGATCATTTAAGTATGGATAAAAATTATTTTAAAGATTTTGATCCAAGCTATAGAAGATCAACATTTAATTTAATCTTAAATGGAGACTTTTCTAACAAAGAAATGATCCAAATGTATAATAGAGAGTACGCGCCATTTGACTATTTTCCAACAGTATTAGCAGCTATGGGCGTTGAGATAGAGGGTAATAGGTTAGGGTTAGGAACAAATCTTGCTTCTGATGTAAAAACTCTTGTTGAACGGGATGGTATTGATACAGTAAATCAACTATTAGGAGAAAATAGCGACTTTTACAATAGGGCTTTTATAAACGAAAGTAAAGAAAATACTGCTGGTGTGAAAGTTTCAGAGCGTAAAATTAATAATTGATAGTTTTATTATTTAAAGAGAGGAATAAATTTCCTTCTCTTTTTTATTACAGTATATTTTCAGATTTTTTTAAGGACTAACAAATAGAATGATAAAAAAATATGTTAGAATGGAGATATGAAAATGTTTAAAATATTATTAGTAGAAGACGATTTAAGCCTCTCAAATTCAGTATTTGATTACTTAGATAGTTTCATTGACGTTACACAAGTATTCGACGGAGAAGAAGGGCTATATGAAGCTGAATCTGGTATTTATGATTTAATTTTATTAGACCTTATGTTACCTGAGAAGAGCGGATTTGATGTTTTAAAAGAATTAAGAGGGAAAGGAATTGATACACCAGTACTTATCATGACTGCTAAGGAAAGCCTTGATGATAAGATGCATGGTTTTGAGATAGGAGCAGATGATTATCTTACAAAACCATTTTATTTAGAAGAACTTAAGGCTAGAATTCAAGCATTATTAAAACGTGCAGGGAAACTAGAAGATACTAATTTATCCTATGGTGAACTTTCTGTTAATCCGGCTAACAATACAGTAAAATTAGGAGGAAATTCGGTAGAAATTTTAGGTAAGGAATTTGATCTTTTAGTTTATTTACTTCAAAATCAAAATGTTATTTTACCAAAGGAACAAATCTTTGACCGAATTTGGGGCTTTGATAGCGATACAACGGTAACTGTGGTAGAAGTTTACATTAGTAAATTACGAAAAAAATTGAAGGATAGTGAATTCGCTAAGAATTTAAATACCTTGAGAAATGTTGGATACATTTTAAGATAATATGAAGAAAATCGATTTTAGATCATTTCTACATTTTTTCATTGCTTTTACAGTTATTTTTGTTTTACTTACTGTAATAATATTACAGGTACTATCTTCAGGTTTATATAAATCAACTGATGAGAATATACAAAAACTTGCTTCTGATCCTTTAAAATTAGCATCAATAGCTTTAAGTGGCAGCAATGATGGGATATTTAATGGTACAAATAATGGAATCCATTCTTCCAGTGTTGAAGACTCAAGCGATTACTTAAAAACTGCAGGGGATTTTGGACCAAATGTGACTATTGTTGTTTATGATGCAAAAGGGAATATATTAAACCCATCAAAACTTGATATTTCAGATAACCTTATTTTGAATTCTGTTAAATTTGATAGCTCTACACTAAATTCTATAAAAAGTGTTTCAGTAACAAATCCATATGGTCAAGATATGCAATTTAGGACAGAAACCATTGAGTCTAAGTTTAAACCCTCTTTAACATATATTGCTTATATCCAAATACTAGTAAATACTAACCAATTATCTGAAAGTTTAAGCAGAAGTAGAGTAATAATAATTTCAGTTATGATTGTTTTCTGGTTTGTTTCTCTTGGGGTTTCAATTTATCTTTCACAATGGAGCAATAGAGTGCTTTATAAAGCATATGAAAAACAAAAAAGTTTCGTTGAAAATGCCAGCCATGAATTACGAACACCTTTAGCCATTTTACAGAACAGATTAGAATTGCTTTTTCAACATCCTAATGCTTCAATCATCGATGAATCAGAAAATATTTCTGAAAGTTTAAATGAAGTACGAAACATGAGGATTTTAACAAGTAATCTTCTTAATCTCGCAAAACGTGATGAAGGCTTAAAAGTTAAATTGACTTATGTTGATAAAAGCTTTTTTGAAACTATTTTTGAAAATTATCAGATGTTGGCAGAAAATAGAGGCAAAACGTTTACTAGTTCTGTAGAACTTAATGACAATAAAATTGAAATTGATGAGAGCTTAATTAAACAGGTTTTAACGATTTTATTTGATAATGCTATTAAGTATACAGGTGATGATGGAGAGATACATATAGATATAAAAGAAAAAAATGGAAATTTAATTATGAGGGTTTTTGATAATGGTGAAGGTATTACACCAGATGATCGAGAAAAAATCTTTGACCGTTTTTATCGTGTTGATAAGGCGAGAACAAGAGCAAAAGGTGGATTCGGTCTAGGACTCTCGTTAGCAAAACAAATAATTGACCACTTACATGGAAAAATACAAGTTTCTAGTAATACCCCAAAGGGATCAATATTTACAGTTAGATTAAAGGTATAGTAATGACGATTTTTGATCAAATAGATAAAATTGATAAAAAACAGCTTTCTCCTCTCTATTTAATATACGGAGAAGATGAGGATATTTTATCTGAGGCAAAGCAAAAAATATTAGAAAAAATACAATTTTCTTCTGATAACTTAAGCCAATCATATATAGATTTGAGCGAGTCTAATAGTAAATTTGCATTGGAAGAACTTGAAAGCTTACCTTTTTTTGATGATCAAAGGGTTGTAATTTATGAGAATTTTTGGGATATATCAACTGCCAAGAAATCTGTCTTTACAGAACAAGAATTAAATCGATTTGAGGGATTTGTAGATAATCCAGTTGATACGACTGTTTTAATTATTATTGTTCATGGGAAACTAGATAATAAAAGAAGAGTTGTTAAAAAACTTAAGCAAAAAAGTATTCTTTTTGAAGCTAATTCTCTTAAAGAAAGTGAATTAAGTAAACACCTACTTGATTTGTCAGGACAAATGGGTATGGACATTTCTGCCACAGCAATGAAAAGATTACTTGAAAAGTCATCTTTCAGTTTTGGATTAGCAAAAAAGAATCTTGATTTATTGAAGTTATATAAACCTCGTGGAGAAATAAGTGTTGCTGATTTAGATTTAGTGTTGCCAAAAACTTTACAGGATAACATTTTTGATTTAACTGAAATGCTACTAAAAGGTCGTATTAAAGAAGCGCGTTCCCTTATCAATGACTTAGTAATTCAAGGTGAGGATGTCATAAAACTGCTTTCAATACTTACAGGTAATTTTAGACTTTATTATCAAGTAAAACTTTTACAGAAAAAGGGAAATTCACAAGCACAAATTACTGAGCAATTAAAAATACATCCTTATAGGATTAAACTTGCTATGCAAACTGTAAGTAAGTTATCCCTAGGATTTTTAAGTCAAACTATATACGATTTAATTAATCTAGATTATCAAATTAAATCTGGACATGGAGACAAAAATTATCTTTTTGATGTAGAAGTAATAAAAATTGCTCTGAGTAGAGTTAAGTAAATATAAAAAGACAAATTCCAAGGGAATTTGTTTTTTTTTATGAGCAAAGTTATAGCTAATATGTTTTTAAAAACATTACATATAGTTATTAACTATTGAATGTAAGATTTATTTGGTATAGCAAAAGTTATCGAAATTTGAGCCTTTTAGTTGACTGAAAAAGGTAAATATTAGAAAATAGACATGTTAACGTTTTCTCATTTGAATTTTTTGTGAAAATGAGAGAGACATTGTTAAATAAATATCGGTTTTTCGATGAATTGTTAATGATATTAAGCAATTTGTCCGATGATTCGAAAATTATACAATAGGAGGGCTTTAATGAAATTAAAGAAACTATTTACTGTCGGAGCTGTTTTGCTAACAAGTACAGCATTATTAGCTGCCTGTTCATCAGGTAGTAAATCATCTTCAAAAATAGAACAGTCAAAAAGTGATTCTAAAGTTACCAAGATTACAGTAGCGCAAACTGCTGACTCTAGACCATATTCATTTATGGATGGAGACAAATTAACTGGTTTTGATATTGAAGTATTGAAGGCTGTAGATGAAGCATTACCACAGTATGAATTTGACTATAAAAAGGTTCCAGATGATTCAATCATAATGGATGTTGATACTGGACGTGCTCAAATTGGTGCAAATAACTTTGGTAAAACACCTGAACGTGAAGAAAAATATCTATTCACGTACCCAATTTCACAAAATGTGAATGCAATTTTTTCTCGTAAAGGGGATAACTTTAAGAGTATAGCTGATTTAGTTGGTAAAAAAACTTTAGTACCAACTGGTTCTAACTATGGAGCAATCTACGAACAATGGAATAAAGAAAATCCAGATAAGAAGATTGACTTTGCATACTCAGAAGATCCTTTAAAAGAAAGAATGGCAGCAGTTGAATCAGGTAAAATTGATTTCATGTTTGCCAGCAAATCAAATGGAGAAATCTTACTTAAAGATAATGGACTTGACCTTGTAAATAATGTCCCTGACTTAAAAGATTATCCTGTATTTGCAACATACGAATATTTCTTGCTTGGTCAAGATGAAAAAGATCTTCAAGCAGCAGTTAATACTGAGATTAAAAAACTTTCAGAAAACGGTAAGCTAAAAGAGCTTTCTGAAAAATTCTATGGGGCTGATTATGTTCCAGGAGAAGATCAATATAAATAACGGTTATAAAATAATTTACTAAAAGATTTTTTAAAAATAAGGAGAAAATCATGGCATTTACATTACCAGAATTACCATACGCATACGACGCATTAGAACCATTTTTCGATGTTGAAACAATGCATTTACATCACGATAAACATCACCAAACATACATCACAAATCTTAATGCAGCTCTAGAAAAACACCCAGACTTAAAAGTTGAAAGTGCTGAAGATCTTGTTAAAGATCTAGATGCAGTTCCTGAAGATATCCGTACTGCAGTTCGCAACAACGGTGGTGGGCATGTTAACCATTCATTCTTCTGGGAAATTCTTGCTCCAAATGCTGGTGGTCCAGCTACAGCTGAAATTGCTGACGCAATTGATGAAGCTTTTGGTTCATTTGAAGCATTTAAAGAAGAATTTAAAACTGCAGCAACTGGACGTTTTGGTTCAGGCTGGGCATGGTTGGTTGTTGATAAAGATGGAAAACTTCAAGTTGTTTCAACTGCAAATCAAGATTCACCATTAAGCGATGGATTAACTCCAGTACTTGGATTAGATGTTTGGGAACATGCATATTACTTGAAATATCACAATGTACGCCCTGACTACATCGCAGCATTCTTTGAATTAGTAAATTGGGATAAAGTTAACGAGCTTTATGCAGCAGCTAAATAATTCTGTAGAAAGCATGTCTTATGGCGTGCTTTTTTATTTAACCATCTGAGGCTACTGGAAAACTGATTTATACACAGGGCTTGATTATTTTGGTATAATACTCTGATGAGCA
This sequence comes from Floricoccus tropicus, assembly GCF_001832905.1. Taxonomy (GTDB): domain Bacteria; phylum Bacillota; class Bacilli; order Lactobacillales; family Streptococcaceae; genus Floricoccus; species Floricoccus tropicus. The sequence goes on along the minus strand of NZ_MKIR01000012.1, from coordinate 161,837 downwards.
TTTTTCAGAATAGGAGCGTCTGTAAATCTGCTTGATTATTTATACTGTTATTTATCTAATGAACAGTAAATGAGAGAGGAAAACATGAAATTTACAGATTTTAACTTAAAACCATTTATTAATAAGACACTAGAGGATATTAATTTTAAAGAAACAACAGAAGTTCAAGAAAAAATTATCCCTTTGATTTTGAAAGGAAGAGATGTTGTTGGAGAATCTAAGACAGGTAGTGGCAAAACACATACTTTCTTAATTCCTATTTTCCAAAAAATTGATCCTGAATCAGATACTGTACAAGCAGTTATCACTGCACCAAGTCGTGAACTTGCAACTCAAATTTATAACGAGGCTATGAAATTTGTTGCAAATGATGACCGTATTCGTGTAGTTAACTATGTTGGAGGAACTGATAAAAATCGTCAGATTGAAAAATTAGCAAACAGTCAACCACATTTAGTTATTGGAACTCCAGGTCGTGTACTTGATTTAATAAATGCACAAGCATTAAAGACTTATACTGCAAACACATATGTAGTTGATGAAGCAGATATGACTTTAGATATGGGATTCTTAACAGATGTAGACAAGATTGCATCAACTTTTGATAAAAAAGTTCAAATGCTAGTCTTTTCAGCAACAATTCCACAAAAGTTACAACCATTTTTGAAGAAATATTTAAATAATCCCGTAATTGAAAAGATTGCAAGTAAAACTGTTATTAGTGATACAATAGATAATTGGTTAATTTCTACAAAAGGAAAAAGCAATAATAATCAATTATTAGAAATTATTAAAACTATTAATCCATATTTAGCAATGATTTTTGCTAATACTAAGGAACGTGCAGATGAAATTCATTCTTTCTTAGTTAATAATGGATTAAAAGTAGCTAAAATTCATGGTGGAGTTCCTCCACGTGAACGTAAACGTATCATGAAATCAGTTCAAAATCTTGATTATCAATATGTTGTTGCTACTGACCTTGCGGCACGCGGTATTGATATTGAAGGTGTAAGTCATGTAATTAACGATGCAATTCCACGTGATTTAGAATTTTTCGTTCACCGTGTTGGTCGTACAGGTAGAAATGGCCTATCAGGTACAGCGATTACCTTATATGCACCAAGTGATGACTCAGCAATTCGTGATCTTGAAAAAATGGGAATCAAGTTTTCTCCTAAAGTAATAAAAAATGGAGAAATTGTTGATACTTATGATCGTGATCGTCGTGAAAAACGTGAAAAAACTAAGAAAGAACTTGATCCAACAATGATTGGTCTTGTTAAGAAAAAGAAGAAAAAAATTAAACCAGGATATAAGAAAAAAATTGGCTGGGTACTTGATGAGCGAAATAAAAAACAACGTCGTCAAGAACAAAAAGCACGTGGTCGTGCTGAACGTAAAGCTAAAAAACAAAACTTTTAGAGAGAAATGCTAGGTAACTAGCATACGAGGATATTACATGAGTAATAAATTTAAGAAATTATCATTGGGTGTTATAACTGTTGCTGCCGCTGCTCTCCTCGTTGCATGTGGTAATAGTTCTTCATCAAGCAAAACTCAAGAATCATCAAGTGCTAAAAAAGAACAAATTGTAATTGCAACTGATGGTGATACAAAACCATATAGTTACGTAGTTGATGGTAAGCCTACAGGTTATGATGTTGAGTTAGCGAAAAAAGTATTTGAAAAACTACCTGAATATGATGCAAAGGTTGAGGTAACTGAATTTAATTCAATCTTAACTGGTATTGATGCTGGTCGTTATCAAGTTGGTGCAAATAATATTGGTTGGTCAGAGGAAAGAAGTAAAAAGTATATTTATTCTTATCCTGTTTCTAAAACTGATAATGCAATTGCAACTCGTAAAGGAGATAATGTATCATCGCTGGATGATTTATCTGGAAAATCAACAGAAGCATCTGCAGGTGTTAACTATACTGAAATTCTATTAAATTGGAATAAGAGTAATCCTGATAAGAAGGAAATAGTGGTGAATTATGCTGATAATCTACCCTTAGGGACAAGACTCGGCGATGTAGAAAGCAAGAAAGTTGATTTTGTACTTCATGATACAATTTCTTTAAATACTGTAATTAAAGACCAAGGTTATGATTTACAAGTATCTCCAATTAAGATCAAAGATGATGGTAATGCCTATTCCGGTAAAGACTTCTTTATTTTTGCAAATGATGAAGAAGGAAAGAAATTGGAAGAGAAGGTAAATAAGGTATTAGCAGACTTTGAAAAAGATGGGACTTTAAAAGAGTTGTCTAAGAAGTTTTTCAATGGTAACTTTGTTCCAGATGCTAGTGATTATAAATAATTGAGAAAGGTTTACCTATGCAAGGAAAATACAGTTTTCAAGAATTTTGGGCAATGTTCTTTGATAAGATTTTCAATTGGGATGCTTTCGTTGGATCTTTTCCAAACATTGTCAGTAAAATTCCTGTTTCATTAGAAATAACGCTTTTTTCAGCAATTTTTGGTTTAATATTAGCGCTGATTCTTGCAATAATTAGTATTCAAAAAGTTCCTATTTTAAACCAACTTCGACTTTTATTTGTTAGCTTTATGAGAGGAACTCCAATTTATGTTCAATTATTATTGACATATTATGGTATTCCACTTATTCTTCGAGCTATTAACATGAATTATGGTACAAATTATAATATCAATAATATTTCATCTATGTTCTTTGTAATCGTAACTTTTACTTTGAATGAAGCTGCTTTTAATAGTGAAACTATCCGTTCAGCAATTCAGTCAGTTGAAACTGGTCAAATTGAGGCAGCAAAATCTCTTGGAATGACAAGTTTTCAAGTCTTTCGTAGAGTGATTCTACCTGAATCTGCTACTGTTGCTGCAGCACCTCTTGGGAATGCCTTAATTGGACTTTTTAAAGGAACATCTTTATCATTTGTTGCAGGTGTAATTGAAATGACAGCAGAAGCTAAAATTTTGGGTGGAAGTAGCTATCGTATTTTTGAAGCGTATATTGCCTTAGCAATAGTCTATTGGGCTATAAATATTGTTTTTGAAAATATCATCTCATTAATTGAACGCAAACTTGAAATTCCTAACCCTGAAGAGAAGAAGAAGCGTGGATTATTCTCTAATCCATTTGATAACGGAGGGGCTGTACATGATTAAAATAAGAAATTTAACAAAGGCCTTTTCTGGTAATATTGTTTTAGATGGTATTTCACTTGATATCAATTCTGGCGATGTTATTGCTATTATTGGTGCCAGTGGTGCAGGTAAATCAACATTTTTAAGAAGTATTGATTATCTTGAAAAAGCTGATTCTGGTCAAATTGAAATTAATGATTTTAAAGTAGATTTCACCAAAATTTCTAATCAAGAAGTTCTGGAACTTAGAAGAAAGACCGCAATGGTATTTCAACAGTTTAACCTTTTTGAGAGAAAAACAGCAATTCAAAATGTCATGGAAGGTTTGACGGTTGTAAAGAAATTATCAAAAGAAGAAGCGAGTAAAATTGCTGAGCAAGAATTAAAAAAAGTTGGACTGTCTGATCGAATGGATTATTATCCAAAATTTTTATCAGGTGGTCAAAAACAAAGGGTTGGTATTGCAAGAGCACTTGCAATGAAACCTGAGCTACTTCTTTTAGATGAACCAACAAGTGCCCTTGATCCAGAATTAGTTGGTGAAGTTCAAGAATCAATTTTACGAGCTGCAAGAGATGGTCAAACAATGTTACTTGTAAGTCATGAAATGGACTTTGTTTATAATGTTGCTACAAAGATTTTGTTCCTAGAAAAAGGAAAAATTATTGAACAAGGAACTCCTGACGAAGTATTCAATCATCCAAAAAATCCTAGAACAAAAGAATTTTTGAATAGACATGTAAATAATGTTACAATGGATGTAATTGAAAACTAGCAAAAGGAAGACTAATGTTACAATTCACTGTTAAATTATACCTTGAAGCCCTTTTGATCACGGCACTAATGGCATTTGCAATAAGTGTTTTATATATACTTGGGTATATGGCACGTGGTCAAAATAAAACAATCCATCAAAGACAAAATAAGATTTTCGATGTAATGCTGATAAATTTTTTAAGCATTCCAATATTGTCCTTTGCAACTTTGACAATATTGATTATCATCAGATCGCGTTAAAAGATATGAGCTCTTGATTGAGCTTTTTCTTTGGTTTTTTGTGATATAAAGCATAGAATATATTATATAAATTTTAAATTTAGGAGAAATTATGTACGATACAATTATATTGGGTGCAGGCCCTGCTGGAATGACAGCAGCTCTGTATGCTGCAAGAAGTGACCTAAAAGTTCTTTTATTAGAACAAGGAGCACCTGGCGGACAAATGAATAATACTGCTGAAATTGAAAATTATCCTGGATATGAAACAATCATGGGTCCTGATTTATCAATGAAGATGTACGAACCACTTGAAGGATTGGGTGTTGAAAATGCTTATGGAATTGTACAAAGAGTTGAAGACCATGGTGATGTAAAAAAAGTAATTACAGAAGATGAAGAATTTGAAACTAAAACTGTAATCATTGCAACAGGAGCTAATCATCGTCACTTAGGAGTACCTGGTGAAGAAGAGTATGGAGCTCGTGGAGTTTCATATTGTGCTGTCTGTGATGGAGCATTTTTCCGTAACAAAGATATCATGGTTGTAGGTGGTGGAGATTCAGCCATTGAAGAAGCAATCTTTTTAACACGTTTTGGAAGCTCTGTTACAATTGTTCACCGTCGTGATGAATTACGTGCTCAAAAGATTATTCAAGACCGTGCTTTTGCTAATGAAAAAATTTCATTCATTTGGGATTCAGTAGTTGAAGAAATTCTTGGTGATGAGCAAAAAATTACTGGTGTTAAGCTTAAAAATCTTAAAACTGATGAAGTTTCAGAAAAAGAAGTAGGTGGCCTATTTATCTATGTTGGTCTTGATCCAATGACTGAAACTGTAAAAGATTTAGGAATAACAGATGAAGCAGGTTGGGTAATAACTGATGAAAAGATGCGCACAACTATACCTGGAATTTTCGCAATTGGAGATGTCCGTGCTAAAGACTTGCGTCAAGTAACAACAGCTGTAGGTGATGGCGCAGTAGCAGGACAACAAGCATATCAATTTATTAGTGAACTATAGAGCCGAAAAATAGTGTATCATTGATATGCTATTTTTTGATAAATTTTGATAAAATAAAGGATTTTTAGAGATTATAAATGAATAAAAAAGAAATTGGCAATATTATAAAGAGAAAAAGAATAGAGTTAGGTCTAAGCCAAAAGCAGTGTGCATATGGCATTTGTTCTCAACCCCTTTTATCAAATATTGAAGCTGGAAACTATATGCCTTCAGGAGATATATTATTAAAATTATTGAGTAGACTGGGAATTGCTAACTTACAAGATATCTCATTAAATGAATTTTTACCTCTTAGTAGTGATTTCAAAATGAATGAGAAATGCGAATTGTTGTGTCGGAATCATGAGTATTCGAGATTGAATAATTTTTTATTATCAACTGATGTAATAGAATCTGTTAGTGAATTAAACATGCAAAATTACTATTATTATTTAGCAGTTTCACAGTTTCAAATTGGAAATTTAAAAGAAGCTCAGCAAAATTTTAATATAGTATTAATTGAAAATAATAAAAACATTGTTGAAAGATTATGTAATTCTGGTTTAGGTTTGATTTCTGCAAAACTAGGCCTAAAAAAAGAATCGGAAGATTATTTTTGCAAATCATTTTTTGACCTAGATAAAATAAAATATGAAGAGAATATGAATGTATTGTTCTATTTAAAAGCTCTTGCACAAAAAACATTAAAGATGTATTCAGATTCTTTTGAAACAATTGAAGAAGCAATAAATTTTATTTCATCGCATAATTCTCATTATATGCTAGCAAATTTATACTATTTAGGTGTTAGTATTACAAACAATAAAATTAAAAAAATTGAGTATAGTACTAATAGTGATTTGTTCAGAAATCTTTATAAAGAAGAAGTTTTTAAGAAAATATAAGAATTCTTATTTTTTATTTATAATCATCCTCCTATAATTATGTTATTAAGAGAGGGGATTTCAAATGGAAAAATTATTTGAAAATAAAACAGTAATAAGTGCTGATATTGATGAAGTGAAAAATATTTTAGCCTCATCTAATATTTCACAATGGGCATATGATATTTCGGGATCAACAGAATGTGGTGATGATTTACTTGAATTAAAACGACCTAAAAAAACTTTTAATGGAAGAGAGATTTTGAATATTACTGATGGTGGTAATGAAGTATTTTATGACATAAAAGGAGATAAATTAGATTATAAAATTAAGTTCGAGTTGACTTCAATAGGAAATTCTACATTGATAAATGAAATATTTTACGTAGAAAGTAGAAAAAGTTTTATGATTATTTTAAAGATAATGAAGCCCATCATAAAAAAAGAATTTATGAAAAATTTGAACACTTTGGCTTATATTTTAGATACGTAATATAGAGTGTAATAAATAAAAAGCAAAAATAATAAGTAATTTATTTTTGCTTTTTATTTATATTTAGTTCAAATATTTTTTTAATTTATTTTGATTTTCTTTGTAATAGTATTCTTTAGGTAAATATATTTCAGAACCATTTTGATCAAACATTTCGCCAGTTTTATTTACCAATTTATTAGATAATGAAAGATACTTTCCAACCGGAACATTTGTATTTTTAAGATTTCTTGTCCATGGCATAAGATTGCTTCTAACTTCTCCAGGATAAAAAGAGTTAACCATTATATTATAATCAATAAGTTGATCAGATAAATAAATCATTAATAATGTTTTATATGAAATTTCCCATGAAGCCATCTCTACTACGTTATTCTGAGTTGAAGGAATAGGTATATTATTTATTGCAACTGGATTTCCAGTTACTATGAAAACTCTAGATTGTTGTGATTTGGAAAGTAACGGAGTAAGAAGGGTAATAATTTCATAATGAGATTGCAAATTGCTTCTTATATTTATAGTAGGTGATGTAGGATATACTCCAAAAGTATCTAGTAATACATCAATTTTAGAAAGTTTATTGTTCAAAATATCTACAATTCTTTTTTGTTCGTTCTTTTTTGTCAAATCTCCTAAAATGTAATTTATTTTATTATTTGAAATTATCTTTATTTCTTTAGCTTTATCTTCATTTCTTCCAACAATTGTAATATCTGTATCATAAGGTATAAGACTCAAAGCTATTGCTTTCCCAACACCTGATGTTCCACCTAAAATTACTATGTTTTTATTCATATTAATCACCTCTTATATTTTATACATTAATACTAATACGAAAACAACTTTTTTATAATAAGCGTTCTTATATTTTTATACAGAATAGTTTGTGTCTTACTAAATCTATTCCTTATATTATATAATAAATTAAAAAAATGATAATATTTTTACGATATATTGTATAAAAAATTGAGGAGTAGATTAGTGAGCGAAGAAAAGAATGTATTTTCCGGAGTAACTTTTGAAAGACAAGATACCCAAGTTAAAATTGAAACGTGTGGGTATCGTGATATAGCCAATAAACTATCAATTCATGCAGATACTAAATTTGGTACTGCATCAATGGGTAAAACATTTATTGCAGTTGCAATTATGCAATTGATAGAATCTAATAAATTATCTTTTTCTACGACAATTAAAGAAATTTATAATGGTTCATTAGGTACAATCGAAGATAATATAACCATACATTAGCTACTGACTCATACATCAGGTATCCAGGATTATTTTGATGAGTCAATTAATGATGATTACGAAAGTTTATGGAAAGAAATTCCAAACTATTCAATTCGAAAAAATAGCGATATTTTACCCTTGTTCATAAATAAGGTTCAAGATAATACTAGACGAGGAAAGTTTATATACAACAATGCTGGTTATGTTCTTTTAGCTGATATTATTGAAAAAATAGATAGCGTCACCTTTGATAATTTTTTAAATGAAAATATTTTTAAAAAACTTAATATGACTAATACTGGATATTACGAACTTGACCAGTTACCTGAAAATACAGCTACAAGTTATATAAAGACGAAAAATGGTTCTCCTCGAAGTAATATTTATTCTATTGATTCTAAGGGAACTGGAGCTGGTGGATGCTTTACTACAGTAATTGATATTTGCAATTTTTGGGATGGACTTTTTTCATTTAAAATTATATCAGAGGAAAGTGTCTCAGAAACGTTTAAAAAGCATTCAGAAAGTGATGATGAAAAATATGGATTAGGATTTTGGCTGACTAAGGATGAAGAATATATCTACATGGAAGGAAGTGATCCAGGAATTTCTTGTATATCTTTATATAATCTAAAAGGAAAAAATATTTATACGGTAATAAGTAATTATGAAGACAATGTATGGCAAATGGCTCGTGATTATTTAGTTAGATAAAAATTTATTCAAAAAAACAAGATTATCAAGCAATTGATAATCTTGTTTTAATATTTTCACCATTTTGATAGTGAAATTTCTCCACTTGAGATAATTTTTTGACCTTGGTCAGTATCTATAATTAGTTCACCTTTATCAGTAAGGTCAATTGCTTTACCTGTATATTCTTCACCATTTTGTTCGAAAGAAACTTCGCGACCTAGAACTAATGAATGATCCTTGTAAATCTTTAAGTAGTCTTTATCTAATAGGTAGAAGAACTGATTCCAAATTTCTGCGATGAGTTCATTTCTTGTGATAGGTGGATGTTGAGTGAAAAGACTAGTCACCTTATCCTTTATATCATCAGGGAAATTTTGAATCGCAAAATTAAAACCAATTCCAATAATAACATCAGTTACAGTACCTGATTCAACATCAGTTTGTGCTTCTGTTAAAATTCCAGCAAGTTTTTTACCATTCATATAGATATCATTAACCCATTTGATCTGAGTATCAATACCAGTTAAGTTTTGAATAGCTTGAACAACTGCAGCAGCAGTTAAAACAGTATATTGAGGCATATCAGAGAATTTAACATGTGGTTTAATAACTAAACTCATATAAATTCCACGACCGTTTTCAGAATAGAAACTTCTTCCAAAACGTCCTCTAGCTTGTTCCTGTGCATTTGCTAAATAAAGTGTGTTTTCTTCCAAGTCCTTTTTAGCGTCAGCCTGAGTCGAAGCACTTTCGGGTGTAATTTTTACATCCTTAACGTCAATTGCTTTCTCAACAATTTCACTTGCATTGAGAAGATCACCTGCGATAAGCTTGTAACCACGATTTTTTACTGAGTCGATTAAAACTCCGTCCTTCTCCAAAGCCTTGACAGCCTTCCAAACACTTGTACGGCTAATATCTAAGACAGTTGCGATTTCTTCACCATTAACATAGTCAACAGCGTCGAATAAAATTTTAAATACTTTTTCTTTTGTAGTCATAAATTAATTATACCATTAAATGTAAAGAGTTACCTTTATTTAAGCATAAAGGTTTATGAATATTTATAATGAGACCAAGACATTAATATTTACAATGATCTTATAAAAATCTTTTGCTACTTATTAAAAAGATTTTGTGTTAAAATTGACTATGGTACAGTCCCGATGGTTGGAGAAAATCCACTACCTGTAACCGAAAAATAGAAAGTAGGGGGAAACAAAAATGACAGAGAAGATTTTATTTACAAGTGAAAGTGTATCAGAGGGGCATCCAGATAAGATTGCCGATCAAATATCTGATGCAATTTTAGATGCAATTTTAGAACATGATCCATATGCGCGTGTTGCTGCTGAGACTGCAGTATACACTGGAAGTGTCCATGTTTTTGGTGAAATTACGACTGATGCATATGTAGATATAAATACTGTAGTACGTAATACAATTAAGGAAATCGGTTATACTGATGCGACTTTTGGATTCGACTACAAAACAGTTGGAGTTCATCCAAGCCTAGTTGAGCAATCGCCAGATATCGCTCAAGGTGTAGATGAAGCTATTGAAATTCGTGGTAATCAAGATCGTGATGAGCTTGATCTAATTGGAGCAGGTGACCAAGGTATTATGTTTGGTTATGCGACTAATGAAACTGAAGAATACATGCCTTTAGCTATTTCATTAAGCCACAAATTGGTTAAAAAACTTGCTGACTTGCGCAAATCTGGTGAGATCGATTATCTAAGACCAGATGCTAAAAGCCAAGTAACGGTTGAATATAACAAAGACGGTTCTGCAAAGAGAATTGACACAGTTGTAATCTCAACTCAACACGCTGAAGAAGCAACTCTTGAAACAATAAGAGAAGATGTCATTAACAAGGTAATCAAGGAAGTAATTCCAGCTGATTTACTTGATGAGGATACAAAATACTTTATCAACCCAACAGGACGCTTTGTAGTAGGTGGACCTCAAGGTGACTCAGGTCTTACTGGACGTAAGATTATAGTTGATACTTACGGAGGTTACGCACATCACGGTGGTGGAGCATTCTCTGGTAAGGATGCTACTAAGGTTGACCGTTCTGCCTCTTATGCAGCGCGTTATATTGCAAAAAATATCGTGGCTGCTGGACTTGCTGATACTGTAGAAATTCAACTTTCTTATGCTATCGGTGTTGCACAACCAATCAGTATCAATATCAATACCTTTGGAACAGGAAAAGTTGACGATGATAAGCTAATCGAGGCTATTCGTAAAAACTTTGACCTTCGCCCAGCTGGTATCATCAAGATGCTTGACCTACGTCGCCCAATCTACCGTCAGACAGCAGCATACGGACACTTTGGTCGTACAGATATCGAACTTCCATGGGAACAATTAGATAAAGTAGAAGACTTAAAAGCACTATTAGATTAGTCTTTTAGGAAAAATCCTAATTGAAATAGTCAAAATAAACAATGAAAACAGGTAATTCGGTCAAAACTGGCTTGATTACTTGTTTTTTTATTTTCAGAAAATATTGAAAATGAAACCGATTTCTTGTAAAAGAACAAATTAATGCACAATATCCATGCTATACTTGTTGCAAACCTAGTTATTAATGGAAGGATATTTTTTATGCAGAAAGTTTTAGTCGCAAATAGGGGTGAAATTGCAACTCGTGTATTTAGAGCATGTACAGAGTTGAAGATTCCAACTGTCGCAATTTATGCAGCTGAAGATGAATATTCAGTGCACCGTTTTAAAGCTGATGAGGCATATTTAGTTGGTAAAGGTAAAAAACCAATTGATGCTTATCTAGATATTGAAGATATTATTCGTATTGCTAAAGAATCTGGTGCTGATGCAATTCACCCAGGTTATGGTTTTTTATCTGAAAACATTGATTTGGCAAAACGTTGTAAAGATGAAGGAATTACTTTTATCGGACCATCAATTCACCATTTAGATATTTTTGGAGATAAGATTAAGGCTAAAAAAGCTGCTTATGATGCTGGAATTAGTCCTGTACCAGGTACCGATGGAATTGTTGACTCTGTTGAACAAGTCATTGAATTTGGTAATACTCATGGATATCCAATAATGATTAAAGCATCTCTTGGTGGTGGTGGACGTGGAATGCGTATCGCTCACAATGACAAAGAAGCGCGAGAAGGATATGATCGTGCTAAGAGTGAAGCAAAATCAGCATTTGGTAATGATGAAGTATATGCTGAAAAATATATTGCAAATCCTAAACACATTGAGGTTCAAATTTTAGGAGATACACATGGTAATGTTGTTCATTTATTTGAACGTGACTGTTCAGTCCAAAGACGTCACCAAAAAGTAGTAGAAGTTGCCCCTTGTGTGTCGCTTTCTGACGAGCAAAGAGAAAAGATTTGTCAGGCTGCAGTTCAAATCATGAAACACGTTGGTTATATCAATGCAGGGACTGTTGAATTTTTAGTTGAAGGAGATAACTTTTACTTCATCGAAGTAAATCCTCGTGTTCAAGTAGAGCATACAATTACTGAAATGATTACTGATATTGATATTGTTCAGTCTCAAATTTTGATTGCCCAAGGTAAAGATCTGCATAAAGAAATTGGAATTCCAGAACAAAAAGATATCGAACATAAAGGAGTCGCAATTCAATGTCGTATTACGACAGAAGATCCATTGAATGGCTTCATGCCAGATACAGGGAAGATTGATACTTATCGTTCACCAGGTGGATTTGGAGTACGTTTAGATGTAGGTAATGCTTATGCTGGTGCAGTCGTAACTCCTTATTATGATTCGCTTTTAGTTAAACTTTGTACTCATGGGACAAGCCTTGAACAAGCTATCCAAAAGATGCAACGTTGCTTGAAAGAGTTCAGAATCCGTGGAGTTAAGACTAACATTCCATTCATGAACAATGTAATTAGTCACCCAGATTTCCAAAACGGAACAGTATTAACTACCTTTATTGATAACACGCCTGACTTATTCAAGTTTTCAGCTACACGTGATCGTGGTAATAAGACCCTTAAATATATTAGTCAAATTACAGTAAATGGTTTCCCTGGTGTTGAAAAAGAAAAGAAACATCCGGCAGAAATTTATATTCCGAAGAAACTTAATCAAACTGATAAAAAAATAATTACAGCAAAGAATGTTCTTGACCAAGCTGGTGCTGATGCTGTATCTGAATGGGTAAAAAATCAAAATCAACTTCTTTTGACTGATACTACCTTCCGTGATGCTCATCAAAGTCTATTAGCTACACGTGTTCGTACAAAAGATTTATTAGATATCGCTTCACTAACTGAAAAAGCTTTACCTAACTTATTTTCTTCTGAGATGTGGGGTGGAGCAACATTTGACGTGGCTTATAGATTCTTAACTGAAGACCCTTGGGATAGACTTAGACAAATTAGAAAAGCAATGCCAAATACTCTTTTACAAATGCTATTTAGAGGATCAAATGCTGTAGGTTATTCTAATTATCCAGATAATGTGTTAGAAGAATTCATTAAAGAGTCAGCACAACAAGGTATTGATGTATTTAGAATCTTTGATAGTTTGAATTGGGTTCCTCAAATGGAAAAATCAATTCAAGCAGTGCGTGATACAGGTAAGATTGCTGAAGCGACAATTTGTTACACTGGTGATATTAATAATCCCGAAAGACAAAAATATTCAGTCGATTATTATAAGAACATGGCTCGCGAACTTGAGTCTTTAGGAGCACATATCATAGCTATTAAGGATATGGCTGGACTTCTTAAACCACAGGCTGCATATCGTTTGATTTCTGAATTGAAGGAAGCAACTGACTTACCAATTCACCTTCATACACACGATACAAGCGGAAATGGTATTTTTACCTATGCGGAAGCAGTCCGTGCCGGCGTTGATATAGTAGACCTTGCAATTCCTGCTATGAGTAGTGCTACCAGTCAACCAAGTATGACAAGTCTTTACTATGCTCTTGAAGGCTCTGATAGGCAACCTGATTTTGATGTGGAAAATGCTGATAAAATCAATCAATATTGGCTTGGTGCTCGCAAAAATTATAAAGCCTTTGAAAACGGTGTAACTGGACCTCAACCGATGGTATACATGCATGAAATGCCAGGTGGTCAATACTCTAATCTTCAACAACAGGCTAAGGGCGTGGGTCTTGGCGATCGTTGGGATGAAGTTACTAAGATGTACCATACCGTTAATATGATGTTTGGCGACATAGTGAAAGTTACTCCATCATCGAAAGTTGTTGGTGACATGGCACTATTTATGGTGGAAAATGATCTTACTGAAGAAAATATCTTTGAAAAAGGTCAGGCTTTGAGTTTCCCTGACTCTGTAATTTCCTTCTTCCGTGGTGATTTGGGTCAACCTGTCGGTGGTTTTCCAAAAGACCTACAAAAATTGATTCTTAAAGACAAGGAAGCTTATACTGTAAGACCTGGTAGCCTGGTAAAAGCAGTTGACTTTAAAGTGGTTGAAGCAGAACTAGAAGAGTTGATAGGCTATAAACCTAAGCAAGAAGAAGTTTTAAGCTATATTATGTATCCAAAAGTATTTTTGGATTATCGTAAGGCTTATGAACAATTTGCTGATATAAAATTACTAGATACTGCGACTTTCTTCCAAGGTATGGAAGTTGGAGAGGCAATAGACTTTAACCTTGAAAAAGGTAAAGATTTGCTTATTCGCCTAGACCAAATTGGTGATATTGATGAGGATGGTAATAGGACACTTTACTTCAATCTCAATGGCCAAAGACGAGAAATCGTGGTTCATGATGCGTCTTCTAAAACTACCAGCCGTAAAAGACTAAAAGCTGATCTGACAAATGACAACCAAATTGGTGCTACTATGTCGGGATCTGTTCTTAAAGTTCTTGTAAAAGTAGGAGATAAGGTCGAAAAAGGAGATAATCTATTTATCACTGAAGCAATGAAGATGGAAACTTCAGTTCAAGCAAGATTTACTGGAACTGTAAAAGAAATTTTTGTTGCAGAAGGCGATCGTATTGAATCAGGAGATTTGCTGATTGAAATAGAAAAATAAAAAAGTAGTGTGAATTTTTCACACTACTTTTTAATAAATTTTTTTACTGCTTCTTTAAATTTTTTCGGAGATAAAAAATAAGCATAAAAAATGATACCAGTTATTCCAACTATACAAATGGTAATAAATGATTGTCCTTTACTCTCTACATTTGTATATACATTACTAATTATAAGCATTACAGTACAAATGATTGACATAGCTAGAGTTGCTTCGGTAGAGTTAAATATGCTGCTTGCAAGTTCTTGAGCATTTCTAAATTTTGTCTTATTGAATATAAATCTCAATGAAAGAATTGCCATGATTCCGTAGCTTGCAATACTTGCTAAAACAATTCCATATCCTTGAAAAATATATATTGCTGGAAATTGTAGAATAAATTTTAGGACAAGCATAATTGTTGTAGCCTTCATAGCATATTTATGATACCCAAGAGCTTGAACGATTAATAATACGATTGAAAATACACTTACGACAAAAGTTGAAAAAGTATTTAGAATTAGGTAATAACTTCCATCTAAACTGTAATAAAAGAACATAGTATTCAATGGCATTGATACTAATATCATACCTATAGTTGCTGGAAAGATAACATTATAGGACAAAGTTAAAATTTTTGAAATTGTTTCTGAAATCTGTTTTTCACCTACGCTTGAAGCAATTAAAGGAAGGGCAGTTACAGTAATTGATCCAGTAATGGCTAATAGAACCGCTGTAAGTTTAATTGGATTTGCTGATGCCAATGTATATACATTTTCTATTTGATTTAAGTTAAGGTCAGTTAGTCTGAGGAAAATATATTTTATTGTAACTTGATCAATTAACTGAGATAGTGGGATTAGTGAACCTACATAAATAAATGGTAGTGATTCGTGTATAACCTCCTTAATCATAGTCTTTTCTTCTTTTAAATTTGATATGGAAAACGAGAAAAGAGTTTTAACTTTAAATAGTTTTTCTTTTAGTCCTTTATATATAAGATATATTATTGAAAATATACCGCCGATACAAGATGCAAATGTACTTATAACAACAGCAGATAATACACTTTGCTTGAAAATAATTCGTAAAAGATAAGTTCCTAATAATATTACTATGATACGAGCTACCTGTTCTATTACCATTGAAATTCCAAATTCTTTAATTAAACTTTTTCCTTGGAAGTAACCACGAAGAGCACTTAAGAAAGGAATAATTAATAAAGATGGACATAGGCTTCTGATTGCAATGGTTGCAGCGTATTGATTGGCAGTTGGACTAATTCTACTCAGAGCAGGTGCTAGAATAAAGAGTAAAATAGCTGAAATTAATCCAACAGTATTTAGAATTGTTAATGAACTGGAAAATACATATTCGTTTTCGTCCTCTTTATTATCTTTAATATTATTAGCAATTTTTTTTGCAAGACCCGTTGGAAAACCAGATGTTCCAAGAGTTAAAAAAAGTGCATAGGGAAGGTATGCAACACTATAAAGAGCTTGAGCTTGTTGTTTGTCTTGAAAACTTCCCATCATAGCAAGCCATGGAATTAAGTATACAATACCTAAAATTTTACAAAGTATATTCGCTGTGGATAACCAAAATGATCCAGATACTAATTTATTTTTCATGTATTTAATATATCATAAATTATATCCAAAAAAAATTTTTTTTAAGCGATTAGGTAAACAATAATTACTTCACGAACTTTGACCAAATACCTAAATTATGTTAAAATAATAGAGTACAAATAGAAGATTTTTATAGGTACCAAATATAACAATTGAGGTGTGAAATGTTAGCAATTAATGTCGTAATTGCTCTCGTTTGTGCTGTAATTGGTTTGTTTGCAGGTTTTATCTTGCGCAATATTCGTCTAAATAAGGATCGGCTTGATGCTGACACATTGATAGAAAATGCAGAGAATAAAGCTAATGATTTAACTCTCAATGCTGAGCGTGATGCAGAAAATATGAAAAAAGAAGCCCGTTTAGCGATGAAAGAGGAGGGGCAAAATTATCGCTTAAAGATTGAAAATGAATTTGAAGAAAGCAGGCAAGAACTTAAGAAACAAGAAAATCGTTTAAAACAACGTGAAGAAATATTAGATCGTAAAGACGATGCCTTGACACAAAAGGAATTGAATCTCGATTCAAAAGAAGATAATCTTGAGCAAAAAACGCAACAAATTGTACAGCGTGAACAAGAGGTGAACAAGCTTGATGCAGAGAAAAAAGAGACTTTAGAGCGAATTGCTCAATTGTCTACTGCAGAAGCTAAGAAGATAGTATTAGATAATACTGAAGAATCACTTACTCGTGAATTAGCTCAAACCATTCGTGCTAGTGAAGAAAAGGCAAATGCAGAAGCTGACAAGCGTGCTAGAAATATTATTTCTTTAGCAATGCAACGTGTTAGTGGAGATTTTGTAAGTGAACAAACAGTCTCAGTAGTTACTTTGCCAAATGATGAAATGAAAGGTCGTATTATTGGTCGTGAAGGACGTAATATTCGTACTTTTGAATCATTAACAGGTATTGATGTAATTATCGATGATACACCAGAAGCAGTTGTTTTATCAGGATTTGATCCGATAAGACGCGAAATTGCTCGCTTAACGCTTGAACAACTTGTTCAAGATGGTCGTATCCATCCAGCAAGAATTGAAGAGCTTGTTGAAAAGAATCGTAAAGAACTGGATAAACGTATTATGGAATATGGTGAACAAGCAGCCTTTGAGGTTGGTGCTCACACGTTACATCCAGACATAATTAAGATCATGGGACGTTTACACTTTAGAACTAGTTATGGTCAAAATGTTCTTGATCACTCTGTTGAAGTAGCAACTCTTGCAGGAGCACTTGCAGGTGAGATGGGTGAAAACGTAGCTCTTGCAAAACGTGCAGGATTCTTACATGATATTGGTAAGGCTCTTGACCATGAAATTGAAGGAAGCCACGTTGAAATTGGAGCTGAGCTTGCTAAAAAGTACAAGGAAAATCCAGTAGTTGTAAATACAATTGCAAGTCACCATGGCGATACAGAGCCAACAAGTGTTATTGCAGTATTGGTTGCAGCAGCAGATGCTCTTAGTGCAGCAAGACCAGGCGCACGTCGTGAATCAATTGATAACTATATCAAGAGACTGCAAAACCTTGAAGAAATTTCAAATGGATTTGATGGTGTTGATTCAAGTTTTGCTATTCAAGCAGGACGTGAAGTACGTGTACTTGTTAATCCAAGTAAAATTGATGATGATAAGGCTACAGTCTTATCACATAAAATTAAACAAAAAATTGAAGAGGAAATGGACTACCCTGGTAGCATTAAAGTTACTGTTATCAGAGAAACAAGAGCCATTGACTATGCGAAATAATTTGTTAAAAAAACAGCCTAGGCTGTTTTTTTGTTTAAGTGAGTTAGATTTGATAATTAAATAGACATATGAAGAACTTCATAAATTGAACCTATTTCTGAAATTTTATTATTAAAGTCTTCTAAAAAGTAAAGTTCTACGTATTTCCATTTATCAGGGTTGTAGACAATAATTTTGCCTAAGTAGTCAATATCATTATTACTTAAAGAATAGCCTGGATATACCATTTTATTAGTCTCTTTGTAGTCATGTTCAATTTCTAAAATATGAGTAGTATTTTTGATATTTTTCTTAAATTCCATTTCAAGGGGAATAGCAATATTTATTTTTTGCCAGCCAAAAGAATTCAAAATATTATCATAAAATCCCTCAAAAATAAATTTATTCATCCCTCCATAGTCTTTCCAAATGTAAAATGGACAGTACTCTTTTTGATTATTTTCATCTCTTATTAGATATGCTTTTATTAATAAATCCTCAAATTTGTCAGTTTTAAAACCATTTTCACTCACTCTTTTTCTAATAATATTCATATCAAAATCGTTAGAAAAAGGTATTTTGTATTGCATAATCTGCATATTTTTTCTCCTTAATTTTATATTTTAATTATACAAAGAAGAGTTGGAGCTGTATAATGGTTATAAATCATATTAACTATTCCAAATAGTAATACCTGGAGGAATAATGGAACTAAACGATATAATAATTTTTAATGAACTAGTCAATCTAGAGTCAACTATCAAGGTTGCAAACAAGCTTTCGTATGTACAGTCTAATATTAGCAAAAGAATTAGTAAACTAGAAAAAGAACTAGGTACATCACTATTTGAAAGAACAAATCGGGGGATGATTTTATCGAGTGATGGTAAAAGATTTTTGCCATATGCTAAACAAATGATTCAAAATTATAATGATATAAAAAATGAATTTTTATTATTTGATGAAAAATATAGGATTGGAGCTACTCAATCTATTTCAAAGAATTATTTACAAGAATTATATACAGATGAAAATTACGAAATATATACCAGATCAACTACTGAGCTAGTGGGTCTATTACATACTTGTCAGATTGATTTTATTATTGTAAATCAAGAAATAAATGATTTAGATTTCAAACTTCTGTTTACGATAGAAGAGAAGCTCATATGGGTGAAAAGTAATTTAAATGATAATAATCTGAAAGATTGTAAGGTAGCGATAAGTCGTGATAAGACTTGTCCATACAGACAAAGAACTTTAGAACTTATCAATAGAGAACAAGAAGGAAAAGTAATAGAAGTTGATTCGCTTGATATTCTTATTGACTTGATGGAAAAGAAAAATATTATTTCCATACTTCCTGAAAAACTTATTACTGTTAATAATAAATTAACTAACTATAATTCAAATATTAAAGCATATAGCAAATTATATATATATTCTTTGAAAAACAATGATAAAATTTTTAATAACTCAATTTTATCTATTTAACTCACATATCTTTATAGAATTTCTTTGTGAGTAAATTCCTAAATTTTATTGTTTTAGTTATAGCGTTTTTGTTTTATAATGGTGAGTGGAGGATTTATTAATGACAGACAGAATTAAACTTTTCCAACATAATACTCTAAGTGCTTTAATGGCAGGACTTTATGCTGGAAATTTAACAATTGATGAACTTTTAACTCACGGAGATTTAGGAATCGGAACAGTTGATTCAATAGATGGTGAACTTATTGTTTTAGACGGTAAAGCATACCAAGCTCGTGGGGATAAAACAATTACAGAACTACCTGGAGATTCATTGGTACCATATGCAGCAGTGATTCCTCATGAAGCTGAAGTAATTGGTATCCAAAGAACTGAAATAACTAGTGAAGATCTTTCTGAGAAAATGGAAAGTTATTTCGATGGATATAACCTTTTCCGTTCAATAAAAATTGAAGGTACTTTTAAAAAGATGCATGTTAGAATGATAACACGTGCAGAAAATGGTGAACGTTTTGCAAAAGTTGCTGAAGTTCAACCAGAATACATTGAAGAAAATGTAAAAGGTACTGTAGTAGGTATTTGGACACCAGAAATGTTCCATGGTGTGAGTGTTGCAGGCTTCCATTTGCACTTTTTGTCTAATGACCATTCATTTGGAGGACATGTCTTAGATTATGTTCTTGAAAAAGGGCAATTTGAACTAGGACCAGTTCATGAATTAGAACAAAGCTTCCCAACAAATGATAAAAATTTCTTACGTGCTGATCTTGATGTTGAGAGACTGAAAAAAGATATTGATTTAAGTGAATAAAAAAAAGAACAGTTTAATCAGAATTAATTCTCTGATTTTGACTGTTCTTTTTCTGGCTTCAAATTAAGTTCTAAATACCCCTCCATAAGGAGAGCTTCTACCTTACCACGATCCGTATATTTTACTTTAGCAAGGCTGCGTATAAATAATCCAGAATTATTTATATCATGTATCCCAATATAAGTTGGTTCTTCAATAAAAAGATCTTTATTGTGAGAAAAAATATTTTTATTAACTTTAGTAATTTCTTTTGAAATCGTATCTGGGTTTTCAATTGAACTGTTTGCTAAGGGTAAGTCAATATAAAGTTTATAGATCTCTTTAGAAAAATTTCTTATACTTTGTATATTATGATTTGGTACATAGATAATTGATCCATTAGCATCTATTAATACCAAGCTTCTAATACCAACTGATTTAACAAGGCCAATTGCTGCAGGCATATTAACAACTGAAACATAATCACCAACGCTAGCCTGATTTTCAAAGATAATAAAAAAACCATTTGTTATGTCAGATAGTAAATCTTTTCCAACTAGAGTTAAGCCGACTCCAAAGAATCCAGCACCTGCTAGAAGTTTACTCATAGGAATTCCGATAATATCTAAAACAGTGTAAATATATAAGAAAAGAGTTATATATTGCAAAGCACTTTGGGCAATCCTTGAAAAGGTTAAAGTCCAATTAGTATTTGACCAAGATTTTTGGGAATAATTTTTAAAGAAACGTTCCACAATTTTTTTGCAGAATTTATATAATATATAAAATAAAATACTAGTTATTGCTATATAGAAAGCTCGATTCCCAACTTGTTTGAAAAACTCGCTCCAATCAACATTTTTTAATAAATTCATAAATACCTCGAATTTTCTGAATTTTTCTAAAAATCTCTTGAATTTATAGAAAAAAAAGTCTAAAATTATTAAATATTATTATATCAGAAATATAGGAGGATATGAAATGACAGTGGAACTTGATTGGGAAAATCTAGGATTTGAATATAGGAAACTACCATTTAGATACATCTCACGTTTTAAAGACGGATCATGGGATGAGGGAGCATTAACAGAAGACTCAACCTTACATCTTGAAGAAGCTAGTACAGCTCTACATTATGGACAACAAGGATTTGAGGGTTTAAAAGCATACAGGACAAAAGATGGGTCGATTAATCTATTTCGTCCTGATAAGAATGCTGAAAGGCTCCAAAGGACTGCTAGAAGATTAATGATGCCTGAAGTGCCAACAGATAAATTTATTGATGCTGTTAAACAAGTAGTTAAAGCAAACGAAGATTTCGTGCCTCCATACGGAACAGGCGGAACACTCTATATTCGTCCATTATTAATTGGGGTTGGTAATACAATAGGTGTACATGCTGCTCCCGAGTATATTTTTACAGTTTTTGCTATGCCGGTTGGAAATTACTTCAAGGGTGGACTTGCACCAACGAACTTCATCGTTTCATATGACTATGACAGAGCAGCTCCTCATGGTACTGGTGCAGCAAAAGTTGGTGGTAACTATGCTGCTAGTTTAGTTCCAGGCGATACTGCAAAAGATCGTGGATTTAGTGACGTAATATATCTTGATCCAGCAACACATACAAAAATAGAAGAAGTAGGAAGTGCGAATTTCTTTGGCATCACAGCAGATAACGAATTTATTACACCCCTTAGCCCATCAATTTTGCCAAGTATCACAAAATATTCACTTCTTTACCTAGCTGAAAACCGTTTAGGTATGAAAGCAATTGAAGGAGAGGTTGAAGTAGACAACTTAGATCATTTTGTTGAAGCAGGTGCATGTGGTACAGCAGCTGTAATCTCACCAATTGGTGGAATTCAAAATAAGGATGACTTTCATGTATTTTATAGTGAAACCGAAGTTGGTCCAGTTGTGAAAAAACTATATGACGAATTAGTGGGGATTCAATTTGGTGATGTTGAGGCACCTGAGGGTTGGATTTTTAAAGTATAAAATTTATATTATCGGGACTTATAAAAGTCCTTTTTTTATAAATATAATAGTAAATTAATAAATTTATTATAGAAAAAATTTTTCACTTCAACCATTCGTCTTGAAAACTATCTAGTTTTTTTGTAGAATAGACTTATGAGTAAAAAGAAAGATATAGAAATCCAAGTTGTGGATACAGATGCGGGTGTAAACCTAGTAATTGGCAAAAAGGTCGTTGCTGAAATTATTGAGAATGATGGTAAATTTTTATTAAGAGAAAATAGTAAAGATAAGGCTCAATACAAAAATTATTCAGTAGCACTAGAGGAAGCAATTAAAAATTATAATTTATCTCTATAATTTTTAATTTTAGTATTGAAAAATCAGCAGAGATTTGATAGAATAATATCTGTTGATTTTGAAATATATTTTAACCATGGAAGGGTAGCGAAGTGGCTAAACGCGGCGGACTGTAAATCCGCTCCTTCGGGTTCGGGGGTTCGAATCCCTCCCCTTCCATTACTAGTTTTCTAGTGAGTCAATTTTGGGGTATAGCCAAGCGGTAAGGCAAGGGACTTTGACTCCCTCATGCGTTGGTTCGAATCCAGCTACCCCAGTAATATTTATCAAGTAGGGTGGGATGAACCACCTTTTATTATAGTTAAAAGTTCTAGGAGTAGAAAATGGTAAAAAGAGATTTATATACTAGACTGATTATCACAGCATTACTAATTGGTGCATTAATTCTTTTACGAATTTATGTATTTGAACCAATAAGAATTCATAACAATAATATGGCACCAGCATTAACAAAATCTGAACAAGTGCTTGCTCTTAAGAAAAGTAAGCTTGAAAATTTAGATTTAGTGGCTTATAGAAATGGTGATAAAAAATATATTGGCCGAGTTATTGGAATTCCAGGTCAAGAAGTTACAATGTTTGATGATATCCTTTATATTGATGGGAAGATAATTAAAGAACCATACATAAAAAAGAACGAAACGGCTTTTTTAAAAGAGAACCCAGATGAAGAATACAATGCAGACTTTTCTGTTTCTAGTTTGACTGGAAAAAATATTCAAAAATTACCAAAAGATAAATATATTATTTTAAATGATAATCGTAAGGTACTTGATGATAGTCGTAAATTTGGATTAATTGACAAGTCTGATATCTATGGAAGAATCACCTTCAAAGTTTTTCCATTGAAAGATTTTGGTTTTGTTCAAAATGACGAAGCTAAATTTGAAAATGGTTTTAAGGTTGATACTGGTAGTACTGAAACAACAGAATCATCAACAAATGAAAAATAAATGCAATATGCACTGGTAACTCAGTGCTTTTTTTGAGCAAAAAATGCCTACCAATTATAGTAAGCATAGATGCTAAAAGATATTTATTATCATTGATAGAACCAAGTAGACGATAGATAAAAGACTAAATATTTTAAGTGAAATAATAAATTTACTTTTTTTATGATTTTTAATTCGATTAGGTGTTAACAAGCAAAAAAGTAGAAGTATAAAAATTAAGAATGATGTTTTAATAAAGTGACTGAATCCACTATTCTTTGAAGTAGATTTTTTATCATTGCTTGCTCTCTTTGAAAATGAAAGCAGCCCAGCTTTTTTATATGCAACTTTAATTTGAGGTATAGATTTAGTTACAAATGGGAGTGGAGAATTATAAATTATATCTTCACCAGAAATCGAAAATTTTCCGTCAATATCTTTTGGTTTGACAGCTACTAAATCGTCATCTGTTTTAACTTTTTCTGAATCAATATCATGTTTCCCAGCAGGTAATATGACTTCTTTGGAAAAATTACTATAAGCATAATCAAGAAGTGCATTACCGTATAGGTGACGATTGAATTCACTGTCCTCATCATCCCAATTCCCAACACCCATTATTACTTCAACTACACGCATATCATTTTTTTTACATGTTGCCATATAATTGTAATCAGCGATTGGACTTGATCCCGTTTTTATACCATCTACGCCTTCATAGGAATATGACTGACCATTTGGTGCAATGTTTCCTGGGAGAGAGTAGTTATAATTTTGGACATTTTCTTCATAGGGAGTACCCTGCATAATAGTTAATTTTGCATTTTTAGTTATTTCCAATATTTCGGGGTGCTTATTGACAATATTAAAACCCAAAATTGAATAGTCGCGTGCGGTTGTTTGATTGCTTTCATTTGGATTGTATCCTTCTGGAGTGTATAATCCTTTGAACACAGCAGCTTGAGCCCCCGAGCAATTGTTGAAATGGGTATTAGTCATGCCTATTTCTTTTGCTTTTTCATTCATTATGTCAATAAATTTTCCAGCATCGTTATCAGATACCAAATTAGCTAACATAATTGTTGAAGCACTTGAAGAGGGAATGAATGACATTTTTATGAGTTCGCTAACTGGGTATTTAACACCTTCAACAATTGGAGTATTGCTCACTTCGTAGACTTGACTAATTTGTTGATCAGTAGAAGTTGCTGTTATAAGTGTATCCATACCAAACTTTCCTTCTGACATTGCTTCATAGACAATAAACATAGTCATAGCTTTTGCCATACTGCCCTGATCCCGAATTTCATCTGGATTATCTTGCCACAGGATTTGACCATTTTGAGCATCAATCATGATGGACGATTTAGGTTTATATTTTCTGTCAACACTATAACCGTAGTCTTTGGTCATTTGATAGAAGTCCCCTGTAGGTCCTAAGTCAGTTTCTTCAGAAAATACTGGCGGATTTTTTAAGAAAAAAAAGTTAACTGACATTAATAAACTAAAACAGAAAAATTTTATAAATTTAGTTTTCAAAATATTCCTTTCACAAATAAAAAATAATTTTCTCAAAAAAAGAAAACAAAATAATAGAATAATTATATCACTTTTAAATTAAAAATTATTATATTTATTGTAATTTCTTTGGTTTTTTATTCTGTCATAATATGTTAGAATATTATAAAAATATGGAGGATTATGATGAAAGAACCATTCGTAGATAAAAATAAACTTGATGAGATAACAGAACAATTTCCTACCCCTTTTCATTTATACGATGAAGCAGGGATTAGACAAAAAGCGCGTGATTTATATGAAGCATTTTCGTGGAACGAAGGTTTTAAAGAATACTTCGCAGTAAAAGCAACACCAACTCCTGCCATACTTAAAATTTTACAGGAAGAAGGGTGCGGTGTAGACTGTGCTAGTTATGTTGAGTTGCTAATGAGTCACAAATTAGGGTTTGAGGGACATGATATTATGTTCTCATCAAATGATACACCAGCAAGTGAGTTTGAATATGCATCTAAAATAGGAGCAATAATAAATCTTGATGCTTATGAGCATATTGAATTATTAAAAAATACTATTGAAATTCCTAAGACAATTTCTTGTCGTTATAATCCTGGTGGAGTTTTTGCGCTTGGAACTGATATTATGGATAATCCTCAAGAATCTAAATTTGGGATGACAAAGGAACAGCTTATTAAAGCATTTAAAGAACTTAAAGGTCTTGGAGTTGAGAAATTTGGTATCCATTCTTTCCTTGCTAGTAATACTGTAACTAACGATTATTATCCTGCTCTTGCGGAAGAATTATTTGAACTTGCAGTCGAAGTTGTAGAAGAAACAGGGGTGGAACTTGA
Source organism: Floricoccus tropicus (assembly GCF_001832905.1). Taxonomy (GTDB): domain Bacteria; phylum Bacillota; class Bacilli; order Lactobacillales; family Streptococcaceae; genus Floricoccus; species Floricoccus tropicus. Next base: position 136,099 of record NZ_MKIR01000012.1, on the reverse strand, counting down.
TTTTATTAACCTTTCAGGCGGCATTGGGGTCAATTACAAACCTGGTCAACAAGAAAATGATATTTTCAAAATAGGTGAGGGAGTCCATCAAGCATATGATAAAGTACTTGGTGCTCATGGTCTTACCTCGGTCAAAATATATACTGAGTTAGGTAGATATATGTTGGCGCCTCATGGTTTATTGGTTACTAAAGTATTACATCGAAAAAATACTTATAGAACATACATTGGAGTTGACGCGAGTGCTGTAAATTTGATGCGTCCAGCTTTTTATGGAGCCTATCATCACATTAGCATAAACGGTAGGTATGATGATAAAGCAACTGAGAAAGTGGATATTGTGGGTTCTTTATGTGAAAACAACGATAAGTTTGCTGTTGAAAGAATGATGCCTGAAATTCAGATTGGGGATACTCTTTTAATTCATGATGCAGGTGCTCATGGTTTTTCAATGGGCTATCAATATAATGCTAAACTAAGAAGTGCAGAAATATTGTTGCAAGAAGATGGAAGCCCACGTATGATAAGGCGTGCAGAGGTTCCTGAAGATTACTTTGCAACATTATATGGATTTGATTTTTCTGAATAAGCAAACTGGTAAAAATTTACTAGTACTTAAGTAGTAATATTGATGTTTCAACTTTTCTTTACATAACTTTTTTGGTATAATTACCTAATGAACAATCAATAAGGAGATATATACATAATTATGAACATCGGAATTGCTATTTTATTAATCTTAGTAGCTGCAGCAGCAGGTTTTGCAGGTGGAGTTTTCTTAACTCGTTCTCAAGTGAAGAAAATGATGGCTGATAACCCACCATTAAATGAAGACGCAGTACGTATGATGATGAGTTCAATGGGGCGCAAACCAAGTGAAACTCAAGTTCAACAAGTGTTTCGTCAAATCAAAAATTCTGCAAAACAAGAAGTTAGTAAGAAATAATAAAGGGCTTGAGCATGATGCTCTGCCCCTTTATTTTCTGAAAATTTAGGTGATATCATGGATAAAAGACCAATTGGGGTTCTAGATTCAGGTGTTGGAGGACTTACAGTAGTTAGGGAATTGATGCGTCAATTACCTCATGAAGAAGTTATATACATTGGTGACTCAGCCAGAGCGCCCTATGGACCAAGGCCAGCTAGACAAATATTAGAATATACATGGCAATTAGTAAATTTTCTTTTAAGCAAAGATGTGAAAATGATTGTTATAGCTTGTAATACTGCTACAGCAGTTGCTTTAGAGGAAATAAAAAAAGAAATAGATGTACCAATCTTAGGGGTTATCTTACCTGGTTCAAGAGCAGCAATTAAATCTACAAAAACTGATAAAGTTGGTGTAATTGGAACTAAGATGACCATAGAGAGTGATAGTTATAGGAAGGTAATAAACCTTAAGTCACCTAAAATCGAAGTCTACAGCTTGGCTTGTCCACGTTTCGTACCTTTGGTTGAAAGTAATGAAGTAAATTCATCGCTTGCTAAAAAAGTAATTTACGAGAGTTTGCAAGAACTTACAGGGAAAGTTGATACTTTAGTTCTTGGATGTACTCATTACCCCTTATTACGACCAATAATTCAAAATGTAATGGGGACAGGCGTTAAACTGATTGATAGTGGAGCTGAAACAGTTAGTGATATTTCAATGCTGCTTGATTATTTCCAAATCAATGGAATTGAGTCAGAAACATTAAATCATAAATTTTATACAACAGCCAATGTCCAAAGTTTTAAAGAAATAGCAGACACATGGTTAAATCAAGACGTAGAAGTGGAGCATGTTGATTTATGAGTCAAATTTTTAAAGATGTAGAAAATAACGTATTTGGTAAGTTAGATGCTAATGGTTTTCTTCTGATTTATAGTTTTGAAGAAAATTTTAGAGAAAAGTTTTTACCAATTGAAAGTTTTTTCAAAAAATTTTTTGAGGATAATGATAGTGAGAGCTTTGGTATAGAAATTTTTTCTGTAGAAGATAAAACTGATGCAGTATTTGATCTTTTCTTTGAAATAGTTCGTACTGCTACAGGAAAAGATTTTCAGTATCAGCTTTCAAATGGAGTCTTCTCAGCATATCTAGATGGTAAATTAATTCATTTAGAGACATATGGAGATTTCGATAGTGAGAAACTTTCTGACATTTTAAATCTAAAACCTGACTTTGCCAAAAAAGATAAAAAATATCAAATTAGTGAGGATAAGACAATTCTCATTGCTACACATAATGAAGGTAAAACAAAAGAATTTCGCCAAATGTTTTCAAAATTAGGTTATACAGTTGAGAATTTAAATGATTATCCTGAACTACCTGAAGTTGAAGAAACTGGTTCAACTTTTGAAGCAAATGCAAGACTTAAAGCAGAAACTATATCTGAGTTAACTGGGAAAATGGTTTTAGCTGATGACTCTGGTTTGAAGGTTGATGTTTTGGGAGGTTTGCCTGGTGTTTGGAGTGCAAGATTTGCGGGAGATAAGGCAACTGATGCTGCTAACAATGCAAAACTATTGCATGAACTATCAAGTACAGCTATAACTCCTGAACGAAGAACAGCACAATTTCATACAACCTTAGTTGTCGCAGCACCTGGTAAAGAATCTTTAGTAGTTGAGGCAGACTGGGATGGCTACATTGCAACTATTCCAAAAGGAGAGAATGGCTTCGGGTATGATCCATTATTTGAAGTAGGGGAAACTGGAAAGACCGCTGCGCAGTTACCTTTGGAAGAAAAAAATAAAATTTCGCATCGAGCAAAAGCTTTAGAAAAGCTTCTACAAGTATGGGGAGATTGGGCAAAATGATTATAATTATGAGTGACTCTCACGGAGATCGTGAAATTGTTGAAGAGATTAAGAATAAATACAATGGAACTGCAAGTGCAATAATTCATTGTGGTGATTCAGAACTTCCAAGTAGTGATCCAGTTTGGAAAGGGATTACAGTCGTTGAAGGAAACTGTGATTTTGACTCGGGTTATCCAGAGGTTGCTACTATTGACGCTGAGAATAAAAAAATCGTTGTTACTCATGGGCATTTATATGGTGTGAATTTTGGTCTGAAACAACTTGAACTTTTAGCACAAGACAAGAAGGCCGATATCGCTTTCTTCGGTCATATTCACAGACCAGTTGCTACGATTGAAGATGGAATTTTATTTTTAAATCCAGGGAGCATTAGTCAGCCACGTGGTGATCATCATGAAAAAATGTATTGTAAGCTTGAGTTAAATAATGAAGGTTATCATATACAGTATCTCACAAGAGATCATAAACCTATAAAAGATTTGGAGTTTCAATTAAAATATGATAGATAGACAAATAGAAGATTTTCTTCTAGCACAAACTGAAACCTTCATGAAACCAGCAAAAGATGTTGCAGTTTTAATTGATGAACATAATATTGCTCATGCGAAATTACTTTTGAGTCAATATAAATATTCAAATGTACCTGTTATTACTAAACAGAAAGAGTTTGTAGGTATCTTGGGATTAACAGAAATCGTTGAGTTTGAAAATGCTCATGATTTCTTTTATGAAAAAAGCACTCAAACAGATATTTCTGAAATAGTAAATAATGAAATTGAAACAGTTCAGCTTAATTATTCTTTTGAAGATGTTTTGCGTAAGCTTACAAAACAGTCATTTCTACCTGTTTTAAATGGTAAAGAGTTTGTAGGAATTATTCCTAGACAAGAAGTTTTAAAGGCCTTTAGTGCATTTGTACATGATTTTCCAAAGCATTACAAAATAGAAAAAATACCAGAGAATGAAAAAAATTTAAAGAAATAAGAGAGTAGTAATATGGCAGAAAACTCTGTAATCAATGAAGAAAGAATCTTGGAGTACTTGGCAAGTAAAAGTATAACTAAGAATACATATGATAATTATCTTTATGATTTAAGAGCCTTTGCGTCCTTCATGGAGGAACGCGATTTGACAAAGACAAATTTAGATATTTATCGGCAAAAGCTTTTAGCTGATGGTCTGAGTCAGACTGCTGCTAAAAGAAAGATTTCAGCTATCAATCAATTCTTGAAATATTCATATAACAAAGGTAATATTTCACAATATCTACAACTTGAGCAAGTAAAAGTTAAAAAGATTCAAGATGATGTGAAAGTACCTCGAGTTGTAAATTTACCAGATGTTTATGGGCAGATTGAATCTGTTGGACAATTTATAGCCCTTTTGATAATAGAATTCGGTCTGACACCTACAGAGATACAATCCCTTAGTTGGCGTGATTTTGATTGGAATTTCAAAATTTTATCCCTAACAAAAAATGGATTTAAAAGGATTATTCCAATGTCTAATAAATTTATACTAATTTCACGTAGTATAACTAATGGTGATGAATTATTCTCAAAATCTAGACAATTTCTTTACTATGAACTAAAGAAATATACTCCCTTAACAGCTCAAGAGTTAAGAGAGCAATATATTCTTCGCCAAGTTAATAAAGGAATGAAAATTCATGATTTAGCTGGTAAATTGGGTCTTACAACTACAGCGACACTAGAAAAATATTATAAGAATGAATGATATAAAGATTAAAATTAAAGATTTTGAAGGACCTCTAGATTTATTACTCCATCTTGTAAGCCAATACAAGATGGATATCTACGAGGTACCGCTTGTTTCAGTTATTGAGCAATATCTTGAATATGTTAATTCTATGAAAACAATGGAGTTAGAGCTTGCAAGTGAATATCTAGTTATGGCAAGCCAACTTATCCTTATTAAATCCCGTAGACTCTTACCAACAGTGACGGATGAATTTGAGGATGATACAATAGATTTAGAGCAAGAACTTCTAAGCCAGATTGATGAATATCGTAAGTTTAAGCTTTTATCGGCAGATCTACAGGAGTTACATACTTATAGAGCTGGTTTTTATTCCAAAGAAAAAACTGAAATTGCTGCCGATGATGTTGAGCTGGCTTTCGACAAAAATAGTATAGATTTATTTTTGGCCTTTAATAAGGTTCTTGAACAAAAAAGACGAGAGTTAAGAGATGAGAACAATACGATTGTTGGTGATTCTTTCTCAATTGAGGAAAAAATTATAGAGGTAAGTCAGATTATTAATGAACGAGGTCGTGTTGAGTTTTCTGATCTATTTACGACATCGGTAAATAAGGATGAGATGATAACTATTTTCTTAGCTACGCTTGAGCTCATTAAGACTCAAACTATCTCTTGTAGTCAACAAGAAATTTTTGGTTCAATTATTTTAGAAAAGGTGGATACTACTTTTGAATAAGACAGCAATGCTTGAGGTTTTGCTTTTCGTAGCAGGGGAAGAAGGACTAACAATAAGAGATTTGTCTAGTCTAATGTCCATTAGCCCACAAGCAACTCAGCAACAAATTGACAAATTGAAAGAAAAATACGAAAATGATGAAAAGAGTGCATTGACTATTATCGAAACTGCAAGTCGCTATAGACTGACTAGTAAGGATATTTTCAAGGAACTTTTACAACATTATGCTAAAACTCCAATCAATCAGTCTTTGTCAAAGGCTGCTTTAGAGGTATTATCCATTATTGCCTATAAACAACCTTTAACAAGAATTGAAGTTGATAATATTCGCGGAGTTAATTCACAAGGTGCCATTACTACATTACTAACCTTTGACTTAATAAAAGTTATTGGAAAAAAAGAAGTAATTGGTAGCCCAAATTTATATGCAACAACTGAATTTTTCCTAGATTATCTAGGAATTAACTCACTTGAGGAATTGCCTCAAGTAGATGAGAGTAAATTAGATATTGAAGAAGTTTCACTTTTTGATGAAGGTAATCTAACTGAAGATATTTAAAAAATAATTGGCAACAGACCAATTAATAGAAAATAGGAATTTAATAAATGAGAATAAATAAGTATTTAGCCCATGCGGGTATCGCAAGTCGTCGTAAGGCTGAAGAATTAATCAAATCTGGTCAAGTTCAGGTTAATGGAAAAATGATGACGGATCTTGCCTATCAGGTTAAGGCAGGAGATCGAGTTGAAGTTGATGGAATTTCAGCATACAGTGAAGAACCTGTTTACTTTTTATTCAATAAACCACGAGGGGTTATCTCAAGTGTAAGTGATGAAAAGGGTAGAAAAACTGTTATGGACTATTTCCATGGCGTGAAAGAACGTATTTATCCAGTTGGTAGGCTTGATTGGGATACTAGTGGACTACTATTGATGACTAATGATGGGGAGTTTGCAAATCTTATGACTCACCCTCGTCATGAAGTTGAAAAAGTATATGTGGCGAAAGTTGAAGGTCAAGCAAATAAGGAAAATCTTCGTCCTTTAACACATGGTGTTAGACTTGATGGTCGTAAAACAAAACCTGCGACTTATTCAATTTTAAAAACTGATGGTGTTAAAAAGACAAGTGTCGTGAGTCTTGTTATTCATGAAGGACGTAACCACCAAGTAAAAAAAATGTTTGAAGCAGTAGGTCTTCCTGTTCAAAAACTTAGTCGTGTACAATATGGGCCACTTGATCTTGCAGGTGTTGCTCCAGGTGAATATCGCAAATTAAGTAAAAAAGAAGTAAGCCAACTTGTTAATATGGCGAAAAATGATTAAAAATATTGGAATTGATAATATAGAACTTTCTCGCATTGAGAAAGCTTACGCTAAAAACGAGCGCTTTGCAGCACGGGTACTGACAATTTCTGAACTTGAAATTTTCGAAAAATATTCAGGTCAAAGAAAAATTGAGTATCTTGCTGGTCGTTGGGCCGCAAAAGAGGCATTTTCAAAAGCCTGGGGAAGTGGAATTGGGGAAATAAGTTTTCAAGATTTGGAAATACTTAATGATGGGCAGGGGGCTCCATATTTTAGTAAGTCACCTTTTAATGGATTAGGAAATGTTTTTATTTCAATTAGCCATTCAAACCTTGAAGCTATTGCATTTATTATCTTAGAAAAGAGTTAAATATTATGAGAAGTAGTATACATCGTCCAACGAGAATAATTGTTAATTTGGAAAGTATTAGAAGAAATATCCGAAATCTTCGTGACCATGTAGGATCTGATCCGATGGTATATGCAGTTGTAAAAGCAAATTCATATGGACACGGATCTGTGAGAGTAGCACATGCCGTACAAGGTTTAGTTGATGGATTCTGTGTATCAAATTTAGATGAGGCTCTTGAATTAAGAGAGAACAATATCTTTGAAAATATTTTAGTTTTAAGTGGTATTTCACCTAGAGATGCTAAACTAGCATTAGAAGAAAATATAAGTTTGACCATTCCAAGTGTTGAGTGGTTATTACAAGTCATAGACGAAAATAGAGAAGAAGATCTTTCTGGGCTTAAACTGCATATTAAATTCGATAGCGGAATGGGGCGCATTGGCGTTCGATGTGTCGAAGATATTAATGAAATTATTGAAATTATTGATAAATATAATTTTACTTTTGATGGTATTTTTACTCACTTTGCCACAGCAGATGAAGCTTCTCAAACAAAATTTGAGCAACAAGAGCATGCCTTTAAGAGTGCACTTGCAGGTATGGAGCGTCGTCCACACTTTATTCACTCAACAAACTCAGCAGCAAGTCTTTGGCATCCTGACACGATTGAAGACATTATACGTTTTGGCGATGCAATGTATGGACTAAACCCATCGTGTGGTAATATTGAGCTACCATTTGAACTTGAACCAGCATTGACTCTTGAAAGTGAGTTGAGTCATGTGAAACTTCTTGAAGAAGGTGAGACTGTTGGATACGGAGCAACCTACACAACTGATTCAGATATTTTTGTTGGAACATTGCCTATTGGATACGCAGACGGTTGGACGAGGAACATGCAAGGATTTGATGTATTAATAGATGGCAAGAGGATGCCAATTATTGGACGTGTATCAATGGATCAGATTACTATTCAACTTGATCAAGAATATCCTTTAGGAACGAAAGTAACTCTTATTGGTAAAAATGGCAATGATGTTATTACAGTCGATGATGTTGCAAATAAAAGAGGTACAATCAATTATGAAGTTGTATGTCTTTTAAGTGATAGAATTTATCGAACATATATAAATGAATAAATCAGTAAAAAACTAGTCTAGCAATGGATTAGTTTTTTACTGATTTATAGAAAGGGATTATAAGCATTAAAAGAATATTAATTCAGAAGAATTTCTGAAAATTTGGTATAATAAGAGATAAACTATAAGAATTAAGGGGAGTGATATAAATGGCAATTATTGATGGGAAAGCTTTAGCTGAAAAAATGCAAGCTGATTTGAAAACAAAAACAGATAAATTGATAAAAAAAGGAATTACTCCTGGTTTGGTGGTTATCTTAGTAGGTGAAGATTCAGCAAGTCAAGTATATGTGAAAAATAAAGAAAGAGTAGCAAATAATCTAGGGTTCAACTCGGTTGTTCGTCGTGTTGAAGAAACTATATCAGAAGCAGATTTGCTTAAAATAATTAATCAATACAATCTAGACTCTCAATTTCATGGAATATTAGTTCAATTGCCACTTCCAAAACATATTGATGAAGAGAAAGTGCTTTTAACGATTGATCCTCAAAAAGATGTTGATGGTTTTCACCCACTTAATATGGGTAAATTATGGGAAGGAAATCCACTTATGATTCCATCAACTCCTGCAGGAATTATGGAAATGTTCAAAGAGTACAATGTTGATTTAACTGGTAAAAATGCAGTAATTGTTGGGCGTTCAAATATTGTTGGAAAACCAATGGCAGCTTTGTTATTGCAAGAAAATGCTACAGTAACTATTACTCATTCTAAAACCAAAGATCTCAAAGATGTAACAAAACAAGCTGATATTTTAGTTGTTGCTATTGGAGTAGGACATTTTATTACAGCTGATTTTGTAAAAAATGGAGCGGTTGTTATTGACGTTGGCATGAACCGTAATGGTGAAGGAAAGTTAATTGGTGATGTTAAATTTGATGAGGTAAGTGAAGTAGCAAGCCTTATTACTCCAGTTCCAGGGGGGGTTGGACCGATGACAATTACAATGCTTATGGAGCAAACATATCAAGCAGCATGGAGAACAATAAATGACTGAGTACCTAACAGTCTCAACATTAACAAAATATTTAAAAACCAAATTCGAGCGTGATCCATATTTAGAAAAAGTCTATTTAACAGGAGAAATATCAAATTTTCGTAAAAGGCCAAGTCATCAGTATTTCTCACTAAAAGATGATAGTGCTGTTATTAGTGTTACAATGTTTGCACCAGCTTTTAATAAACTTAATTTTTTACCAGAAAATGGTATGAAAGTAATGGTTGTTGGGAGAATAAGCCTCTATGAAAAAAGTGGACAATATCAAATAAATGTAACTCAGATGATACCTGACGGGATTGGAGCACTCGCTGTTAAGTTTGAGCAACTTAAGGAAAAGCTAACATCTGAAGGTCTCTTTAATATGCAATGGAAGCAAGACATTCCTCAATTTTCAAAAAAAATTGGGGTTGTAACTAGTCCCTCAGGTGCTGTCATTCGCGATATTATAACTACTGTTGGAAGAAGGTTTCCAATGACAGAAATTGTTCTATTTCCTACAAAGGTTCAAGGTGATGGTGCTGCTGAAGAAATAGCATCAAACATACGAAGAGCAAATGATATTGGAGACTTTGATGTTTTAATCGTTGGTCGAGGTGGTGGTTCAATCGAAGATCTCTGGTGTTTTAACGAGGAGTCAGTGGTTCGAGCAATCTTTGAATCTAAAATACCAATTATTTCAAGCGTTGGGCATGAAACTGATACAACCTTGGCTGACTATGTGGCAGATAGAAGGGCAGCAACACCTACTGCAGCAGCTGAGATTGCTACCCCAGTTAGCCAGTTTGATATTTTGACCGCCTTATCTGATCGTGAAAAAAGAATGGAAGCCGCACTTTTGAAGTCTATAAAATTAGGCCAAGAACGTGTTGACCGACTTGTTAATTCTGTGATTTTTAGACAACCTGAGCGTCTCTACGATGGACACATTCAAAAAGTTGATCTATTGACTAATCAATTAATTGACTTGATGAAGCAAAATTTAAGGCAGAAGTCACAAACTTATGAGCTTTTAAATCATAGACTGTCTAGCATTAACCTGTTAAGAAAAGTTAATAATTATCAAGATTTAGTTAGTCAAGAACAAAGGCTTCTTGTAAATGCTATAAATAAGATATATGATCAAAAGAAGAACCAAGCTGAAAAGGCTTGGCAGGCATTGACTTTGATTAGTCCTGAGAAGATTCTATCTCGTGGCTACGCAGTTGTTAAAAAAGATGATTTGATTGTTAAAAGTACTAATGATGTGTTTGATGGTGATATGTTAGAAATCGATTTAGCAGATGGAAGAATAAATGTTGAGGTAAAAAATAAATAATGGCAAAAGTAGAAGAAAAAAAATTCGAAGATAATTTGGCAGAGTTAGAAGAAATTGTTCGTAAGTTAGAAAATGGTGATGTTGCTCTTGAGGATGCGATTTCAGAATTTCAAAAGGGAATGATTTTAAGTGAAAGCCTTAAAAAAACTCTAGCTGACGCTGAAAATACTTTGGTGAAAATTGTACAAAAAGATGGTTCTTTAGAGGTTTTTGATGGAGAATGATGAATTACTAAGTAATATTGATGAAACTATTAGAGAGTTTTACTCAGAAAAGGAGTTGATTCCACATCTAACAGATTCGATATTATATTCAGTCAATGCTGGTGGAAAGAGAATAAGACCTCTTTTTATGTTGCAAACTTTGCGTGCCTTTGGTATTGAATTAACAGAGGAACATTACAAAGTAGCAGCTTCAGTTGAACTCATTCACACTTCTAGCCTTATTCATGATGATTTACCAGCAATGGATAATGATGACTATCGTCGTGGCCGCCTGACGAACCATAAAGTTTATGGAGATGCACAAGCAATTCTCGCGGGAGATGCATTACTTCTTGATCCTTATAATTTATTAGTTTCAAGTGAATTGTCTGCAGAAATTCTTGTTAAATTAGTTCGTGAATTATCATATGCTAGTGGTTCTTATGGAATGGTAGCCGGTCAAGTATTAGATATGGATAGTGAGCAAAAAGAAATTAGCCTTGATGAGCTTAAGCAGATTCATGCTTTGAAAACGGGAAGAATGCTAACTTTTCCATTTGTAGCAGCAGCTATTGTTGCACAAGCAGATGAAAAGATAGTTGAGAAGCTTCGTACACTTGGTGAACATATTGGTCTTGCCTTTCAAATTAGGGATGATATAAAAGATGTAACAGCTGATTTTGCAGAAATTGGAAAAACTCCAGGCAAAGATATTGAGGAAGATAAGGCAACTTATGTTAAGTTTCTTGGTCTTGAAGGAGCTAAAGAGGCTTTGAAAAATGAATTATATTCAGCAAGACAAATAATAAAAAAATTATCAGATGAGAATGACTTTTGGCCATCAAGTGTCCTAGAGTTAATTGATATGCTAGATATAGATGATAAGTAATAGGAGAATAAATGGCAAAGGAACGTGTTGATGTTCTAGCTTACGAACAGGGGCTTTTTGATACCAGGGAAAAAGCCAAAAGAGGAATAATGGCTGGTCTTGTTTATAATACGGACAACCTTCGTTTTGATAAGCCAGGAGAGAAAATTAATGCTGCAACAGAATTACACATAAAAGGTGAGAAGCTTAAATATGTTTCACGAGGTGGTTTGAAACTTGAACGTGCATTAGAATATTTTGATATTTCAGTAGATGGTAAAACCGTACTTGATATAGGCGCGTCTACCGGTGGATTTACTGATGTAATGCTTCAATCTGGTGCTAAACTAAGCTATGCTCTTGATGTTGGTACAAATCAGCTTGCTTGGAAAATTCGTCAAGATGATCGAGTTGTCGTGATGGAGCAGTTTAATTTCCGTTACGCTAAACCTGATGATTTTAAAGATGGCCTTCCAAGCTTCTCTTCAATTGATGTTAGCTTTATTTCACTTGGTCTAATTCTTCCACCACTATTTGAGATTTTAGAAGATCAAGGTGAAGTTGTTGCCTTGATTAAACCGCAATTTGAAGCAGGTAGAGAACAGATAGGAAAGCATGGGATTATTAAGGATGCTAACGTTCATAAGGAAACCATTGTCAAGGTTGTAAATATAGCTCATGAAATAGGATATTCAATCTTAGGGTTAACACATTCACCAATAAAGGGTGGACATGGTAATATGGAATTTCTTGTACATTTGAAAAAGGATGGAGAAGAAGCTGAAATATCAACTGAGAAAATTGATCAAGTTGTTGAAAATGCACATCAAGAATTAAAGGATAATAAATAGTAAATGAAAAAAGCAGATCGTATAAAAGAAATTGAAGAGCTTCTTTCAAGTCAAGATATAAAAACTCAAGATGAATTAGTTAAAAATCTGCAAGAAAAAAATATCGACGTAACTCAGGCAACAATTTCTCGTGATATTAAAGAAATGGGATTAGTAAAGGTTCCAGCAAAATCGGGTGGATATCGATATAGTCTTCCATCTGGACAAAAAGATAAGTCATATCTATCTTTAATTTTGCATGTAGAAGTTTTGGATAAGATGCTTTCAGTTAAAACAGGTCCAGGGCATGCAATGCTAGTGAAGCGTAACTTGCTTGAACTATATGGCCGTCGTATTTTTTCACTTATAGCAGACGATGATAGCTTACTTTTGGTTGCATATTCGGAGGAAGACGCTTTAACAATCTATCGTTTGTTAGGAGGTGAGTAATATTTTACAAGATATTTCTATTAAAAATTTTGCCATAATTGAAGATATTCATCTTCAGTTTGATAATGGAATGACGATTTTAACTGGTGAAACAGGAGCAGGGAAATCAATTATTATAGATGCTATGAATTTACTTTTAGGTAGTCGAGCTAGTGTTGATTTCGTTCGTCACGGTGCAGATAAATCTCAAATTGAAGGGTTATTTTTCTATGAAACAACTGCTGGAATAAATGAAAAATTAGAGCAGTTAGGTATTGAAGATACAGGTGAGTTGATATTAAGACGTGAGATTTTCTCAAATGGTAGAAGCGTTTGTCGTATTAACGGTCAAATGGTTAATTTGACTAGTCTTCGTGAAATCGGAGAACACCTTGTTGATATTCATGGACAGCACGACCATCAAGAGCTAATGAATTCTAAACAGCATCAGTCAATGCTAGATGAGTTTGGCGGAAAAGATTTTATAGCTGTAAAAAAAGCTTATCAAGATAAATTTGAAACATATAGAAATCTTCGTTCTAAGTTACTTGAGCGAAAAAGAAATGAACAAGAATTTGCTCAAAGAATCGATGTTCTTCAATTTCAGATTGAGGAGATTCAGACAGCTGAAATTAATATAGTTGAAGATGAAAAGCTTCAAGCACGTAGAGAAATTTTAGTAAATAGTAAAAATATCGTCGATTCTCTAAATATTGCCTATGCAGCTTTAGATGACGAAGATTATTCAAGTCTTTCAAATGTTAGAAATGCAATGAATGAAGTCGAGATAATTGAAGATTTTTCACCATTATATAAGGAAATTTCATCAAAGATAGCTGAGAGTTATTATATTTTGGAAGATGTTACTGCAAGTTTAGCTAAAGCATTGGATGATTTAGAATTTAATCCAAATGAACTGATGTTTTTAGAGGACAGAATCGCAGTATTAGCTACCCTAAAAAAGAAATATGGGCCTGAGCTTTCAGATGTTTTATCCTACCTTGATAATATAAAAAATGAACTTTCTGACTTAACAGGTGGAGAGAATGATAATGAGAGTCTTGAAACTCTAGTTAAAGATGCTGAAAAAGAGTTGGTCATTGCTAGTAATAACTTAAATGCTATGAGACGAAAACTTGCTTTTGATCTTGAAAAAGATATAAAAAATGAATTAAAAGATCTTTATATGGAAAAAGCAGATTTCAAAGTTAATTTTGAAAAAGCAAAATTCAGTCGCCAAGGAAATGAACACATTGAGTTTTTTATTCAAACAAATCCAGGTGAAGGATTTAAGCCATTAGCAAAAACGGCATCTGGTGGAGAATTAAGTCGTTTGATGTTAGCAATTAAATCATCGTTTTCTCGAAAAGAAAACAAGACAAGTATCGTTTTTGATGAAGTAGACACAGGTGTTTCGGGAAGAGTTGCTCAAGCCATTGCTAATAAAATTTACAAGATTTCAGCAGCAGGACAGGTATTATGTATTTCTCATTTACCTCAAGTAGTTGCTATTGCTGATACTCAATTTTATATTGAAAAACAAAGCAGCGATGATGTTACGACATCTACAGTAAGAAAACTTGATTATGAAGAACGTATCGAAGAAATTGCGAAAATGCTTGCAGGTGATGATGTTAGTAAAGAAGCGCGTGCACAAGCCGAAAAACTATTAGTGAAATAGTGAAGCGTTTTCTAAAATGTTTAACAAAATACATAAAGAATGTTTCATTTAAGAGCTTAAAAGTTAAAGAAAAATATGATATAATATTAAAGGCTTTTTTAAGCCTTTTTTGTTAGAATAGATAATGATTAGTAGTTATCATATATTAATAATAAATATAATAATCCAATTTGTTAAATAGACTGATAGAGGTATGAAATTTTGAATAAGTATAAATTTAGAGCAATTGATGAAGGTGAGTTTCTTGAGGTTGCTAATAATTCCGAAATACATGACTTCCAACAAACTCTTGAAATGAAAGACTTTTTTGAGAAAAGCGGGAGAGATATTTTTTTATTAGGGCTCGTAAATGAAGATGATGAACCTGTGATGGCTGCTTTACTATACGGTAGCAAAATTTTTGCAGGCTACCATTTGGAATTAACACATGGACCGCTATTTAAAAAATATGATGACGAGCAATATAAAGAGTTTTTAGAAGGTCTTAAAGACTTCAGTAAGAAGCATGGTGTATTAGAACTTATTTTAAGACCAAATGTCATATACCAAAAAGTTGATGACAATGGTAATCCAATTACTGATGAAAATATAAACTTTATAAATTTATTGAAATCTGAGGGATTCGAAAAAACTGAAAATAATTATATGGGTTATGATTGGGTGTACGTAAAGGATTTACAGAACCTAGATGAGAAATCAATTTTTAAATCTTTTACTAAAGATGGTCAATACAGTATTAAGAAAACAAGACAATTTGGTATAAAAATTAGGCCCTTGAAGTATGATGAACTTTCAAAATTTAAGGAAGTTACAAAGCATACAGCTGAAAGACGAGAATACGATGATAAAACACTTGAATATTATCAAGAGATATTTAATAGTTTTGGTGATAAAGCAGAATTCCTAGCTGCTGAAATTAATTTACAAGAATATAAAGAAAATTTAATTTTAAATCAAAATTCATTGAAAAATAAATTAGCTGATATTGAAGAATTTTTAGTAAAAACACCGAATTCAAGAAAGAAAAATAATCAAAAAAAAGAAGTTGAATCTGAAATCTCTACTTATGATAAAAGAATTTCAGAAGCCGATGAATTAATTAATGAGCATGGTAAGAAAGATATTTTATTATCAGTTGCCCTATTTATTTATTCACAACATGAAACGGTATATCTATTTAGTGGAACCTATGACAAATACAAACGTTTTTATGCTCCATTTGCAATGCAGGATTATGTGTTAAATAAAACTCTCAAAAATGGAGTTCCATCTTATAATTTCTATGGTATTTCTGGTAACTTTGATGGAAGTGATGGTGTGCTTGGTTTTAAAACTAACTTCTCTGGATATGCTGTACATAAAGTTGGAGAGTTTCTATATTTACCAAAACCAGTAAAATATAAAGTTATTTCTAAGATAAAAAAAATATTAGGAAGAAATTGATATATCTCAAAAGATAAAGAAGGAAGAGAATGTTGAAAAATAATATATTTAGAGAAATAAGTGATGAACAATTTTTAGAAATTGCTAGCAATGCTGTTGAAGGAGACTGGCAACAAACACTAGAAATGAGAAACTATTTACATTCAAGCAATTGGGATACATATTTAATGGGTTTAGTTGATGAAAACAATAACCCAATAATGGCATCATTGATTTTTGGAAAGAAAATTTTTGCTGGTTATCGTATGGAACTTACTCATGGTCCTTTATATAAGGAATTCAGCATGGATAATTATGTGGAGTATTTAGAAGGTTTAAAAAAATTTGCAAAAGAAAAAAATGCATTAGAGTTTTATATAAGACCAAATGTTACATTTCAAATGTTTAACGATCAAGGAGAAACAACTTCTGAATCAAATGACATGTTCTTAGAAATGATGGAAAAGGAAGGATTCAAAAAAATACCTTCTGATGATATGAATAATTATGAGTGGAGATATGTAAAAAATCTTAATGATTTTGACCAAAAAACATTATTCAAATCATTTACAAAAGATGGCCAATATTCTATTAAAAAAACTAAACAGTTTGGTGTGAGAGTAAGAAGTTTATCTTATGAGGAACTACCGAATTTTAAAAAAGTCACTGAGCATACAGCCGAACGCCGTGGTTATGATGATAAGAGTCTTGAATATTATCAAGATATATATAATATATTTGGGGACAAAGCAGAGTTTTTAGTTGCAGAAATAAATTTAAAGGATTATAAAGATAATCTTATTGCAAATCAAAATGACCTTAAAACAAAATTAGCTGATATTGAAGAATTTCTAGTTAAAACACCAAATTCTAGGAAGAAAAACAATCAAAAAAAAGAGGTTGTTTCTGAAATATCCACTTATGATAAAAGAATATCTGAAGCTGATGAATTAATTGAAGAACATGGCAAAAATGATATCTTACTTTCGGTAGCATTGTTCATTTACTCTTCAACAGAAACTGTGTATTTATTTAGTGGTACATATGATAAATATAAGAGATTTTATGCCCCATTTGCTATCCAAGAGTACGCATTAAATAAGACCTTGGCTAATAATGTACCTGTTTATAATTTTTATGGTATTTCAGGTAAATTTGATGGCAGTGATGGAGTATTGGGCTTTAAAACTAATTTTTCTGGCTATATTACTCAAAAAGTTGGAGAATTTGTATATTATCCTAAACCTGCAAAGAAAAAAGTCATTGACTTTGCAAAGAGTATAACTGGAAGAAATTAGAATTTAAGTAACATACTCTATTTGTCTACGAACCTAACTCTCAATAGATAAATAGTTCAAATTATGTTATAATTTTAAGCACCAGTTTGAAAGTGAGACAAGATGGATTTTAAACATGAAACAGTATTACTCCATGAAACTGTAGATATGCTAGACATAAAATCTGATGGAATTTATGTTGATGCAACGATGGGTGGAGCAGGTCATAGTCAGTACTTATTAAGTAAACTAACTACTGGTCATTTGTATGCATTTGATCAGGATCAAGTAGCTCATGACAATGCTAAGATTAAATTAAATAAGTATATTGAGCAAGGCTCTGTGACATTAATAAAAGATAATTTTAGAAATTTAAAAAATGCATTAGAAGTTTATGGTGTTGAAAAAATAGACGGTATTCTTTATGATTTGGGAGTTTCAAGCCCACAGTTTGATGATGCCAGTAGAGGGTTTTCTTATCGTAATGAAGCAAAGCTGGACATGAGAATGGACCAATCATCTTCTTTGACGGCATATGATGTGGTGAATAGTTACTCTTACAATGATTTAGTCAGAATTTTTTATCGTTATGGTGAAGAAAAATACTCAAAGCAAATTGCTAGAAAAATTGAAAGTGTAAGAAAAGAAAGCCCCATAGTAACTACAACACAATTATCTGAGGTTATTAAATCGGTATTACCTCAAAAAGAATTGAAGAAAAAAGGTCATCCAGCAAAAAGAATATTTCAATCTATCAGAATTGAAGTAAATGATGAGCTGGGTGCTGCTGAAGATTCAATGGAACAAGCAATTGATTTACTATCTATTGGAGGAAGGATTAGTGTTATCACCTTTCATTCATTAGAAGATAGATTAACTAAGAATATTTTCAAAGAATACAGTACTGTTGACGTTCCGCGTGGTTTACCATTTATTCCTGAAGAAATGAAACCAATTTTAGAACTTGTAAATCGTAAGCCAATTGTAGCTAGTTCAGAAGAATTAGATTATAATAACAGGGCTCATAGCGCTAAATTACGTGTTGCTCAGAAACTTAAGGAAAAAGAATAATCAAGAGATAGATAAGGGAGAGTATAAATGGCTAAACCTAAAGAAGTTTTTGATATATCAACAGCGGCTAAGGAAGATAGTTATAATATTAGTGCGGAATCTGTTTCGTCAAATTTGATGACTAATATATTAAATAAGATGTCAAAAATAGAAAAAACTTTTTATTTAGTAGTTATTTTTACTGCTGTTATCATAGCAATTGGTACTGTTTTTGTGAGGACAAAAGTTATGCAGTCTGAACAGAATTTAACTAATATTCAATATGAAATTGAGCAGAAAAAAACTCGACATGAAGAATTAGATCAACAAATTCAAGAGTTATCAAGATCAGAAAGAGTTACAAAGATAGCTGAAAAAAATAATTTAAGATCTAACAATAAGAATATACGGAAAGCTACAAAATGAAAAATATCTTATTGATAATGAAAAATATATTATTAATACCTTGGCAGATTATAAAAAAATATGTAAAGAAAGTAAATCTTACACCAGGTCAGAACCGAAAACGTGTTAGTCAAACTCTATTTTTTATTACAATTTTTTTGTTTGTGGTTTTTGCATTAAGACTAACATGGATTGTTGCTACTGATCAGGTTTCAGGTGTTAACCTTTCTACAAAGGCTAAAAGAAACGTACAGGAAACTCAAGTTATTCAAGCTAAACGTGGTACAATTTTTGACCGCAATGGTGTTCCCATTGCCATAGATTCAAGTAAGTATACTATTTATGTAATTACTGATAAAAACTATGTTAATGCTAAGGAAGAACGACTTTATGCCAATAAAGATGACTTTAAGAAAATTGAAAAAATATTTAAAGATATTTTAGGTATGGATACTAAATATGTATCTGAACAATTGAATAATGAGAATCTTAAATATGTCTACTTTGGGAATAAAGGATCAAATGTTGATTTTAGCACTCGAGATAAAATCGAAAAAGAGGCAGAAAAACAAAAAGTTAGAGGTATAAAGTTCGAGCCACATCTGTCAAGGAGTTATCCTAACGGGCAATTTGCTTCACACTTTATCGGTCAAGCAGGCTTACAGGATAGTGATGATGAGTCTAAGGGGCTTGTAGGACAAAATGGAATTGAAGCCAGTTTAAATGATATATTAAGTGGAAAAAATGGAGTACAGGTTCTGCAGAAAAACAAATTAGGAGTTCCTTTACCCGGTACTGTTGAATCAGTGAAAGAAGCTGTGGATGGTAGTGATGTATATACAACTCTCGACTCTTCACTCCAAACCTATCTTGAGGGTCTAGTAGATAAAGCAGAAGAGGGTTCAGAGGCACAAGAACTTGTGGCAACCTTAGTTAAAGCTGACACTGGGGAAATATTGGCAACGACTCAAAGACCAACATTTAATCCGGATACAAAATCAGGCTTATATAAAGATTTTCCATGGTCGAATTTTCTCTATCAATCAAATTATGAACCAGGTTCAACTATGAAAGTATTTACTTTATCCTCTGCAATTAATACAAATAATTTTAATCCAAATGATTACTACACAAGTGGTGAATATGTAGTAGATGGTCAACCTATCCATGACTGGGATTGGAGTATTAATCCTGGTGGTAGAACTATGAATTTTGCTCAAGGTTTTGCATATTCTAGTAATATAGGTATGACTCTACTTGAGAAAAAAATGGGTGATAAAGTATGGCGTGATTATTTAGAAAGATTTAAGTTTGGTACAAGAACAAATATAGGGGTTAGCAACGAGGAACCAGGATTATTTCCTGATAACAATACTGTAACTAATGCAATGAGTTCGTTTGGGCAAGGTATTGGTGTGACCCAATTACAAATGATAAGAGGTTTCCTTGCTATTACAAATAGTGGTACAATGCTTGAACCACATTTTATTAATCGTATTGTTAATGATAAAAAGGTGAGACAGGTGACACCTGAAATTGTTGGTAAGCCTGTTGATGCCTCTGCTGCAAATCAAACACTTCAATACATGGTAAACGTAGGTACAGATCCAGTATTTGGTACAGCATATAATCCAACAAACGGTACTCCTTTTTTCCAAGTTAACGGTCAGAATGTATCAGTAAAAACGGGTACTGCACAAATTTCTGAAAATGGTAGCTATCTTACTGGAGCTACCTCATATCTTTATTCTGCTGTTGCAATAACTCCGACAGAAAATCCTGAGTTCATTATGTATATGACAATAAAACTTCCATCAAATTGGAAACTTGATTATATTTCTGATGTTGCTAATCCTATTTTGACTCGAGCAATGGAGATGAAGGATACTTTAGCAGTAGCGGATACTGGACTTGAAACAGAAAAAATAAAAATCAAGAGTTATATTGATGAAAAACCAAACAAAACTGCTCAAGAATTACGCCGAGAAATTCTTGCCCCTGTCATAATTGGAAATGGAGGCAAGATTATTAAGCAGTCTGTAAGTGAAGGTACTACAGTTAATCCAAATAGAAGAATATTGCTCCTAACAGATGGTGATATCGATATGCCAGATATTTACGGTTGGACAAAATATGATACTGAAAAATTTGCTGAATGGATGAATTTAGAAGTTGAATTTACAGGTATTGGAAATAAAGTAATTGGACAAAGTATTGATATGAACACAGAACTTTCAAAAAACAAGAAACTAGTAGTGAATTTAGGAGTATAAAATGACGTTCGAAACAGTAATTGCTGGAATAGTTACATTCATCGTAACCTTTATTGGAATTCCAGAGTTTATAAAATTTTTCCATAAGAAAAAAATAGGTGGTCAACAGATGCATGAAGATGTACATCAACATGCTCAAAAAGCAGGAACGCCAACTATGGGTGGTATAGTATTTGTGCTTGCTTCACTTGCCATATCACTATTGTTTGCTATAATTTATGGAACTTTGACACCTCCATTTTGGATAGCTTGGATAGTATTTGCTATTTATGCAGCTGTTGGGTTTGCTGACGATTTCTTGAAAGTATTTAGACAAATCAATCAAGGACTTACAAGCCTTCAAAAGTTAATCGCTCAGATTTTAACTGGTATACTTGCCTACTTTATCTTTATGCATGAAGAAGGGGCAAACTTTATCAATATTTTTGGTTTAAAAGTTAATGTTGGTATCTTCTTTGCAATCTTCTTAATCTTTTGGTTAGTAGGTTTTTCAAATGCTGTTAACTTAACAGATGGTATAGATGGATTAGCAAGTATTTCGGTCGTAATCTCACTCTCTGCTTATGCAGTGATAGCCTATAACCAAAAACAATTTGATGTATTGCTGATAATCATGACTACAATTGGTGGTCTTCTCGCCTTCTTCTTCTACAACCACAAACCTGCAAAAATATTCATGGGGGATGTTGGAAGCCTAGCATTAGGTGGCTTATTAGCCATTATTTCAATCTTGTTACATGCTGAATGGACACTTTTACTAATTGGTATTGTATATGTTTTCGAGACACTATCAGTAATGCTCCAAGTTGCTTACTTTAAAGCCAGTGGTGGAAAAAGAATTTTCAGAATGACACCAGTACATCACCACTTTGAACTTGGTGGATTCTCTGGCCATGGTAAAGCATGGAGTGAGTGGAAGGTTGATTTCCTTTTCTGGGCAGTTGGATTCTTTGGAAGTGCATTAGCATTGATAATTTATTTTGCAACATACAAATAAAAGAGAATTATAAAAGATCTGTTAGAAATTTTTCTAGCAGATCTTCTTTTAAATTTATGTCTAAAATATTTGACGAATGTGAAAATTATGTTATTATTGTGATATCAGAAGAAGGAGAAATAGAAATGACAAACAACAAATTTACATCAAATAATACTTGTTGTTGTTGCGTGGTAGAAAAATCTAGCATGTCATTTTGTCGCACTATTTCGCAAAAGAAAATCTAACAATAATATAGTATTAATCTGAGTCTCAATAATTTGGGATTTATATCTACATTATTAATAGGTATTTCGGGAGCTGATTTAGTCAGCTCCTTTTTTCTTTTAATTTTTTTCAAGATACATCACGTGATTTACCATTTATATTTAATTCTACACTAAGGAGAAACAATGATTGTAACAAATATACATGATTTAATTGGCAATACGCCCATTATATCTTTTACTAATAATGAATTTGAGGAAATACCCTTAGGTTCAACTGTTTATGCAAAGTTAGAATTTTTAAATCCCGGAGGAAGCGTTAAGGATAGGCTTGGTCAACATCTTATTGCTAGTGGAATTGAAAAAGGCTTGATAAATTCTGATACGACAATAATTGAGCCAACTGCAGGTAATACAGGAATTGGTGTCGCACTTGCTGCTTTAAAATATAAGCTGAAAACAATATTTGTAGTGCCAGAGAAATTCAGTCAAGAAAAGCAGGACTTGATGACAGCTCTAGGTGCTCAAATTGTACATAGTCCAACTGAAGAAGGTATCAAAGGTGCAATCGCAAAAGCAAAAGAACTAGATAACCAAATTGAAAACTCATATCTACCTCTACAATTTGAAAATGATGATAATCCAGATACTTACTATAAAGCAATGGGCCCAGAAATCACAAAAGATTTGAATGTTGAAATTGATTCATTTGTGGCTGGTGTAGGAAGTGGTGGAACCTTCTCTGGTTTAGGTAAATATCTACAAGAGAAAATTCCTGATATTCGCTTAATTGGAGTCGAGCCAGTAGGTTCTATTTTGAACGGAGGTCAGTCGCATGGTCACGAGATTGAAGGAATCGGAGTAGAATTTATTCCAAAGTTCTTTCAAAGCCTGGATATTGCAGGTTATGAAACAGTGAGTGACCAAGAAGGTTTTGACATGACCAGAAAATTAGCATCAACATATGGATTGCTAGTTGGTAGTTCATCGGGTGCTGCAATGGTTGCTGCATTACGGGAAGCAAGTAAACTTCCCCAAGGTTCAAAAATATTGACTATTTTCCCAGATGGTGGGGAAAAATACTTATCAAAAGATATATATAAAAGAGAGGAATATTAAAAATGCATATTAATACTAAATTTATTCATGGCGGAATTTCAGAAGACAAGACAACAGGAGCTGTAAGTGTTCCAATTTACCAAACATCAACTTATCGTCAAAACGGCCTTGGTCAACCTAAAGAATATGAATATTCTCGCTCTGGTAACCCGACAAGACACGCACTTGAAGAATTGATAGCTGACCTTGAAGGCGGTGTACAAGGATTCGCCTTTGGTTCAGGACTTGCTGGGATTCATACAGTTCTCTCTTTATTTGCACCTGGTAGCCATATCATCTTAGGGGATGATGTTTACGGTGGAACTTTCAGAATCATTGACAAAGTTTTTGTGAAAAATGGTCTGGAGTATACGATTGTTGACACAAGTAATCTTGCAAATATTGAAGAAAATATCCAAGAAAACACTAAGGCAATCTATGTTGAAAGCCCAAGTAATCCACTTTTGAAAATTACTGATATCCAAGCAGTAGCAGAACTAGCTAAGAAGCATAATCTATTGACACTCGTTGATAATACATTTGCCACACCTTACCTTCAACGTCCACTTGAACTTGGTGCTGATATTGTTCTTCATAGTGGTACTAAGTATCTAGGTGGTCACAGTGACGTTGTATCAGGACTTGTAACGACAAACAATCAAGAACTTGCTTCTGAGATTGGTTTCCTTCAAAATGCAGTAGGAGGTATCCTAGGACCACAGGATAGCTGGTTAACTCAACGTGGAATTAAGACACTTGGTATCCGTATGGAAGCGCATCAGAAAAATGCTCAAGCAGTAGCTGAATATCTTGAAAATCATGAAGCAGTTGAAAAAGTGTTCTACCCAGGACTTGCTAGCCATGCAGGACATGAACTTGCTAAAAAACAAATGTCTGGATTTGGTGGTATGGTTTCATTTGAATTGAAAAATGAAGCAAAAACAGCAGAATTTGTTGAAGCACTTAAAATCTTTACCCTTGCTGAAAGTTTAGGTGGAGTTGAAAGCCTAGTAGAAGTACCATCTATCATGACTCATGCTTCTATTCCAAAAGACAAACGAGAAGCAGCAGGAATCAAAGATGGACTAGTTCGCTTATCAGTTGGTATCGAATATGTGGATGATTTACTTGCAGATGTTAAACAAGCACTTGATAAAGTTGGAAAATAAATGGGATTAGAATTCATGCCAATCTTTAAGGATTGGGCAGTAAGTTATGATGATGAAGTAGAAGGTCACAATCCCCAATATAAGGACGTCTTTGAAGGTTACTGGGATATTATCACAGAAATCACCAATCAGTCAGGAAACAGCATTCTCGAGTTTGGAAGTGGCACAGGCAATCTAACTGAAAAGCTACTTCAAGCAGGTAAAAAAGTATATCCAATCGAACCATCTCAAGAGATGAGAGCCATTGCGCAGGAAAAATTAAAGGATTATCAAGTAGAATTTTTAGATGGAGACATGGAAAATTTCCCTCAAGCAGAGAATGAAGTTGATACAATTGTCTCTAATCTGGTTTTTCATCACCTCAATGCAGCTGAAAAAAACTCAGCCTTAGCAGCATATAATAAAATCCTACCATCCGGTGGCAAAATAATATTTGGTGATACAATGTTCCTTTCTCAAGCAGCATTAGATGCTATCATTGAAAGAGAAATCTCACGCGGCTTCGAGGATTTAGTAGAAGATTTAAATCGAGAATATTATCCTTTGATCACCGACTTGGAAGAAATTTTCCGCGCTAATAACTTCAAGACAACTTACCGTCAGATGAATAATTATGTATGGATAGTTATTGCAGAAAAAATATAGTCACTTAAAAATAGATTAATACATCGTTGCGATTTATACTAATATGCTTGCTTATTTAAGTGTAATCGACAGCGTAGTAAATCGAAGGCATTTCTATTTTAATAAACTATAAATTGAAATTTAGAAAATAATACAAAATAAAAAAGGTTGGTAAATTTTACCAGCCTTTTCGTATGTATTAGAAATCGTAGTCTTCGTCAGCCATACTCTCAACTTGACCAAGTAGGTATCCATTACCAACTTGACTGAAGAAGTCGTGGTTGCTTGTTCCTGTTGATAATCCGTTCATAACGATTGGATTAACATCACTTGCATTATCAGGGAATAGAGGTTCAAAACCTAAATTCATTAATGCTTTATTGGCATTATAGCGTAAGAAGGTTTTAACTTCTTCATCCCAACCAATTTCACCATATAAATCATCTGTATAACGTTCTTCATTTTCATAAAGTTCAAATAGAAGCTCATATGCCCAGTTTTTAAGGTTTTCTTGTTCTTCGTCACTTAGTTCGTTAAAACCAAGTTGGAATTTGTAACCGATATAAGTTCCATGAACACTTTCATCTCGAATAATAAGTTTAATTATTTCTGCTACGTTTGAAAGTTTATTATTTCCAAGGTAGTAAAGAGGAGTGAAGAACCCTGAGTAGAAAAGGAAAGTTTCTAGGAAAACACTGGCAACCTTTTTCTCTAAAGGAGTACCATCACGGTAAATTCCGTTAACTCTTTGAGCTTTATATTGTAAAACTTCATTTTCTGAAACCCAATCAAAGATTTCGTCAATTTCAGTTTTTGTGTTTAATGTTGAAAAGATACTTGAATAGCTTTTTGCATGTACACTTTCCATGAATTGGATATTGTTAAGAACAGCTTCTTCGTGTTGGGTACGAGCATCTGCACGTAAGCTATCCATACCTGTCTCAGATTGGACAGTATCTAGAAGAGTAAGTCCTCCAAACACCTTGCCAACCAAATCTTTTTCATTTTCTGGAAGATGGCGCCAATCGTCAAGGTCATTTGATAGTGGGATACGTGTATCTAGCCAAAACTGTTCTGTTAGCTTTTCCCAAGTAGACTTATCAATCATGTCTTCAATGGCGTTCCAGTTTATGGCTTTATAATAATCATTCATTTTATTCTCCAAATAAATATTGCAAAAATTCGTTACTTATAAATACTTTAATTGAATTTATAAGGCATAAGAGCACAGCTTGTAAGTCTTATGCTGAACTTAAATTACACAGCTTTCACATTGGTTTGCCCCAACTTCGTCACCGTTATCAGTAAATGTTCTAACGTAATAAATACTTTTAACACCTTGTTTCCAAGCATAGTTACGCAAAATGTTAAGGTCACGAGTTGTTTGTTTAGGACTTGTCTTCCAGTCATAGATTCCTTCTGGAATTTCTGAACGAACAAATAATGTTAGACTTAATCCTTGGTCAACGTGTTTAGTAGCAGCTGCATAAACATCAATAACTTTACGCATATCCATATCGTAGGCACTTGTGTAATAAGGAATTGTATCAGTCGCTAAATCACGCGCTGGGTAATAAATTTTACCAGTTTTCTTTTCTTGGCGTTCTTCAATACGTTGAGTAATAGGATGAATACTTGCTGATACATCATTGATATAACTAATTGAACCATTTGGAGCAACAGCTAGGCGATTTTGATGATATAATCCATCAGTTTGAACTTGTTCTTTAAGTTCTTGCCAATCAGCAGGAGTAGGAATTTTGATTCCTTCAAATAATTTTGCAATAACTGGTGAAATGTCTTTGTCTTCTTTAACATAGTCATCGAAGTAAGAACCATCAGCATATTTTGATTTTTCAAAGTTATAAAACTTAATTCCTCGTTCTTTAGCAATCTTATTACTTGATACAAGAGAATAGTAGTTAAGAAGCATGAAGTAGATATCAGTGAATTCTACAGATTCAGGACTACCATATTCAATGTGGTTCTTAGCAAAGTATGAATGAAGACCCATAGCACCAAGTCCAATAGTATGAGCGCGATCGTTTCCATTTTTAATAGATGGAACAACATCAATACTAGAGCTATCTGTAACAAAAGTTAAGGCTCTAACCATTGCATCAATTGATTTAGCGAAATCTTTTGTATTCATAAGGTTAACAACGTTTGTAGAACCTAAGTTACATGAAATATCAGTTCCAAGTTTTTCATATGTTTGATCATTATTGATAATACTTGGTTCTTGTACTTGAAGAATTTCAGAACATAGATTACTCATAACAATTCTTCCATCAATTGGATTTGCATTGTTTGCAGTATCAATATTCACAATATATGGATAACCAGATTCTTGTTGAAGTTTAGCAATTTCTTGTTCTAAATCACGCGCTCTGATTTTCTTTTTATCAATTTCAGGATTTGCAACCATGTTATCATATTCAGCAGTGATATCAACATAAGAGAATGGCTTACCATAAATTCTTTCAACATCATATGGACTAAATAGATACATATCTTCGTTTTCTTTGATTAATTCATAGTATTTATCAGGGACAGTTACACCAAGTGAGAGTGTCTTAACACGAATTTTTTCATCAGCATTTTCTTTTTTAGTTGATAAGAAGGCAATAATGTCTGGATGGAAAACATTAAGGTAAACAACACCTGCACCTTGTCTTTGTCCAAGTTGGTTTGAATAAGAAAATGAATCTTCGTAAAGTTTCATAACTGGAACAACTCCACTTGCAGCATTAGCAATTCCTTTGATTGGAGCACCAGCTTCACGTAAATTAGATAGATTAATTCCAACACCACCACCAATACGTGATAGTTGAAGAGCAGAGTTAACTGAACGACCAATTGCATTCATATCGTCTGTTGGTTGAATTAAAAAACATGATACTAATTCACCACGGCGACTACGTCCGGCGTTTAAGAAACTAGGAGTAGCAGGTTGATAACGTTGATTTAACATTTCATCAGCAATTGAACGTGCGAGTTCTTCATCACCATCAGCAAAGTAAAGAGCATTTAAGAGAACACGATCTTCAACATTTTCAAGATAATATTCACCGTCATTAGTCTTCATTGCATATTGTTGATAAAACTTATACGCAGCCATGAATGATTTAAATTTAAAGTTTTGGTCATAAAGCCAAGTACTTAACTCTTCAATAAAAGAAAAATTGTATTTTCCGAAGAAATCTTTTTCAATATAATCATTTTCTAATAAATAATCAAAACGATCTCTTAAAGTATCAAAATGCATTAAATTTGGCTCAACATTTTCAATAAAAAAAGCCTCTAATGCCTCTTGGTCTTTGTGAAGAGGGATTTGACCATTAATAGGAATATTAATTTCATTATTTAGGCGAAAATAAGTTACGTCGCCAAGATTTTTTAAAGACATATGTCCTCCAATTTATAAATAAAAATTCACTATAACATTAAATATTATAGCAAATTATTTGTAGAAAATTATTTTATTTTTGTAATAATTTCTAATACATTTGCAACATCTTCTTGTGTGCCATTGAATTCAAAAGAGTATAGCATAGGAAGGTTATATTTTTTAGCTAAATCTTTTGCTGTATAGACAAATTCATCACCAAAGTTTCGATTCCCGCTCCCAAGTATTCCGCGACATTTATCAGAATAATCTTCAAGAAATTCGTCAGCAGGATAAGTTATATCTGGCTCATATGTAGGTACAACTAAAATAAAGCTATCATCAACATCAGATTGTGAAAAATCTGTAATTTCAAAACTAGGTAAGTCAAGTTTCTTTACGAATCGTCGAACTTGTCCAGTTACAGAAAAATAAGCAATCTTCACCATCTTATGACGCTAATTTAGCAAGTTCAGCTGGACGAAAACCTGAGAATGAAAGGTCATCTTTGGCAATAATTGGGGCAGCCATAAATCCCATTTCTTTTACTTTTTCAACATATTCAGGTTGCTCATCAAGATTGATTTCTTGAAATTGAATTTCTTTATCGCTCAACCATTTTTTTACCATTTTGCATTGCATGCAATTATTTTTTGAAAAAACTGTAACCATTTATATAAACTCCTATCTTTTTTAAAATAGTATGTGATTATTCTAAATCAAAAAAATTGTTTTTGCAAGATAAAAAACACAACATATAGTGTTCTTTTTTAAAAGCATACCCTATATTTTGTGTTTTTATATAAATGGAACTATTTTGTTTTTTGATTAGTTATGTTAAGCCCAAAGGGGACAAGGTTTTCATCATGATTCATAATTCGCTTAATATTATCCTTATGCTTATAAATTATAAAGAAGGCTAATATTAAAGTTAAAATTGTAAAAATGGGATCGTATGATTTAAAAATAAAGTGTATTGATGGAAAAATTAAAACTGCTAAACCACCAATAACTGCACAAGCCACACTTGCAAAACTAACCATACTAGTTAGGTAAAGTGTTATTGCAAAAATAATTAGCAAGAATAAGAAGAAGTAGGGGTTGTAGGCAAAGAGCATACCAGCACTTGTTGCTACCGCTTTTCCTCCTTTAAAGTGGTCAAAGATAGAGCAAGTATGTCCAAAAATTGCTAAGATTCCAAACACTACGGGTGAGATTCCATGAACATTAAATATTAATGGAAGGCAAGTAGCAATATATCCTTTGAAAAAGTCTAAAATAAATACAATAATTCCGGCTTTTCTACCTAATATACGAAAGGTATTTGTAGTTCCTGTATTGCCACTTCCATAATCATGTAGATTTTTATGGAAGAATATTTTTCCAATCCACAGACCTGATGGAATTGAGCCTAATAAATATGCTAAAACTAATAATATTACGATTTTCATAAAACATATTATATCAGATTTTGGCTAAAAGAAATAATACAAAAGGATTATTTCTTTTAGATATTAAGTATTTTGAAATACATTTATTTTCAAGATATCTGGGAAATAAATACATTTTTTATGGTCAATTGGCTTTTTTTCTCGTATAATAGATAGAATGAAGTGGTATGCGCTCATAACAAATAGTAAAAAAGATAATAGAAATATAAGATTGAAAATATTTTGAGCATATCACATAAGAGTTATAGTTAGAGGTTAAGAAATGACAATTGATGTTAATCATTATAATGACGATGCCATTCAAGTCTTAGAAGGACTTGATGCCGTCAGAAAACGACCAGGTATGTATATTGGTTCTACTGATACAGCAGGACTACATCACTTGGTTTATGAAATTGTTGATAATGCAGTTGACGAAGCTTTAAGTGGCTTTGGAGACAAGATTGATGTTACCATTCATAAAGATAATTCTATCAGCGTAGTCGATGCTGGACGCGGAATGCCAACAGGTATGCACAAAATGGGTATACCCACAGTAGAAGTAATATTTACGGTTCTTCATGCAGGTGGTAAGTTTGGGCAAGGCGGCTATAAAACTTCAGGGGGACTACATGGGGTAGGGTCTTCAGTAGTTAATGCATTATCAGAATGGCTAGAAGTAGAGATTACTCGAGATGGTGGAGTTTATCGACAAAGATTTGAAAATGGTGGGAAGCCAGTTACAGGATTAGAAAAAATTGGAACAGCACCTAAATCAAAGACTGGAACAAAGGTTAGCTTTTTACCCGATTCTAAAATATTTTCAACCATAGAATACAAGTACAACACAATCTTTGAACGACTTAATGAAACAGCCTTTCTTTTGAAAAATGTTACATTGACTTTGACAGATGAAAGAAATGATAAGCAAGATACCTTCCACTATGAAAATGGAGTTAAGGATTTTGTTGCCTATCTAAACGAAGATAAGGATAATTTGACACCTGTAATGTACTTTACTGGTGAAGAGTCTGATTTTCAAGTTGAGGTTGCCATGCAGTATAACGATGGCTATTCTGATAATATCTTGAGCTTTGTCAATAATGTGCGCACAAAAGACGGTGGTACGCATGAAACAGGTTTTAAGGCTGCACTTACAAAGTCAATGAACGACTATGCAAGGAAGTCAGGTCTACTTAAGGAAAAAGATAAGAACTTAGAGGGTTCTGATTACCGTGAAGGACTGTCGGCTGTTCTTTCAATTTTGGTTCCAGAAGAACATTTACAATTTGAAGGGCAAACAAAAGATAAGTTAGGAAGTCCTCTTGCACGTCCAATTGTTGATTCAATTGTAAGTACCCAACTTTCATATTTCCTTATGGAGAATGGAGAAGTGGCACAAGGGTTGATACGTAAGGCTATCAAGGCACGTGAAGCAAGAGAAGCAGCTCGTAAAGCGCGTGAAGATAGTCGTACTGGAAAAAAATCGAAAAAGGATAAAGGATTACTTTCTGGTAAATTAACGCCTGCACAATCTAAGAATCCTAAGAAAAATGAATTGTATCTTGTCGAAGGAGACTCTGCCGGAGGTTCTGCAAAACAAGGTCGAGATAGAAAATTCCAAGCGATTTTACCTCTTCGCGGTAAGGTAATTAATACTGAGAAAGCGAAAATCTCAGATATCATGAAGAACGAAGAAATTAATACAATGATTTATACAATTGGGGCAGGAGTTGGTGCTGACTTCAATATTGAAGATGTCAATTATGATAAGGTTATTATTATGACCGATGCGGATACAGATGGAGCACATATTCAGATTCTTCTTTTAACATTCTTCTATCGCTATATGAAGCCTTTGGTTGAAGCTGGAAAAGTTTATATAGCTTTACCTCCTTTATATAAGATGAGTCAAGGTAAAGGTAAAAAGGAAAAAATTGCCTATGCATGGACTGATGGTGAACTTGAAGATTTAAGAAAAGAATTTGGTCGAGGTGCCACGTTGCAACGATATAAAGGTCTTGGAGAGATGAATGCTGACCAACTTTGGGAAACAACTATGGATCCAGAAACTAGAACTTTAATTCGTGTTACATTAGATGATGTCGCTCAAGCAGAACGCCGTGTTTCTGTCCTTATGGGAGACAAGGTTGAACCACGCCGTAAGTGGATTGAAAATAATGTTAAATTTACTCTTGAAGAAGATGGAGAAGTCATCTTTTAGATTTAGGGATGCATTGTTATGGAGACGATATTAAATAAACTGAAGCCTGCACAGATAATTGCTATAAGCTTTTTGATTATTATTGTAGTTGGTACTATCTCATTGATGCTACCAATTGCTACAAAATCGGGAGAAAGTACATCATTATTAGATGCTATTTTTACAGCAACCAGTGCGACTTGTGTTACAGGACTTACAACATTACCAACAGCCTATCATTGGTCATTTTTTGGCCAGGTCATGATATTATTAATGAATGAAATTGGTGGACTTGGTTTTATGACTGTTGTTGTTATTCTATTAACTATAACTGGTCAAAACCCTTCGCTTAAATATTCCATGGTAATCAAAGAATCCTATAATTTTGCTAATTCAGGTCAAGCATTTAAGCTTATTAATTACATTATTAAGATGATGGCAATTATTCAGATTGTAGGAGCTATTCTTTTGGGATTTTCTTTTGTTCCAATGTTTGGTTGGGAAAAAGGAATCTGGTATAGTATTTTTCATTCGGTATCTGCAGTTTCAAATGCAGGCTTTGACTTATTTGGTAATTCGCTAATGGATTTTGCGAATGATCCTTACATCTTAATAGTAATGTCCCTTTTAATTTTATCAGGGGGTTTTGGATTTATTATCTGGATGGATTTGCTTAATTATCGTAATAATCCGAGACTTAGTTTACATACGAGGATTGCATTAGTTATGACTGCTCTTTTGGTAGTTGGCGGTACTCTTATGTTTATGCTAATTGATGCAGGGAATTTTGATGGTAACATTCTTGATTACTTTAGTCAGAACTTCTTTCTTGCAGTGAGTCCAAGGACTGCTGGATTTAATATTTATGATTATAATAAAATGCCGTATTCAAGTGTCTTATTGACTATGATCTTGATGTTCATTGGTGGTACAAGTGGATCAACTTCTGGTGGGATAAAAACTACAACTTTTGGAGTTTTACTTTTGAATATTCGCTCAATTTTACGTAGAGAAGATGTTACCACTTATCACTACAGAACGATTCCAACACATACAGTGAGACAGGTTTACGAAGTAATATTCCTTTATATGACAGTAACCTTTGCAAGTTCATTTGTTCTACTTATGACTGAAAAATTGCCGATTTATAATGGTATCGAATATATCTTTTTTGAAGTTGTAGCAGCAATTTCAACGGCAGGTTTCTCAATGGGAATGACACCAGATTTATCAGTTTTTGGTAAAATACTAATTATTATCTTGATGTTTGTTGGCCGTATTGGTTTGTTTACAATTATATATTCAATTAACCATAGCGATAAGAGGGAAAGTTACTTTAAATACCCAGAAGAACAAGTAATTATCGGATAGGAGACTTTATGAAATCATATGCAGTAATAGGATTAGGGCGTTTTGGTGGTAGTGTAGTTAAGGGGCTTGCTGAAAGAGGGCAAGAAGTATTAGCCATTGACCGAAATGAAGATATAGTAAATGATTACATGGATATTGCAACTCAAGCTATAATTGGTGATGCTCAAGATGAAAGAATGCTTGAAAGTGTCGGTATTGGAAATTTTGACTATGTTGTGGTAGCTATTGGTGAAAATGAACAATCAAGTACACTTACAACTCTTTTAGCCAAAGAGCTAGGGGCAAAAATGGTTGTTGCAAAGGCTGCTACATCAATTCAAGCCAAGGTTTTAGCCAAGGTTGGTGCTGATGTT
The DNA here is from genome assembly GCF_001832905.1 of Floricoccus tropicus. GTDB lineage: Bacteria > Bacillota > Bacilli > Lactobacillales > Streptococcaceae > Floricoccus > Floricoccus tropicus. The sequence continues at coordinate 102,444 of NZ_MKIR01000012.1, read as the reverse complement.
ATTATTCAGCCAGAGGCTGATGCAGGGCGAAGACTTGCGGAAAGACTGGTTAACAAGAATATTTTCGAGTACTTCGAAATTTCGCATGATATGATGTTTGCTGAAATGAAGGTAAACAGTCCGAAATTAGAAGGAAGAAAAATATCAGATATTAACTTCCATGACAAGCATGAAATAAATGTTTCAATGGTTAGGCACACCGATGGAACAACTGAAATTGGTGCCGGGGATACAATCTTACATGTAGGTGATTTCATTTATGTAGTAGGTAAGAAGAAAGCAGTATCTCAACTTAGTAATATGATTTAGTAGGAGAAAAAATGTCAAATATACAAAATTTGTCTCTCGAAGATATTATGGGAGAACGTTTTGGACGTTATTCAAAATATATAATTCAAGAGCGTGCTTTACCGGATATCCGAGATGGATTGAAACCGGTACAACGTCGTATCTTGTATTCAATGAACAAGGATGGAAATACCTTTGATAAGGGTTATCGTAAATCTGCCAAATCAGTTGGTAATGTTATGGGTAACTTCCATCCTCATGGGGACTCTTCAATTTATGAAGCAATGATTCGTATGAGTCAGGATTGGAAGATGCGTGAACCATTAATAGAGATGCACGGTAATAATGGTTCAATGGATGGTGATCCACCCGCTGCTATGCGTTACACAGAAGCTCGACTTAGCGAAATATCTTTTCATTTACTTCAAGATATTGAAAAAGAAACAGTTCCATTTGCCTGGAACTTTGATGATACTGAGAAAGAACCAACTGTTCTTCCAGCTGCGTATCCTAATCTTTTAGTTAATGGATCAACAGGAATTTCAGCTGGTTACGCGACAGAAATCCCACCTCATAACTTAGGTGAGGTTATTGATTCAGCAATTTATATGATTGATCACCCATCTGTCAAAGTAGATAAATTGATGGAAATTTTACCTGGACCTGATTTTCCAACAGGTGGTATCATTCAAGGTAAAGATGAAATTAAACGTGCTTATGAAACTGGTAAAGGACGTATTGTTGTAAGAAGTAAGACTGAGATTGAAAATCTTAAGGCTGGTAAGAAACAAATTATTGTTACAGAAATTCCTTATGAAGTAAACAAGGCAACATTAGTCAAGAAAATTGATGATGTGCGTGTTAATCAAAAAGTTGCTGGAATTGCTGAAGTTCGTGATGAGTCTGACCGCGATGGCTTAAGAATCGCAATTGAGCTAAAAAAAGAAGCTGATGAGCAACTAATTCTTAATTATCTTTATAAATACACAGACTTACAGACAAACTACAACTTCAACATGGTTGCCATTGATAATATGACACCAACTCAAGTTGGAGTGATTGAAGTACTTAGAGCCTACATTAGTCACCGTAAGGACATTATAGTTTCTCGCAGTCGTTACGACCTTAAAAAGGCAGAAAGACGTCTTCATATTGTTGAAGGTTTAGTTCGTGTTTTAAGTATTCTTGATGAAGTTATTGCCTTAATCAGAGCAAGTGATAGTAAGGCGGATGCAAAAGAAAATCTGAAGATTTCATATGACTTTTCAGAAGAGCAAGCAGAAGCAATCGTTACCTTGCAACTTTATCGTTTAACAAATACAGATATCGTGACCCTTGAAAAGGAAGACGCTGAGCTTAAAGACCAAATAATGACCCTTAAGGCAATTATTGATGATGAGAGAACCATGTTCAATTTGATGAAGCGTGAGCTACGCGAGGTCAAAAAGAAATTTGCTAATCCTCGTAGAAGTAACTTGGTTGACCAAGTGGAAAACGTTGAAATTAAAGCAGAGAGCCTGATTGTCGAAGAAGAAACTTATGTGACAGTTACCCGTGATGGTTACATCAAGCGTACGACTCCTAGAAGTTTTGCATCTAGTCAAATAGAGGAGCTGGGTAAGAAAGAAGAAGACAAGTTGGTTCTTTTGGAAAATACCAAAACGACTTCACATTTGTTGATTTTTACTAACTTAGGTAATGTTATCTATCGACCAATTCATGAGCTTCCAGATATTCGTTGGAAAGAAACTGGGGAACATTTATCGCAGTCTTTAACTAACTTTGAGTCTGAAGAGCGTGTTATATTTGCCCAAATAGTTACTAATTTTGAAGAAATTAATGACGAGTTACTATATGCAGTAACAAAACTTGGTCAAATTAAACGAGTATCAATGAGCGAATTCAAGCCATGGCGTACATATAAGTCTAAGTCAACAAAATATGCTAAGTTAAAATCAACAGAAGATGTGGTACTTGCAGTTGGTCCAATTGAAGAACTTGATGAAGTAATGCTAGTATCTTATCGTGGATATGCACTTCATTTTGGTATAAGTGAAGTACCAGTTGTTGGTGCAAAAGCTGCTGGTGTTAAGGCGATGAACTTAAAAGATGAAGATGTGATTTCTTCAGCGTTTCTTCTTAAATCACCAGATATGTACCTACTAACTCAACGTGGTGCCTTTAAGAAAATGAAGGTATCAGAAATACCGGTTACTAGTCGTGCAAATCGTGGACTTTTAGTTTTACGTGAACTTAAGAAAACACCACATAGAGTGTTCGCAGCAGGTAATGTATTGGAAAATACTAATCTTAGAGTAATTTCAGAAATGTTACATGAATTTGATATTCATCCAACAGACCTTGGTTACAGTGAAAGAACTAGTAACGGAAGCTTTATCTTTGATGAAGATAAGGAAAAAGGTGTCAAGGACGTTATCGAAATTGATGCTGAATAATAATATAAATTGAAAATCGAGGAAACTCGATTTTTTTCTATATATTTCTATATATTAAGCTATAATGTAGTTATAAATTTAGTATATAAAAAATTAGAGTTAGTCCATTAGGAGATTTTTATGAAAAAGTTTATAAGTTTTATTGTTATTCTAATGACGATAATGTTCACTAATATTGTAGTTTTTGCAGATTCAAAATATGTAGTTGATGATGCTAAAATTCTAAGTCAAAGTACAATTTCAAATATTGATTCATTAAATAGTGAGATGGTAAATATGAGCCATCATCCAGTATATGTTGTTTATACACTTAATGATTTACAAGGACGATCACTTAAAGAAATAGCTACAAAAAAGTTTGATGAATTAGGACTTGGTTATAAGGGCTATAATAATGGTATTTTATTTGCTATATCACCCAATGCACGTGAATATTATTTTGCAATGGGTGCGGATTATAATCCTTCAACAAAAAAATTGATTGCTACAAACATAGTGGGAAAGGATTCAAATATAATAAGTGAATTAAAGTCTGAAAATTATGATTCAGCGGTAAATAATATAACTAATAATGTAAGAGATTTTTCAATGAATTATTCAAAAAATATTGATCAGGAAGTATCAAATGAAAGTTCTGATATTGTCGAAAAAAAATATTTAGTTTGGGGTAGCTTTTCATTTATTATAATCAGTATTATTATGGTTGCTTTTAATAAAATAAGGAAATATCATAAAAATTATCAGAAAAGAATAGATGCATTAGTGGAAAAATTGTCAGACAAAGGATTAACAGAAAATATCACTGATATAATAAATGATGAACTTGTACATCTTACTCCAGAAGAATATATAAGATATTGGGAAAATTTATCACCATTTGATGATGAAGAAAGAGGAATAGATTTACTGGTTGAGCGTACTAAAACTATTGAAGAACTTTATAATGAAACATATAGTATCAATCAACTTAAGGAGCTTTCTAGCCGAGCAAATTACACCTTCAATGAATCTTATGAAGTAAGACTTAAAAGAATAAATGAAAATATTGCAAATATTGGTTTGAATGACGAAATTGAGGCTAAATATATTAGAGAAAATAACGAAATAATTAATAATAAGATGGAAGAATCCCTTTCCAGAAATAAGAAGTATAACAAGTTTAGCGATGAGAAGAAAAATTTGGTAAAAACTATATTAATGTCAATCATTGTTAATGATTTTAGTAATATCATTACTAAAGAAAATATAAATGATAATATAATTAATAGCAATATGGAGCGATATACGAAGCAAGCAATTAAAAAAGCTCATACCTTAAAATCTGAGGGAGCTGATATAATTATGAGTGATTATAATGATCACAATATTTATGATACAGATTCACTTTACAGATACAATTCAATTAATTCTTTGATATATACATACTCACCTCATGAATCAGATTCATTTTTTGATAGTAGTGGTGGTGGTTTTGATAGTAGTGGATATTCAGACGGTAGTTCAGGTGGTACTTGGTAAATTATAAATATAGAAAAAAGGAGAAATTATTATGAAGGCAAAAATTACAATATTTTTAACATTTGATGGAAGAGCAAAAGAAGCAATGGAATATTACACAGAGAATATTCCAGGTACGACAGTTAAAAACCTTCAATTTTTTACTGAAGATTTTCCAAATATTTCAAAAGAAATGGTTGGAGGCGTTTTGAATGGAATTTTAGACATTCAAGGTCAAGAGTTTATGTTCATGGATATGGCACCAGGGGACGCTCCTGCATTTAATTGGGCAACATCTTTTTATATTGATTGTCAAACGGAAGAAGAGTTTGATAATTTATTTAAGGTATTATCAGATGGCGGAAGTGTTATGATGGGACCTGAAAAAGTTCTAGACAATCGAAAAGTAGCATGGGTGGTCGATAAGTTTGGTGTAACTTGGCAACCAGTTTGGCATTAAAAAAACTCTAACTGATATTTTGTTAGAGTTTAAGTCTAAAGGACCCTCTGGTCCTTTTTAAATATCTAATTTTATATTTAGTAGTCTTTGAACCACATCAAGGTAATATTTAATTGAATAAATTAATGCTTTATCATCAATTAAGAATTTAGGATTATGAAGTGGAATATTTTTTCCTGTACCAATAAAGGCAAAGAATATCGGAACATATTTATGATAACGAGAAAAGTCTTCACCAGTTAGATTGCTTTCAATTTTTATAGCATCTAAAAAGTTATCAGTAATACTAGGAACAAGTTTATTGAAAAGTTGCAAATCATTGTCAAGACAGTCTGAACCTTCAGTCCACTCAATATCTACAGTTTGACCATATATATCAGCTGTATTTTCAACTGTCTTGTAGAATAAATTTTTAAGTTTTCCCCTGATTTCTTCATTAAGAGTTCTAAGTGTACCTTCAAATTCAAATGTATCTGGTACAACATTCCAAGTACTGCCAGATTTGACATGTGTAATAGAAAGAACAGCTTCTTCCTTGCTAGGAATGTGACGGGATATTAGACTTTGAAGATTGGTTATTATTTGTGATCCTGTAACGATTGGATCATTTCCCTCATGAGGATGAGCAGCGTGACTACCTACTCCTTTGATCTTGACCTTTATTCTATCAACACTCGCCATTAGCTTATCTTGACGATATCCAATAGTGCCAAGAGGTAAATCAGGGAAATTATGAAAGCCAACAAGAGCATTTAAATTTGACAGAAGACCAGTCTTAATTACAGCCTGTGAACCTTGGAAGTTTTCTTCAGCTGGTTGAAAGAAAAGACGAACAGTGCCATTGAGATTATCTTCATTAGCTTTTAATAATTCAGCAGTAGCAAGAAGTGAAGTTGTATGGAAATCATGACCACAGGCGTGCATTACTCCATCGTTAACCGATGCGTAAGGAAGACCAGTTTCTTCAAATATTGGAAGAGCATCAATATCACATCGAAGCCCGATAATGTTATTCTTATCATTTCCAATTTCAGCAATTACTCCAGTTTCTAAACCAGAATCGATTATTTTTATATCAAGATCTCTTAAAAATTTTTTTATATATTCAGTTGTTTCATATTCATGTTCTGATAACTCTGGATGTTGATGAATATGATGTCTTATTGCGATAAATTTAACTAAAAATTCCTCTTCTATAGCCATTCACAATTCCTCTTTCTTATATGTACATACAATCATATCAAATTCAAGGTTCAGTAACTATATTATTACCTTTGAAAAATTTGATGCCAAGTTAAAAAATTTAAATGTCTTAATATCATATTGATGAAGAAAAATATTTTCAAAGTATGCAGTAAGTAAATTTAATGTAAAATTTTTCTCAAAAACATTTAAAAATAAATTTTGGTGCTATAATCAGAATTATAATGAAAATGAATTGGGGAAAATTATGGAAAAACCAGTAAAACATATACCAAATATTGATTCTACACTAAGAAGTCGTGATTCTATCATATCAATGCCTAAGGTAATTTCTAAAGCATCAGGATTCATGATTAAGGGACGTAGAATAAAAAGTATTTTGTACTCTAATGATGTAACTGTAATTTCAAATACAAATGCGGATGCTATCTTAAATGTCTACCCATTTACTGCAGATATGGCGATTCTAGAATCAATCTTAAATGTTGCTAGAATGCCTGTTCTTGCAGGAATTGGTGGTGGTTTAACATCAGGAATTCGTTGTGCGACAAACGGAATGACAGCTGATCAAAAGGGTGCATCAGCAGTTGTTCTAAATGGTCCAGTAGATGAAAAAACTATTAAGCTTGTTGATTCATATATTGATGTTCCGATAATCTACACAGTACTAGATTATGAGCGTGATTTAGTTTCCCTACATAAAATGGGAGTTGATATTTTCAACGTAGCTGGTGGAAAAGACACAGCAAAATTAGTCAGGCATGTTAAATCATTTTTCCCAGTTGATGAATATCCTGATGTGGCAATCATCGCGTCTGGTGGCAAGAACGAAGAATCTATTCTAGAAACGATTGAAGCAGGAGCTAATGCCATTACAGTAACAGGTTATGGACTAGCAGAAGAGTTGTTCCACAAAAAAATGCAACATTACAGGGAAGATCATGAACTGTATTAGAAGAAAGTTGAGGCCTATGGTCTCTCTTTTAATTAATTTTTTTCCACCACTAAAAATTCTTATGGTATAATTAGACTTATGAAAAAAATACTAGTACTTTTAATAATAATTTTAGGAGTTGCTGCTGACCAATTTGTTAAATTTTGGACAGTGAAAAATATCCCCTTAGGAGATAGCATTCCTTTTATAAAAAATATCCTAAGTTTAACTCATCTCCAAAATACTGGTGCCGCATGGTCAATGTTTGAAGGCAAGCAGTGGTTCTTTACCATCATAACAGCGATAGCTTTGGTAGTAGGTACTTATTATTTGGTTAAAAATATCAATAAAAATAATGGAATTTCATATAGTATTGCTCTCATAATTGCAGGAACTCTTGGTAATTTCATTGATCGAGTGCGTCTTGGTTATGTTGTTGATATGTTCCAACTAGACTTTATTAATTTCCCGATTTTTAATGTGGCGGATTCCTTTTTAACTGTTGGATTGATATTGATTTATATTTGTATCTTTAGAGAAGATAGCAAGAAAGGAAAAAGTAAGAAAAAATGAAGATAATTGTAAAAGAAGCTGGCAGTAGACTTGATAAGGCTATGGCTGATCTAACAAAATACTCACGAACAGTTACTAATGAATTAATAAAAGATGGTCAAGTAACTGTTAATGGGAATGCTGCAAAAGCAAAATATAAAGTTCAAGAAGGTGATGTGATTGAGTTTACTGAGCCAGTTGAAGAAGTTTTAGAATACCTACCTGAAGACTTGTCCCTTGATATTGTATATGAAGATGATGATGTTGCAGTGGTCAACAAGCCACAAGGTATGGTTGTTCACCCATCAGCTGGTCATACATCAGGCACTTTAGTAAATGGATTGATGCATCAAATTAAAAATTTATCAGGGATTAATGGAGTTATTCGTCCTGGAATCGTTCATAGAATTGATAAAGATACATCAGGACTTTTGATGGTCGCTAAAAATGACTCTGCCCATGAAAAATTAGCAGAACAGTTGAAAGCAAAAACAAGCAAGCGTCGATATTTAGCTATTGTTCATGGTAATTTACCAAGTGATAAGGGAATGATTGAAGCCCCAATCGGTCGCAATCCTAAAGATCGTAAAAGTCAGGCAGTTATTGCGAGTGGAAAACCTGCGGTAACACGTTTTGAGGTTATTGAACGATTTAATGACTATACATTGATTTCGCTTGAACTTGAAACAGGACGTACTCATCAGATTCGTGTCCATATGGCTTATATTGGTCATCCAGTAGCAGGAGACCCATTATACGGCCCTAGAAAAACTTTGATACCAAACGAAGGACAATTTCTTCATGCTGAAGTTTTAGGTTTTGAACACCCAACTACTGGTGAGTGGATGGAGTTCACAGCACCAGCACCTGAAGTATTTCAAAAAGCAATTGAAAAATTAAGAGAACAAATTTAAGTTTTTATTTAAGTCTAAGTAGTACAAGAAATTGTACTGCTTTTTGTATATAAAATATAAATTTTAGTGTAGAATGTTGTTAAATACTAGTTTCATAAATTCATATAATTACATATAGATGGGTGAAAGAATTGAAAAAAATAATCAAACTAATAATAATTATGTTTTTCTTTGTTTTCGGGGGTGTTGGGGTATTCGCAGATTCAAAGTATGTACAGGATGATGCAAATATTTTGTCTGAAAGGACTATCTCAAATATAAATTCCTTAAATGAAGATATGAAGTACATGGACCATCACCCTGTTTATTTTGTTTATACACTAAATGGATTAAATGGTGAATCAATAGATAAGGTGGCTAGAAGAAAATTTAATAATTTAGGTTTAGGTTACAGTGGTTACAATTATGGAATATTACTTGCTATATCTCCAAATGATCGTAAATATTATTTTGCGATGGGAGCAGACTATAGTGGACCTATAAAAAGTAGTTTTGCTACTAAAATTGTTCAAGATGATCAATTTGTAATGAGCAAACTAAAAATGGGAAGGTATGATGACGCTGTAAATGACATAACGGATAATATCAGTAAATATTCGTTAAATTTTTCCCCAAAATTTAATTTACTGGATTGGCTAGCATATATTTTTCTCAATAAAAAAATTATTTACTTAATAATTATAGGATTTTTAATTTTTATTGGTGTCGTTATTATTTTTGACTTTAGGAAGAATAAAAAAAGAGAGGAAGAAAAGCAAGTCTCTATTGATCGGCTTGTTGAAATTTTTGCTGATAAGGGAATGGCAAATGTTATTCCGGATTTGAAAAATTATAATTTAGTATATTTTACTCCAATACAATATATTGATTTTAAGATGGGAACGATTACTGATGATACTAATAGAGAGAAGGAAATAGATTTATTAATTGAACGTTCTAAAATAATTGAGAATTTATATAATGATAGTTTGAGTATTAATCAAATTAAAGGATTAGATCAAGACCCTATATATATGAGTGATATCTCTTATGGGGAAAAATTAGAATGGTTAAAAGAAAAAATTGATAGAATTGGATTTAGTGATGAGATTGAAAATAAATTTATTCAAAGAAATGATGAAGTAATTAATAAGAAGATAGAAAATAGTTTATATAAATCATCTAAATATGAAAAGTTGGATGAAGAGAGGAAAAATTTAGTTTTCATAATTCTTAAATCCATGATTGTTAATGAATATAAAAGTAACATTACTTTTGAAGATCTTACTAATAAATTAACTGAGAAAGAAATGGATGATTATATTAAAAGAGCAATAAAAATAATGAAAACAGTTAAGAATGAAGGTTTAGAGACTCTTGCTACAGGATATACTAATTATAATTTATATAATACTGACTCACTTTATAGATATAATAATATTTGCAAATCGGTTGGAGATTATACTTCTAGTAATGACTCTAAATTAAATTTTGATAGTAGCAGTGGAGGTTTTGGCGGAGGATATTCTGATGGAGGCTCTGGAGGCAGTTGGTAAAAATGGAACATAACCAAAAAATAATTTTTAAATATAAATTTATTTAAAGTATGGAGGGCCGTAAGGTCTTTTTTAATAGAAGTTAATTGTTTATCAATGTATACCAATAAATTTATTTTCAATAATAAAAATTGTTATTGACATCTTCAATGTATTGTTTTATAGTATCTATGTTTTAAAAATAAATAATAAAAAAGTATATACCAATTTAAAGGGAGATATAGATATGTGTGGAATTGTCGGTGTAGTGGGGAATAATAATGCAGTAGATATTTTAATGCAAGGACTTGAAAAACTTGAATATCGTGGATATGATTCAGCAGGAATTTTTGTAAATAATGCTAAAGGAAATAAGAATTTAATTAAATCAGTCGGTCGAATTGCTAAATTAAGAGAAAAAATTGGTATGGAAGTTGCAGGTACAGCAGGTATTGGTCATACTCGTTGGGCAACACATGGTCAACCAAGTGAAGAAAATTCTCATCCACATGCAAGCGCTGATGGTGAATTTGTACTTGTTCATAATGGAGTAATTGAAAATTATTTAGAAATTAAAGCAGAATATTTATCAGACTATCCGTTCAAAAGTGAAACAGATACAGAAGTTGCAGTAGCTTTAATTGCAAAGTTTGCCAATGAAGGATTATCAATAATAGAAGCTTTCAAAAAAGCACTTCATATTATTGAAGGTTCATATGCTTTTGCATTGATGGATGAAAATGATTCTGATGTAATCTATGTTGCTAAAAATAAAAGTCCGCTTCTCATTGGTTTGGGTGACGGATATAATATGGTATGTTCTGATGCTATGGCAATGATTCGTGAAACTAATGAATTTATGGAAATTCATGATAAGGAGTTAGTAGTCTTGACAAAAGGTAATGTTGAAATTACTGATTATGATGGTAATAAAGTTGAGAGAGATTCATACATCGCTGAGCTTGACCTTTCAGATATCGGTAAAGGAACTTATCCTTTCTATATGTTGAAAGAAATTGATGAACAACCATCAGTTATGCGTAAACTTATTACAAAATATGTTAATGAAGATGGAAGCATGAATGTAGATCCTGAGATTGTAAAAGCAGTTCAAGATGCTGACAGAATTTATATTATTGCAGCAGGAACAAGTTATAATGCTGGTTATGCTTCTAAAAGAACTCTTGAAGCACTTACTGATACACCAGTTGAATTGGGTGTTGCTAGTGAGTGGGGCTATGATATGCCGTTATTATCGGAAAAACCATTCTTTATTTACCTTTCTCAATCAGGAGAAACTGCAGATTCACGCCAAGTATTAGTTAAAACAAATGAAAGAAAGATTCCAAGTTTAACAGTCACAAATGTTCCAGGATCAACTCTTTCTCGTGAAGCAACATACACAATGCTTCTACATGCTGGACCTGAAATTGCAGTAGCATCAACTAAAGCATATACTGGACAAATTGCAGCTCTAACTTTCCTTGCAAAAGCAGTTGGAGAAGCTAACAATAAATCAGAAGCATTTGATTTTGATTTAGTTAAAGAGCTTTCAATTGCAGCTCAATCAATTGAAGCTACTTTGTCAGAAAAAGAATTAATAGAAGAAAAAGTAAATGAAGTAATTGCTGATAGTAGAAATGCTTTCTATATTGGACGTGCTGAAGATTATTATGTTGCAATGGAAGCAAGCCTTAAGTTAAAAGAAGTATCATATATCCAATGTGAAGGATTTGCAGCAGGTGAATTGAAACATGGTACTATTGCTCTTATTGAAGAAGGTACTCCCGTAATTGCTTTAATTTCGAACAATCCAAAAGTTTCGGCTCATACTCGTGGTAATATTATGGAAGTTGCAGCACGTGGAGCTAATGTACTTACAGTAGTTGAAGAAAGTATGGCGAAAGAGGACGATGATATTATCGTTACTGAAGTTCACCCATATCTTGCTCCAATAGCAATGGTAATTCCAACACAATTAATTGCATATTATGCTTCAATTGCGCGTGGACTTGATGTTGATAAACCACGTAATCTTGCAAAAGCTGTTACTGTTGAATAATCTTATAAAAATTTAATACTTAAGAAGGTAGGAATAATTCCTGTCTTCTTTTTATATTTATGAAAATTTCAGGAAAATATGTGTATCTTTTTACATGATAAACTGAAAGTGCTATTATTATAGATTGTAAGGAGGCAATAAAATGAAAAAATATATTGCAGAATTTATTGGAACATTTATCTTAGTATTTGTAGGTACAGCAGCAGCAGTCTTTGGTGGCGGAGCAGCAGCAGGTTCAATTGTTAGCCTTGTTGGTATTGCACTAGCATTTGGTTTAGCTGTTATGATGGCAGCATATAGCATTGGAACCGTGTCAGGTGCTCATTTGAACCCAGCGGTATCAATTGCAATGTTTGTGAACAAAAGAATGGATATGACTGACTTAATCGGTTATATTATTGCACAAGTTGTAGGTGCATTTGCAGGTAGCTTAACACTTCTAGCTTTAGTTAATTCAGCTGGTGGGGATACAAAGGCGCTTGGTCAAAACCTTTATGGTGCGGATGCAATGATTAATGTTGGAGCAACTGGTGCATTTATCGTGGAAGCTGTTCTTACTTTTATCTTTGTACTAGTTATCATGACAGTAACAAGTCCCTCTCGAGGTAATGACAGTTTAGCAGGTCTTGTAATTGGTTTAACATTAACAGGTCTTCACTTTGTAGGTGTACCGGTTACTGGTATGTCAGTAAACCCTGCTCGTAGTCTTGCACCAGCAGTATTGGTTCAAGGAACAGCATTGAGCCAAATTTGGTTATTCATCTTAGCACCAATAGTTGGTGGTATACTTGCTGCATTAGTAGCTAAAAGCTTACTAGGCACAGAAGTTGACCCAGGTGATCAAGATCTTGACTTAGATTTAGCTAAAAATTAAGATTGAATGGAATTTATTCCATTCTTTTTTCTATTGATAATTACCAAAAAATTTGATAGAATAAGTAAAACCTTTAAGAATAGTCCAGAGAGGCTGTAAAGGTGTGCCAAATTGATTATATAGTATACACTCACTTTGTAGTGTAAACTTTTTCATAGACACACCCTGCCTTCTGGCAGGGTGTTTTTTGCTGAATATCACATTTGATAAGTTAAGTCTTATCTACTACAGAGAAATGAGGAGAGAAAAATGTCAGTTAAAGAAATCACAGATGAAATTACAATGAAACGTGCTATTACACGTATCACTTACGAAATTATTGAACGTAATAAAGATTTAGATAACTTAGTAATTGTAGGTATTAAAACTCGTGGAGTATATATTGCAAAAAGAATTCAAGAACGTCTTAAACAATTAGAAAATATTGATATCCCTCTTGGAGAACTTGATACAAATCCGTTCCGTGATGATAAAAAGACAGATGAAGATACTACATCAATCCCTGTTGATATTACAGGAAAAGAAATCATCTTAGTTGATGATGTACTTTATACAGGACGTACAATTCGTGCAGCAATCGATGCGCTAGTAAGTCTAGGTCGCCCTTCAAAAGTAAGCTTAGCTGTACTCGTTGACCGTGGACATCGTGAACTTCCAATCCGAGCTGACTATGTAGGTAAAAACATTCCAACAAGTCGTGATGAAGAAATCATCGTAACAGTAAGTGAAGTTGATGGTGAAGATAGCATTAAAATTAGAAAAGAAGACTAATACCAAGAAGGGATACAAACTAAATAATGGAAAAACCAATTTATGATGTCCATGACATGCCAAAACCAGGCTTGCTACTTGGATTAAGCTTCCAGCATTTATTTGCTATGTTTGGAGCTACTGTACTTGTGCCAATTCTTGTTGGAATTGATCCAAGTATCGCACTATTTTCAAGTGGACTTGGAACAATGGCTCATTTAACTGTCACTAAGTTTAAAGTTCCAGCATACATGGGTTCAAGTTTTGCTTATATTGGAGCAATGCAGTACTTACTTAAACATGACGGTATGCCTGCTGTTGCTCAAGGGGCAATGGTAGGAGGACTTGTTTACTTCATCGTGGCTATGATTGTAAAAAGAGCAGGAAATGCTTGGATTGATAAAATTCTTCCTCCAATCGTAGTAGGACCAGTAGTAATGGTTATTGGATTATCATTATCTGGAAATGCAGTTAATGATTCCATGAATCGTAATGGTGAATACTTCCTACCATATCTGATAATTTCACTATTCACAGTATTTGCGGTAATTCTCTTCAATATGTACGGAAAAGGATTTGTTTCAATAATTCCAATTTTATTAGGTATTATAGTTGGATATTTGTTCGCACTTGTAGTTGGAAAAGTAATTGGTCAACCAATTGTTGATTTTTCACACGTAACATCAAGTCCTTGGATTAAGGCACCAACATTTGATATTCCATTCCTGGATTACCAAGTTAAGGTTTATCCAAGCGCAATCCTTATGATGGCTCCAATCGCTTTTGTAACAATGACTGAGCACTTTGGACACATTATGGTACTTAATAGCCTAACAGGTCGTGATTACTTTAAAGATCCAGGTCTTGATAAGACTCTTGAAGGTGACGGACTTGCTCAAATTATTGCAGGATTCTTCGGAGCTCCTCCAGTAACGAGCTACGGTGAAAATATCGGAGTTATGGCAATTTCTAAGGTATACAGTGTCTTCGTAATCGCGGGTGCTGCAGTCCTTGCAGTTTTACTAAGTTTTGTTGGAAAAATGTCAGCATTGATTTCAAGTATCCCAGCGCCAGTTCTTGGTGGAGTAAGCATTGCACTCTTCGGTGTAATCGCTGCAAGTGGACTTAGAATCTTAGTTGAAAATAAAACAGACTTCAACGACAAACGTAATCTACTAATCGCGAGTGTAATCTTGGTATCAGGTATCGGAAACCTTACACTTCAAATTGGAAACTTCGCAATCACAGGAGTGGCCTTCTCAACAATCCTTGGAATCTTCTTAAATATGATTTTACCAAAGACCGCTGCAAATGAAGCAGGACATTAAGAAGCTCAAACATTAGAGAAGAAAATCATCTTATGATAAACTTAATTTTGGAAAATCATTTTCCAAAATATAGATCATAAGGGGGATAAAATGTCTAAGGAAATTTATGACATTACCATTATTGGAGCAGGCCCAGTCGGTCTGTACGCCGGATTTTATGCCGGTATGAGAAGTGTGAAAACACAAATTATCGAAAGTCTACCTCAGGTTGGTGGTCAATTACAGGCCATCTATCCTGAAAAATATATACACGACGTTGCAGGACATACAAAGGTGAAAGCTAGTGAACTAGTTGAGCAGTTGAGTAAGCAGGTCGAAAAAATGCCAGAAGTTGAAATTAAAGTTGGCCAATCGGTCACAAACATCGAAAAAGTCGGTGATAACTATCTAGTTACTACGGATAAAGGTGCTTATGAGACTAAGTCAATTATTCTTGCCACTGGAAATGGGAGTTTTAATCCCCGTCAACTAGCTGCAGATGTTGATAAAAATCTGGTAAATGAAGAAGAAAGAATTTTCTACCATGTAGATAAATTAGATAATTACAAGGGACTTGATGTAGTTGTGGCAGGTGGTGGTGATTCAGCCATTGATATTGCCATGATGCTTGGTCAAGTTGCCAACAAGGTCTACCTTGTTCATCGTAGAAAAGAATTTCGAGCTTTAGAAGAAAGTGTAAGACAACTTCACCTTTCAGGTGTTGAAGTTTTAACACCATATAAATTTAACAATATCCAAGATGCAGAAGATGCTATTGAGATAAATCTAACTAAGGTGAAGTCACAAGATGAAGAAAGAACAATTTCTGTCGACAAGTTGATAGTTAATTACGGCTTTCTAAGTGATAATAGCCACAGCAAAAACTGGCAGATTGACCTAAACAAGAATCGTGGATTGTATGAAGTTGATTCTTTAATGGAAACAAATATGCCACTAATTTACGCAATAGGGGATGGAGCTACATACCCAGGGAAATTAAAATTAATTTCCCAAGGCTTTGGTGAAGGTCCTACTGCAGTAAATCAAATTGTAGAAAAACTTTATCCTAAAAATTCAAGGATCGTTCATAGCACATCACTTTTTTAATGTAGAAAAGGAAATAGAATGATAAATCAAGATGGAAAACTTGCCTTACAACATCTAGTAACGATGGAAACTCTTTCCAATGAAGAGGTTATGGCACTTGTTGAAAATGCTCAGGAATATAAAAAGACTAATCCGTCTGCTCAGTCTTTGAAAGAAGAATTTGTAGCAAATATGTTTTTTGAGTCAAGTACGCGAACTCATAAGAGTTTTGAAGTAGCTGAGAGAAGACTTGGATACAAAGTGGTCGACTTTGATGCTTCAACGAGTTCGGTTAATAAAGGGGAGACTCTTTATGATACGGTACTTACAATGTCTGCCATTGGTATTGATGTTTGTGTCATTCGTCACCCACAAGATAGTTATTATGAAGAACTTATTGCAAGCCCAACTATTAAATCTTCAATCGTAAACGGTGGAGATGGAAGCGGACAGCATCCATCGCAATGTCTTCTTGATTTAATGACAATTTATGAGGAATTTGGTCACTTCGATGGTCTTAAGATTGCTATCGCAGGAGACCTGAGTCACTCACGTGTTGCAAAATCAAATATGATTATGCTTAAACGTCTAGGAGCTGAGCTTTATTTTATAGCACCTGATGAGTGGCACACTGATGAATTTGACGAATATGGTAAACATGTCCAACTTGATGATGTCATTGAAGAACTTGACGTTCTTATGCTTCTTCGAGTACAACATGAAAGACATCATGGGAGTGAAGAGTTTTCAGAAGCTAAATATAATAAAGAGTTTGGCTTAACTCATGAACGATACGACAGATTGAAGGACACAGCAATTATTATGCATCCAGCGCCAGTTAACCGTGGAGTTGAAATAGATGATGATTTAGTTGAAAGTCCAAAAAGTAGAATTGTTGAACAAATGACAAACGGTGTCTATGTTCGTATGGCAATCCTTGATGCAATCATGAATTACAGGAATCAGCAAAAGCTTGATGAGGAGAACAAATAAGAATGAAAAGATTATTAATATTAGAAGACGGTACAATTTTCGAAGGAACTGCCTTTGGAGCTGATGTTGACGTTACAGGAGAACTTGTATTTTCAACAGGAATGACAGGTTACCAAGAATCAATTACTGACCAATCATACAACGGACAAATCTTGACTTTTACTTACCCGTTAGTTGGTAACTACGGAATTAATCGCGATGATTACGAGTCAATTTCACCAACATGTAAGGGAGTGGTAGTACGTGAGAACGCTAGACTTGCTAGCAACTTCCGTAACCAAATGAGCCTTGATGAGTTTCTGAAAAGAAAAAATATTCCAGGAATTTCAGGAATTGATACACGCGCTCTTACAAGAATTATCCGTGAGCACGGTACGTTAAAAGCAACAATGGCAAATGTTGGTGATGAAATCGAGCATCTTGAAAGCCAACTTAAGGCAACAGTTCTTCCAACAAATCAAGTATCGCAAGTTTCTACAAAAACTCCTTATCCAGCACCAGGTACAGGTCGTAGCATCGTAGTTGTTGACTTTGGGTTAAAACATTCAATTCTGCGTGAACTGTCTAAGAGAGAATGTAACTTGACTGTAGTTCCTCATACTACAACTGCTGAAGAAATTATTGAAATGAATCCAGATGGAGTAATGCTTACGAACGGACCTGGTAACCCAGAAGATGTACCGCAAGCACTTGATATGATTCGTGGAATTCAAGGGAAATATCCAATCTTTGGAATCTGTTTGGGTCACCAATTATTTGCAATGGCAAACGGAGCAAAAACTTACAAAATGAAATTCGGTCACCGTGGATTTAACCATGCAGTTCGAGAAATTGCGACAGGTCGTGTTGATTTTACATCACAAAACCACGGATATGCTGTTTCAAGTGAAGACCTTCCAAGCGACTTGATGATTACACATGTGGAAATTAATGATGAAAGTGTTGAAGGAGTACGACACAAACGATTCCCAGCATTCTCAGTTCAATTCCACCCAGATGCAGCACCTGGACCACACGATGCAAGCTATTTATTTGATGACTTCATGGAAATGATAGATATATTCAAAGGTGATGAGCCTACTGTTTAGGATTTGAAAACAGCTGAGCATACGATTTATTAACTTTGAACTACAGTTCAAAGTCGTATGTGAGGCAGTTATGAAAATTCTAGTAGGCGAATCCCGTCAATGAAATATAAGTTAATCAAGAAATTAGCTTAACTCAGAAGAATTTATAACAAGGAGAAGAAATGCCAAAGCGTAACGATATAAATAAAATTATGGTAATCGGATCTGGTCCAATCATCATTGGTCAAGCTGCCGAATTTGACTATGCAGGAACACAAGCCTGTTTAGCTCTTAAAGAAGAAGGCTACGAAGTAGTTCTTGTAAACTCAAATCCTGCAACAATCATGACTGATAAAGAGATTGCTGATTCAGTATATATTGAACCAATCACTCTTGAATTTGTAAGCCGTATCCTCAGAAAAGAAAGACCTGATGCAATCCTTCCAACACTTGGAGGACAAACGGGACTTAACATGGCAATGTCACTTGCTGAATCAGGAATCTTAGATGAACTAAATATTGAACTTCTAGGAACAAAACTTTCAGCAATCGACCAAGCAGAAGACCGTGATCTTTTCAAAAAATTGATGGAAGAACTTGAACAACCAATTCCTGAAAGTGAAATCGTTCATACTGTTGAAGAAGCAGTTGATTTTGCTAACATCATTGGATATCCAATCATTGTTCGTCCTGC
Organism: Floricoccus tropicus; assembly: GCF_001832905.1. Lineage (GTDB taxonomy): Bacteria > Bacillota > Bacilli > Lactobacillales > Streptococcaceae > Floricoccus > Floricoccus tropicus. Next base: position 83,793 of record NZ_MKIR01000012.1, on the reverse strand, counting down.
CTTCACTCTTGGAGGTACTGGTGGTGGTATGTGTGATAACGAAGAAGAACTTCGTGAAATTGCAGCCAACGGACTTAAATTATCACCTGCAACTCAATGTTTGATTGAAAAATCAATCGCTGGTTACAAGGAAATCGAATATGAAGTAATGCGTGATGCTGCTGACAATGCAATTGTAGTATGTAACATGGAAAACTTTGATCCAGTAGGAGTCCATACAGGGGATTCAATCGTATTTGCTCCAAGCCAAACACTTTCTGATATTGAATATCAAATGTTACGTGATGCAAGTCTAAAAATCATTCGTGCCCTTAAAATTGAAGGTGGATGTAATGTACAGTTAGCACTTGATCCACACTCATTAAACTACTATGTAATCGAAGTAAACCCTCGTGTGTCTCGTTCGTCAGCATTGGCATCAAAAGCAACTGGTTATCCAATTGCTAAACTAGCTGCTAAAATCGCAGTTGGTTTCACCCTTGATGAAATGAAGAACCCCGTAACTGGTACAACTTATGCAATGTTTGAACCAGCACTTGATTATGTAGTTTCTAAAATTCCACGTTTCCCATTTGATAAGTTTGAACATGGTGACCGTCACCTTGGAACTCAAATGAAGGCAACTGGAGAAGTTATGGCTCTTGGTCGTAACATTGAAGAAAGCTTACTTAAAGCAGTTCGAAGTCTTGAAGTTGGTGCTTACCATAATGAATCTGAAGAAGCAGAAAATGCTAGTGAAGATGAATTATATGAAAAAATGGTTAAAGTTCAGGACGACCGTATTTTCTACCTTTCAGAAGCAATTCGTCGTGGTATCACTATTAGTGAAATCGCTGAACTTACAAAAATTGACTTATTCTTCCTTGATAAATTAGCACATATCGTAGAAATTGAAGAACAACTTAAGACACAGGTTTTCAATCCTGAAGTTCTATACGAGGCTAAGAGAAATGGGTTTGCTGACCGTAAGATCGCTGATCTTTGGTCAATGACTCCAGAAAAAGTACGTGAAATGCGTGAGAAGAACGACATTAAACCAGTCTACAAAATGGTTGATACATGTGCGGCTGAGTTTGAAAGCTCAACACCTTATTTCTACTCAACATATGAAATTGAAAACGAATCAGTAAAATCTGATAAGGAAAGTGTTCTAGTTTTAGGATCTGGTCCTATCAGGATTGGTCAAGGGGTTGAATTTGACTATGCAACAGTACATTCAATCAAAGCAATCCAAAAACTTGGCTACGAAGCAATTGTTATGAACTCAAATCCTGAGACAGTATCAACTGACTTCTCAGTATCTGATAAATTATATTTTGAACCACTGACTTTCGAAGATGTTATGAACGTTATCGAACTTGAGCAACCAATCGGAGTTGTTGTGCAGTTTGGTGGTCAAACAGCAATCAACCTTGCTTCATCACTTGAAAAAGCAGGTGTTAAGATTCTAGGAACTCAAGTAGTTGATTTAGACCGTGCGGAAGACCGTGATGAGTTTGAGAAAGCCTTGAAAGATTTGGACATCCCACAACCTCCTGGTGCAACAGCAACTAACGAAGAAGAAGCAGTAGCAAACGCTAATGCTATTGGTTACCCAGTTCTTATCCGTCCTTCATACGTACTTGGTGGACGCGCAATGGAAATCGTTGCTAACGAAGCAGACTTACGTTCTTACATGAGAACAGCGGTTAAGGCGAGCCCAGACCATCCAGTGCTAGTTGACTCATACCTTGTTGGTCAAGAGTGTGAAGTTGATGCCATCTGTGACGGTGAAACTGTCCTAATCCCAGGGATCATGGAACATATTGAACGCGCAGGGGTTCACTCAGGTGACTCAATGGCCGTTTACCCACCACAAACATTTAGCCAAGAAACAATCGACACAATCGTTGATTACACAAAACGTCTAGCTAAAGGACTTAACTGTCTTGGAATGATGAACATCCAGTTCGTAATCCATGATAACAAAGTATATGTTATCGAAGTTAACCCACGTGCCAGCCGTACAGTACCGTTCTTGAGCAAAATTACTGACATCCCAATGGCTCAAGTTGCGACACAAGCCATCCTTGGTAAGAAAATCAAAGACCTTGGATACGCTGATGGTTTAGCACCAGTTAGCGATCAAGTTCACGTTAAAGCGCCAGTCTTCTCATTCACTAAGCTTCAAAAAGTTGATACGCTTTTAGGCCCTGAAATGAAATCTACTGGGGAAGTAATGGGTACAGATGATACTTTAGATAAAGCTCTTTACAAAGCCTTTGAAGCAAGTAATATCCACCTTCCAGAATTTGGATCAGTTCTCTTCACAATCGCTGATAGTGATAAAGATGAAGCCTATGAACTTGCTAAACGTTTCTCTGACATCGGATATAGCTTACTTGCAACAGGTGGAACTGCTAAGTTCCTTAACCAAAAGGGACTCAATGTTGAAGCCGTTAACAAGATTGGTGAAGCAGAAGATGATATCTTAAGCTTAATTGCAAGTGGACGCATCGCAGCAGTTGTAAACACTACTGGAACTGACCGTAACCTTGAAAATGATGATAGCTTATACATTCGTCGTGAAGCTGTAGAACGTGGTGTTCCACTCTTTACAGCTCTTGATACTACGGATGCTATCTTGAAGGTGCTTGAGACGCGTTCATTCAGCGTTCACAAAATCTAAATTTAGGCTTAAAATTTATTGCCTTACTTCGTTTACTTCGCTTCGATGAACGAAAGTTCTATCGTAAGCTTGTCGCCTCGTAATTCAATATTTTAATCTCTAAATTACTTAATTAGTTAAAATTAATCGCCTTACTTCGTTGCCTTCGTCTTGATGGACCAAAGTTCTATCTAAGGCTCGGCGCCTTGTAATTCAGTATTTTAAGCTCTAAATACTTGAATGACTTAAAATTAATTACTTTACTTGGTTGCCTTCGTCTTGATGAACGAAAGTTCTATCAACGGCTTGGCACTTAGTAATTCAATATTTAATCTTTTATCTAGTTAAATTGTGTAACGGTTTATATAAATTTTAATAATAGTGGTAATCAGGCTCTGGAATTGGAGTCTGATTCTCCATAGATGGAGAAAATCGGAAAGGAAAAACTTGTGATACTTAAGGAAAATCTGAAGATTGTCAGTCAAGAACAGATTGCACCAAGAATCTTTGAAATGAAGATGACTGGAAAAATGGTTTCTGATATGAACGTCCCTGGTCAATTTTTAAATATGAAAGTTCCAGATGCTAGTAAGGTTTTAAGACGTCCTATCTCAATTGCTGAAATTGATAAGGAAAATAATACTTGTTCAATTATCTATCGTGTTGAAGGTGGAGGAACAGCAATCTTATCAACTTTGCAAGCAGGAGATGAAGTCGATGTTATGGGACCTCAAGGTAATGGCTTTGATATTTCAATGGTCAAAGCAGGAGATCATGTCCTAGTAATCGGTGGTGGGATCGGTGTCCCTCCCCTTTACCAACTTGGAAAAGAGTTGAAAGAACTTGGAGCAGAGATTACCTTCCTCTTTGGTTATGCCAACTGGGATGTAATCATCTATGAAAAACTCTTCCAAGGATTAGGACAAGTATTCATCTCTACTGATGATGGTTCATATGGCGTTCATGGACATGTTGGTCACTTGCTTGATGCACTTGACTTTGAACCAACAGCAGTCTTCTCATGTGGAGCACCTGGAATGCTTAAGGCAGTTAACGAACGCTTTAAGGAACATCCTCACGCTTATATCTCACTTGAAAGCCGTATGGCTTGTGGTATGGGAGCATGTTATGCCTGTGTAGTTCCAAAAATTGAAAATCCAGAAACAAGTAATCTTCGTGTATGTGAAGATGGACCAGTCTTTAAAACAGGAAGCGTGGTACTATAATGACAGATAAAAATAGATTAGCCATTAAACTACCTGGACTTGACCTTAAGAATCCAATTATTCCTGCATCAGGGTGCTTCGGTTTTGGTCAAGAATATGCCAAATACTATAGCCTTGATGAACTAGGTTCAATCATGATTAAAGCAACAACTGAAAATGCTCGTTATGGAAATCCAACACCTCGTGTGGCGGAAACTCCAAGCGGTATGCTCAACGCCATCGGACTTCAAAATCCAGGGGTTGATGTTGTTCTTGCTGAAAAATTAACTTGGTTGGCTGATAACTATCCAACCCTTCCAATCATTGCCAATGTGGCAGGATTTTCAAATGAAGAGTATGCGACAGTGAGTCATAAAGTATCACAAGCACCAAATGTTACGGCGATAGAACTGAATATCTCTTGTCCCAATGTCGACCACGGTGGTAACGGTCTTCTAATCGGTCAGGTACCAGAACTAGCATATGCTGCGACTAAAAGTGCGGTAGATGCTTCATCGGTGCCGGTCTACGTCAAACTAACACCAAGTGTGGCAAACATCAACGACGTGGCTCAAGCTGTCGAAGAAGCCGGTGCGACTGGTTTTACCATGATTAACACACTGGTTGGTACGCGTTATGACCTTAAGACACACAAACCAATCATCGCTAACGGTCAAGGTGGAATGAGTGGACCAGCAGTCTTCCCAGTAGCCCTCAAACTTATCAGACAGGTAGCTCTTGCCTCAAACCTTCCAATCATCGGTATGGGCGGAGTAACAACTGCAGAAGATGCAATCGAGATGATGATAGCAGGAGCTAGCGCTATCGGAGTTGGTACTGCAAACTTTACTGACCCTTATGCCTGTCCAAATATTATTAAAGATTTACCAGGCGTGATGGATAAATATGGAATTGACAATCTACAAGATTTTGTAAATGGAATACAGGAGGAACTTCGTGGAAACTAGACCAGTAATAGCATTAGACTTTTCATCAGATAAGGAAGTCTATGACTTCTTAGAAAAATTTAAAGGACAAAGACTATTTGTAAAAATCGGAATGGAACTCTTTTATAAATATGGTCCTGAAATTGTAAAGCAAGTTGCTGAGAATCACGATGTATTCCTAGATTTAAAACTTCATGATATTCCAAATACTGTGGAACGTGCTATGGCAAACATTGCTGAATTGAATGTTGCTCTTACAAATGTTCATGCAGCTGGTGGAGTTGAGATGATGGAAGCAGCCCTTCGTGGTCTTGAAGGAAGTAATACAAAGCTAATCGCTGTAACTCAACTTACTTCAACAAGCGAAGAACAAATGCATGAATTTCAAAATATCCAAACAAGCCTACTAGATTCAGTAATTCACTATGCTAAATGTACTGAAAAAGCTGGACTTGCTGGAGTAGTTTGTTCTGCAAAAGAAGCAAGAGCCATCAAAGACGCTACCTCAGAAGATTTTATCTGCCTAACACCAGGAATTCGTCCTGCAGGTGCAGAAGTTGGTGACCAAAAACGTGTAGTAACACCAGCTGATGCTCGTAAAATTGGAAGTGACTATATTGTAGTCGGACGACCAATCACACAAGCAGAAAATCCAGTAGAAGCATATGAAAATATTATGGAACAATATAATTCTTAAGATATAAGAGGAGAAAAGGGAAATGACACTATCACAAGACATCGCAAAAGACCTATTAGACATTAAAGCAGTATTCCTATCACCAAAAGAACCTTTTACATGGGCAAGTGGAATCCAATCACCAATCTACACAGATAACCGCATAACAATTAGCTATCCTGAAGTACGTCGTCAAATCGCACAAGGATTTGCGGATGTTATTAAAGAAAAATTCCCAGATGTTGAAGTAATCGCAGGAGCAGCTACTGGTGGCGTACCTCATGCAGCATGGGTTGCTGAAATCTTAGATTTACCAATGGTTTATATCCGTTCAAAAGCAAAAGACCACGGTGCAGGAAATCAAATTGAAGGGCGCATTGAAAAAGGTCAAAAAATGGTAATCATTGAAGACCTAATCTCAACAGGTGGTTCTGTAATTGGAACAGCTGAAGCTGCACGTCGTGAAGGTGCTGATGTTCTAGGAGTAGCCGCAATTTTCACTTATGAACTTCCACGTGGAATTGAAAACTTTGAAAAAGCTGATTTACCACTAGAAACACTTTCTAACTATTCTGATCTTATCGAAATCGCTCGTGAGATTGGATATGTAGATGAAGATGAACTTGAGCTATTGAAAAAATTCAAGGCTGACCAAAATAACTGGCAGGACTAATATGACTAAATTACTTATTAAAAATGGTAGATTAGTTAATCCAGCAAGCAATTTTGATGGAATAGCTGATATTTTAGTAGAAGATGGCAAAATCAAAGAGATTGCTGAAAATATCACAGCAGAAGCTGATAAGGTTATTGAAGCAGGTGGTCTGGTAGTAGCACCAGGTCTGGTTGATGTCCATGTACATTTTCGTGAACCAGGGCAAACCCACAAGGAAGATATCCATACTGGAGCTTTGTCTGCCGCTCGTGGAGGGTTCACAACTGTTGTTATGATGGCAAATACCAATCCGACAATCTCGACTGTACCCGTATTAGAAGAAGTTCTAGCGTCTGCTGCCAAAGAAGATATCAATATCAAATCTGTGGCAACAATCACTACTAACTTTGACGGAAAGCACCTAACTGACTTCCCAGCCTTGCTTGAAGCAGGAGCAGCAGGGTTCTCAGATGACGGTATCCCACTTTCAGACTCAGCAATGGTAAGAAGTGCCATGCAAGAAGCGGTTAAGTACGATACTCTAATCAGCTTGCACGAAGAAGACCCTGCACTAACAGGTGTTCTTGGAATCAATGACGGAGAAGTGAGCCATAAATGTGGTTTCACAGGAGCTCCTACAGTCAGCGAGTACAGCATGGTTGCGCGTGATGCAATGATTGCTTATGACACAAAAGCACGTGTGCATTTCCAACATATGTCAGCCAAGGAAAGTGTTGAAGTAATCAAGTTCGTAAAATCTTTGGGAGCAAATATTACTTCAGAAGTTACACCGCAACATTTTTCTATCACAGAACAAGAAATTCTAACTGTGGGTACTAACGCAAAATTAAACCCACCATTAAGACGTGAAGAAGATAGACTAGCAGCAATCAAGGGACTTCAAGATGGGACAATTGATGTAATCGCAACAGACCATGCCCCACATACTCATGAAGAAAAAGACCAAGAACTGACAAAAGCACCAAGCGGAATGACAGGACTTGAAACATCCCTTCAATTAGGATTAACTCACCTAGTAGATGAAGAATATCTAACATTATCTCAACTACTAGAAAAAATGACCCTAAACCCGGCTAATTTATATGGCCTTGATGCAGGATACCTTACAGAAGGTGGACCAGCAGACATCGTAATCTTTGACGACAAGAAAAAAGTCGTAATAGAAAACGACTTCGCATCAAAAGCAAATAATACACCATTCATCAACCAAGAACTCACAGGAAAAGTAATGTATACAATCTGTGATGGAAATGTGGTTTATGAAGGTTAAGAGAACATAGAAGAACATCCGAGAGGGTGTTTTTTCCATTTAAAATGATTAAATATTATTATATAATAAAACTATATTATATTTATGAAAAATAGGAGTATTTTATGACGATTAAGTCACCAGTAATTTATGAAACAGAATATTCTAGAGAAGGTATCAAAAATTTAGTTACTGAATCTGAAAATGATAAAAAGATAATTTTTGAATACCCAACAGTTTACATTGTAAATGATACAAAAAAAGATGAATACACAGTTTACGTTGGAGAAACAACCAATATTGGACGTAGAACAGAGGAGCATTTATTAGCTGATAGTTTATTAAGGGATGACTGGAAAGAGCTTGCAGATTCTGATTCTTCAAAAATGTTTGTGATTGGACATAATCATTTTAACAAGTCCTTGACGCTTGATATTGAAAATAGATTAATGCAATATATGACAAGCGTAGATAAAGTTAAAAAAGTTAACAATCGACGGACTAATCAACAAAATAATTACTATACTGCAGATCAATTTGATGAAATTTTTTCTAAAATATGGAGGAAATTGAATAAAAAGAATAAGGATCTTTTTCCTACTGAGAGAATTATAAAAGATTCTGCTCTTTTTAAGGCTTCTCCATTTCACAAATTAACTGATGAGCAATTGAAAGTTAAAGATGAAATTATTTTAAAAATTACAGAATCTCTTTCTCAAAATAAAGTTGGACAACTGATTGTTGTAGAGGGAGAAGCTGGATCAGGAAAAACTGTTTTATTAAGTAGTTTATTTTATGAACTTAATCAACTAGCAAATGATAGCTCAGAAGATCCTGAAAATATTGTAATTAGAAATCTTGGGAAGAAGCAACAATTAATAGTAAATCATGAACAGCAATTGAAAGTTTATCAACAGATTGCCACTAAATTAGGAATTTTAAACCGAAGAAGTGGTCAAATTGTATCTCGACCTACAACTTTTATAAATAATACTCTACCAGAGGACAAAGTTGATATTGTAATAGTTGATGAAGCACACTTATTATGGACCCAAGGAAAGCAGTCATATAGAGGTAGTAATCAACTAAAGGATTTGTTAGATAGAGCGAAAGTTGTGATTGCAGTTCTTGATAAAAATCAGATACTTTCTAGAGAACAATATTGGGATGAGGAGGAATTTGATTTTCTAATCCATGAAGCAATTTTGAATAATCAATATGTATATTTAGATAATCAATTAAGAATCAATGGAGATGATGAAACTATATCTTGGATAAGAACATTAATTGATGAAAACAAAATTTTAAATATTCCGAAAGACTCTAAAGGTTATGATCTGGAAATATTTGATGATATTGATCTGATGTATAAAAAAATAAAGAAAAAATCTGAAAATGAAGATAGTGGTATCTCTCGAATGCTTTCTACATTTGATTGGGATTACGTAGACAAAAGAAAGCCGGATAATGGGGACGAATTTTGGAATGTAGAAGTTGATGGATGGAAATTACCATGGAATTTACAACTTCCACAGAATAAGGAAGAGAAAAGAAAAAATAAAGATTTGGCATGGGCTGAACAAAAACAAACAATAAATGAAGTTGGTTCTACATTCACAATACAAGGTTTTGATTTGAATTATGCAGGTGTAATAATTGGCCCCTCAGTTAAATATAGAGACGGCAAAATAATTTACGATCCTAAAGGGAGTAAAAATAAAAAAGCTACTCAAAGAAGAACACTAAAAACAGGTGAAAAAGTAGAGGTTTCAGATAAACTTTTAAAGAATGAACTTAATGTTCTTTTAACAAGAGGGGTAAATGGTCTTTATATATATGCTGTTGATGAAGAATTAAGAGAAGCTTTGAAATTGGCTAAAGAAGGAAAATTAAAATTATGAATTCAATGGAAAAAATAAATAAATTTCGAGATGATAGAAATTGGAGACAATTTCATAATGAAAAAGATCTTGCAATTTCTATTTCACTTGAAGCATCAGAGCTTTTAGAAATTTATCAATGGAAAAATTCTGAAGAAGGTAATAAAGATATTGAACATATAAAGGAAGAACTTGCAGATGTTTTAATATATTCATATATGCTAGCAGACAATTTAAATTTCGATATTGATAAAATAATTGAAGAAAAGTTAATAAAGAATGATGAAAAATATCCAGTTGAAAAAAGTAAAAATTCAAATAAGAAATATGATGAACTTGAATAGGTTTAGTTAACTATTAATAATTAGATAATTTAAGTTTATTTATTGAATTCAATATTATATAAAAAAGGTGTGTTAATATGAGTGATAATTTAATGAAAATTATTGATTACATAGATGATAATTTTTTATATGGAAGTAGTATAAGTGCGGAAAAGATATATTATTTATTTAATAAATATCATATTTCAAACGAAGATAAACAAATTGTTTTTGATGAATTAGAATCTTTAAAGATTACTATGTTTCAAACTAAAAAAACATTTATTAATAGATTAAAAGATGTGGATAAACTTTTTGGTATTTATAAGGAATGTGATGAAAATAGTTTAAATAAATGGTATAAATCCAAAGGTATTAATGATGAAGATAAATTGATAATTAGAAATTATTTAGATAATAATGGATATTCTATAATAAATAATAAAAATAATCATACAAAAAGTGTTAATTTAGATTTTTTGGATGAATTTGAAGAAGAAAGTTTAGATGCACTACTTGATAGTACTAATTTTAATAAAGAAGTTGATCAATTAAATGAAGTGGTTTCCAAATCTAATAATAAATTATATTTGAATGAATACCATTTGAATGACAAATACTCATTAAAGAAATTAGATGCTTTGGATAAGTTAGTGAGGGCTAATAGCAAGCTTGTATGGAAAGTAGTATTTAAATATAAGAAATTTTCTACGATAGCATTTGATTTAAATGATATGTATCAAGTAGGTATGCAAGGCCTGATCAAAGCAGCTGAAAAATTTAATCTGAGTTTTGAGAATGAGTTTTCTACGTATGCAGTCTGGTGGATTCGTCAAAGTATAACACGAGGGATAGCAAATTATAGCAATACAATTCGAATTCCGGTTCATGTCAGAGATAAGATTGTAAAATTAATAAAGATAGAAAATAATTTTTGGAACACAAACTCTAGACAAGTGACAAATGAAGAACTTTCAAAAATAATGAATTTGTCTATCAATGATATAGTTGAGTTGAAAATGTACAAAGAAATTTCGAATATTGTTAGTTTGGAAATCAGTATTAATAATGAAGATAATTCTAGTTTGAAAGAATTTATAGCCGATAACAATACTACTACTCCGGAAGAATTATTAGATGAAAAAACATTTAGAAATGAGATACGTTCCCTTTTAAATGAAATATTAACACAAAAAGAAATTGAAATAATATCATTACGTTTCGGATTAGATGATGGCCAAATAAGAACTTTGGAAGAAATTGGAAAAGTTTATAATGTTACTAGAGAAAGGATTAGGCAAATCGAATCTAAATCCTTAGAAAAATTACAAAATAGAAGATTTATGGAAGGATTGGGAAATTTGTATTATGAAAGATAAAATTCAGTCAATTATAAATGAAAAAGGAAAAATTATTATAGTTTTGAAAGGTTTTGAAATAGATAAACTACCTAAGAACAACAAATATTTTTCTTTTTCCACAAAATATTATGATAAAGTTAATTTAGATATTATCAAAAATAATGCCATTCAAGATATAATTAAAAATCAAAATTTTGAGGAAGAATATAGATGGATGACAGCTGAAGAATATCAATTATTTAGACAATATTCTAATATGAGTGGATTTCCAGTAGTTATTTTAGAAAATAATTTATATAATAAACAGTTTCCATATCAAAATACTTTATCAAATATTGAAAATATTTATCACGATCTGTATTATAATGAAGACTCAGAGTTGAGTTCTGAACAAGAAAGAATATTAGAAAATGTATCTTATTTTTATGGTCAAATAGACTATTCAAAATTTAGTGGTTCTTACTTTGTCACTTATCATCAATTTGAAAATGACACTCAGATATATTATTTATATGAAAATATCCCTATAGCTGTAGAATTTTCAGAGGCTACTCCTATAGATAATATAGAAAGAATTGAACTTTCAGAGAATGAGATTCCATTTTTAGATTTGGAAAGTAGTATTTTGAATGGATTAAGTAAACAAAATATCATATTTGTACTATCTGAATCCAGCGATTATATTCCAAATCATTACTTAGAGAGATTAAATATTTTAAATAACTTTACAGATGTAAATTTTTATTTTTCAAGATTGTCAATTGAAAGGCAATTTATTAAAAATAAAATTATATACGAAAAAATTCTAAAAGATATATATGGGTATGATAACTTTAAAGATATTGCTTTTTATAAAAATATTGAAAATCAATCAAAAGAAACAATAGACATTTCTCAAGCACAAATAATTGATGACATTGTTATACAAGCTGAGAAAGCTATGTGTGGTGACCCTTTTCGTGATGTATACATTACTGCTTCAACAGGTGCAGGGAAATCTGTTATGTTCCAGATACCTGCTCTATACTTAGCAACAAAATATAATGATGATAAACCTTTGACATTGGTTATTTCACCTCTTATTGGATTAATGAATGATCAAGTTGACAGTATGAGGAAAAAAGGTATTGATAGCTCGGCAACAATTAATGGAAATACACCACCATATGAAAAAGAGAAAATTTTACAAAAAGTAAATAATCAAGAAATTGATGTATTATATCTATCACCTGAAACTTTGCAAGCAAGAAGTGATATTAAAATGGTCATTGGTAATAGGAAAATAGGTATTGTTATTATTGATGAAGCTCATATTGTAACAACATGGGGTAAATCATTTCGTGCAGACTATTGGTATTTAGGTATATACCTGGCAAAATTGAGAAAAGAGTATAAATTTCCTATTGTAACTTTTACGGCTACGGCTATTTATGGCGGAAAAGAAGACATGTATCTAGATACACGAAATAGTTTAAATATGATATCACCTATTTCGTATTTTGGTGAGGTAAGAAGAAAAGACATTCTAATGAAGGTTAGGAGTAGCGAAAAGGATCTTGATTTAGAAGGTAGGGACTACAGAAAAACAAAAAATACATTAGCTTTAAAACATTTAAAGTATGCATATAAAAAGAAGCAAAAATCTTTACTTTATTTTCCAACTGTAAGTTTATTAAATAATTTCTATGACTTTATTGTTCAAAATGACCATGTGATCTCTGAAGTGACGGGAAAGTATTATGGGACACTTAGTAAAGAAGAAAAGGATGAAGTATTAATAGAATTTAAAAGTGGAGATCTTCAATTTGTTTTGGCGACAAAAGCTTTTGGAATGGGAATTGATATACCAGACATTACTAATGTCTATCATTATGCACCTACCGGGAACGTAGTTGATTACATTCAAGAAATTGGACGCGCTGCTAGAGATAATTCAAGAGTACCATATGGATTTGGTATGATTGATTTCTTAGCTAGGGATTTTAATGAGGTAAAACAACTTCACGGAATGTCTGCTATTAAAAAAACTCAAATCATAGAAGTAATGAGGAAAGTATTATCAATTTATAAACAGAGTGGAAATAGTCGTAACTTAATAATTAGTCCTGAAGATTTTAAGTATATTTTTGTTCAAAATAAAAGGGACGAGGATTCATTAGATAATAAAGTTAAAACCGTATTACTTATGATTGAAAAGGATTTTTCATCTCCAAATAAATTAGGTTACTCCCCATTTGTTGCGAGACCAAGAAGCCTTTTTGGAAATGATATGATATTTGTTAATCCAGAACTGGAGAATAAATTTTTAAGTTCAAATCTGAGTAAATATTTTATTAAGCAATATGATTTGATGAGTAATATATATTCCTCTGTTTATCAAGTGAATCTAAGTGGTATTTGGGAAAGTTACTATAAAAATATGTCATATCCTAGTTTTAAACATTCTCTATTTACTTCAGAAGAACAAAAAAAATTAAAACATGCTAAATTATTTGAAAAATTCACTTATGCATCTGGAATTGAGATAATATTAAAAAATGGAATAGCTATTGATGATATTCTATCTGAATATAAAAAAATTTTATCTTCATTTGAACAGTTTATTAATGAGTATAAATTAACCGGTAAGCAATTTACAGTAACTGATTTAGGTAATCATTTTATGAGAAGCTTGAAAATATCTGATAAATTTAAAGCAAGAGCTTTTGCACAAACTATTATTAATTCTGCTTTTGAATTTGGAAAAATTAAAGAAATTAAATTTATCTCAGAGAGAATAAACAGTATTGAAAATAATCCAAGATATTCAATCCATCAAGATGGAGATATCTATTCAAAATTTATACTTAGATCAGTATTAAGTTCATTAAAGCCTGACACTAATTTCGTTATTGAAAAACATAGAATCACGCTGTTCCATATTCGTTCTAATCCTCATAGTCAAGAAATAGATTCTAAGATAACTGCTTTGGGCATTGGTGAAGCTAGAGGACTCCTAGACTTTTTAGTGATTGGTGGAAATAATCCACAAATATATATAAGAATGAATTCAATATCTCCCTTAGAAAAAGCAATAAAACAAGGTGATTTTTATCAGAATGGAATATTAAAAGACGTTCAGCTTAAGCATTATATCAGTGTAGAAATGCTGAAGTTCTTATTTAAAAAAAGTCAACCTGAGACAACTATCAGAGAAAAAATATTAAATTACTCTGACTGGTTTTGGAATAATATAGAAAATTATTTTATGGGGATTCTCCCAAACGAAGTACTAGATTCTCTTTCAAAAACAAACAAAAAATAATTTGATATAAAGAATAATTAATTATATTTTTCACAATCAAATCAATCCTAATTTTCACAAACTTCTGGTATAATATTTGTTATGGAAAATTTACATAATAAAATCTCAAACAAAGAATTAAAAGAGCGTTTGATGGCTGAGACTGAGCCACGCACAACGATTTCTTTTTACAAATACTTCAATATCCCTGATGCTCAAGCATTTCGTGATGAGCTTTACCAAAAGTTTGTTGACCTAGGTGTTTTCGGGCGTGTTTACATCGCGACTGAAGGTATCAATGCTCAGATTAGTGTTCCAACTTCAAATGTTGAAGCTCTTAAGGAAACAATCTATGCAGCTGATCCAGCTCTTGATGGTATTCGTTTAAACTATGCTATTGATGACGACGGCAAATCTTTCTGGGTTCTTCGTATGAAGGTTCGTGATAAGGTTGTTGCAGACGGTATTGATGATCCAACTTTTGATCCTTCAGACGTTGGTGCTTACCTTAAAGCAGCTGAAGTTAACGAAATGATGGGTCGTGAAGACACTATCTTTGTAGACATGCGTAACCATTACGAGTATGAAGTAGGTCACTTTAAGGATGCTTTAGAAGTTCCGTCAACTACCTTCCGTGAGCAATTACCGATGGCTGTTGATATGCTTCAAGACTCTAAGGACAAAAATATTGTAATGTATTGTACTGGTGGAATTCGTTGTGAAAAAGCTAGTGCTTACATGAAACATGAAGGTTTCGAAAATGTCTATCACGTTGAAGGTGGTATTATTGAATATGCTCGTAAGGCTGAAGAAGAAGGTTTACCTTTAGAATTCATCGGGAAAAATTTCGTATTCGATGAGCGCATGGGTGAAAGAATTACTGATGATGTGCTTTCTCACTGTCACCAATGTGGTAAAGTAAATGATGACCATAAAAATTGTCATAATCCAGCTTGTCACAGACTATTCATCCAATGTCCAGAGTGTGATGAAAAATTTGAAGGATGTTGTTCAGAACAATGTCAAACAGAAATGCACCTTCCAAAAGAAGAGCTAAACAAATTAATCCAAGAACGTATGAAAGATAAAGATTTCTTTACTAAAAAACGTGCTTAAGTTCAAAGATCGTCAATTGACGGTCTTTTTTCACAAATTAACAATGTAACCGTTTTTATAAATTCAGAATTTTTGCTATAATCAATTTAGGAAAAATAGAAATTAGGTTACATTTATGAGATTAGAAGAAATACCTCAAGAACGAGAGATAATGCTCAAACATGATACTGAGCGTGATAAAGGCCTCAAAGAGCCTTATACAATTAAAAAAATAAAGAATCTGTCATATGGTCCTCACGGTAAAGAGAATAAGTTTGATATTTATTATCCCAAAGGGACTCATCATCCTTTACCGACCATCGTCAATATTCACGGTGGGGGTTACTTTTACGGCAGTAAAGAGATTTATCTTTTTTACTCTATGCACCTAGCTAGTCAGGGCTTCACGGTCATCAATTTCAATTACCGTTTGGCACCAGAAACTAAGTATCCTGCACCGCTTGAAGACATCAATAGCATGATGAATTGGCTTCTGGACAATAATCAAAATTACAATATCGACATGGATAATCTTTTTGTCGTGGGCGATAGCGCGGGAGCACAACTGGCGGAGCAGTATGCGACCATAGTTACCAATCCTGAATATGCAAAAGGGTTCTCCTTCGAGGCTGCTAAGGTGAAAATCAAGGCGATGGCTCTCAACTGTGGTTTATATTTTGTAGATGAGGGGCAACCTGCTGACCATGATTTTACCTACTATTTTGGGGCAGATATCAAGGAAATTATCAAAAAAGACTTCCCTGTTGAAGAATTTATTACTTCTGAATTTCCTCCATCTTTCGTGGCAACTTCCTCTCATGACTTTTTGAAGGACTTAGCTAAGCCATTTGCCGAATTGTTGGAATCGAAAGGTGTTGTCTCCAAATATAAGCTATATAAGAATAAGGATAACTCTTATTTGGGTCATGTTTTTCACGTTGACCAAAAGCGCGTGGTAGCAAGCGAGTGCAATGATGATGAGATAAGATTTTTTAGATCATTTATTGATACGACAATCCATAAATCAAATATGGACTATTTGAGTATTGATATTGGTGGTTCATCTGTTAAATTTGGGTTAATTAATGGTTCTGGTAATCTAGTTGAGATATGGAAAAGAGAGACTCCTGAATCTTTGGAAGAACTGCAAGCCATGCTTCAAAGTGAGATTGAGGAAAAGTCTGATATTATTAAAGGTATTGCCATGAGTATTCCAGGTAAGATTAATTCAAGAAATGGATATATCCATACTGCTGGAGCTATTCCATATCTCTATGATTTTTCAATGAAAGAATGGGTTTCATCATTTACGGAACTTCCTTTTGTTACCATAAATGATGGTAAGGCAGCAGCACTTGCGGAGTGGTGGATTGGAAATCTTAAGGATATTGAAAATGGGGCAGCGATTGTTCTCGGCTCAGATGTTGGATGTGGTCTTATTGTAAATAATCAGTTGCTTCAAGGTCCAAATTATCAAGCTGGAGAAGTGAGTTACTTAATACGAAATCCTAATAGACATGATTCACAGTTATTTGATAATCAAGCCTCAGCAGTTGTCTTTATGAAGAGAGCAAGTGATATTTTAGGTGTATCAAAGTATGATTACCAAACAATATTTTATGCTATTGTAAATCATGAGTCAAAAGAACTGGATGAATTGTTTACTGCCTACTGCCGAGATATTGCAAGTCTGATTAATAATCTTCAAGTGACCTTAGACCTTGAAAAAATAGTCATAGGTGGTGGAATCAGTAACCAAAAAATAGTTACGCAAACAATCAAAGAAGAATACTATAAATTAAGGCAGGAGCATGGATTACTAGAAAAAACATTCCAACCAATTGCAATCGAAGAGTGCAAGTTCCATAATTCATCAAATCTACTTGGTGCTCTTTATCAGTTGTTTATTGAAATAGATGCTAGGAGTTTATAAATTTCTTTCTTGTCTAAATTTGTATCATTGAATTAAGTTCAATTTTTATTGATGTCAAAAACCTGAGTATTCCCCTTTTCTGATAGAAGTAGGGCTCAGGTTTTTAATATTTTTATAATAAATTTACTGAATATTTTAAATTAATTTGAAATATCCCTAGAAATTTTAGAATAATAAGTTATAATGTAACTAGTGAAAAAATTAACTATGAGAGAAAGAGGATTTTATGGCTATTAAAAATGAAGCTATGTTGATTACTTACAGTGACAGCATGGGGGATAATCTTAAGGACTTGAACAAGGTTTTGACTGATCACATGAAGGGTGTTGTTGGTGGTGTGCACTTACTTCCGTTCTTTCCGTCAACTGGGGATCGCGGTTTTGCGCCAAGCGACTATACTGTCGTTGATGAAGCTTTCGGGGACTGGTCTGATGTTGAAAAACTTGCAGAAGATTACTATCTTATGTTCGACTTCATGATTAATCATGTTTCGCGCCAATCGCATATGTATCAAGACTTCAAGGAGAAGAAGGACGACTCTAAGTACAAAGATTTCTTCATTCGTTGGGAAAAGTTCTGGGAAAAAGTTGGTGAAAACCGTCCTACTCAAGAAGACGTTGATTTGATCTACAAGCGTAAAGACAAGGCTCCAATCCAAGAGATTGAATTTGCTGACGGAAGTGTTGAAAACCTTTGGAACACTTTTGGGGAAGAACAAATTGATATCGACGTGAACAGCCAAGTAGCAAAAGAATTTATCAAGGATACTCTTGTGGATATGGTTAAACACGGGGCAAGCTTGATTAGACTGGATGCCTTTGCCTATGCAGTTAAAAAAGCAGATACAAATTGTTTCTTTGTTGAACCTGATATTTGGGAAACTCTTGATGAAGTTAGAGAAATCTTGGCACCTTACCAAGCTGAAATTCTTCCTGAAATCCATGAGCACTATTCAATTCCAATGAAGATATCTGAACATGATTACTTTGTTTATGATTTTGCGCTTCCAATGATTAATCTTTATTCGCTATATTCAGGTAAATCTAATCGTCTTGCTCATTGGTTAAAAACAGCTCCAATGAAACAATTTACTACGCTTGATACCCATGATGGTATTGGAGTAGTAGATGCGCGTGATTTGCTTACAGATGAAGAGCTTGATTACGCTTCAGAGGAATTATATAAGGTGGGAGCAAATGTTAAGAAGACTTATTCTTCAGCAAATTATAACAACCTAGATATTTATCAAATCAATAGTACATATTATTCAGCGTTAGGAGATAATGACCGTGCTTACTTACTTGCAAGAGCTGTACAAGTATTCGCACCTGGTATTCCCCAAGTTTATTATGTTGGGCTTTTAGCTGGTAAAAATGATATTGAACTTCTTGAAGGGACAAAAGAAGGACGTAACATTAACCGTCATTACTATTCACTTGAAGAAATTGACCAAGAAGTAGAACGTGCAGTGGTCCAAAATCTATTTGAATTACTTCGTTTCCGTAATCAGTCTGATGCTTTTGATTTAGAAGGTAAGATTGAAGTAGAAACACCAAGTGAAAGTGAAATCGTTGTAACTCGTACAAATACAGACGGAACAGTTTCAGCAACACTTGAAGCAAACCTTGCTACAAAAGACTTTGTCATTAAGGAAAATGACAGAGTAATTTTTGAACAATAATAGATAGTAGAGGCTGACCCAAAAAGAATTATGCAGAAATTTATAAATAAATTCAAATAACAATAATCCAAACTTTGTTGAAATATATACGAAAAACACGAATTATATAAGGGAATTTAGCAGATATCCCAAATATAGTTCGTGTTTGTTTTTTATAAAATTTGTTCAGAGGACTTTTGAGTCAGCCTCTTTGAAAAATCAACCTCAAGACCCATAAAAAGAAAATGTAGCTATGATATAATTAATTCAACAAAACATCAGATGATGTTCAGTTAATTAATGAGGGAAAAAATATGAATTTAATAAAAACGATAATTTTAGCGATAATTGCACTATTTGTTCTTAAAATATTTTTATCAAGTGCATTTTTCTTGATAAAATGGGGTGTTATACTAGGTGTTATTTACTATCTATATCAAGCAATTACAAATAGAGGGTATTAAAAAAGCTGTGATTTTTTAATCACGGCTTTTAACTTGCAAGTTATTGGCAAGGTTTTTCAATTATTTTAATTGAGATTTTATTGACATATCTATCTACACTGGCAGATACTAGTTCGCCAACTTGACTTTGTTCGTATGTTTTATTGGAAAGAAACAAATTGTTATCCAAAGCATATTGTTTTAACTTATCATATATTTTGTAGGTTTCAGTATAATTACCTTTTGAATAAGTAGAAAGATAGTATCCAGAAGATTTTATATAATTATGTTCACCTTCAAGAGCAGGTAAATAGTAAAAATCATAGACTGTTTTGTTATTCAAAAAATTATTATGTGTAACAATTCCACCAAGGTTTTCTGCTAACTGTGAGGATTGAGATCTATATCTATTGATTTTTGTCATTTCTAACATCCGCTCTTCATCAGATAGATATGAAAGATTATTAGTTACGTACAACCTTTCTTCTTCCTGATATTCAATAAATACAGTGTTAAAGGGCAATGATTCGATTTTTTTAATCATTTGATTCCAATTACAAAGAGAATCCTTTAGACGAGAAAGTTTATTTATTGTTATGTCAATGTTTTCGATTTGTTTTTCAAATATTAATATCATTTCTTCAGGTGTACGAGTATTAATAATATCTTTGATCTGTTCTAAAGGTATTCCTAAGTCTTTAAGGTTTCTAATTACAATAAAAAGTTCTAATTGTTCTTGAGAATAATATCTATATCCATTTTCTGTTATTTTAACTGGTTTGAAAAGATCAATTTTATCATACCACAATAAAGTTTGCCTTTTTACAGAATTTATTTTAGAAAATTCTCCGATTGAATAAAGTTTTTCTTCCATGATTTCCTCTTCTTATAATACAACAATATTGATTATTGACTCTATTGTTACAGTAGAGTTTATAATATTATTATATAATAATAAAAGGAGAAAAACTATGTTTAATTTTAATCATCAAACCCGTATTATTTCCGGTGCGGGATCTTTAGGAGAAGTTGGAACACAAGCTAAATCTTTAGGTGCAACCAAAGCTTTAATTGTATCTGATCCATTTTTTAAGGATTCTAAAACTATTGATTTCATTATTGATTGCCTAAAGAAAGAAGAAATTTCAAGTTTTACATATACAAAAGTTCAACCAAATCCTAGGGATTATGATTGTGAAGAGGGGGCAGAAATTGCCAAAGAGCAGGGTATTGATATTATAATTGGCCTAGGTGGTGGTTCTGCCTTAGATGAAGCAAAAGCAATAGCTGCACTTGTTAGCAATGGTGGGAAGTGTTCTGACTGGGATTTTACTGATCTTGATAAACCAATGCTTGCAAATATTTGCATTCCTACTACCGCTGGCACTGGAGCTGAGGTTACTTTCTGTGCAGTACTTGATGACACTGATAGACACTTTAAAATGGCAATGTTTGACTCAATTAACCTTATACCAACGATTGCAATATTAGACCCAGAACTAACTATTACTTTACCTCAAAGTGCTACTGCAGGTCCTGGTATGGATGTGATGACCCATGCAATAGAAGCTTATACAGTTAAAGTACACAATCCTATTTCAGATAGTCTTGCATTGTCTGCAATTAAGTTAGTTAAAAAGTATTTACCAATAGCTTTTACTAATCCAACAAATATTGAAGCAAGAGAAAAAATGCTTATAGCCTCTTCAATGGCAGGTATGGCTTTTATTAATTCTAATGTAGGTGCAGTTCATGCAATGTCTGAAACAATAGGAGCAAAATATGATTTACCACATGGTTTATTAAATGCGTTACTGTTAACTCCAGTAATTGAATATAGCCTAGACGCTGAAATTGAAAGATATGCTGATATCGCAGTTGCACTAGGTGTTGATCCAGATGGAAAAAATAGTTCTCAAGTTGCTGAAGAAGGTCTTAAAGTATTAAGAGAATTTACAAAGCAATTTAATTTCCCTAATTTAGAAAAACTAGACAAATTTGGTCAAGATGATTTTGATTCACTTGCTGAGAAAGCACTGATCAACGATTTAACAGCGGATAATGCTAAAGAGTTAACTAAAAAAGGATATATTGAAATATTAGAAAAAGCATATAAATTTTAATTTTTATAACTCTTCAATTTTTGAAGAGTTTTTTTGAAGCTATTATTAAATTTTGCTTGACCTTGTGGTAACAGTAAGCTTTATATTATAGTTAAGGAAAAATAATAAAAAAAGTTTGGAGGTGTAGCGCTACAATAAAAATGTTTTTGATTAAAAACATATTTTTTTATCAACTTATGTAAACGGTTACAGATTAACGGAATTAAAATATTTTTATAAGTTTATAGATATTAATGTGTGTTTGAGAACAATCTTTTATTAGATACTAATAAAATTCAAAAAAATAAAAGGAGAAATTTAAAATGAACATTAGAAGGATTATTGATTTATCACTTCACTTAAACGAAAAAACACCTGTGTACCCAGGAGATCCTATTCCAAATATTGATGTTGCTACAACAGTTGATAATGAAGGATATAATTTATTTGGAGTTTTTGTTGGTTCTCAGTCAGGTTCTCATGTTGATGCCCCATATCATTTTTCTAATACAGGATCATTCGTTGATGAAATGAGTCTTGATAATTTCTTTGGTAAAGGATTGCTGATAGATGTTTCAAATAAAGGAAATAATGAAGAAATAACTCTAGCAGATATAGAAGAATTTCTTCCTAGAGTAAAAGAAAATCCATTTGTACTATTCCGTACAAAATGGGATAAAAACATTGGGAAAGAGGAATTTTTTACTCATCCATATGTGAATGGTGAAGCTGCTCAAGCATTGATTGATAATGGAATTAAATTTTTAGGTATTGATACAATTAATGCGGATCAAACAGGAGGAACAGAATTTCCTGTTCATGACTTATTCTCAGAACATAATTTAATAATTGGGGAAAATTGGGCTAATTTTTCAGATATAACTAGCGATAATTTCTTTGTATCTGCATTTCCTTTATACATACACTGTGATGGTTCACCTGTAAGAGCAGTGGCAATTGAGGTGAATGATGTTTAGTAAAGAGTATATTCGAAAATGTTTAGCAGTAGTACCCTCAGTTATTATTGCTGCTTTGGGAGTTGTATTATTTGTTAAATCTCATACTGGTTCAGATCCACTTACGATGTTTGAGATTGCCTTGTCAGAAAAATTAGGTTGGACTTTTGGAACAGCTTCCCTCGTATTTGAAGGCTTACTTTTCGTAGTTTTCTTCTTTATAAATAGGAAATTAATTGGATTTGGATCATTTGCATATGCATTTGGTATTGGTCCAGCAATTGATATGTTTACACCTATTGTTGACAATATTTTTCCTGCAGAAGCATCATTTGCATTAAATGCCTTTTATATCATTTCAGGAACGATATTAATTTGTTTTGCATTAGCCTATTACATCCCTATGGATATGGGTTATCAGACTTCAGATATTTTAACTTTATCAATAACAGAGTGGTTTCATATTAGATATGGTATTTCACATATCATAGTCTATGCAACATTCTTTACAATTGCTTTCTTTATGGGAGGGCCATGGGGGATAGGAACAGTTATTGCTGTTTTAACTTATGGACCATTAATTGACTGGATGATGGGACATACTGCACCTTTTTCTAGAAAAATCGCAGGTATCCCAGAACCTGTAAAGGAATCTTGAGAAATTCAATATTAAGTCAAACAGGTGAGTTAATATATAAAAAGATTAGAATTAGTAATTCTCATTAACCCCTGATTTGAATACATTAGTGAAGCATAGTAGCGTAGTTTTCAGATTAATAAACCAAAAAAGGAGAAATTATGTATAACGATAAAATGGAATTTGGTGTTTTTGCAACAATGGCTGAAGCATTAGATGCGGCAAATAAAGCTCAAAAAGATTTAGTAAATAATTATTCTCTTGAACAACGAGACCAAATGATTAGTAATGTGAGAAAAGAATTCGAGAAAATAAATGATGAACTTTCAAATTTTGAATTTGAAGAAACTAAATTTGGTCGTGTAGAAGATAAAATAGATAAAAACTTAGGTGGTATATTAAATACACCTGGGACTGAAGTGATAAAAACAAGGGCTTTCGCGACTGATAAAGGTCTTACAATTGAATACTCTGCCCCTTATGGTGTAGTTGGTGCTGTAACACCTTCAACTAATCCAAGTTTGACTGTGATTGGTAACGGAATTTCAAACTTAGCTGCAGGGAATTCCGTTGTATTTAATGCACATCCATTTGCAGAAAAATCTTCTTCAATTGCAGTAAAAACATTTAATAAAGCTGTTGTTGATGCTGGGGGACCTAATAACTTAGTTACAATGTCAGCAAATCCAAGTCTTGCAACATTGCAAGAAATCTTAGAATCACCATATGTAAAACTATTAGTGGGAACAGGTGGACCAGCCATGGTTAAGACTCTAATGGCTTCCGGTAAAAAAGTTATTGCTGCAGGAGCAGGTAACCCTCCAACAATTGTTGATGAGACGGCAGATGTAGAGCGTGCAGCAAATGAGCTATACTTATCGACTGGATACGATAATACATTAATGTGTACTACAGAAAAAGAAATATTTGTTTCTAATCAGGTACTTGATCGTTTTACTAATGCGTTTGTTGAATCAGGTGCGAGACTTTTAAGTGAAGAAGAAGCAAATAAGGTTAGAGATTTGATTTTTGTAGAACTTGAGTCTGGAGAAAAGGTAGTAAATAAAGATTATATCGGAAGAGATGCTTCAAAAATTTTATCAGATGCTGGTGTAGATGTCGAAGGCGATCCTAGGGTAGCAATTTTTATTACTGATAAAGATGATTTATTTGTTCAAAAAGAGCAATTACTACCTATTATCCCTATTGTTCCAACACCTAATTTTGAGTCAGCAATGGAATGGGCAATTGAAGCAGAAAATAATAATAATCATTCTGCATCAATATGGTCAAAAGATGTATATAGAGTAACAGAGTTTGGTCGTAGAATTAATACATCAATCTATGTTCAAAATGGTGGTACGTCAGCAGCCTTCGGTGTAGATGGTACTGGAAAAGATTCTCCAACTATTGCTACTCCAACTGGAGAAGGTATTACTGATGCCTCTACATTCACTAGACGTAGATTGTTTGCAATGGCAAATGGTGGAAATTACATACTATAATAAATTTGCGAGCTATCTCTAAATTTTTTAAGAAAGGAATTGTTAATGAATGTAGAAAAACTTCTAAATCCTGTAAAACTAGTATTAGTAGGGGCAAATGAGCGTGATGGGTTTGGTGGTGACACAGCTAGAAATTTATTGGAGTTTGGCAATAAAGATAATATCTATTTTGTTAATCCATCAAGGGACGAAGTATTTGGTCATAAATGTTATCCAAGTATAAAAGATCTACCAGAAGATATAGATCAAGTAATAATTGCAACCCGAAAAGAGACTGTAAATAACCTTTTAAAAGAATCAGCTGAAAAAGGGGCAAGTAGCGCAGTTGTTTTTGCTAGCGGTTATAGCGAAACAGGAAAACTGGAAGATAAAAAAGATGAAGAAGAACTTAAAAAGGTTGCTAATGAGTTAGGAATTTCATTAATGGGTCCAAATTGTGCAGGATTCATAAATTTAATTGATGGAATTACAAGTTATGCTCTGATGATTCCAAAAGAAGATAGAAAAGGATCTGTAGCATTAATATCACAAAGTGGTCAAACATGTCTTTCTGCGATGGAATCACAGAATATGAAACTTTCATATAATATAAGTGCTGGTAATTCAGCAGTTGTAAAGATGGAAGATTATTTAGAATATCTTGTTGAAGATGAAAAATCTAAAGTAATAGCAATGCATTTAGAAGGGGTGCAAGAACCTGAAAAATTAATAAAAAGTTTCAAAAGGGCTGCTGAACTTAGAAAACCAATTGTAGTTTTGAAAATTGGAAAATCTGAAAAAGGAAGTGCTTCAGCCGCCTCACATACTGGAAGTTTGGCTGGTGCAGATAAAGTCATTGACTCAATATTTAGGAAATTTGGTGTCATAAGAGTTGATGACCTACAAGAGCTTTATAGTATCTCAATGACGCTAGCAACTTGGGATGAATTGCCTAAAAAATCTACTGTATCAATAATGGCAATTTCAGGTGGTGAGGTTGGTATTTCGGCAGATACAAGTGAGCAATTTGGCATTCAATTACCTGATTTCACTGAAGATACAGTAAAAAAATTAAATGATATTTTACCAACATATGCTACTGCAAAGAATCCTTTGGATACGACTGCTTCTATTGCATATGATGTAGATACCTATGCGAATACTGTTAAGGCTGTTTTAGAAGATGAAAATATAGGTACTCTTATTCTTGGTTTTACTTTAGCTGAAGAAATATATGATCCAGCTATAAAGTATATGGCACCTGGAATTGAAAAAGCACTAGCTGAAACAAATGTAAAAAAACCAATACTCATGATGCCATATATGGAGAATACGAGAAATCATGAGTATCAAGAAAGACTTCTTAAAGCTGGTGTTCCAATTTTACCACCACCTAAATATGCTTTACCTGCGTTGAAGAAAATAATTAATTTTTCTGAATATGATAAATCTAAAAAAAGCTTGGAAGTTGCAATCCCTTCAAAGATTTCAGAAAAAACTGATAGTCAAAAAGTTTTAAATGAACTTGACGGAATGAAAGTATTACAAAAGTATGGTGTTAGAACACCAATAAGTAAACTTGCTATTAGTGAAGATGAAGCAGTTAAATTTGCTGAGGAAATCGGTGGTAATGTAGTTTTGAAGATTGCCTCAGAAGATATTCAACATAAATCAGATGCTGGTGGAGTTAAATTATTTATCAATGGTGAGGATAATGTTAGAAAAGCCTATAATGAAATCTTATCTAGTGTAAAAGAATACATGCCTTCAGCACGGATAGATGGAATAAATGTTCAAGAAATGGTTGACCAAGCAACTGAAGTAATAATTGGAGTTTCAAACGATCCTCAATTTGGACCATCTGTTATGGTTGGATTGGGCGGAATCTTTGTTGAAGTGTTTAAAGATACAGCGTTGTATCCAGCTCCAATTAACAAGAATGAGGCTCTCGAGATGATCAAGAGTTTGAAGGCTTGGCCACTATTTAATGGGTATAGAGGGCAAAAGAAACTTGATATCGATGCACTCTCAAATGCAATTGTCTCAATTGGAGACTTAGCCGCAAAAAACAAAGATTCGTTAATAGAACTAGATATTAATCCTATATTTGTTTATGAAGAAGGCAAAGGTGTTTGTGCTGCGGACTCTTTAGTTGTCTTGAAAGACGATACAAAAATAATTTAGTTACTTTTGTTATTTGTATAATAAATAGAAAAAGAAAAGCGATCAATTTTTATTGAATCGCTTTTTAATGCCTTATTTATTTAATTGTTTAAAGAATTCTATATAAGAATCTACAATTCCTTGCAGATAATCAGAAGTTCTTTGGTCAATCTTACCATCTTCTGTTATTGATGAATCAATGTGTCCTAAGTATGCTTCTGGTTGTTGAAGTGTTGGCATATTAAGGAAAACAAGTGATTGACGTAAAATGTGGTTAGCTCCAAATCCTCCAATTGCCCCAGTTGAAGAACTAATTACGGCAGCTGGTTTTTTATCCCATACGTTTGCTCCATAAGGTCTTGAACCTACATCAAGTGCATTCTTAATTACTGCTGGAATACTTCGATTATATTCTGGAGTCACAAATACAATTCCATCATATGTCTTAACTTTATCTCTGAAATCTGTCCATGCTTGAGTTGGAGTAGATTCATCATCTAGATCTTGATTATACATTTCAAGATCAGCAATCTCGATAATGTCTGCTTCAAGATCACCTTTGAACATGGGAAGAATTGCTTCAGCAACTTTTCTATTAAAAGAACCTTTACGCAAACTTCCAATAATAATACCTATTTTTGTCATTTTAATCTCCTTTTCAATTAAAAATTATCTATATATAAAGTATAACACTAAGTACATGAAAACGCTTGATTTTGATTTACTATCCTACTATTGACTTATATGCTAAAATACCTAAAAAGGAGTAGCTGTGGAATATTCAGTAGTAATGGTAGTAAACGAAGGAATTGAAAGTATCATAAGGAATCACTGGAAAAGAATGTTTGATTTTAACTTATCTACATATCATCTGGACGGGGATAAGTTTCCACATATAACATATTTATCTTTTGATACAAAAAATAGTATGGAGCAAGTGATTTATACTTTTAAAAATGAGTTTTCTAAGCTCCCCAAATATGATTTTAATGTTGAAGGTATTGAATCATTTGGAGTTTCTAAGGCAATTTATTTTGCAATATATTTTCCAGAAATATTTTATAAAGATAGGCTGTTTCTCATCAACAAAGTTGATAATAAGTGGCATGAAAATAGTGGTTTTAAATATATCAGTCACCTTACGATTGCAAATTATCTTGAACAAAGTAAACATAAAAAGACACTTGAATTTTTAGAAAATGATTTTATAAGCTTTAAAGGAAATATCAATAATTATCTTCTAATATCAATTAATCAAGATAAGACTATAAATATATTATCTTATGTGTAATATTTAACTTTTCTTTGCTCCAAATATATTTTAGTGCTAGTATTAAATTAATTATTTAACAGATTTGAGGAATAGTTATGGACAAGGAAGAAAAGTATAAGTTTCCAGTACAGTTGTCAGCTTTAATAAAGGAAAATTCTGGCAAAAACATTATATTAAATGAATCAAATGGAGATTTTGAATTTATTGAAAGAGATATAAATCAAGAGGACAGTCAAAGAGTATCCTTGAGAGGATTTGTTATTCCTTCAGTGATAACTACTATAATATTTTACTTATATTTTTATTATAAGGATATGATTTATATACCGATGAATGGGAAGCTTTCTATCGGAAGTGCTGTAACAACACTTGGAGTTTTAAGTGGAGTAATTGTTTTATTAATTACCTTTATTTTTATTAAAAAAGGTAAGATATTAGCACAATCATCGACTTTGTACTGGAGAAATTTTCCTGCAATTTTAGTTGCATTTACAGTTATCCTTTTTTTATTCTCTCTTTATTTGTTTGATATATTAGATTTTATGTTACCTGGTTTGGGGTTCGATCTATATACCGCAACATTCCTCTTTCTAATTATTGTAGCTGTTATTGACTATTTAATGATTTTCACCATGCTTAGACTTACTCCAACAATCTTGACCAATATATTAACGATTGTAATTATTGGCGGTGTAATTGGGGCTATGATGACCAATCGAGATCGAGCGTGGTGGCAATATAATTTTAGTTACTTAGGTACCTTTAGGGCGAAAAATAGTTGGCAATTTAATCTAACACTTGTTTTATCTGGTGTACTTATGGTTTCACTTGTTGATTATTTGTATGTATCATTGGCACACAAATATAAAAGTAAAAAATTATCTATTTTAAGATGGTTATTGATATTAGTTGCAATAAATCTTGGTGCGGTTGGTGCATTTCCGTATCGAGGTGGAACTATATATGCGGTAATTCATAATCAAGTGGCTAGTAATTTAGTATATCTGATTATTGTTTTGATTTTAGCCCTTCCGATACTAATGCCTAAACTTTCAAAAGACTTTCTATATGCCTCATACTTTATTATGGGGATGCTGGTACTAATAGTCTTTCTTTTCCAAGGAGTTCATTATTTCTCCTTAACTGTATTTGAGCTCTTAGCATTTTTTGTAGCATTCATATGGCTTTTAATGCTTTTTCAATATCTACAAGGTTTATTAATAGATAAGGAAGATGAAAAGTACATAAAGATATATTTTAAAGATTAAATAATGAAAACCAGAAGTTGTTTCTGGTTTTTTGATTTAATTATCTTGTTATATAATTTATAAACTTCAAATAAGAGTATAATAAAGAAAAGCTTTACATAGAATTTACATAGAATAAACTTTAGTTTGTTATAATTATGATGAGGTAAATATGATAGAAAATGAAATTGAAGCAGTAAATTGGATACATAATCGAAAGAAATATGGTCCAAAACCAGGACTTATGAGGGTTGAAGCTCTTCTTGACTTAATTGGTAATCCTCATTCTGATTTGGAAATAATTCATATTGCTGGAACAAATGGTAAAGGATCAACTGTGAGTTATTTACGAAGTCTTCTAATGGAAGAAGGCTTGAAGGTTGCGACATTTACTTCGCCGTATGTTGAAATGTTTAATGAACGTATTGCTATAAACGGGAAATTTATTTCTGATTCTGATTTAACAAGGTTAGTAGATAAATTAAAGCCTTTAGTTGAGGAAATTGATGAAAATCCAAAAACAGAAGGAATTCCAGAATTCGAATTTTTAACAGTCCTCGCTCTCGAGTATTTTAAGGAGCAAAAAGTCGATGTAGTAATTCTTGAGGTAGGTCTTGGCGGTCTTTATGATTCAACAAATGTTGTTAACCCATTAATTACATCAATTACGACAATTGGTATGGATCATATGGATATTTTAGGAAATACAATCGAGGAAATTGCTTATCAAAAGGCTGGAATAATCAAAAATAACATTCCGTTGGTTACTGGAAATATAGATCATTCGGCTTTAAAAGTAATCGAAGACAAGGCTCGTCAGCTTAATGCGCCAATTTATCGTTCAGGTCAAGAATATAAGGTACTCAAATCTTCATCAAAAGAGGAATGGGGTGAGTCATTTTATTTTGAAAATGAAGAGGCAACTATTGTAGATTTACATACTCCTCTTCAAGGTCGACATCAAATTGATAATGCTGGGTTAGCTATTGAAGTTTTTTATCTTTATTGTCAGGTGAAAAATATAAATTTTAATATAAAAAAAGTTAGAAGTTCGCTAAAAAAAACATATTGGCCTGCTAGAATGGAAAAAGTTATGGAAAATCCATTAGTGGTTTTAGATGGTGCTCACAATATGCCTGCGGTAAAATCATTAGTTGAAAATTTACAGAGTCGGTATGCGAATAAGAAAATAGCAATACTTTTTTCCGCACTTGAAAGTAAAAGCATTGATCTAATGATTCAAGAATTATTGAATATTGACAATACAGATTTAATAGTCACTGGTTTTGAATTTCCTAGATCATTGGAGATTTCTAAACACGATTTTTCTAATTTAAATTTATCCTTTGAACCCAACTGGGAAATAGCACTTGAGGAGCTACTTAAGAATGACAAGTATGATTTGGTACTGGTGACAGGATCACTCTATTTTGTTTCATTGGTAAGAATATATTTTAAAAGAAGTTCACAAAGTATGATATAATAATTGTAAACGTATACAACATATAAGATGGAGGTTTTATGAAGATTTTTTTAATTATTGTGGTCATTATTTTAATGATAATTTTTGCACTTTTACTATATGCAGGTAGTTTTTTAGCTAATGCAGTTATGGATCGAGATAACAATTGGTATAATAAAATGGGACATAGTTTGGCAAACCCAGATTTGTTTGATGTTGCTGAAGACGATCCGTATACAGTTATTGAAAACGCACAAAACAAGATTGCAAATGATTTTTGGGATAAAAATCTAACAGAACAAGTTACGATTACTAGTTTCGATGGACTTAAGCTTGTTGGAAATGTTTTTAAAATTAATCCTGGTAGTAATAAGTGGTTACTTGGTGTGCACGGATATCGTTCTACTGGAAGACGTGATATGCAAGTTATTATGGAACATCTAGCCCGTTCTGGCGAATATAATATATTAATTCCAGATCATAGGTCTCATGGTGAGAGCGAAGGAAAGCTAATAACTTTTGGTCATAATGAAAAGAAGGACATTCTGCAATGGACTAATGAGCTTCTTAAAAAAGAACCGAATGCTGAAATTGTTCTATATGGCGGATCAATGGGAGCATCTACTGTAATGTTAACAACAGAACTTGATCTTCCGACAAATGTTAAAGGGATTGTCGCTGACTGTGGCTATACTTCAGCTTATATGGAATTTGAGCTTTTAATTAAAAACGCTCTTAAAATTCCTAGTTTTCCGCTTTTAAGTTTCATGAATTTCTTTGTAAGAACAAAAGGGAATTTTGATTTGAAAAGCGTTGATGTTAGGCCAGGCTTAAATAAAAATGAATTACCATTCTTAGTAATACATGGAACGGGCGATAAATTTGTAGATGTTAGTATGGCTAAATTAAACTTTGATGCGAACAAAGGTGCTAAAGACATGTTAATTGTTAAAGATGCTCCTCATTTATCATCATATATATATGATGAAGACGATTATTTTAAAACTGTTAATGGTTTCTTAGACAATCTCGTATGGAAGAAAGGTTAAAAATGAAAGATAACAAAACTAAAGGTTATATCCTTGTGTTAATTGCTGCTACATGTGCAAGTCTCGGTCAGTTACTATGGAAATTTGCAGCAGAAGCATCTGGGATGTCATATACTTTATTTACAATAATTGGATATGTTTTAGCAGCAGCTGGTATGTTTATTCTTATGGCATCATTTGCCTATGGTGAGGTATCTGTATTACAACCAATGATGTCTATTGGTTTTGCATTCTCAGTTTTTCTAGGTTTCATTTTTCTTCATGAACCAATTACAATTGCTAAAATACTTGGAGTAATTTTTATAGTAGCAGGAACAATTGTTCTTTCAAGAAGTCCAGAGGACACAAATGATACTACAACAGAGGGAGAACTTAAATAATGGAAAATTTCTTTGCTATTGCTTTCTGGCTTTTAGTATCAACTTTATCTGGTAGTATAGGTGCTATATATCTAAAAAAAGCAATGAATAAAATGCCTTCATTTACTTTAAAAAATATTGCTACCTCAGTAGATTTTTACATTGGGGCTTTCCTATATATCCTTAGTGCTCAAACTAATATTCAACTTTATAAACATTTGGATTATTCAATTGGGTTCCCAATGACTTCAATTGGATATATATGGACAATTTTAATTTCATATTTTGTATTCAAAGAAAAAATTACCAAAGAAAAAATCTTGGCAATTATATTAATAGTCATTGGTATTGCATTTCTTGGAAGTGCAGGGGGAGTTAGCTAGTATTAAGTAATAGTGTTCACTATATATATTGACTGATTTACTGATACTACAAATCGCTTTATTTTATTCAGGTAACTAATCTTTATTTATTGATCATTTCCATAGATATAAAAAATAACTCGAGAATTTTTCTCGAGTTATTTATATACTATTATTGAACTCTTGCGGGTTCTTTTTTAGTGTTATCAACTGTATCTTGTACTTTGTCTTTAGCGTCATTTGCCTTATCAGATACTGCATCCTTTGCATCATTAGCTTTGTCTACAACTGCGTCTTTTGCGTCACCTGCTTTTTCAACGACAACATCTTTAGCATCGCCAACTTTATCTTTTACTTTATCAAATTGTTTAGAAGCAAATTCACCAGTTGATTCAGCAGCACCAGTTACTTTATCTTGAAGAGTTTCTGATTTTTTTTCGTATTCATCAGCAGATTGAATATCAATAACTTCAACATTTAATTCAACAAGGTCAAGTCCTGTCATCTTTTTAACTTGTTGAGAAATTACTTTTTGCATATTTTCATAAATGTTTTGAATATCACGACCATATTCTACAACGGCTTTCATGTCAACGGCTATTTGTTCCTTACCAACTTCGACATCAATTCCTTTAGTTACATCATCTGTATTAACAATTTTTCCTGCAAGATTTGAGAAGAACCCACCATCTAAATCTAATAGGCCATCAACCTCACCAAGTGCAATTCCAATGATTTTCTTCAATACTTTATCATCAAAAGTTAGTTGACCTTTTGTCTCAACGTTTTTTGTTTCATCTTTAGTAGCAACTTGATTATTATTTTTGTTTTCCATGATATGTCCTCCTTGACACTATATAAATGATTTGATTAGTTACAAATTAATTGTTGAAAATATCTAAATCTTTTACTATAAATCCTACAAATGCACCAGCTATAGTTAATGCTAAAATTAATAATGTTTTAAAGAAACCTACACTCATAATTAGTATTGCTAGGAGTAGACCTAACAATGCAAATATTATAGGTATTTTGTATTCATTGACAAAATCTTTCATACGTTTCCTCCTTACAATTTAAATTACTCTTGGCTTACGACCTTTTGAGCGGTGGACTTCTGAGTTGCTTTCTGATTTTTTCTCAGGAACTTGGAAATTTTTAAATCTTATATCTGACTTAATATTGCTTGTTACACCAAGAAGACTTGCAATCTTTTCTGAGATTTCATCAATTAGATATTCTTTCTTCTCAATAACATTCGTTCCGGGTTGTAAATCACCAGAGATATTAAGCTTAATTTTCTTGCTGTACATCTTAGCCTTAACAGATGGATTTTCAATATCAGAGTCTTTTTTAATGATATTAAGTACAAAATTTTCAATTGCTTTTTTATCAATAACTAAAGAACCTTTATTTTTACTGATTTTGAATCTGTTTGTTTTTTTAGGAGCAAAGATAACGAATATAAGAAGTATTATTATTAAAGCTATGAAGAACAAACTTAACCAAAATAAAATTTGTGGAATATACTTTCCTATATAAGCGTAGCTATCGTATCTAATGAGCGTAAACGGCATATCACCAAATTTTTGATAGGTAATTGTTACTGAAAATAGAACAAAAGCTAGAAGTATTAACAAGATGCTGCAAAAAAGTTTAGATAATTTTCCCATAAGTTACTCTCCTTTCCATAAAAATAGTTCAGGTTTTGTATACCTTTACACAAATCATTGTAGTATAAAAGACAAATTGGTGCAAATTATAAATATAAAAAATTTTATTTAATTAATAAATATATAAGAATTAAGGACATGACTGTTTGAAAAGCACCGCTTGTTAATCCATAAATTAAGAACTTAGGACCCTCTTTAATAAATTTTTGAAGATCAAGTCTTAATCCGATAGCTGCAAGAGCGATTGTTTCAAACCATCCACTGATAAACTTTGCTGAACTAGCTAAAAATTCCGGTAGTGGTAATAGGCTATTTAATGTGCAAACTAGCAAGAATCCAAGAACATACCAAGGAATCAACTTTTTCTTGTTTCCATTGATACTTTGTGTTTCAACATTATTTTCATTTTTCACAAGTCTGCCCATAACTAAAACCACCACAGTTAGCATGATAATACGCATAATCTTGAATAACATAGACATCTGGATGACACTTTCTCCCAGGAAGCTTGCCCCCGCCACAACTTGCCCAACTGATTGAAGGGTTCCACCTAATAGGGCAGATTGAGCCATAATTTGGTCAGGAAAGAGTAGCTTAGCTAGAAAAGGTAGAGTCAGCATCATTACAGTTCCCAATAAATTGACTAAGGTAATAACTTGTCCCTTTTCTTCATCATCTGCATTGATAGTTGGAGCAATAGAAGCGATAGCAGAAGACCCACAGACCCCGCATCCACCTGCCATCATTAGTGACATCTGTTTGTTAAAGCCGATTTTACGACCCAACCAAGCAATAAAAGAAATAGTTGACGCCATAAGTAGCAGAATGTAAATAAGTGCTTTAGGTCCCATTTGAGCTATTGTCTGGAAACTAACTGTTGCACCTAGTAGCACGACCGAAACTTCGAGTAACTTGCTTTCTGAGAATTTTGTTCCAGCATCTAATTCTTTTTGACGAAAAATTGTGTTTCCAAGAATGATTCCGAGTAGGATTGCTATTGTTGTTGCTCCTAATTTAGGGATAAAAATTGCTAAAATTTTACTTAGTACGGCTACGCCTAGAGATAAAAGTAAACCTGGTGTTAAATTTTTTATTTGATTTTTGTTCATTTTAACTTCCATTTCTCCATATATTCAATGACTAGTATATACTATTAACTCAAAAAATATAAAGTAAAAGTCATATTTTATATAAGTTAATTGATAAACTTGAATTTGTTAATTAATATGCTAAATTCTTGCAAAAATTTTTTTAATTTGGTACATTAAGAGGGTAAACAAAATACAAAAAAATACAGGAGGTTGTCGAAATGACAGATAATGGAACAGTAGATAAAGTAAAAGGTAAAGCTAAAGAAGTTGTTGGTGATGTAACAGGCGACAACAGTAAAAAAGCTGAAGGTTTCTTTGATCAAGTAGTTGGTAAAACAAAAGAGTTTGCTGGAAAAGCTGGTGATGTAGCAAAAGATGTTGCTGACAAAGCTGGAGACGTTTTTGAAGACGTTAAAGATAAAGCAGAAGATCTTTTTGATGGAGCTAAAGAAAAAGTTTCAGAAGCTAAAGATAAAGCTCCTGAAAAAGTTGAAGACGCTAAAGATGCAGCAAAAGATGCCAAAGATGCAGTTGTTGATAAAGCAGGCGATGTTAAAGATGCAGTAGCAGACAAAGCAGAAGACGCTAAAGATGCAGTGGCTGATAAAGTTGACGATGCAAAAGATGCTGTTGAAGGTAAATAATTAATATAAGTAAGACTTGGATATTGTCCAAGTCTTTTTGTGTATTTTCTTGTATAATAATGTGAAGCTGTATACTTTTTGTATTTGTAAAGGAAAAATATTTGTATGAATGAAAATAATTTAGTTAACCAATTTGAAGGATATTTGGTTAATGGGAAATATCAAAATGATTCAATGAATAGAATCATTTTTAAAAATGAACTTGAGAAAAGCTCGATTGTAGAAAAATATAAGTCCGAAATCGGTGAAGAAAATTTTGCTACAAAAGAAGTTTTAGTGAAAAGTGAAAACAAAAAGTTCATGGGTGATATAGTATGGTTTTCTGCAGGCGGAGGGTATAAAATATTTTCTAAGCTACAGGTCCTTTCATTTGTAGATAATAGGGTAGAGTTTGATACAAAATTAGATAATTATAATTATTTTTCTAAATATTTTAGAATTCCAAAACTAAAAATCTATGACCAAAAAAATATGATTCTTTCTGAGCAGTTAATTGATTTTGAAGAACACAATCAGGGTGAAGAATTATTAAAAAGTATTTTTGAAGACTATAATAACTATTTTGCAAATCTAAAAATCGAAGATATTAAAAATATTAACTTTATAGAGATTCAATATAGTAATCACCCATTCAAAAATCTAATAAGTATATTAATAAATAGTACTAATGACAACATCTTAAATCAAGAGCTACCATTTATTAAATTACATGGAGATTTGTGGTCGTCAAATATTTTACGAGAAAAGAAGTCTAATGATTTATACTATATAGATTGGGATACTGCAAATAATTATGTATTTTTTTATGATATCTTTCGATTTTTCTGGAATGAACTTGATGTTCTAAATAATGATTATATCTTTCAATATTTAGGAGGTAAGTATGATTATTTATTTGATAGACTATTTAGAAATTTTAATCTTAAATATGACAATAAAAATAGAGAGTCATATATTTTCATATTTTTTATTAACTATTTAATTGATGAAACATTGCCGATTAATATAAAAGAATTTGAAGTAAACTCATTTAAAGAGAAAGTTTTGAAAAAACTGTAGCTTGAAAAATGAATTGTTATGAGAAAGGTATAGGATGGAGACCGCATTATTAAAGGGTTATTTTGAAGAGTGTTTATTTAGATTTGATTTTTTTATTGATGATATTATCACAGAATCACTTTATTCTAATTTAAAGGAGTGGTGTGCTCAATTTGGAATTGATAATTATTATTATGTACTGCGTAATCAAAATATCGAAAATCTTGCATTATATACATATAGTGATAATTTATTAGGCTTAGAAAGTTTATGTAAGTTTTTTATATTATCTGTTTCTTTAGATGATATTAGTGAAGATAAGGGTAAAGTAAATTACTTTTTTAATTTAAAAGAGAATTTAATTAGTATTTTTAATGATGCGAATCAAAATTTATACAATGATGGTTATTTACGAGCATGGCAAGATTTTTGTCAGCATATAGAAAAAGTGTTGAATGAGCAGCAATGGCAAGAGTTCTTAGAATATATAATTGCTTACATAGATTCCTTTATTTGGGAGATTGGTTGTTCGGAAGGTACAGAAGAATTAAATTATGAGAACTATATTGATAATAGATTAAATTCAGTAGGTGTTTTGCCTGGATTAACTCTCATGTCATTAACCAGTCAATCAAACGGGTTTCCGAGTGAGATAAATAAATTATTAGATAATTTATCTTTTTGCACTACCAAATTAATTGGAATTGAGAACGATTTACTTTCATTAGAAAGAGAAGAACTTGAAAATAATATGTTCAATATGGTTTTACTATATGAAAAACAATTCAAGTGTGGAAGACAAGAGGCGATTGATTTCTTTATTAACGAACATGAATTATATTTTAAAAAATTTAAAAAAATTATTTATGAAATTGAGGCAAATGAATCAAGATATAAGTCTGATTTATTAAGAATTCTAAAAGGACATGAGAAGTGTATTGTAGGTAATCTTAAATGGTCGCTTGAGTCAAAAAGGTATGGCGTCTAATTTAGTACTGAAATGAATATATAAAAATGAATAATAAAAAAACGTACTCAATATTAAAGTACGTTTTTTGTAGGTTGTTTATGTCTAATAATTTATGTATTTAAGAATTTATCTTAGTACCAACCATTTGCTAACCAGAATGATTTAGCAGCATCCCATGATCCGTAACGACCAGCAACATATTGATCAGCTACTCGTTCTTGGTTAGCAGCACTATAGTCACCGTTTAGGTATGATGAATCCAATTGGTAACGACCAATATATCTTCCATTAGTTGCTGAATATGAACCTGAAGATTCTTTATTGGCAATCCATTCCTTAGCTGAAGATGAATTACTTGAACTAACTTGTGCTGATTGCTGAGCAACTTCTTGAGTATAAGTATATGTCGGCTCAACTGTAGCTTGAGTATAAGTTTCAACTAAAACCTCTGCAGTCGGTTGTGTATAAGTTTCTACAACTTCTTGCTCAGCAACTGGTGCTTGAACAGTAGGCGTAGTATTTGTATTTATATTATCAGTATCGAAAGTGATAACTTGACCGACGTAAATAACGTTTTGGTCTTGAATATTATTTAGATTAGCAATTGCAGTAATATAGTCTGAGCTTCCCATGTATTGTTGTGAAATTGATGATAATGTATCACCAGATTGTACAGTGTGAGAAATAGTATCAGCACTTGCAGTTGTTGCACCGAAAGCTGCCGTTCCTAAAACTGCGCTTGTTGCTAAAATTGTTCTGAAATTCATATATGTGTATCCCCTTTGTTTATGTTTGTTTGTTTTTTGTACAAGATATATTAAAACAAATTTATATTACAGTGATATATACGCTAGATGAGATTTTGATTTCAAATATTTCCTAATTATTACAACAGTTTCTGGAATTTAAGAATATTATGTAAAACTGTATTACTTAGACCCTTTTATTATAACAATCTAGATGATATTTTAATTATAATGAAAGTTCCATTATTGTTATTAAATTAATTATATTTTACTGGTTAAATCCTTATATTTTAAGAAAACTTTAAGCTTTCGAAAGATTATGATATGACATATTGAAATTTAATTATTAAATCTCTCCTATATTTTGTTTAAAATATTTGTTTAAATAATTAAAAATAGTCAACAAAACATACAATAATAAGGATACAGATGAAGAATGATGTATCGATTTTAAAGAAAAAGTATAAAACTGTACTATTTTTAACACAAAAATAAAAAGGTTCAATAATGAACCATTAATCTAGATAAAATACACTGTATTGTCTTTAATTTTAAGCTTATATCCAAAGTCCGTCGCAAGCTCCTCGATTTCATCAATGCTTGCCTCGAATCCATCTAACTCAATTTCAGGATTGAATCCGTACTCACGGTTTATATAGTTAGACTCCAAAAGTCGTTGTAGTTCCTCAAGTGTTTTCATTTATATTTATCTGACTCCTAAATCTTATTATTTATTGTTGCTTATCCAAGTATAAATGGCTTTTGCTGTTTCTTCAATAGATAAGTCTTCAACATCCAAATAATCTACATTTTTAAGATTTTTAAAGTATTCTTCTTTAAGTGGCAGAAGATTTTCAAGATAAAAATCGAAAAAATTTCTTGTTCGACTTTTATCTTCACTCTTATTGCTAATTAATTTTTCTTTAGAAGCTCTTAAAAATAAAATTCTATCAGGAAATGCTTTATGTAGATTTTCTAGTTCATTTGATAAATCTCTACTAACTTGCCAATTATATCCAAGTGAAATTGGGTAATTTAAGGTGTAGAAATCAATCTCTTCAGCTCCAAAATCAAATATTGATATATTCTGTGCCTTAACCGACTCATACTTTCTAATTTCATTTTCTATGAAAATTTTTTGAATCTCCAGATAATCCTCATAGACACCTTTATCTAGTTTTCTTCTTTTAATTTCTTTAATTACTTGATTATTATCTTCAAATATAATATTTATTTCAGGATGAAGTTCTTTTAATTTTTTAAGTGCGCTAGTTTTACCGACAGCCATTGAACCTTGTATGGAAAATATTTTATTCATATTATTTACCTAATGACATAATTGTTCTAGTAACTTCCATACTGTCCTTAGGAATAATATTTACTTGCTTTTCCAGACAAAGGTTTTTAGCATTTTCTTGGTCACCTACTAAATATGCAGATTTAGCATTTTTTAATAGCTCTATATCGTTATGGTCATTTCCAAATGCTATGTAATCATCAATTTCAAAAAGCTTATTTAAGGTAGTGAATTTATTGATTCCACCAGATGTAATATCAAAGTTTCCTTCATTAGCATGTGAGATTACTGAAATATCAGATGATAATTCAGCCAGTTCACTTTCTACAATAGCAGGAGCATCAAGAAGAATTATTTTAATTGGTTGCTTGATTTCAGCTATTTGTATTTTTTTAGCTAACTTATCTGGGTCAAGTTGTTTGAAAATTTTGTTCGAAGGGTCGACGCTAGCTGCATAGTCAAACTTGTCATCAATGATATAACTCAATTGATGTTTGATGATTATTTTTTGAATTTGTTCAAATGAGTTTTCATCTATAAGTTCAACGACTTTTATTTCGCCCTTGTCAGATACTATTGAACCGTTACCGCCAATTAATTTGTTGTTCTTAAACTGTGGAATGAGTGGAAGTAGGTCTCTGATAGGTCTGGCTGAGGCGAATATTACTTCATGATTATTTTCTTCCAGTTTCTTTAAAGCCATAATAATATCTTGGTCAATGGATACACCATTGAAGCAAAGTGTTCCATCAAGGTCAAATACAAATTTCATTTTATTAATTTTCTTTCTATAAATTTATCCAATATCTTCTTTGAAGAATTTTATCTTCATTAAATATTTTATTCTCTAAAATTCCATTATTTTTTTCGATTGTTTTAGCAGATGCTAGATTATCGTCATCACAAACCAAAAGAACCTTCTTTAACTCATAAGAATTGGCGATACTTAATGCTTGTTCAAGCATTTTGCATGCATATCCTTTTCTACGTTCATTAGGTGAGACTGAATAACCGATATGTCCAATATACTTTTTCAAGTAATCATTCAGTTGTAAGCGAATATTAACTAGTCCGATTATTTTTTTGTCGGATTTTCTGACAGCTAAATATTCAAGCGATGGAACCCTTCCTTGTTTAACTATATCAATATTTTCTTGAGTTTTGAGATATTCAATCCACTTGTTTATATCATCATAATCTTGAAGCCTTGAACCAGCAACAATGTATGGTGTATCATATTCATTTTTATATTCAATAAGTTGTTCTGCATACTCTAATGATGGTTTAACTAAAACAACAGGGTCAGTATCAATCCAGTAACGACATGTATTCTCATTGTCATGTGGATCATATC
Source organism: Floricoccus tropicus (assembly GCF_001832905.1). Taxonomy (GTDB): domain Bacteria; phylum Bacillota; class Bacilli; order Lactobacillales; family Streptococcaceae; genus Floricoccus; species Floricoccus tropicus. The sequence goes on along the minus strand of NZ_MKIR01000012.1, from coordinate 42,508 downwards.
TTACATCTTCAAGCACACCACCATTAGCCTCAATAGTTTTTCTTGAACCAATATTATTCTCATCACAAGTTATAAGAACCTTGCTTAGTCCCTCTTTTCTTGCCTCGTCAACAACTAAACCAAGCATTTCCTTGGCATAACCCTTTTTACGCTCACTTGGCAAAACAGAATATCCGATGTGACCACCAAAATTTAATAAATAGTCATTTAACTCAAGCCTTAGGTTAATGAGACCAATCAACTTATCGTCTGATTCACGAATTGCATAGTATTGAATAGCAGGAACAAGGTTATCTGGAACCTTGTTCTTTTCTTCAAAATCTCTAACATCAATTACCCAGTTAACCAAGTTTTTATACTCTGTAACTCTAGAAGCCCCGTGAATTTGCTCTTTATTTTCAGTGAACTCTTTAATTAAATTTTCTAATTGATTTAGATAAACTATTTCTGCCCTTACTAACTTAATATTCCCCATAAAATTTTCCCATTTCCTTTTTATTTTATTGTAACAGAAATAGTAAATTAAACATATTTATTATTTGACAAGACACCATTTGGTGTCTTATAATTTATTTATAGAATGAAAGGGGTATCATAAAGTATGCAGGAAGCAAAACGTGATGTTTTTTTTGCCATTGCAGACTCAAATAGACGTCAGATTCTGCGATTATTATCAGATGCAAATCAAGAAGAGATGGCACTTCATGAAATTACACCTCATTTGGATATGGGACGTACGGCCGTATCAAAGCATCTGAGAATACTGACAGATGCGGATTTGGTAGAAAAGCAAAAAGTAGGCAAGGAAACAAGATATCACCTTACACCAAAACCTTTAGAGGAAGTCAAAGACTGGATAGCCTTCTATGAAAACTTTTGGACTAAAAAGATTGGTGATTTGAAAAATTTATTGGAGGAAGAATAAATGGCAGATGTAGTACTAGATTTCACGATTAAAAATTCAATTGACAAAGTATGGGAAGCACTCACTGATCCCAAAATTCTGTCACAGTGGATTTGGGACAACAATTTTAATTCAGAAGTGGGAGAAAAATCAGAATTTCGTGCACCAGCTACTGATTGGTGGGACGGAGTCGTAAATATTGAAACATTGGTTGCTGAAAAACCAGAAAAATTAGTTTATACTTGGGCAACAATGGGAGAAACAACCAAAATAACATGGTTACTTTCTGACAATGGAGATGGAACAACTGAACTTCATTTTGAACAAGATGGATTCTCAGCTGAAACTAAGGCGCGTGAAGGTGCAATTGCAGGTGCTACATACGCTTGGACTGAAAATATTGGAAAACTAAGTGGACTTCTTGAAGGGTAAGGAAAGACAATGAATTACAAAACTGATATTAAAATTAGTGATAACGGAGTTATGTTTGCTCTTCCTGATGACCAAGGGAAAATTGTTATCACAAACGTTTTTATGAGTGATGATAGTGAAGGAACTTATATCTCCGTAAAAGATGGTCAAGTTATTGCTATTCAGCAAAAATTACATGAAAAAGTCGTTAAAGATATGGGAGCAACACAAGTAGTAAAAATTTATCCTAACTGGGATTTAGAAACTGCTTATGTAACACGTGGACTAATGAATCTTGCTGAAGAAAACAAGCTTGAAATTAAAAAAACTCGTGTTAAAGCAATTCCAGAGAACCAAAGAAAAACTGTTGCTGACTTTATTGACATGATTGTATCTTTACTTTCTATTTTCAATATTTCATTTAGTCCAAATGCACAAACAGAAGAAGAAAAAGCCCCAGTTAAGGCTAAGCCTGCAAAAGCACAACACAGATGGAATAAGGATGTTGCAAAGATTAAATTTACAGTTGATTTTAGGGGTTGCCAAGCAGAAGTATACTGGCAAAAACGAAATGAAATGTTAATAAAAAAAGGAGCTACAATGCTTGCGGAAGCTCCAAAAAATAAAGATGGTTCTGTTGGATTTAGTGAAAGAGTAGGAGACCAACTTCGTCAAGAACAAGAAGGAAACTTCAAAGACTTTGTAACAACGACTGATATTATTCTCAAAAGTGTTAATGAAGTAGGACTTTTCCTTTACTATGCTGGAACCAACTCATGGCTTCAACTAAAGGATAAAGACGGAAAAACAATTGATGATTATACAGTTGTGAAATAATAAAAAGTTTGTTACTTATTTCTTGACATATAAAAAAAAGTAGTCTATATTAAAATTACAGTTAAATATTTGTTAGGTGAGGCTCCTATATGGACACAAGCTACTGCCGCGAAAGAATCGAGAGACTCTTAGTTGGTAGAACAGGAATAATCGTGAAGGTTATTCATAAAGTAGCTGATACGGTGTATCTACGCCCTATAGTGCTAAAGCTCAACATTGATCATGATGAATGTATAAGCATGCTCTTTGTTGGGGCGTGCTTTTTTTGTGAAAGCCGTTCCATAAAGCACACCGCCATTTATTTTTCTAAAAATATATTGATTGGTTTTTATAATTATTTGATACATCAAGTAGGGATAAAAATTAATCAGGAGTCTTGGAGGTAAAGACAATGAAAAAAATGGATATCAAGAAAAGTTCAGGAAAAGAAAAAGAACTAAAGAAACTTGCTCTTTTATCTGAAAATGAACTTTTCAAAACATTCAAAACTTCTTCACAAGGATTAACTGAGGAAGAAGCAGAAAAAAGACTAGAGGAATTTGGTCCTAATAAGGTTGATGCTGAAAAGCCAACACCTGCAATTATTCTATTTTTAGAGGCACTTAAGGACCCATTCGTTCTCGTTTTAGCTGGTTTAATGCTCGTATCATTTGCAACAGGTGATTATCAAGCAGGATTTGTTATGGCTGTTATGATTTTGGCAAGTGCCACAATTACCTTTGTTCAAGAATATCGTTCACAAAAAGCAAGTCTTGAATTAAAAGAACTGATTGAAAATACTTGTGCCGTTACTCGTGATGGTGTAACGAAAGAAATCCCTATGGATGAAGTTGTTCCTGGAGATATTGTTAATCTTGCAACAGGAGACATGATTCCAGCAGATGCAGCATTAATATGGACAAAAGACTTATTTGTTAATCAGTCTTCATTGACTGGAGAATCACTTCCAGTAGAAAAATTTGTTCATGCAGGTGTTAGAGATGAATCAGAAGGTTCTGCAATTGATATGAAAGACCTTGTCTTCATGGGTACAGACGTACTAAGTGGTAAGGGACGTGCTGTTATTCTGAAAACTGGTCAATCAACGTTTTTCGGAGATATTGCTCTTAACTCTACTAAGAAACGTGGTAAGACAGCATTTGATAACGGACTATACAAGGTAAGTAGACTATTACTTCGTATGTCATTAATTCTTTTCCCTATTGTACTTTTAATTAATGGTGTAACAAAAGGAGATTGGGGACAAGCCTTCTTCTTTGCAATTGCAGTTGCAGTTGGTTTAACTCCTGAAATGTTGCCTATGATTGTTACAAGTAATCTAGCAAAAGGTGCTATGACTCTTTCTAAGGAAAAAGTTATTGTTAAAGAGCTTCCTTCAATTCAAAACTTGGGTTCAATGGACGTCCTTTGTACAGATAAAACTGGAACAATTACTGAGGATCGTGTAGTACTTGTACAACATTTAAATCCACTTGGTGAAAATAACGAAAATGTACTTGATATGGCTTTCTTGAATTCTAAATATCAAACAGGTTGGAAAAACCTTATGGATATTGCCGTTATTAACTATTATGATGAGACAGGTCGTAAAGAACCATTTACAAATGTTGAAACAATCGATGAAATTCCTTTTGACTTTTCACGTCGTCGTTTAACAGTCGTTGTTAAGGCAGATGGCCACCAATTAATGATTACAAAAGGTGCAGTTGAAGAGATGGATGCAGTTTGTTCTCATGCTGAAATTGATGGTGAAGTGGTTGCACTTACTCCTGAATTACGCGAACAAATGCGTGCAGTTAACGTTGAGCTTAATAAGCAAGGTATGCGTGTACTTGCAGTAGCTATTAAGAAAGACGTACATGATAACGCAATTTATTCAGTTGCTGATGAAAGCGACATGACCTTAATTGGATTTATGGGATTCCTTGATCCAGCTAAAGAATCATCAAAAACTGCAATCGGTTCACTACATGATCACGGTGTAACTGTTAAAGTATTAACTGGTGACAATGAGATCGTTGCTTCTAAAGTTTGTCGTGATGTTGGTATTGAAGTTGAAGACTCAATTCTTGGAACTGAAATTGAAAAAATGACTGACCAAGAACTGGCTGAAAAAGCACGCACTGTAAACTTATTTGCAAAATTAAATCCAATGCAAAAATCACGTATTATTGCAGCTATTCAAAATGATGGACATACAGTTGGATTTATGGGTGATGGGATTAATGATGCACCAGCACTTCGGACAGCAGATGTAGGTATTTCAGTGGATACAGCAGCCGATATTACAAAAGATGCTAGCTCAATCATTCTTCTTGAAAAGAGTTTAGATGTTCTTGACAAAGGTGTTGTAGAAGGACGTAAGGTCTTCTCAAACATGATGAAATATATTAAAAATACAATTTCATCAAACTTTGGTAATGTATTCTCTATCTTGGCAGCAAGTGCCTTCCTACCAATTCTTCCAATGCTTCCAATTCAATTATTAGTTCAAAACCTAATCTACGATATGGGACAACTTACTATTCCTTGGGATAATGTAGATAAAGAAGAATTAGCTAAACCAGTTAAATGGAGAATTGACGGGTTACTTAAATTTACGCTTTGCATTGGACCAGTATCAAGTATCTTTGATATTATCACTTTCTTAGTAATGTGGAATATCCTTGGTTTCAATTCAGATGCTAAGCAAGGAATGTTCCAAGCAGGATGGTTTATGGTTGGTCTTACAACACAAACACTTGTCATGCATATTATCAGAACTAAGAAAATTCCATTTATCCAATCAAATGCATCACTTCCAGTATGGATTTCAGGAGTATTGGCTATTGGAGCAGGGTTTGTTATAATGCTTACTCCAATCAATGAATATTTTGATTTCCAACCACTACCAACTAACTACTGGCCATGGTACATTGCAATTACTCTGGGTTACCTTGTAACCGTTGAACTTGCAAAAAGAGTTTATATTAAACTTGGAAATGAATGGGTTTAAAATCAGAAAAACGCTAGGAAACTAGCGTTTTTTTGTTATAATAATGAAAAAAGGAGAATATATGATTATTTGGTTAAATGGTGCATTTGGTGCTGGTAAAACAACTATTGCAGAGATACTTAATAAAAAAATTCCAAATTCTTATTTATATGATCCAGAAGAAATTGGTGATTTTTTCAGGCATAACCTACCAAAGTCAATTCAAAAGGATGACTTTCAGGATTATGATGAATGGCGTGATTGGAATTTCCATATTTTGAAGAAATTAAATGATGAATATGAAGGTCACGTTATTGCTCCAATGACACTCTATAAGAAAGATGCTTTTGAAAGTATTATTGGTAGATTGAGAAAAGAAAATGTTGATATCAGACATTTCATTCTTGAAGTAGATAAAGACCAAGTTCTTAAACGACTTTCTAACAGATCAGAAGGGTTGAAAGAGTGGGGAGCTAATCGTCTGAATGACATTAATGAAAGTTTTGAAAAGATGACTCATGAAGAAAGAATAAAAAATGATGGAAGAAAACCTATTGAGACGGTTGATGAAATTATTGAACGTCTTAATTTAGATTAGGAGAATATTTATGAAAAAGAATGAAGTTTTAATTACAAAAGTTGAGTCTAGCCAAATTGAAGAGTTACTGAACATTCAGAAAGCGTGTTTTAAGAAACTTTTTGACAAGTATAAAGATGTTGATACAAATCCTTATGCAGAAGATTTAGCCTGGATTACTGTAAAATTTAATCGACCGCATGCTCATTATTATTTTATTAAGAATAAAGAAGAAGTTGTGGGTTATTTTAGGGTTGATATCTTTGATGAAACACCAACCAGTGCAAGAATCGCGATAATTGGAGTAGTTCCTGAACATGAAAATAATGGATATGCCAAAACTGCAATGAGATTGATTGAAGAAGAAAATCCTCAAGTTTCTAAGTGGCAAATTGAGACAATTAAACAAGAAGATAAACTCGTTCATTTGTATTCAAATCTTGGTTATGAGTTAACAGGAAAAGTAGAACCAATTAAAGATGGTATGGATATTGTATATTTGGAAAAACATATTTAGATAGGCTATAATTCAACATAGAAAAAGCCCTTGAAAACCAAACTTTCAAGTGCTTTTTTATACCTAATTAATGCAAATTATTTAAAGCTATCTTTTATATTTTTTGCCATGTCTTTGAAATCTTTACCGATTTCTTTTCCCATTTTTTTATATTCTTTACCGATTTTTTTGCCTTCTTCAGCATATTCATTACCAATACTTTTTCCTTTTTCAGAGTATTGTTTTCCTAATTTCTTACCATCTTCAGCATATTTCTTACCTAATTTTTTCCTTCTTCTGAAATATTTGAAGCTTTGTTTTTGATTTTATCTACAGTTTCTTTAGTTGATGACATGTTTATTCTCCTTTATTGGTATTATCTACTTCAATATAAGTAAATTCTATCACTCTATATTAAGAAAATAAAATATTTAGTATCTTGGTAATGCGAAAAAATTATACAACCGTTATTTCTTTCTAGTTTCTTTTAATTTTTCCCTGAATCGTTTAATATCAACGTTTTTAATACGATGACGAATATTCAACACACAGATGATAATCATTAGCACTGATAACAGTATTAGTATTAAAAAGCTGATGTGATAATCAAAAGCATGAGCTAGTTCATAAATGGCAGTAATTCCTTCTAACATTCCAGCTAGTGCTACATAAAACCAGGCAGTTGCCTTTCTGCCAAAGACGATTGCTTCCTCAAAGTCCTTATTACTAATCAAACTTTCACTTAGGATAGCCATGCCACGTTTCTTCTCTAATTCAAGTTTGAGAGGAGGAAGTATCCAGTACCAAGGAGATACCTTTGGATATTTTTTTGACTTTTTGGTGAATCTACCTACAACTCTTTCTTGTTCTGATAATTCAATATAAGCTTGATATAGTGGAAAAGCAAAAAGTAGCCATTTGGCAATAAATGAAATTATTACAATAAATTTTTCCATGATAATTCTTTCTATATTTTCTTTCAGAATATTATAGTACTTTGTGATTTATTTTCAAGAATACTGCAGATTAATTACAATAGAAGGCGAGAGTTTGACCACTGAAAACTTCGACATTTCCACCAACTTTATCTACAAATTCATTGCTTGTTGCATTGACAGATTTCCAAGAAACAGCAAGATTCTCTGCATTGTATAGGAACCCTCGGATATTGACTAACGATTTGTCAAAAGATAAGAAAGAAATATATTTATACCCTTCCTTATAAGGAACAAAATTATTTCCTTCTTTTAATAAATAGCAGTAGTTGTCATCGTTTCTGAGAATCACATCATATTCCGCAACAAGGCCAACGGCTGCAATGGTCATATCAATACGACTTCCATCAGCAATAAACACAACCTCCTGAGGTTTACGAGAAACAGCATATTGAATAGCAATCTCACCATCAATCAAATCCTTTGCTGCTGGAAAACGGACTAATTCATCACTATATGCTTCAATTTCCTTAAATTCATCTTCTGATACTGAGTCAAAGTCACCAACAGCATAGTTGATAGGAAGCCCAGCTTTTATCAAATCCAAACATCCTCTTTCAACACCAATCTTATAATAATCCTTATATTCACGCGCTAAATCAATATGCGATTTACTACAAACAATTAAAATCTTTTCATTCATTATATAATCCTCAATCTAATATTCTAGCCATATAAAACTCATCATAATATCGTCCATTTACCAAAAGAGAGTCTTTCTTGACACCTTCTTGGATAAAGCCAAATTTTTTGTATAGGCCTATGGCTGCAGAATTTTCGGTGACAACAGTTAGTTCTAAGCGATGGATACCTGAAACACGTGCCCAGTCAATCACTTGAGCTAATAATTCAGAGCCAAGACCTTGGCCCGCATGATCTGACAGCACACCAATTACCAAGTAAGCAGAGTGTTTGATTTTTGTAAGAGGGGTAACCTGTGCAAATATGTATCCGTTATACTCACTATCTTCCTCAGCAACTAAAATTAGACCATTTTCCGAGGTATTTTGGATAAAAGTTTCTAGCTTTTTCCTATCGTATTTTCTTTCTTCAGGTTGATAAAGCATGTAGTTCGTTTCTTTATCCAATGTCGACATTAATTGAAATAATTTATCGGCTTCAATCTGCTTATTTTTAATAATCTTAACTGTCATTTGACCTCCAATTTTGTGTCTTTTGTTCATTATATCAAAATTTGTTATACTTATGTAAGAAGCAAAGCTTATAAAGTAAGCACATGTAGAATCTTAAGGGACTAAGAAGGAGATGTAAGAAATTGGATACCAAGAATTATTTAGTCGGAGAGACTATTTATTTAGACCGTGTAAAAGAAGAAGATATAGACGAATTGCTTTCAATTGAGAATTCATATGCGACAAAATTCCTAGCTGATGATGAGCTGCCTTATCCGCAAACAAGAGAGGAATTAGAAAATACACTTGCTGTTGAGAGTCCAAATCAATTTTTAGGGATTTATAATTCTGAACGCCGTGAAATTATCGGAAGTGTTGCTGTTTTTAATGTTAATCTCGTTCACTCAAACTGTGAAATTGGACTTTCAATATCAGAATATTGGCAGGGTGAAGGGGTAGGGACTGAAACTTTTGAACTTATTCTAGGACATATTTTCAATAATTTACCAGTTAATAAAATTAAAGTTGAAGTATTTGATTTTAATGAACCTGCTATTAAGTTATACGAAAAATTTAATTTTCATTTAGATGGTCGATTGAGACAGGAAATATTCCGTTTTGGCGAATATCATGATTTACTAGAATATAGCTTGCTTCGTGAAGAGTATGAAGCAGAATTAGCATCAGAAGAAAATTTAAACAATGAAAATAAGTAGTATTTTTGTTATTAAATTAAATACTTAAACTTATAGAACAAAATTTGAACACGGTTACGAGTTTAAATTATTTGCCAACAATTATTTGTGTGTTATACTAATTAGGTTATTATATTTAAAGTCGTACAGATGGTAGGTAATTTACTTTTTGCCTATCCGAGAAGATAGAGGCGACTCCTATTGCATATTTTGTAGTAGGAGTCGTTTTTTTGGGAAAAATTGACTTTTGATTATAGATTTTAATGGAGGTAGAAATGCAAAAAAGACAAACAAATGTTCTTTTAGTAACTGTGGCTGTGTTTATCGCAACTTTTATGACAGCTATTGAAGGAACTATCGTAACAACAGCCATGCCAACAATTGTTGGGACATTACATGGTATTGAAATAATGAACTGGGTGTTTTCAATCTATTTATTGACTAGTGCAATGGTGACACCTATATATGGAAAACTTGCTGATAAGATTGGTCGTAAACCTGTATTTATTTTTGGTACTTTAATTTTTATTATCGGTTCAGCATTATGTGGTTTTTCAAACTCAATGATGACTTTGATACTTGCGCGTGCAGTACAAGGAATCGGTGCAGGTGCGATGATGCCTGTTTCACTTACTATCATTGCTGATATGTACTCACCTGAAAAACGCGCTAAGATTATTGGATTAACAAGTACAGCTTGGGGTATTGCAAGTATTGTCGGTCCTATGGCTGGTGGTTTAATCGTTGATTCAGTTGGTTGGAATTGGATTTTCTTTATCAACGTTCCAATAGGTATTTTACTTATCGCCATGATTGGTCTTTATCTTGTTGAAGGAAAAAGAGAAGTTGAAGCTAAGAAGATGGATATATTGGGAAGTTTAACACTTATGTTGGCTCTTATGTCCTTACTTGTTGCCTTCCAAATTTTAGGAGATTCTGGAATTAACTTTGTAGTAATTGGTTTATTGTTTGCTACAATTATTTTCTTCATTTTATTTGTAATTGTAGAAAAAAGAGCAGAAGACCCTGTTATCTCTCTAGAACTATTTAAGAACCAAACATTTATTATTGCTAACTTAGTTGCTGCCTTGGTCAGTGGTTTCCTAATGAGCCTAGACGTTTACATCCCAATGTGGATGCAGGGGGTGCTAGGATATAGTGCTGGTATAGGAGGGCTTGTACTTGCTCCAATGTCTATTTTATGGATCTATGGAAGTAACCTTTCAAGTAAATGGCTAGCAACAAAATCAGTAAAATGGGTTCTTACAGTTAGTACGACTATTACATTCATCGCAGGTTTAGCACTTGTTTTGATTCCTGCAAACTCACCGTTTATAGTGTTTGTACTAATTTCAAGCTTACTAGGAGTTGGACTTGGAGCAGTAATCGTCTCAACAACTGTAATCTCTCAAAATAGCGTGCCTCAAGATGAGCTTGGTGTAGCTACATCATTCAATACTCTTGCTAAAACAATTGGTCAAACAATCATGATTTCTGTATTTGGAATCGTTCTAAATACAGTTATGAAAGCAACACTCGTAAAAGAAAATATAAACGTAGATAAAGGAATTATGAATCAACTTGTAAATCCACATACAGCTTCAAGTATCCCTGCTGACCTCCTTAAACCATTGAAAAATGTTTTATTCCAAGGTCTTCACGGTGTATTCTTAACTGCCTTATCACTTGTATTAATATCAATACTTGTAGTTCAACTTATAAAAAGTCCAAAAAAAGTAAAATAAAAATTTACCAGTCAATTGACTGGTTTTTTTGAGCAAAAAAAGCAACTTAATTAGTCGCTTTTGTATAAATATTTTTATGAAGTTTACATCTTGGATTAAATGCTGATTTGCAAGAAGGGCAGTTAGTCAGTTCACTATATATTTTATATGAGAACTCTTGCCCACAAACGCAACACATTACAGATAATTTATTTGAATTAAAGTCAAAACCTTCAAAACTATGCAATTCGTTTTCATCATGACATTTAAAACAGGAATATAATTTATTACAAATTTGGCATCTATTAGCAATAATATCTAAGTCTGTATGATAGTGTTGACATCTGCCTTGATTATCAACAAGAAAACCGTAAACTTTTTCCATAAACTTTTCTTATTTTTTATCAATAATTGATAAAGGAAGTAGTGAGTAAACCACTGAGGCAGCTACCGCTTTAACTGTATCTCCAGGAATAAAAGCAAGTTGTGCTTTAAAAGCAGAAGCAAGAGACATACCTTTAATATTAATGTGCATACCGATTGCACCAATACCATCAAGTAAAAGAACTCCAATTAAAAATGTAACAATTAATGCAGTGAAAAGGTTATTTGGTTTTGGAACATATTCCATAGCCCATGCAATTAAAAATGCACAGATCGGATAAGCAATTAAATATCCTACTGAGGGACCAAAGAATGGTGTAAGTCCTCCACGACCACCAGACAAGAAAGGTAGACCTGCCGCAACCATAAGTAAAAATACAGCAACTACTGTAAATGCTTCACCCTTACGAAGTAAAAGTCCAGTAAGCAAAATACCTAAATTTTGAATAACAATTGGTACTGGAATAAATCCTAATGGAATTGGTGGAAAGAAACCTAATACTACTATAATAGCAAGCATCATGGCGCAAATTGTGAGTCGTTTGATTTTCAAAATAAAAATCTCCTTCTGTTAACTTATTTTACTTACATAGGTTAACAGAAAAAAAGGAATATTTCAATACACTTCACAAACACTTAGTGTTTTTTTTCTGAACTTTCTCTTTAAAATTCACAAATTTTTGAAAAAAATTGCTATAATGAAAGCGAATACAAAGTTGTACCAATTTTAAAATACAAGTTGTAAAGGTGGAGAATATGAGTCAAGACAAATATTACCAATTACTAAGGGAAAATTACGGAAGCAGAGAAGCAGTCTTAACTGAAATAATTAATTTAGAAGCAATCCTTCAATTACCTAAGGGGACCGAACATTTTGTTAGTGATATACATGGCGAATTCAATGCATTCGATCATGTTTTGAGAAATGGTTCGGGAAGTGTGAAAGAGAAGTTAAAAGAGTGCTTAGAAGATGATATTGATATAAATGAGTTAGCTGTACTTATATATTATCCAGAAGAGAAGATATTACAAGTTAAGGAAGAGATTTCACCTAGTGAACTTAGCGATTGGTATGAAAAAAATATTATGCTTTTAACACGAGTTACAAATTATGCTAGTCGTAAGTATACACGTTCTAAGGTTAGAAAGGCTTTACCACAACGTTTTTCATATATAATAGAAGAACTCTTAACTGAAGTTTCAGACCAAGATAAATATGAATATTATCACGCAATCATAGATAAAATTATTGAGTTAAATCAAGCACCTGCTTTAATACATGATCTTTCCGAAACTATTCAAAGATTAGTTGTTGATCATCTTCATGTAGTTGGAGATATTTATGACCGTGGACCATCACCTGATCTAATAATGGATCGATTAATTGATTATCATTCAGTTGATATTCAATGGGGAAACCATGATATGGTATGGATCGCTGCTGTGTCTGGATCATTGCTTTCAATAATAAATTTAATTAGAATTTCTGCAAGATATGCAAATCTAGATACACTAGAAGAGGGCTATGGAATTAATTTACGTCCTATTGTGGAGTATGCCAAGAAATATTATGAACCATTAGATGTCTTTGCCCCAAAACTTTTAGCAGGAGATAATTCTGTATCTGAAACTGAAAAAAGAACATTAAATCTTGTTCAACAAACAACCGCAATTCTCCAGTTTAAACTTGAAGGACAGTTAATTACTAGACGTAAATGTTTTAAAATGCAAGATCGTGCTATGCTATCAAAAGTAAATTATGAAGACAACACTATTGAAATTGGTGGAGTTTGCTATGAACTGAAAAATTTTTCTATACCAACAGTTGATATTGATGATCCTTGTAAACTAACTCTAGAAGAGGAAGCAATCCTTGAAAAATTAAAAGTATCTTTTCAGTCATCAGACCGATTAAGAAAGCATATGGACTTTCTCATGGAAAAAGGTAGCATGTATCTTTGCTATAATGGTAATCTTTTGATACACGGATGTATTCCGCTTCATGAAAATGGTGATTATAAGTCACTGACTCTAGAAGGTAGACACTATTCTGGTAAAGATTTATTAGATTATTTTGAAAGACAAGTCCGTATTTCCTATCGAAACCCTCAGGTAACGGATGATATTCCTACAGATTTGATGTGGTATCTTTGGACGGGGGAATGCTCATCCTTATTTGGTAAAGATGCCATGACAACATTTGAGCGATATTACATTGAGGATAAAGCTACTCATGAGGAAGTGAAGAACTCATATTATAAACTTAGAAATGAAGAAGATGTTTGTCGCTATATTTTGAGAACATTTGAACTTCCTGAATCTGGACACATAATAAACGGACATACTCCTGTAAAAGAGAAAGATGGGGAAAATCCAATAAAAGCTAATGGACACTTAGTTGTAATTGATGGTGGTTTTGCAAAAGCCTATCAAAAACAAACAGGACTTGCAGGCTATACTTTGCTCTCAAACTCATATGGAATACAGCTTGCTGCCCATCAACCTTTTACCTCAATTGAAGATACCATAAAAAATGGATTTGATATTCTATCTACCAAACGACTTGTTGATAAAGTTGATCAAAGAACGACAGTTAGCCAAACTAACATTGGAAAAAGATTAATTCAAGAAAGAGAAGATTTAGAAGAACTATATTTGAATTTTTAAAGTCGAATAATTAAAGAATTTTATATATAAATGCTCACTTTTAGCCAGTTTCTTGTCAAAAGTGAGTGCTTTTTTAATTAAAATACGGTAAAATATATTTATTAACAGAAGGAGGCTTTTTCGTGAGCAAAGTAACAGAGTATGTAACAAGTATTCAAAATAAAATTCATTCAAATGATCCAAACCAAGTTGAATTTTTACAGGCTATTGATGAGTTTTTACCATCAGTAATTCCATTCTTGGAAGAGCATCCTGAATATGTAGAATCTGACATTTTGTCTTTAATTACTGAACCTGAACGCTTGATTCAGTTTCGTGTTCCATGGCAAGATGATAAAGGTAAGTGGCAAGTTAACCGTGGATACCGTATCCAATTTAACTCTGCAATGGGACCTTATAAAGGTGGACTACGTTTCCATCCAAGCGTAAACTTAAGCATTTTGAAATTCTTAGCTTTTGAGCAAATATTTAAAAACAGCTTAACTGGTCTACCAATCGGTGGTGGTAAAGGTGGAAGTGACTTTGATCCTAAAGGAAAATCTGATGCTGAAATCATGCGTTTTTGTCAAAGCTTTATGACTGAGCTTTCTAAACATATTGGACCTGATACAGATGTACCTGCTGGGGATATCGGAGTAGGTGGACGAGAAATTGGTTACCTATTCGGTGCTTACAAACGTCTAAAACAATATGATGCTGGAGTTCTAACTGGTAAACCACTTGATTTCTGGGGTTCAAAAGGACGTACAGAAGCAACTGGTTATGGTGCAGTTTATTTTGTTAAGCATTTACTTGCTGATCTTGACCAAGATTTTCAAGGTAAAAAAGCAATTGTTTCTGGTTCTGGTAATGTAGCAATTTATGCTATCGAAAAACTTGAACAACTTGGAGCAAAAGCAATCACAGCATCTGACTCATCTGGTTTTGTATATGATCCAGAAGGTATCGATGTAGCTCTATTAAAAGATATCAAAGAAGTTCGCCGCGAACGTCTAACTGCATATGCTGTAGAACGCCCATCTGCACAATATTTCGATGGTGATTCAGTATGGAACTTTAAAGTTGAAGCAGACCTTGCTTTCCCATGTGCAACTCAAAATGAAATCAACATTGATCAAGCTAAGATTCTTGCTGATAATGGTGTTAAAGTTGTTGCTGAAGGAGCTAATATGCCATCAACTCTTGAAGCAGCTGAATACTTTATTGAAAATGGAATTTTCTATTGTCCAGGTAAGGCAGCAAATGCTGGTGGAGTAGCTGTATCTGCACTTGAAATGAGTCAAAATTCTCAAAGACTTCAATGGGAAAAAGACCAAGTTGACTCAATGCTAGATAATATTATGAAAAATATCTTTGAAGCTTGTCGCGATACTGCTAATGCACATGGCGCTGAAAATAACTTCATGCTAGGTGCTAATATTGCAGGATTTGAACGAGTTGCAAAAGCAATGCTTGCTCAAGGATTAGTATAATAAAATTACAAAAGTTTATATTTTTAGTTTATACTAGAGATATAAACTTTTTTTACTTATGAAGGAGATACAAATATGAAAATAGGATTTATTGGAACTGGCGTTATGGGTCATGCCATTGTAGGCCATTTAATGGATGCAGGTCATGAACTTTTTGTCTTCAATCGTACTAAGTCAAAAACCTATGATTTGGTCGAGCGCGGAGCAGAATGGAAAGATACACCAAAAGAAATAACAGAAGCGTCAGAAATTATCTTTACTATGGTAGGTTATCCAAGCGATGTTGAAGAGACTTATTTTGGTCCAAAAGGGATTCTTCAAGCAGATGTAAATGATAAAATCCTTGTTGATTTAACCACAAGTACACCAAGTTTAGCAGTTGATATATATGATGCAGCAAAAGAAAAAGGAGCAAGCGCCTTAGATGCCCCTGTTTCAGGTGGTGACTTAGGAGCAAAAAATGCAACACTAACTATCATGGTAGGTGGAGATGAATCTACATATGAAAAAGTTCTCCCATTGTTTGAAGTAATGGGTAAAACATTTGCATATCAAGGAAAAGCTGGAAGTGGTCAGCATACAAAAATGGCCAATCAAATTATGATTGCAGGAACAATGACAGGAATGACAGAACTTTTAGTTTATGCAAAAGCTGCTGGTCTTGATGTTGAGAAAGTAATTGAAACTGTAGGTGGTGGAAGTGCAGCCAACTGGTCTCTTGCTAATTATTCTCCAAGAATTCTTAAAGAAGACTATTCTGCTGGCTTCTTTGTTAAGCACTTTATCAAGGACTTGGGAATTGCCCTAGATGAAGCAGAAAGGATGAATATTGATCTACCATCCACAAAAGTTGCCCGTAAATTATATGTAGAACTTGCAGATAAAGGCTTTGAAAATGATGGAACACAAGCGCTAATTAAACTTTGGTGGGATTAGATTAATATAAAAATATTTTTGTATAAAATTAAAGAAGAACATTGAATTTAATCAACGTTCTTCTTTTTGATGTAATTTGAAATAGATTTTTGATACTCTTCGGTGTCCCAATTACCATTATTAAAATAATCGGCAATTAGATATCCCATATATGGACCAGTAGTAAGACCTGATGAACCCAAGCCACTCGCAGCAACAATCTTTTCATTGTCTTCCAGTGGAGCGAAAAATGGAGCAAAGTCACTTGTATATGCGCGTGTTCCCACTCTGAAATCAGAAGGACTTGATAGTAGTTCGTCTGATTTACTTTCATCTAAAAATCCTTTTGAGTATTCAGTAAGGAAATTATAGGCATCTTCTGTTGGTGTTAAATCCCATCCACCATCATTTTCATGAGTGGCACCGATTAGAATGTTACCTTCTGAGAAAGGTATCAAATCAGCTTCACCATCTAACACGACAACTGGCCAATCATTTGATTCTTTAAGATTTGTTTCAAAGGATAAAAGTTGCCCTTTTTGAGGTCTGATATCTGTTTCATATCCTAAATTTAGAAGAATGTCTTTTAAGTGGGGACCGACCGTTAGTATTAAATAATCAAATTCTTCCCTTTTGTCTTTAGTAAGAATATGTAGCTTACCATCAATCTCTTCAATACTAACTTTTTCATTAACAATTTGTATTCCTTTAGAACTAGCTAACTGACTCATCTTTTCGAGATACTTAAGACCATCAAGTCTACCGCCACCAGATAATTTTAAAGATGGCATCTCTTTTAATAAAGGAAGTTGTTCTTTTGTTTGGCTTGGACTTAGTAACTCAACTTGCCCCATTTCAGGAGCATCAATCAATCTTTCTTTTGCAAGCTCAAATAAGTCATCCAGATTCTTTTGAGGTCTGATAATTATGGTTCCTGATTTTTTATATATTGTTTCATCTAGCTGAAAATCTTCAATTAGCTTTTGATAGAATTTTGCTCCATCCTTGGCTAGTTGGTACCACTTTTTATTTCGTCTCTTTGATAACCATGGTGAAATTATTCCAGCACTTGCCTTGGTAGCTTGTCCAAGACCATCGTCAAAAAGTGTTATATCAAATTTATCAGTATCTAGATAGTTAGTAGCGGTAAGTCCAATAATACCACCACCAATAATAGCTATTTTTTTCATCTTAATCTCCTGAATCTATTATTTACCTATTTTCCCATAATTAAAGTGGAAAATCTAGTTTTGTATTTTTGTTTTTGATTTATCAATAAAATGACCTAAACACTTAAAGATAGACTCCGACACCTTCTGTGTTATAATTTGTATATAAATAAAATTATTTACATACGAGGTTAATAATGGAAAATAATATATTGATTTTAATAATAATTTTACTCTTAGGAGTATTAGGATACGTTTTTTACAAAAATAGAAATAAGCAAGAAACAGTTGAGAACACGGCTAATCCATCAGATGAAAAAGGTATGTATGATGAAATTTTCGAGATTGAGGATAATAGCCCTGCTATTGTAATTGAAGAGTTATTTGCGACAGATGCTTTCAACCATGCTAATCTAGCAGAAATAACTGATAAGGAAGTTATTTCGCAACTCTCAGACCTTGTTTCAGGGGCGGTTGACGTTCTTACCAAGCGAACAAGTAATAAAAGTATTAAAGATATGGAATTGTACAAGGTTATCATTCCAGGAACTTCAAATGTTTCCCAAGCAGCCAAAGCAAGTGATGCAGTAAAAGGAATTTATAAGGATGCATCAGGAATCGAAAAGCAGTTGAGCCTTAACAAAATTGACCCAAAATCAATTGCTAACGCCGGTTCTTCAATATTTAGTCTTGCAGCTGTTATGAACATAGGTGCTATGGTGGTTGGTCAATACTATATGGAAGAAGTCAGTGAGAAACTTGAAAATGTTTCAAGAAGTATCTCCAAGGTTCGTGATTTCCAAGAAAGAGAGTTCAAGAGTAAGATTCTTGCCCTAGTTGCGCGTGTCGGAAAAATTACCGAGTTCAGTAAAGAGATTATTTATAACGACGACCTTAGAAAAAGTAAATTGATGACTCTTGAGGCACTTGAAGGAGAAGCAACACAACTTATTCAACAAGTGAATATCTCAATTGAGGAGCTTTCAACTGTCGAAGAAGATGGTAGATTTAAGAATTACAATCAGGAAGTCAATGAAATTTCAACTCTTCTTCAGTACCAATCAATTCTTCTGACTATTTTAAATGAAATTAGTCAACTCACTTATCTTCTTTCAAAAGGAGAAGTTTCAAACGAAATGAGTTACTCAATTTATAATAAGTATCTTCAACAGTCAAATTTAACACGTGATTTACTTGCTGACTGGCATGAATTTCAAATTGAGCATTTTAACATTGACCTTGAAAATAAAAGAAGAGAAAAAAGAGATTTATTCGGTAGAGCACAGGGTGCTATTCGTGAAGAATGGAAGTATAAAGATGTCTCTGAAGATACCGTTCAAAAAATTAATACCCAACGTGAGGATAAAATCCTTAAACTAGAGGAACCAAAAGATTATTTGGACAAGGATGTTGAAATAATCGTTGATGATGGAAAATATTATTATCTTGAAGAAGAATAGGAATTTAAGAAAGCGTTCGTTTGAGCGCTTTTTATAAGGAGAATATATGGATCATATTGAAATTTATGTGTCAGATTTGATGAAGACAAAAGATTTTTATGAATTTTTATTAGTTGATAATTTATCTTTTGAGATTTATCAAGAGTGGAGTGAAGGGATTAGTTATAAAAAAAATGGCTTCTATATCGTTTTTGTTCAATCTAAAAATCTTGATGAAAAATATAATCGGACAAATATTGGACTAAATCATTTGGCCTTAAATATTGATAGTCATGTGCAGTTAGACGTATTGAGAGATAGATGCATAGAGGAAAATATTGTTTTACTTTATGATGAAAAATATCCTTATGCAGGTGGCAAAGATCATTATGCATTATTTTTTGAAGATCCAGACAGGATAAAAATCGAAATTGTGGTAATATAATATTAAATAAATAAATAACTATATATATAACAGGAGTTTTCACATGAATAATTTAAAAGTAGAAAAAGGTGGACGTCAAGAAGCAGAAGTTCTTGATGAAAAACTAGAAGAGTATAATTTATCTAAAAGACCACTTATGCAAGATTATGATTATGTTCCCTTTATAAGAGTTATTCGTGATAACGAAGGAAAAGTAATCGCTGGAGCAGTCGCTTATTCGTCAATGTATTATATTGGATATTTAGAAACTCTATGGGTATCTGATGAATATCGCAGACAGGGATTAGGGCATAAATTACTAGATGCAATTGAAAATGATTTAAGAGAGTTTGGATGTGAGAACTGTCATCTAGATACTTTTGATTTTCAAGGACCTGAATTCTATGAAGCACAAGGATATAGCCAATTCGGGAAAATTGAACACAAGAAAGTGGGAATAACAGAGTATTTCTTTGTTAAAGCTCTTTAAAAATTTTTCAACTAAAATATGCACTTATGTGTTCTAATTTTCTGAAAAGTTAGTTAATTACTCCATATTAATTGTAATTACTTATAAAAAAGTATATTATCTTAATAAGCTTTACCTATTAAGCGCTTACAATGTTATGAGGAGGAGTTGTCTATGTCAAATTATCAAGTAAATCAAGAAAAGATTGTTAATAAAATTATGAATGAAATTTCGAGATTCGATGAATCAGATAGTAAATATATAAGTCAACCACTTGATGGGCGCTCTCAAAGAATTAGAGAGTGGTATGAAACTAAAAAAGCACTCCATGAAATTAAGAAAATCCTTAAATATTCAAATATGCTTGTTGATTATGATGAGTATGGTGCTGAAAATGAACTAAAGGAATTGGAATACTACATTAATCGTGTAACAAGATACAATTATTAAAATAAAATATAAAAACTTCAGATTTTCGTCTGAAGTTTTTTAACTTATCTAAGTTGATTATTTTATCATATCGTTCTTTATCGTCAATATGATGAGCAATTTCCAAAACCACATCTGGTAATGAAAATAGTAATTCACCAACCATTTTTCCATTCGTAGGGTCCAATGCTACGGTAACCACATCAGCAAATAAAATTTATTTTTTACTATGTAGCACTTTCTAGATGTTTGCTTTCAAACCCCGCTACAGCAGATAAATAAGCAAAAGTTTCTTGTATTTGTGGCATTTAATTACTCTACTTACCCTTTAAAATAACTTTATTTCTTTTTTTTTAATTCGAAAAAAATCACCTAGGTTGACTGACAATATTAACACGGAAAATAATATAACAATCCAATAATTTATTATATTAGAAAAGAATTCTATAATAATCGGTTCATCCACAAACATTTCTTTAAATATATTCAAAAAGTTTGGATTGATGATATTATGACGTAAGAACAATACACAGAGCAAAATAAGATTTACTACATCTAATATCGTTACCCAAATGTATAGTTTTCCATTCATGTATCTGTTCACAATCACACTACACTCACGAATTAAAACTACAACTAGCATTCCAATAATTACAAACCTCAACTGCAGGAACAAATCTTCATTTAGAACACTAATTCGTTTCCCATGACTTTCTGCATAAAATATCAATGATGGTTTGATATATGTAATAATACCGATTACAAAAGAAATTATTAGAATACAAATCGATTTTATATTTATGTTTTTTCTCGCTTCATCGGATGTCTTTTGAAGAGTACCAATATTATAACTATTGAATTTTACATTGTATCTTTGTAAAAGTACAAATATTGCGGTAATTACACAGAAATAGAAGCAAAATGCATATATAGCTGATTCAGTGCAAGCCTTCAAATTACTCATCCAGTCCTCTTGTGAAAAGGCATTCGTTATATAAGAGTCAGTTACACTAATAATGACAACCAATGGCAACACCAATAGTAATATACGCTTATAATATCTAAAATATATGCCAGATAATAATGTATTTTTTCCATCTCCCATATACTTTTCTGCCACATCATAAGGACTACCTAGCTCTTCAAGGACAGCATATACATCGGTCTCCATGGCTTCTCTTCCCGACGTTCTTTCCTCTAACTTGTCTAAAATTAAGCTGTTCAATTCTTTTTTGACTTTTTCTCGTTTAGGATAATCCAAATGTTTCACTACGTCATATAAATAATTATCAATAATACTACGCATATTTACTCCTCTTATCTGATTATTTCCACATTTAAAAACACCATTATTTCATTAAAGTGCTTATATTATTGTTGCAGATTACATATTCAATTCCATTAATTTTTTCAAAGTTTCCAACATTGGGTAAAAGAATACCATCTGTCATCTTCGTTAATGTAGATTTTTCACTACCATTTTTTCCCGTGATAAATGAAGTTTCCGAACTATTGTACTTGAATTCACAACCTGCGGAAGTTTTTAACTATCATTTTTTCCTTTTTTTCAATTGTTGATTTATGGTATCTACATCTTTTCTTTGGAAAAAGTATATCCCAATCCAAATGATTACATAGATGAATATAAATTGTGCTAAATATGTGAAGATATGATTTGAAATAAATGTCCCACTTCCTAATATGAAATTGGAAAGGGTTATAATAGTAAATGTAATGAAGAAGTGGATAATTATTGCGGTTATATAGCTTAAACTAGTAATATCAAAAATTGTTGTTACCATTCCAACAATAAATCCCATGATAAAGACAGTAATTACCGTTTTTTTATCCAAAGAAGAATCAAGATAGAATAATGAACCTACTAAAAATCCAAAGCTTGACATCAGCATTCCCATTATTCCGTATTTTAAAATTTTTTTCATATTATTACCTACAATCCAATTAATTTTTTTAGGTCAGGAAGATACTTGCGACTAACATTTGTCTTAACTTTATTTGTCAAGAAAGCAGTCATATTACCAGAAAATGCTGCTTCTAAATAATCTAGGTGGTCGATATTAATTATTGTATTTTTAGAAATTTGAATAAATGTTGATTTAGGTAGTTGATTATATATAGTTTTGAGTTGACCCTTTGTTTCATATATTTTGTCAACTGACTGTATGATAATTTGATTTGTAAATACTTCAATTAATATTATTTGGTTGTAAGAAAGCATTTCAAGCCTATCTTCCGTATTAATAGCTAGAATGCTTCTCTTACTTCCTAAATTTTCAATATCAGACATAAGTTTCATAACATCCTTGTCTAATTCACTTGCTTCAATAATTACCTTTATTTCATTTTCTGCCAGTTTAGGATTTTCCCGGTACTTTATATCCATAATTATCCTTTTCTTTTACTTTCTTATTTTATCTATTATCATACCACCGATTAGACAAATTAGGCAAAAGAATATTAAGATCAAAGCATTTTGATAGCCACTCGTTAGTTTTCCATAAAACTCAATTCCAATACCTAATAATTTCCTAAAATCAAATTCCTCGCTAGTTGGAATTTTTATTTTTTCCAAAGGTCTTTTTAAAAGAATTTCTCTAAAAAGGGAAGATGAATAAGGAGCAGGAGTTAGCTTTATTATTGAGTAAGCTGATTTGGAAAATACACCTAGTGGTATATAGGCACCTGCGAAAAATCCGATTGCAGTTGATAGAAGTGCTTCAATTCGGCCTAAACTTTTTATATTCTTAATATTTTTTATGACAAGTAGGTTAAACCCTGACCAAACCAGACTATTAAGGATAAAAATTGGAAGTAGTATTAGACTTGTTTCAACGTCTATTTTAAGGTCATCAAGGGTGAAGAATAAAGCAAAGGTCAATAGATAGACCATAGCTTGCATGACAAAGGAAATTATCACAGATGAACATAGATAAGATAAGGAAACTTCACTTGATTTTAGAGATGTTAGCGATAAATCCTTTAATACTCCCTTTTCTCTATCATAGACGCTTTGACTAATACCGGTAAAGCTCGTGGTCATAGCGGTAATTGTAAGAATACCACCTATCAACCAAAGGTCGAGTATTTTATCTGTATTACTAATCCCTGACATACTATCAAGCAAATTATTTTTAAGAAAAACTAGATAGAGTGTCAATGAAATAATTGATGAAAAAAGTGAAAGTATAACGTTTTTGGGTTGTGAGAAGAAAAGTCTCAAATTTCTATTTATGAATGATTTCATGCCCTAAGCTCCTTTCCAGTAAGTGTTAAGAAAATATCATCAATTGTCCCTTTTTGAAATTCAAAATCAATCCAGTCAGCATCCTCGAGTATTTTATATGCTTGTCTGGCACCATCTAATTTGATTACTAAAGTATCTTCGTCTTTTTTTTGCGAAAAAGCTTTGTATTTTTCGTATATTCTATTAAGAGATTCATGATTTTTAGTTTTAAGAGTTAAAATTGATTTAACATATTCATTTTTAAGATTTCCAACACTGTCACTTGCAATAATATTTCCCTTATCAATTATATAAATAAAATCTGCCGCTTCGCTTTCTTCAAGATAATGAGTGGTTAATACAATTGAAAATTTATATTTTAATTTTAGTTTCATCAGAATATCCCAAATAAGCTTACGATTTTGTATATCAAGACCTGTTGAAGGTTCATCAAGAAATAGAATTTCTGGCTTGTTTAATAAAGACCTAGCAATATCAACACGTCTTTTTTGGCCACCAGATAGATTCCCATAATTTTGGTTTAGAAGTTCTCTTAACATAAATTCATCTAATAAATCTTCAAACCAAGCATTATCAATATCTTTATACATTTGCAGGCGATAAGTAAGATTCTTTTTTACTGAGAGGTTTTCATCTAATATACTATCTTGGAAAACAACTCCAATTTTTTGTTTATACTCTGAAGAATTTACCTTTAAATTGCCATAAGTAATTTGACCACTAGATGGTTCAAGAAGACCAATCATCATATTTATCAAAGTAGATTTTCCTGCACCATTTGGACCCAGGATAGCAATGAATTTATCTGAATCAATCTTCAAATTCACATTATTTACAACAATATTTTTCCCATAACGCTTGGAAAGATTTTTTGCTTCTAACATATATTTCCTCCTTTAAGTTTATAGACCAAGTATAAATTAGTTCATTTGAAAAATATCGTAGGATTAGATAAGAGGTAAAATTGCAATTATGAGTGGTGAAAAAATCATGCTATAATTACAAAAAAAGGGTGGGAGTGTTATATGTGTATCTTTTGTAGTCAAATTGATAAGAAGCAAATTTTACGTGAATCTAATGACTTCTTTTTGGTTTTAGATATTAACCCTAATCAAATCGGACATTTACTGATTATTTCTAAGAAACACTATGAAAGTTTAGAAGATATTCCTGATTTAGTCTTACTTGATGAGCTTAAATTTGAAAAAGAGATTGTAGGTATACTAAAAGAAAACTTTGATATCCTCGATGTGACAATATTTCAAAATAACGGACTTACAATGGATGAAGGAGTGCATTTTCATAAGCATATTATTCCTAGGTACAAGGAGGATGGCTTCTGGGATAATTTTCATGTTAAAGAAGTCCACATGGATTTAGAAAAATTATCTTTGGTACTTAAGAAATAGTATAGGAATAATTATGGAATTTATTAAATTAAGAGAGAAAAGTGATTTTATTCAAAATGCAGCAGTTTGGTTTAGTCAAAAGTGGGATATTCCAAAGGAAGCATATATTGAAAGTATGTTTCAAATGATGGAAGGCATTGGAGCTATTCCTCAGTGGTACTTAGTCGTCAATGAAAATAAAATCATAGCTGGAGTCGGAGTTATTGAAAATGATTTTCATGAAAGAAAAGATTTGAAACCTAATATTTGTGCCCTATATGTGGAGGAGGAATATAGGTCACAAGGTATAGCTCGTGACCTTCTAAATTTTGTTTATAAAGATATGCACTCTTTAGATATTGATATACTATATTTGATTACCGACCATGTAAATTTATATGAAAAATTAAATTGGAATTTTTTAACTGAGGTAAGAGATGATGATAATATGTTGACTAGAATGTATGAATACAAAATAAAAACGAACGATTAATTATTTTTGTCTAAAATCATTCGTAAAAACTTTGACAATAACTTTAAGCCTTGTTAAAATTAAATTATCAATAATAGAAGGCGAGTTTATTTATAATGAGTGCTGAAGTTGCAGTGATAATGGGAAGTACTTCCGATTGGGAGACTATGAAGTTGGCTTGTGATATATTGGAAGAGCTTGAAATTTCGTACGAAAAGAAGGTTGTATCTGCTCATAGAACACCTGACTTGATGTTTGAATTTGCGGAAAGTGCACGTGCGCGTGGACTAAAAGCAATTATTGCAGGTGCAGGTGGAGCGGCACACTTACCAGGAATGGTTGCGGCTAAAACTACTTTACCTGTTATCGGAGTCCCTGTTAAAAGTCGAACATTAAATGGTTTGGATTCTCTTTTATCAATTGTTCAAATGCCTGGAGGAGTTCCAGTAGCGACTACGGCTATTGGAGCTGCAGGAGCTACAAACGCAGGATTATTAGCTGCAGAAATCCTATCAATTACTAACGTTGAACTCGCAGAAAAACTAGATAATCGTCGAAAAAAGCTTGAAGAACAAGTATTAGAAAGTAGTGATCAACTTGACTAAGGATTTAATATTACCAGGAGCAACCATTGGAATTGTTGGTGGCGGTCAACTGGGTCAAATGATGATAACTTCAGCAAAAGAAATGGGATATAAGGTTATAGTACTTGACCCAACGGCTGATTGTCCCGCAGGACAAATGGCTGATAGTCAAATTGTAGCTTCATATGATGATTTTCAATCCTTAAAAGAGCTAGCTGAAAAATCTGATGTTGTAACCTATGAATTTGAGAATGTTTCAGTTGAAACACTAGAAAAATTGTCAGACACAATAAATCTCCCTCAGGGTACAAATTTACTTGCCAAGACTCAGGATAGACTTACTGAAAAAGAATTTTTAGAATCATGTGGAGTTGATATTGCGCCACATAAGCAAGTTGAAACAAGTGAGCAGCTAGGAAACGCTCTTGAGGAAATTGGGTATCCATCTGTTCTTAAGACAATACGTGGTGGCTACGATGGAAAAGGTCAATATGTACTCAAATCAGTTGAAGATATTTCTGATGCTGAAAAATTGTTAAGCACAGGTGCAGTTTGTGAGCTTGAAGCATGGGTTCCTTTTGATAAGGAAATTTCAGTTATAGTTGCTGGTAATGGATATGAGTTTAAGGTATTTCCTGTTGTAGAAAATATTCATGTAAATAATATCCTTCATGAAACAATTGCTCCTGCTCGTGTTAGCGATGACATATCTGAAAAAGCAAAAGAAATTGGCTTGATAATTGCTGAGAAGCTTGATTTAAGAGGAGTACTAGCCATTGAAATGTTCTTAACTAAAGATGGAAAAATTTATGTTAATGAGCTTGCTCCTAGACCTCATAATTCAGGCCACTATTCAATTGAAGCTTGTAATTTCAGTCAATTTGATGCACATATTAGAGGAGTACTTGGCTGGCCACTTGCAGATGTTGAACTTTTATCACCAGCGCTTATGGTCAATGTTCTTGGACAACACATTGAAGGCACATATGATTTAATTCCTCAAAAAAATGACTGGCATTTCCATAATTACGGAAAAGAGGAATCAAAAGTTAATCGTAAAATGGGTCATATTACAATCTTAAATGATTGTATTGAAAAAACTTTAGGTGAAGTAGAAAAAACTAAAATCTGGTAATGTTAATAAAAAGAACAATTTTGTTGTTCTTTTTTGTTTGTCTATAAAAATTTGTACTTTAGTGTTCTTTGTTGCAAAACAATGATGGTAATGTTTTACAACAAAACTGCTTTGTGATATTGTTTAGTTAGCTTATAAAACAAAAAAAGAAGGAGAATTTTTATGTTAGAAACTATTCAAAAAACGGAACTAAGTGAAGTAATTGACTCACTTGTTATCAATGCAAATGAAGCCTTAAATGTAATGAACCATTTTGATCAAACTCAAGTTGATAAAATTGTTGATCGAATGGCAGAAGTTGCAATGCAAAATGTTGAAAAATTAGCAAAAATGGCTCACGAAGAAACAGGAAGAGGTGTTTATGAACATAAGGTAATAAAAAATACCTTTGCTGCGGAGAATGTTTATAACGATATCAAAAATGAAGACACTGTTGGAATAATTAATGAAGACACTGAAAAAGGTTTATTGTATGTTGCTGAGCCTGTTGGAGTGATTTGTGGTGTTGTACCTACAACAAACCCAACATCTACAACTATCTTCAAATCACTGATTGCATTAAAAACTCGTAATCCAATTATTTTTGCATTCCACCCTGCAGCTCAAAAATCATCTTCTGAAACCGCAAGATTAATGCGTGATGCTGCAATTGAAGCTGGTGCTCCGGAAAATTGTATCCAGTGGCTTCCTGAACCATCAATTGAAGCTACTGCCCTATTAATGAATAATCCTGGAGTAGCAATAGTGCTTGCCACAGGTGGCGCAGCTATGGTGAGAGCAGCATATTCTACAGGAAAACCAGCACTTGGAGTTGGACCTGGAAATGTTCCAGCCTACGTTGAAAAATCTGCAAATATCAAACGTTCTGTTGAGGATATTTTTAACTCGAAAATATTTGATAATGGTATGATTTGTGCTGCTGAGCAAGTTCTGATTGTTGATGAAGATATCTATGATGAAGTAAAAAGTGAACTTGAAGCAAGGGATACATACTTTGTTAGAGATGGAGATATTTCGCGTCTAGAAGATGTTGTTCTGAATGAAGAAAAAACAATGGTTAATGGAGCGATTGTTGGTCTTCCAGCAACAGTTATTGCAAAAATGGCAGGAATTACAGATGTTCCTGAAACTGCAAAAATGTTAATCGCAGAAATTGATGATGTAGGTGTTGATTATCCACTTTCAAGAGAAAAATTATCACCAGTTCTTGCAATGGTTAAATCAAGTGATAGCCAAGACGGAATTGACAAGGTTGAAAGAATGCTTAATGTTGCCGGTCTTGGACATACAGCGTGTATCCATACTGAAGATAAAGAATTACAGAAAGAATTTGGTCGTAGAATAAAAGCTTGTCGAATTTTAGTTAATTCACCATCTTCACAAGGAGCGATTGGAGATTTATTTAATAACTTGACACCTTCGCTTACTTTAGGATGTGGTTCTTATGGACGCAATTCACTATCACATAATACTACAGCGATGGATTTACTAAACATTAAGAGAATAGCTCTAAGAAAAGAAGATTTATAAACAAATATTTTTAAATAAGTAAAAAGTACATTTTAATAAAAATGTGCTTTTTTTATCTTAAAAAAACGAACGTTAAGAATAAATTTTATCAAAACGATAAGAATTAAATTGACTATACCATTTTGCTGGTGTTATACTTTATTTACAGAAAAACGAATATTATCTGCAAATTACTAATTAAAATTAAGAATATGGAGAAAAAATGGAAAAAGGTAATTCAATTTATCAAGGTAAAGCAAAAGAACTTTATTTGACTGATCAACCAGAAGTACTTTGGGTTGAATATTTAGACCAAGCTACTGCCCTCAATGGTGTAAAGAAAGATAAAGTTGTTGGTAAAGGTCAAATGAATAATCAAATTACGTCAAAAATATTTGAAATTTTAGCTGACCAAGGAATTGAAAGTCACTTCATTGAAAAAATATCAAATACCGAACAATTGATTAAAGCGGTTGGGATTGTTCCTTTGGAAGTTGTAGTTCGGAATTTTGCTGCTGGCTCATTTTCAAAACGTTTGAATGTTGAAGAAGGTGTTAAATTACCATTTCCTATTGTTGAATTTTACTATAAAGATGACGCACTAGATGATCCATTTATTAATGATATGCATGTTAAGGTATTAGATATTGCAAGTGATGAAGAAGTAAAGGAAATTAAAGAGTTAGCACTTAAAGTTAACGAGGAATTGAAAAAACTTTTTGCTTCAGTGAATATTAAACTAATTGATTTTAAGATTGAAGTTGGTCGTGATGCACAAGGAAATATTCTTTTAGCAGATGAAATCTCACCAGATACATGTCGTTTGTGGGATATGGATACAAATGACCACTTAGATAAGGACATCTATCGTCGTGATTTGGGAGATTTGATTCCAGTTTATGAGGAAGTTTTAAATCGTCTTAACACATTATAAGAATTAACATTTTTAATAAAATAAAGAAAATCAGGAGAAAATTATGTATTTCGTTAAAGTTTATGTTACCTACAAAGAATCAGTTTTAGATCCTCAAGGTGAAGCAGTTAAGGGTGCCATCCATAATCTTGGATATGATGAAATCAAGGATGTGCGTATTGGTAAATATTTTGAGTTCAAAGTAGAAAAATCTGATCGTGATGTTGAGGCTGTAATTGAAGAAATCTGTGACAAGTTACTTGCTAACGTGAACATGGAAACATACTCTTACGAAATCACGGAGGAAGCATAATGAAATTTGCTGTTATCGTTTACCCTGGTTCCAACTGTAACATGGACCTATACTGGGCAATCAAAGATATTATGGGGGCAGATGCTGAATATGTTCGCCATGATGCTACAAGTCTTGAAGGTTTTGATGGAGTTCTTCTCCCAGGTGGTTTCTCATATGGAGACTACCTTCGCTGTGGAGCGATCGCCCGCTTTTCTCCAATCATGGATGAGGTTAAACGTTTTGCAGAAGAAGGAAAGCCAGTTTTCGGTACTTGTAATGGATTTCAGGTCCTAACTGAAGCTGGTCTTCTACCAGGAGTTTTGCTTAGAAATCGTGACCTTAAATTCATCTGTAAAACAGTTCCTTTGAAAGTAGAAAATAATAATTCTAATTTCACAAGTGAATATGATGCAAATGAGATTATCAATATTCCTGTTGCACATGGTGAAGGAAATTACTACTGTGATGATGAAACTCTTGAAGAGTTAAAGGCTAATAATCAAATTATCTTTACGTACGACGGAGAAAATATTAATGGAAGTCGTGAAAGCATCGCAGGAATTACAAATAAAGCTGGTAATGTCTTGGGAATGATGCCACATCCAGAACGTGCAATGGAAGCTATTCTTGGTTCAGAAGATGGCAAGAAATTCTTTAAATCACTACTTAAAAACTTTTCAGAGGGAGCAGCAGTAAATGTCTAAAATAGTTGAGCCAACAGCACAAGAAATTAAAGACCAAAAAATTTATAGTGAGTGGGGACTTACTGATGAAGAATATCGTATGATTTCAGAAGATATTCTTGGACGTTTACCAAACTACACTGAAACTGGACTATTTTCAGTAATGTGGAGTGAACATTGTTCATATAAAAACTCAAAGCCAGTTCTAAGAAAATTTCCAACAAGTGGACCTCAAGTTCTTCAAGGACCAGGTGAGGGAGCAGGTATTGTTGATATCGGTGATAATCAAGCAGTTGTATTTAAGGCTGAGAGTCACAATCACCCATCAGCAGTTGAACCTTATGAAGGTGCAGCAACTGGTGTAGGTGGAATTATTCGTGATATCTTTTCAATGGGAGCTCGTCCTATTGCGATTCTTGACTCACTTCGTTTTGGTGAAATTGATAATCCTCGTACAAAATATTTAATTGAACAAGTTGTTGCTGGTATTTCAGGTTATGGTAACTGTATTGGAATTCCAACAGTTGGTGGGGAAGTATCATTTGATCCATGTTATGCAGGAAACCCATTAGTAAATGCAATGTGTGTTGGATTAATTGACCATAAAGATATCCAAAAAGGTCAAGCTAAGGGTGTTGGAAATTCAATCATGTATGTTGGAGCAAAAACTGGACGTGATGGAATTCACGGAGCAACTTTTGCCTCTGAAGAATTCAATGAAGGTGAAGAACAACAACGTTCAGCAGTCCAAGTTGGTGATCCATTTATGGAAAAACTTTTATTGGAAGCCTGTCTTGAATTAATTCTTGATCATTCTGATATTCTTGTTGGAATTCAAGATATGGGTGCTGCTGGTCTAGTTTCATCAAGTGCTGAAATGGCCTCAAAAGCAGGATCAGGTCTTAAACTTTATCTTGATGATGTTCCTCAACGCGAAACTGACATGACTCCTTACGAAATGATGCTTTCAGAATCGCAAGAGCGCATGCTCATCTGTGTTGAAAAAGGTCATGAAGATGAAGTCGTTGATTTATTCAAACTATATGATTTAGATGCAGTAACTATAGGTCATGTTACAGATGATGGACAATATCGCTTGTACCATGAAGGAGTTGAAGTAGCTAATTTACCAGTTGATGCCCTTGCAGAGGATGCTCCAGAATATCTCAAAGAAAAAACTGAGCCAACACGTATTGCTGAATTTGCTCAAATGGAAGACTTTGTTCCAGTTGTTGAGGATGCTGGACAAACTCTCTTGGATCTTCTAGCACAACCAACAATTGCTTCTAAAAAATCAATCTACGAAACATATGATTCTCAAGTTTTAACGAATACAGTTGTTCGCCCAGGTTCTGATGCTGCCGTCCTTCGTGTTCGTGGAACTAATAAAGCATTAGCTATGACTACTGACTGTAATGGTCGTTACTTGTATCTAAATCCAGAAATTGGTGGGCAAATTGCAGTTGCAGAAGCAGCACGTAATATCGTAGCCTCTGGTGGTAAACCACTTGCAATCACTGACTGTCTAAACTATGGTTCACCTGATAAACCTGAAGGATTCTGGGAGCTTTGGACATCAGCAGATGGTATTTCTAAAGCATGTCGAGTTCTTGATACACCAGTAATTTCAGGAAATGTATCAATGTACAACGAAACTGACGGAAAATCTATTTATCCAACTCCAATGATTGGTATGGTTGGTCTAATTCAAAATCTCGAAGATGTGACTACTCAAGAGTTTAAAAATGTTGGTGATTTAATCTATATAGTTGGAAAAACTGAAGCTGATTATAACGGTAGTGAGATCCAAAAAATGCAAAAAGGTCGAATTGAAGGGAAGTTGATGAACTTTGATATTGACTATGAAAAAGAAATACAAGATTTAGTTCTTTCTTCAATCCAAAAGGGACTCGTTGTTTCAGCCCACGATTTAGCAGAAGGTGGATTTGCAATTGCACTAGCTGAATCAGCTTTCAAAAATGAATTTGGTCTTGACGTAACAGTCGACTTTGAAAAAGAAAAGCTCTTCTCAGAAACTCAATCTCGTTTTATTCTATCTGTAAAACCCGAAAATAAAGCACAGATTGAAGAAGTTTTTGGAAGTCATGCAGTTGAAATCGGAAATGTAACTAACTCTGGAAAACTAGTAATTAAAACTGTTGATGCTGAATTATCTATTTCAACGAAAGAGGCTAAGAAAGTTTGGGAGGAAGCCATTCCATGTCTTATGAAGTGAAAAGTCTTAACGAAGAATGCGGGGTTTTTGGAGTATGGGGGCACACCGATGCATCTCGTGTAACCTACTTCGGACTTCACAGCCTACAGCATCGTGGTCAAGAAGGAGCTGGTATTGTTTCTAACGATGGGGGCAGACTTTTAGGATATAGAAATCTTGGTCTTTTATCGGAAGTTTTTTCTGATGATAGGACGATTGGTAAGTTAAGTGGCGATGGTGCGATTGGACATGTTCGCTATGCTACTGCTGGAAATGGAAGCGTTGATAATATTCAACCTTTCCTTTTCGATTTTTATGATGGGCAAGTAGCTCTCGCTCATAATGGAAATTTAACAAATGCTAAATCTCTTCGTGAAGAATTAGAACGAAATGGAGCAATATTCCATTCAAATTCAGATACAGAGATTCTCATGCATTTAATCAGAAGAAGTCACAAGGATACTTTCCGTGAACAACTTAAGGAAGCTTTGAATGAAGTTAAAGGTGGTTTTGCTTATCTTTTGATGACTAAAGACTCAATGATTGCAGCTCTTGACCCAAATGGTTTTAGACCCCTTTCAATTGGTCAAATGAAGAACGGAGCTTATGTTGTCGCTTCTGAAACGTGTGCCCTTGATTCGGTTGGAGCTGACTTTGTTCAGTTTGTAAAACCTGGTGAACTTGTTTATATCAATGACGAAGGTATTACGATTGAAAACTATACTGATGATGTAATGCCTGCCATTTGTTCAATGGAATATATTTACTTTGCTCGTCCTGATTCAAATATTGCTGGAGTAAATGTACATACTGCTCGAAAGAATATGGGACGCGCCTTGGCTCGTGAAACATATATAGATGCTGATATGGTAATTGGTGTTCCTAATTCATCTCTTTCTGCAGCTAGTGGATATGCTGAGGAATCAGGTATTCCTTATGAGCTTGGTCTTGTGAAAAATCAATATGTAGCAAGAACTTTTATCCAACCAACTAAAGAACTTCGTGAACAAGGAGTTCGTATGAAGCTCTCTGCAGTACGAGGAGTTGTTGAAGGCAAGAAAATTATCATGGTTGATGATTCAATTGTTCGTGGTACTACATCTGGAAGAATCGTTAGATTACTTAAAGAAGCGGGAGCTAAGGAAGTCCATGTAAGAATTGCATCTCCACCACTAAAATATCCTTGCTTCTATGGGATTGATATTCAATCTCGTCATGAGTTGATTGCAGCTAATCACTCAATTGAAGAAATTCGTCAATATATAGGAGCAGATTCTCTAAGCTTCCTTTCGGTTGATGGTGTAGTTGATTCAGTTGGATTAGATTATGATGCACCATATGGTGGTTTATGTATGGCATATTTCACTGGTGATTTTCCAACACCACTTTATGATTACGAAGAAGAATACCAAAAATCACTTGAAGAAACGACTAAATTTTTCTAGGAGGAAAAACGTGGCAAATGAATATGCAAAAGCTGGTGTTGACGTTGAAGCTGGCTATGAAGTAGTTGAAAGAATTAAAAAACACGCTAAGAGAACAGAACGTAAGGGTGTTATGGGAGCTCTTGGTGGATTTGGTGGCTGTTTTGATATTAGTCAATTTGACCTTAAAGAACCAGTTTTAGTATCAGGAACTGATGGTGTCGGCACAAAATTGATGCTTGCCATTCAAGAAAACAAACATGATACTATCGGTATTGACTGTGTGGCAATGTGTGTTAATGATATCGTAGCTCAGGGTGCTGAACCTATTTATTTCCTTGATTACATTGCTACTGGAAAAAATGTCCCAGCTCGTCTTGAACAGGTAGTAGCTGGAGTTGCTGAGGGATGTGTTCAAGCGGGAGCAGCTCTTATCGGTGGCGAAACTGCTGAGATGCCTGGAATGTATGATCAAGAAGACTATGATTTGGCAGGTTTTGCTGTCGGCATCGCTGAAAAATCTCAGTTGGTCACAGGAGAAAAAATTAAAGAAGGAGATATCCTTATTGGACTCCCATCTACTGGGATTCATTCAAACGGCTATTCACTCGTTAGAAAAGTTTTCTTCCAAACCAATGATTTCAAAGGTTCTGATAAACCAGAAGAACTCAAAGGATTGAGTGTCGCCGAAGAACTACTCAAACCAACAAAAATTTATGTCAATGACCTACTTCCTCTAGTTAAAGAAGAGTTAGTAAATGGAATCTCACATATCACAGGCGGTGGTTTTGTAGAAAATATTCCTCGCATGCTTCCTGAAGATTTAGCAGCTGAAATTAAACTTGGTTTATGGCCAGTTCTACCAGTTTTTAAAGCCTTAGAGAAATTTGGTCAAATTCCAAGTATGGAAATGTACGAAATTTTCAACATGGGAATCGGTATGGTTCTAGCAATTGACGAATCTAAAATTGAAGAAGTAAAAGAAAAATTAAATGCTATAAACTCTGATTTCTATGAAATTGGTAAGGTTGTGAAAAAAGAAGATGATAAACAGGTAATTTTTCATGGGGAATAGTTTAAAAAGAGTTGCTGTTTTGGCATCAGGAAATGGTAGCAATTTTGAGGCAATTATCCAAGCTGTTGAAGAAGGAAGAATTAACTGTAGTGTAGAATTAGTATTTTCTGACAAACCAGATGCTTATGTTCTTGAAAGAGCTAAAAATCATAAAATACCTTTTACTTCATTTATGATTAAGGATTTTTCTTCAAAGCTAGAATATGAGCAAGAACTACTAAAAATTTTAAAGGAAAATCAGATTGATATTTTGATACTTGCTGGCTATATGCGTCTGATAGGTAATGAACTATTAGATGCATTTCCACAAAGAATTATTAATATCCATCCATCACTTCTACCATCATTTCCTGGACTTCATGGTATTGAGGACGCCTTTAATTATGGGGTTAAATACACAGGTGTGACAGTCCATTATGTAGATTCAGGAATTGATACCGGTAAAATCATTAATCAAGCAGTAGTTGATATTGCACCTGATGATGATTTAGAAAGTTTAGAAGCAAAGATTCATCAGACTGAACATATTATATATCCAGACACTTTAGCGAAATTAATTAATAAGGGAGAATAAAATTGTCTAAAAGAGCACTAATTAGCGTATCAGATAAAGCAGGAATCGTAGCATTTGCTGAAGAATTAGCAAATTTAGGTTTTGAAATTATCTCAACTGGGGGAACAAAAAAAGCACTAGATGATGCTGGTCTTGCAACGATTGCAATTGATAGTGTAACGGAATTTCCAGAAATGATGGATGGTCGTGTTAAAACTTTACATCCAAAAATTCACGGTGGACTTCTTGCGAAAAGAGATAATGAAGAACATGTTAAGGCAATGGAAGACCATGATATCAAACCGATTGATTTAGTAGTTGTTAACCTTTATCCATTTAAAGAAACAATTCAAAAAGATGGAGTTACAGAGGCAGAAGCAATTGAAAATATTGATATTGGTGGACCGAGTATGATTCGCTCTGCTGCTAAAAATAGTGATTCTGTGACAATTCTAGTTGACCCAGTTGATTATGAGCAAGTTCTTAAAGAGCTTACGGAGGAAGGGGTTACTACCCTCAAAACAAGGAAAAAATTAGCTGCAAAAGCATTTAGACATACTGCAGCTTACGATGCTTTGATTTCTGAATATTTAACAGACTTGGTTGGTCTTGAAACTCCTGAAAAATTAACACGTTCATATGACTTAAAACAAAATTTACGTTATGGTGAGAATTCACATCAAAAAGCAGCTTTTTATAAGAATCAACTTCCAACACCTTATTCAATCGCTCAAGCTGAGCAGTTACATGGTAAGGAATTATCTTACAATAATATCAAGGATGCAGATGCAGCTTTACGTATTGCGCGTGAATACAGCAAACCAACTGTAGTTGCTCTTAAACATATGAATCCATGTGGTATCGGAACTGCTTCTAATATTGATCAAGCATTCGATTTTGCCTTTGATGCAGACCCAGTTTCAATTTTTGGAGGGATTATTGTTCTAAATCGTCCAGTTGATGTAGAAACTGCAGAAAAAATGAGTAAAATTTTCTTAGAAATTATTATTGCTCCAGAATTTACTGATGCAGCTTTGGAAGTTCTTACTAAAAAGAAAAATGTTAGACTCTTGACTCTTGATTTCACGAACACTGTAACTAGAGAAAAAGAGTATGTTTCTGTCTTGGGTGGTCTATTGGTTCAAGAACAGGACCTTCCTCATGCTGATAAAATTCAAGATTGGCACGTTGTAACTGATCGTCAACCAACAAACGAAGAGTTAGAAGCTTTAGAATTTGCATGGAATGCAGTTAAGCACGTTAAATCAAATGCTATTTTGCTTGCAAATAAAGAACAAACAGTCGGTATCGGTGCTGGACAAATGAATCGTGTGGGATCTGTTAAAATTGCCATTAATCAAGCACAGGAAGCTGGTAAACTTGAAGGAGCAGTACTTGCTAGTGATGCCTTTTTCCCAATGAATGATAGTGTAGAGTTCGCAGGAGAACATGGAATCAAAGCAATTATCCAACCAGGTGGTTCGATTAAGGATCAGGATTCAATCGATATGGCAAACAAATATGGAATCGCAATGATCTTTACCGACGTAAGACACTTCAGACATTAAAAGGAAGTGCTGAAATGACTGGTCAGAATTTGAGCATAAGGTAGGTTTACAGTTTATTGACTTTGAACGCTGTTCAAAGCTGTAAACATACTTATGTTGAAAATTCTAGGAGTTGAAGCATGACAAAGAGGAAGTGTGTAGTGAATGTTAATAATCAATTAATAGGTGAGCACACGGTTCATAGCCGTTTGTGTGACAAAAAAAGAAGCGTTAAAATGACTGTTTTTATTAATATTAAATAGAATGGAGAATGAGTGAAATTACTTGTTATTGGTAGTGGTGGTCGAGAACACGCTATAGCAAAAAAACTTCTTGAAGATGATAAAGTTCAAGAAGTATACTGTGCTAAGGGTAACCCAGGTATGGTTGAAGATGGAATTAAGATTCTAGATATTGCTGAAGATGACCATGTTTCATTAATTGAATTTGTCCAAAGAAACGAAATTGATTGGACATTTGTTGGTCCTGAAATTCCACTTGCGAATGGTATTGTAGATGATTTTGAAAAGGAAGGATTGAAAATTTTTGGTCCTAGAAAAGCAGCAGCTCAAATTGAAGGTTCAAAGGATTTTGCCAAACAATTAATGGATAAATACGATATACCTACTGGTTCATATAAAACTTTTACCGACCCTAATGAAGCCAAAGATTATATCAAATCTCAAGGGGCTCCTATAGTTATTAAGGCAGATGGTTTGGCTGCTGGTAAAGGTGTAGTAGTAGCTGAAACAGAAGACCAAGCTATTGAAGCAGTCGAAGATATGCTTGAAAGTAACAAATTCGGACAGTCTGGTGCTAAAGTTGTTATCGAAGAATTTCTGGCTGGTGAAGAGTTTTCACTTCTTGCCTTTGTTAAAGGTGCAGATGTATATCCAATGGTAATTTCACAAGACCACAAACGAGCATTTGATGGTGATAAGGGACCGAATACTGGTGGAATGGGAGCATATTCTCCAGTACCACAAATCCCTCAATCAATGGTTGATACCGCAGTTGAAACGGTATTAAAACCTGCAGCAAATGGAATGCTACTAGATGGTAAAGAATTTACAGGAATTTTGTATGCTGGCTTGATTGCAACTACTGATGGACCAAAAGTTATTGAATTCAATGCTCGATTTGGAGATCCTGAAACACAAGTTGTCTTACCAAGACTTGATTCATCACTTGCTCAAATTATTGATGACCTATTAAATGATAGGGTTCCCCAAATAGAATGGAATGATGACATAACACTTGGTGTCGTTGTGGCAGCGGATGGTTATCCAAATGATTATAAAAAAGGGATGGAAATTCCAAAATTTGATAATCAAGATATCCAAGTATATTATGCAGGAGTTGCAAGAGAAGATGGTAAATTAGTATCAAGTGGTGGAAGAATATTCCTTGTAGAAGCTTCAGGAAATTCACTTGAAGATGCACAAAATAAAATTTATTCTGCTCTAAAAGAAGTTTCATTACCAGATATGTTTTATCGAAGTGATATTGGAGATAAAGCAAAATAAAAAAGTTCCCTGAAATCAAGAGATTTGGGGGAACTTTTTTTGGATAACATATTAATCAGCTATATCAATGATACGATCTACAAAATCTTCGTAGAAATCTTGCTCATGGGAAACGATAATTACGGTTCCTGGGAATTTTTCGATTGCTTCTTTTAAACTTTCTTTAGTTTCATGGTCAATGTGATTGGTTGGTTCATCTAACATTAAAAAGTTAGATTCATCCATTGTCATTTGGGCAAGTTTTACCTTAGTTTGTTCGCCACCACTAAGTCGTTTAAGTGGTTCCTGGGCTAATTCATTGACAAGACCAGCACGTGACAATTGCCCTCTTAAATCCTTGATAGTAGCTTTTGGATATAAATTACTTAAATATTGTAGAGGACTTTGCATTGGAGAGTCCCAATCTAAATCCTGAGAAAAGTAGCTAATTGAAGTTTTTGCTGGAAAGGCAAATTCACCAGAAATACTAGGTATAACACCTAAAAGCGTCTTTAAAAGCGTAGATTTACCAATTCCATTGAATCCCTTAATAGCGACTTTTTCACCGTAACGAATTGTTAAGTTGATTGGATCAAGCAAAGGTTTTTCATACCCGATTGATAGCTCATCAGTGGTGAGTGCAAGAGTAGTGACAATTTCTCTATATGGGAAGTTAAAGTTTGCTTTTGCAGCATGGTCTGGTGGAGTGAGACGTTCAATTTTATCAAGCTGCTTTTCACGACTTTTGGCCATTGTAGAACGAGATCCTGCCTTATATTTTCTAATATAGGCTTCGGTTTTTTCGATATGTTTCTTTTGTGATTCATAATTTCTAATATATGATTCACGGTTTACTTCTTTTTGCTTAAGTGATTTATCAAGATTACCAGTATATTTAGTCAGTTTGCCAAACTCAATATCTGCAATATGAGTTGTTATTTCATTTAGGAAATTTCTATCATGTGAAATTACGAGGAAAGTACCATCGAAATTTTTTAGAAATTCAGTTAACCATTCAACATGAGTATCATCGAGATGGTTAGTTGGTTCGTCAAGTATAAGAGTATCTGGCTTTTCAAGCAAAAGTTTTGCCAGTATAACTTTTGATCTTTGACCACCACTTAGACTTTTGAGACTGGTATCAAGTCCTAACACATCAATTCCAAGACCAGTCGCCATTTCATGAATAAGAGTATCCATTTGGTAAAAATCACCCTGGTCTAATTGATTTTGAAGTTCTCCAGCCTTATTTAAAAGTTTGTCATCCATATTTTCAGCATAATCAATATATAGTTGATTAATTTGCTTTTCTTTATCTAAGTCTTTTTGAAAAGCTGTTTGTAAAAATTCCATGATTGTCAAGTTTTCATCAACTTCTACATACTGATCTAGATATCCAAGCTGCATGCTAGGTGGAAAATATACATTTCCTTCATCTGGAAGTACTTCACCGGTAATGATCTTTATTAATGTGGATTTTCCGGCACCATTTTGCCCAATAAGACCTACATGTTCCCCTTTATTTACTTGTAAATTTAAATCTTGATATAGTATTTTATCGCCAAATTGTTGGCTAATATTTGTTAATTTTAACATTTGTTTTCCTTTCCTAGTTCACTGCATATAAAAAGCTACGAATTCATTGTTTTCGTAGCTTCTTGACTTCACCGAAAAAAGAGTACATAAAAAAGCCTCCATTTTCGATGAAGCTTTTATATAATGCTCTCAACAATGCTTCATCATTATCTTATGTAAAGAGCTATTTTTCTAGTAAATTTTAAACATGTTTTCCTGTTCATAAGTCATATACCTCAGTAATACAGAATAACATAAAAATATCTCGATGTCTAATACTGTATTATTTTTTAAAATGTGTTATATTATCTTAGAGGATTAATATGAAAAAAGATGATAAAAAAAATATTTTAAGCATTATCGTTATCACATTATTAGTTGGATCTTTAGTTTACGGTATAAGTGTGTCATCAAGATCATCTTCAATAAAAGAATTACCTAGTATTTATGTGCCTGGAACATATGGTACTATAAATGATTTTGATGATTACTTTAAAATAGCAAGGATAGAACAAGATGGGATACTTAAAATTAATATTGATGAGAATAACAATGTAGTAGAGTCTCAAAAGGTTAGTTTAAAGCCCAGTGAAATAAAAAATATTGTGATTGCTTTTTCGGATGCAGATGATGATATTGATTCAATGCTTCGCCAATCAAAATATTTGCAAACTGCTTTTGAATATTTGGAAAAAAAATATAATATTTCTAATGTTAATTTTATAGGACACAGTAATGGACCTGTAGCTCTAACGAGCTATTTCACTCAAGTTAAGCCAATTAAATACTTCAATATCAATAAGATTGTTGCTATTGCAGCACCATATAATGATATTTCATATGCTAATGCAAATGATACAAAAGATAGTGATTATCTGAAAGCATGGAAAAAAAATATTAGTGGAATTCCACAGAACGTTCAGTTATATAATCTCTATGGAAATGTAAACGGTGGAAAAAATGATACAATTGTAACGCTTGCTACAATAAAGAAGTCAGAGCAGTTATACCCAAAAAATAATATTCATTACAAGGAATTTAAAGGTAATGAGAATGAAGTGGGGCATGTTCAACTTTTAGTAAATAAAAAAGTTGTTAACTATGCTGAATCTTTAGTTAGGTAATAAGTAAATTACAATAAATTATAAAAAGGTAGTTTATCCTTATATGGGTAAACTACCTTTTATGATGCTTATGAATGGGACACTCTAGATTATCACATGAAATTTTTACAATATTATCTTTTATATATGAATTATCATTTCTTGCAAAAGTATCAATCGCAGCCTTGTGTGCATGTCTAATGTGTTTACTTACAATTTTATTAAGTACTTCAATATCTTCAGATTCAATTGCTCTTATAATCATTGCATGTTCTTTTGTGGCAATTTTCCTTCTTTCTTTTGAAGCAAAGGAAAAATTTCTGAAATTTTTAAAATATGTATTTAAGTCTTCAAGTAAAATATTTAATGTACTCATATTAGCAATTGTTGAAATCATGTTATTAAATTTATTTAGTATTTCAGTTAAATGTTCTATATTGTCATCTTTTTCATATTTAATCATATATTCAGATAGAATTTTTAATTCTTTTAGTTCGGAATTACTTATTTTTTTAAGAACTTCTTGATGTAAAACTAATTCTAATGCAAGTCTTATTTTATAAATTTCATCAATCTTATCTGTAGATACATATTTGATTACAGTTCCATATTGAGGAATTGATTCAGTTAAACCTTCTTCGGTCAATTTTTTTACTGCTTTTCTAATTGGGGTTCTTGAAATTGAAAGAAGTTCTGCTAAATAATTTTCGTTAATTCTTTCTCCTAAAGGTATTGTACCATCTAAAATTGCATCCTTAAGAGCATCATAGACAATATCAGATAATGGTTTATGCTGTTTGAAGTTTATCTTATTTATTAACTCATTTTTATAATTAAAATCACTCAATTTAATCCCCCCTTTTAAAATTAAACATTTGAGTTTAGTTGTCATTTCTATTTTATCACAATTAAAAAACGCTTTCATCCTGTTTGTAAAAAAACAACAGAAAAACAAGGAGTACAACTCAAAAACAATAAAAGAAGCGCTTTCAATTGGTGTATGTGCTATATTTAACATAAAAGAAGGAGGATTTATTTATGATAACATTTATGGCTTATGCTCTTATCGTTGTGTTCATGATTCTGATCATGACTAAAAAGTTAAGTCCATTTGTTGCACTTGCGTCAGTACCATTATTATTTGGTATAGCAG
>NZ_MKIR01000011.1 GCF_001832905.1 Floricoccus tropicus | reverse complement strand
TGTGAGATATGGTAGGTGCCAAGCGAATATTGGGAGTTTAGCTCAGCTGGGAGAGCATCTGCCTTACAAGCAGAGGGTCAGCGGTTCGAACCCGTTAACTCCCATAATAATGGTCCCGTGGTGTAGCGGTTATCACGTCGCCCTGTCACGGCGAAGATCGCGGGTTCGATTCCCGTCGGGACCGTTTGAACAATTTTATTTGTTTAAAAAAATAGTATGATGACTCGTTAGCTCAGTTGGTAGAGCAATTGACTTTTAATCAATGGGTCGCTGGTTCGAGCCCAGCACGGGTCATACGCGGATGTGGCGGAATTGGCAGACGCACTAGATTTAGGATCTAGCGCTTTACGGCGTGGGGGTTCAAGTCCCTTCATCCGCATGATTAGGTTTTAGCCAATTTAAACCTGATAGGTAGCCGGCTTAGCTCAGTTGGTAGAGCATCTGATTTGTAATCAGAGGGTCGCGTGTTCAAGTCATGTAGCCGGCATCAATTGCGAACGTAGTTCAGTGGTAGAACATCACCTTGCCAAGGTGGGGGTCGCGAGTTCGAACCTCGTCGTTCGCTTTAAATACACCTTAGCCGGGGTGGCGGAACTGGCAGACGCACAGGACTTAAAATCCTGCGGTGAGTGATCACC
This sequence comes from Floricoccus tropicus, assembly GCF_001832905.1. Lineage (GTDB taxonomy): Bacteria > Bacillota > Bacilli > Lactobacillales > Streptococcaceae > Floricoccus > Floricoccus tropicus. The sequence continues at coordinate 211 of NZ_MKIR01000011.1, read as the reverse complement.
GTACCGGTTCGATTCCGGTCCTCGGCATTAATTTAATATAGCACCCTTGGCTCAACTGGATAGAGTACCTGACTACGAATCAGGCGGTTAGAGGTTCGAATCCTCTAGGGTGCATTGATACAATATATTTGCAACACGGGAAGTAGCTCAGCTTGGTAGAGTACTTGGTTTGGGACCAAGGTGTCGCAGGTTCGAATCCTGTCTTCCCGAT
>NZ_MKIR01000010.1 GCF_001832905.1 Floricoccus tropicus | reverse complement strand
TAATGATTAACTATCCAAAACTATCAGACCAACGCGCTCGTATTGAAGCTAACCTACCAGATGGTGGACAAGTAGCCATGGTAGTAATCGCAGCAGGAATCTTCATGGGAATCCTTGCTGGAACGGGAATGGATAAAGCAATTGCGACAAGTCTATCATCAGTTATTCCAGCATCATGGGGCTCATATTGGGGCTTGGTTGTTGCCTTCCTATCAGCACCGGGAACATTCTTCCTATCAAACGATGCCTTCTACTATGGAGTACTACCAGTACTAGCAGAAGCAGGAGTAAACTATGGATTCACACCATTACAACTAGGATTTGCTTCATTAATTGGGCAAGCTTTCCACTTATTGAGTCCATTAGTACCATTTATCTATGTATTACTTCGTTTAACAGATGTAGACATGGGACAATGGCAAAAGAAGAGTGCATTATGGGCGATCGGATTATTCATCGTTTATTTAGTAGTAGCAGTAGTATTTGGTTTAATGCCATTTAAAGTTTAATTATTAATTAATAGTACAGAAGAGAAGAAGCTAGGAGGCTTACCATCTTGAAAAAAGAAAATTTTATTTCAACATTGAAAAATGAAGGTAAATTCTACAATTTAAAAGAATTTGCTCAATCTTATGGGAAAGATTTATCGACATTACCATATAGTATTAGAATCTTACTTGAAAATATTCTTCGTAAAGCATCATCAGATGAAGAGCTTGAGAAAAATGCAAATAAGATTTTTAACTGGAAAGATAATGCTGGGGATGATATTGCATTTTATCCTGCAAGAATCTTATTACAGGACTATACTGGAGTACCTTGTGTTGTAGATATCGCTTCAATGCGTGATGCTGCAAAGGAATTGGGTTTAAACCCTGAAGACATTAACCCAGAAATTCCTGTTGATTTAGTAATTGACCATTCAGTTCAAGTGGACCAAGCCGGAAATCCTGCTGCAATGGCTTATAATATTAAAAAAGAATTTGAAAGAAATTCTGAAAGATATGAGCTTCTAAAATGGGCTCAAAAATCATTTACTAATTTTAGAGCAATTCCACCAGATACAGGAATTATTCACCAAATTAATATTGAATATTTGTCACCGGTTGTTCAATACAATGAAAAAGAAAATACATATTATCCAGATAGTGTTTTTGGAACAGATTCTCATACAACCATGATTAACGGTCTAGGAGTTCTTGGTTGGGGAGTTGGGGGTATTGAAGCAGAAGCTTGTATGTTGGGAGAACCTTCAGTATTTTCAATCCCACAAGTTATTGGAGTGCGTTTCATTAATCAACTTCCATCAGGAATTGTTGCTACGGATTTGGCGCTAAAAGTAACTCAAGTATTGCGTGAAAGAAATGTTGTAGGAAAATTCATCGAGTATTTTGGTCCTGGTTATGAAACTTTACCTCTTCCTGATAGAGCAACTATTTCAAATATGGCTCCTGAATACGGTTCAACATGTGGCTTCTTCCCAGTAGATGCTGAGACAATTAATTATCTTCATTTAACTGGTCGAAAAGAAGACGATATTGCTAATATCGAAGACTACATGCATGAAAATCATCTATTCTATAATGCCGATGAAGAAAGCAATATCGAATATACTGAAGTAATTGAAATAGACCTTGCAAAAATCACTACCAACCTTGCTGGTCCGAAACGTCCACAAGATATGGTGGAACTATCTCATCTATCGTCAGAATTTGAAAAAACAATTACAGCTCCTCTAGGTAACCATGGTTTTGGGTTAACGGAAACTGAATTTGATAAAGTGATTCCGATTGAACTTGACGGACAAAAAGATGAGCTAAAGACAGGGGATGTATTAATTGCTGCAATAACAAGCTGTACAAATACTTCAAACCCTTCAGTATTGATTGGAGCAGGCCTTCTAGCTAAAAAAGCGGTAGAACTCGGTCTAACAATTGATCCAAAAGTTAAGACATCATTTGCGCCAGGTTCTCAGGCAGTAACAAGATATCTTGAAGAAGCAGGACTTTCACCTTATCTTGATAAACTTGGCTTTAACATAATTGCTTACGGATGTACAACATGTATCGGAAACTCTGGTCCACTTGAAGCTACAATAGAACAAGCTATCATCGATAACGATTTGGTAGCGGGGGCAGTCTTGAGTGGAAATAGAAACTTTGAAAGTCGTGTCCATCCTTTGATTAAAGCAAATTATCTTGCTTCTCCAATTTTAGTAATTGCTTATGCACTTGCTGGTAATTTGAGAATGAATCTTCAAACGGACGTCATCGGTAAATCTAGTGATAGAAAAGACATCTACCTAAAAGATATTTGGCCAACAAGTGATGAAATCAATGATTACGTAAGTAAATTTGTCACATCTGAAAATTACCGTAAATCATATGAGAATATTTTCTCAGGAACAGAAGAATGGAATAATCTAGAAGTTGTTGATTCACCAACCTTCCCTTGGAATCCAGAGTCAACTTATATAGCTAATCCGCCATACTTTGATGATCAAGTAAAAGGAATTGTTGAATTACCAAAACTTGAAAGTCTACGAGCTTTAGCTAAACTAGGGGATTCTGTCACAACTGACCATATTTCACCAGCAGGATCTATTGCCATTAAATCACCAGCAGGTGAATACTTGAAGGAACATGGAGTTGCTCCTAAAGATTTCAACTCTTATGGTTCACGTCGTGGAAATCACCATGTAATGACAAGAGGAACACTAGCAAATACAAGACTTCATAACGATTTGGCTGATGGCAAGGAAGGAAGCTGGACAGATTATTTCCCTACAGAAGAAATAATTTCAATCTTTAATGCCAGTGAAAAGTATTTGGCTGATAAGCAAGAACTTGTAATTTTGGCAGGTAAAGACTACGGTATGGGATCATCACGTGATTGGGCGGCCAAAGGTGTTAAACTTCTTGGAGTTAAGGCAGTAATTGTTGAATCTTATGAAAGAATTCATCGTTCAAACCTAGTTATGATGGGAGTTGTACCACTTGAATATATTGATGGTCAGACTGCTGATAGCCTTGGGTTAACTGGAAAAGAGAATTTCGAAATTCTTCTTGGTGATAACCCAACACCGAAACAAATTGTTAAAGTTATTGCTAGAAGAGAAGATGGAACAACAATTGAATTTGATACTTTATCAAGATTTGATTCTGAAACAGAGATTAAATTCTATCATGATGGTGGAATCTTAAATACTGTACTAGATGAAAAAGTACGACAATACAAATAACATATAGGGCAAGGAGTAGATATACTTCCTTGCTTTTTCGTATAAATATGTTTTTTTGTGTTCTTTTGTAAAAATTGGTATTGTTAAATGAATCACGATGAAATCCTTTTGTAATAAAGCTTTTATATATAAAAATTAAAATAATAAAAAAATTTGTCTAAATATTCGAAAAAAATATCTATATTTTTCTATAAATTTCTATGTTATATTATGTGACATAGAAGGAGGATTTATTTATGGTAACATTTATGGCTTATGCTCTTATCGTTGTGTTCATGATTCTGATCATGACTAAAAAGTTAAGTCCATTTGTTGCACTTGCATCAGTACCATTATTATTTGGTATAGCAG
>NZ_MKIR01000009.1 GCF_001832905.1 Floricoccus tropicus | reverse complement strand
GTTCAACTACAACAAGCGATGAATCAAGTACTTCAAGCGAAGAAGAAACAAGTTCAACTACAACAAGTAGCAAACCAAGTACTTCAAGCGAAGAAGAAACAAGTTCAACTACAACAAGCGATGAATCAAGTACTTCAAGTGAAGAAGAAACAAGTTCAACTACAACAAGTAGCAAACCAAGTACTTCAAGTGAAGAAGAAACAAGTTCAACTACAACAAGCGATGAATCAAGTACTTCAAGCGAAGAAGAAACAAGTTCAACTACAACAAGTAGCAAGCCAAGTACTTCAAGTGAAGAAGAAACAAGTTCAACTACAACAAGTAGCAAGCCAAGTACTTCAAGTGAAGAAGAAATAAGTTCAACTACAACAAGTAGCAAGCCAAGTACTTCAAGTGAAGAAGAAATAAGTTCATCTACAACAAGTACAAGTGAATCAACAAGTACAAGTGAATCAACAAGTACAAGTGAATCAACAAGTACAAGTGAATCAACAAGTACAAGTGAATCAACAAGTACAAGTGAATCAACAAGAACAAAAAAAAAAAA
>NZ_MKIR01000008.1 GCF_001832905.1 Floricoccus tropicus | reverse complement strand
TTTCTTCTTCGCTTGAAGTACTTGGTTTATCACTTGTTGTAGTTGAACTTGTTTCTTCTTCACTTGAAGTACTTGGTTTGCTACTTGTTGTAGTTGAGTTGAACTTGTTTCTTCTTCGCTTGAAGTACTTGGTTTGTTGCTTGTTGTAGTTGAACTTGTTTCTTCTTCGCTTGAAGTACTTGGTTTGCTACTTGTTGTAGTTGAACTTGTTTCTTCTTCGCTTGAAGTACTTGGCTTGCTACTTGTTGTAGTTGAACTTGTTTCCTCTTCGCTTGAAGTACTTGATTCATCGCTTGAAGTACTTGATTCATCGCTTGTAGTTGAACTTGTTTCCTCTTCGCTTGAAGTACTTGGTTCATCACTTGTTGTAGTTGAACTTGTTTCTTCTTCACTTGAAGTACTTGGTTTGCTACTTGTTGTAGCTGAGCTTGAGCTTGTTTCTTCTTCGCTTGAAGTACTTGATTCATCGCTTGTTGTAGTTGAACTTGTTTCTTCTTCACTTGAAGTACTTGGCTTGCTACTTGTTGTAGTTGAACTTGTTTCTTCTTCGCTTGAAGTACTTGGCTTGCTACTTGTTGTAGTTGAACTTGTTTCTTCTTCACTTGAAGTACTTGATTCATCGCTTGAAGTACTCGATTCATCGCTTGTTGTAGTTGAACTTGTTTCTTCTTCACTTGAAGTACTTGATTCATCGCTTGAAGTACTCGATTCATCGCTTGTTGTAGTTGAACTTGTTTCTTCTTCGCTTGAAGTACTTGGTTTGCTACTTGTTGTAGTTGAACTTGTTTCTTCTTCGCTTGAAGTACCTGGTTTGCTACTTGTTGTAGTTG
>NZ_MKIR01000007.1 GCF_001832905.1 Floricoccus tropicus | reverse complement strand
GGCTCTTTGTCAACTGTTGTGGGTGTATAAAATATCTGCTCAGTTAATAAGAGTTTAGGTAGCACGATTATCGTGCTACTTTTTTTGTTTACAGCGTTAAATTTCCTTGTACAATCATTATTCTTCTCTTAAAGTTATCAAAGTTGCTATATCCATAAGATATTCTCTTTATCACTTTAATATTGTTGTTCATAGCTTCAAGCCTACCATTACTATATGGAAGCATTATTGCATTTTGAATATCATTGTTAAATCTTCTAAAAGTCTTAATTACAGTTTTAAATCTTGAATCAATATCATTCCTCTGTTCTGATATTATCATCTTCCAAAGATCTATATCGCGTCTCTTTATAGCACCCAAAATATCTTGATAGATTTTATAATGCTTATGAAGTTTAGGAGAATTAGAAAAGATCGTATCTAGAATGTGAGATTCAGTAGTAAGTCCTTTAACACCTATGAAATGTTTATAGTTAGAGTAGTTGATTAATTCGCTATCTTTTAGGATCATTTTCCAATATCTCTTAAATAATCTATATATCTTCTTATCCTCTGGGTTAGAATTATTAAATCTCTTCATTTCAGTTATTCTAATCTGATTAAGAGCACGATTAATATGTTGGACAATATGAAATCTATCAATGACAATCGATGCATTAGGAAAAATCTTTTTAATTAAATATTTGTAAGGTGCATACATATCCATAACTATATATTTAACTTTAGCTCTTTGTTTATATGAGTAGTTGAAAAAATGCTTTTTAATATCTTCGGCTTTCCTGCTGTTAAGAATATCAATAATATTTCCTTTGACTCCATCCATATAGATAAAGGCCATAGAAGATTTACAATCTTTAGTTGCCTTGAATTCATCAAAGTGAATTACCTGAGGAAGGTTTGAGAATGTATTTCTAGCAAGTTTGTAGTAAGATTTGAATACTCTATAAACAGTTGAAGTTGAAACTAGATTGTCTTTAGCAATATCTTTAATTGATTTCTTATCTTTTAAATCAATTGCAATAGAGTGTTTAACATCTTGAGATACATGACAGTTTTTCATAACAATATTAGTTTTACTTGTTTTAGTAGCACCACATCTTTTACATTTGTATCTACATTTCTTTAATCTAAGATATGTTCTATATTTGAAGGCAGGAGTAAGTAGAATATCAGAGGTGAAGTATCCATGTTTAATCCAGCTCCTCTTATCAGCCTTACATTTACATCTTTGAGGTAATCTAGATAATGAGGCAAGAACAATAGTGCAATTAATATTCTTTATTGATTCATTAATAATCTCACCAGTAAAAGTAATCTTTTGGTCTTCAATTCTTAATAGATTTCTGATAGAATCATTATTGAGCATATGTCTTTTCTCCTGTGGAATGTTTTTGTCGTTATTAACTATTCTAGCAGAGAGTCATATGCTTTTTTTATTTGTATCAAAAAAAGTGTGAATGGTTTTTAACCACCCACACTAGAAATTATAGAGCCA
>NZ_MKIR01000006.1 GCF_001832905.1 Floricoccus tropicus | reverse complement strand
TCACTTGAAGTACTTGGTTTGCTACTTATTGTAGTTGAACTTGTTTCTTCTTCACTTGAAGTACTTGGCTTGCTACTTGTTGTAGTAGGAACTATTGGAGGAGTAGGTTTGTGTGAGTTTGTTACCACCCAAACACCATCACTAACTTCTTTTGCCGATGAAGTATATCCTTCTTTAACAGAGACTTCTTCAACTTCATATTTGATTTTAGTTCCATTTTCTTTTTCCGGGAGATTAGTCCATTCAGTAGAATTGCTTAATGTAACAGGATCACCAACAGTTGTTTTTTTACCATCTGTACCTACCCTATAAAGTTGAAATTGAACACTTTCTGGACGAATGTTATCTTTATCATCTTCGTCATCCCAAACTTTTTCCGCTCTAATTTTCACAGTTGTAGGTTTATGTATATTAGTAATAATAGTCCCGTTTATTTTACTTTCATAACCTTCTGGAACTACTTCTTCAAGAGAATACCTGATATCCAAACCAGATTCTTTTTTATCTAAATTATCAAAAGTTGTCGTCCAATTTCCAGTAGCATCTGGAATAATCGTTTTAACTACCCCAGTATCCTTATCATTAGCAAAAAGTTTAACTTGAATTGACAAAGGACGAATATGGTCTTGATTATCCTCATCTTCCCAGAATTTATTAACTATAATTGAAGTCTGCTCAGGGATATGTGAATTAGTAATAATTATATTTGCTTTATCCGAGTCATCCACTTCTTTTGTATACCCTTCTGGGATGTTCACTTCATCGACAGAATATTTAATTTCGCTTCCCTTTTTATACATAGGAAGATTATCGAAACTATATAACCATTCATTTGAATTAGCATTATTCTCAGGAGCAACTATTTTTTGAATGATTTCTTTTCCATCTTTATCAAGAGCTGGTTGACCATTTGCTAATAGATTAAGCATAATACTTTCAGGACGTTTACCATCTTGATTATTTTTATCTTCCCATACTTTTATACCTTTAATAGATACTGTTTCTGGGACATAACTATTTGTAACTATAAAGTTATTAGGATTATCTTTATCAGTTTCAATTGATGATTTATATTTTTCTGGTACATTTAATTCTTCTATACTGTATGAAACTTGTTTACCTTTTTCATACTTAGATAAAGACTTCCAATCGGCACTCCAGTCATCTTTTGTTGCAGTTAAAGGAGAGCCCACTGCTACTTTTTCATCACCCTCAACTTGCTTATAGAGCTGGAATTCAACTTTTTCTGGTCTAAGTCCAGCTGTATCATCCTTATCATCCCATACTTTTTTAACTGAAATATTAATAGTTTCTGGAACATAACTATTTGTAACTATGAAGTTATTAGGATTATCTTTATCAGTTTCAATTGATGATTTATATTTTTCTGGTACATTTAATTCTTCTACACTGTATGTAATTACTTTCCCTTTTTCATATTTAGGTAAAGATCTCCACTCAGTATTCCAGTCATTTTTTGTAGTAGTTTGAGGAGTGCCTACAGCTACTTTTTCATCACCTTCAACTTGCTTATAAAGTTGAAATTCAATACTTTCAGGTCTGAAACCAGCTATGTCATCCTTATCATTCCATACTTTTTTTGCTGAAATATCAGTTATTTCTGGCATACGACTATTTGTGATTTTTTTCCCATCATCGCTAACTTTGCTACTATATCCATCGGGTACATTTACTTCTTTAAATGTATACATTATGGGTGTAATAGGTAGTGTCGGATCTACTATTTCAGAATTATAATATTTAGGTAAATCTTTAAATTCGAAGTTCCAAGTGTCAGAATCAGAAGATTTCACTTCTTTTGTAATAAGATTGCCATCAGAATCTTTAGCTTCTATACCATTGGCCAAAAGTTGAATTGTTATAGAAGCAGGACGTTTACCATCTTGATTTGAACTATCATCCCATATTTTTTGACCTTCTACTAGTGTCGTAGACTGTGTATTTGTAATTGTGTAATTAAATTTACCATCCTCTTCACTATCAAGAGAAATATCAGATTTATACCCTGCTACTTCACTTTCAGATACCGTATATTCAATTGTTTTCCCATCTTTGTTTTTAGGCAAGTTCTCAAATGTGTATGCCCAAGTATCTGATTTGTGATCACCTTGAGGAGCACTTATTTTTTGTGAAATTTTTTCCCCATCCTTATCAAGTGCAGGCTCACCATTAGCAAATAAATTTAAAGTAATTGAATCAGGACGAGTATTATTTTGGTTACTGTTATCATCCCACTTTTTCAAAACTTTAACTTGCGTTAATTTAGGAGTATATGAATTTATAATCTTATATCCATCTTTATCTTTGTTGCTAGCATCATAAATTGGATTTGGTGCTGGATTTGTTACGTCTTCAGAATATCCGTCAGGTACGTTCTCTTCTTTAACAGTATAAGTATATACATTCCCATCACCATCTGAATACGGAATATTGTCAAATCTATAATTCCAAGTATTATCCGTTTTCTTGTCAGGCTGAACATCTACTCTACGATATACCGAATCATTGCGATAAAGTACTACTTGAAGACTATCTGGTCTTTTACCATCTTGATTTTCACCATCATTCCAAACTTTTGTACCCAGTATATTGATTAAACGATCTCCTGTTCCTCCGCCTTCTTGTCCACGCCATCCAGCAGATGCAGCACTTGAGTCAATTAAAACTCCTGGGTTTTCAGAATTATTTGGATCACCATCGTAAGAATATGCAGTATTAGGCCATCTTTGTTGCTTGGTTGAGTCATTAAATTGTGGAGCATCATTGTAAATTAGTTTAGTATTATATGTTATATAAACTGCTGAAAGAGATGTAGGATCATATGTTTCACCAGTTGGGGTATTTTTCTTATTGGGAGTCAACTTACCAAAATGAAAACTCATTACCCTTGAACCATCTGGCTGTTGTATGAAAACTGGATTGACTTTTTCTTGTCTTAAAGTTTTACCATCACCATTTCTATAAGTTATATTCATAGAACCCGGGATATACTCCTGTAGATTTTTAACTACATCATATAAGTATGAATCATTTACAAGATATCCACCTTTATTGACTGTTATTCTCCATGTTATCTCAGTTTCATCTGCATTCGTATTGTATGGTGCAATATTTTTGGCTATAGCACTCTGTCCTGAAGAACCACTACTTGAAGTTTTAGAAAAATTCACATGGTAACCCTTGGTAGTCCCATCATTTAATGAGAAAGAAATATCATTTCCATTTGTATAGTCAATTTTACTTTTATCTGCACCAGACCAAAATGAAAAATTTATTTTAACATTATTATAAGACTTGACATTATCATTAAATTGAATATTTATTTTTCCATTTTGAATTGTGACTTCACCAATAAAAGTTCCATCTTCCATCTCAATACGAATTGGACGAGTGGTTTCAAATTTTGAAAATAAGGTTGGTAAATTCATGATATACGGCTGTGTAGTATCAATATTATTTCCATTACCAAAATTCATTTGATATTTCAATTGAAAAGACTGTGAGTCAGGATAAGTCTTACCATTTGGATTAACTCCTCCAGCCAACATGTCCACATTGGTTACATATTGTGCCGCATCAAAATTTGTTGCTGCCAGTGCAAGTTTAGCATTGGATACCTTTATTTTTGGCTTAGCTGTTTCAACAATTGATTTTGAAGGTAATATGTCTTTGGTACTTGATTTTACTTCAGGAACAGCTGAACTTTGTTCTTGACTTGATGAAGATGATGGACTTGAAGCTTCGCTACTGCTAGATGCACTAGATGGCTCAATTATTGATGATATTACATCAGATAAATCACTTGAGTCATCACTTTTCAAATCCTCATTGCTCACTTCACTTTCATTGATAGTTTCTTTAGTTTCAACAACTGAAGTTAAAGGTGTTGTTTCTTCGTCTTTTGAAGATTCACTCAATGGAGTTGATTCTTCTGTTTTCTCAGCAACTGCAAGTGCTTTTTGGATTAAAAGCGTCTTTGTACTTTCATTGTCCTTGCTCGCTAGTTTAAGTTCTATATCCGAATCTCCAAGGATTTTTAATTTCACCTTTGAAGTATTACTTCCAACTTTTGTCCACGAAAGATCATAGGTTGTTTGGGCAATTTGGGTGATAGTTAGGCCTGTATCCACTATTGAGAGTTCGACTGGTTGGTTGGTCGTTAGCCTCAAAGTGTCGCCATTAGTCACTCCAGCATAGAAGTCAACTGTTCCCGTTTCATCGGTAGTTACTTCCTTAGCCTCTTTTTGGTTCTCATCCAAGAGAACCACATCATTCTTATTACTCTGATCTACTGTCAAGGCTACAACTTCTCCTATTGAAGTAAAAGGTAGCATTAAAAGTAACATCAAGAGAGTAACAGGCTTTTGGATTTTGTTAATCATTATATTCCCCTTGATATTTGTTATAGCAAGTAATTATCTCATATGCACAATCCCCCCACTATACTTGATATTATAGCATATAACAATATAAAAACACGCATTCTAGTGCTAGAATACGTAATATAATTCAAAAATATTTTATTTTATCTATTTTAAACTTAAATATGTTCAAATTTATAAAGAAGTGTCACACTACTAAGAATTTCAATTCCGTTATTAATGTTCATTAACTAAAACTAATACAGTTTAGTCCAAGGCATATATTAAACAATTTAAAATTTCTAATGCATTCAACAGTTGTTAATTGTTACTCACTTCTAATTTGGTTGTCCTATATTTTTGAAAAATTTTTTCAAGGTTTTTAATTACTTAAACTTGCATCTAATATTTCTACTTTACCATCTGCACACTAACGAAGTTTTAATTGATTTAAATTTTCCGTATATATTCTCCTTTTTTTCCCACAGCAATATTTTAATTGAAAACTAGAAATTAGCATAAATAAAAAAATACGTACTCAAAGTGCTAGAATACGTATCTTTGCCTAAAAATATAACTTATTTTACCTCTTCAAATTGGAAGTCTCCCCAAGGTTTGAGGTAATCTAGGAGGAATAGTTCATCATCAGAAATGCGACCAACAACATTAATACTTCCTGTGTTAGGCATCTCTTGTAAAGCGATTTGAGTTTCACCCTTGTATTGTCCAAAATTCACATTACCAATTAGGATGTCACCACGCTTGATATCATTTGTATCATGTGCTGGGAACTCTCTATCTTTATACCAAACACGAGTCATTGTGCTACGTAGAATATAGTCACTTTTATCTCCGCGATATGAGTGTTGACTTTCAAACAGACAAACTTTTTCATTATCTGTAATGTTTTCTCCAGTTACAACCTTAAGAGTTGGTTTAGTTGAGAAGAAAGCTTCAGACATTGCTTTTAATTCTACTTCACTTGCATAAGCATTACCAATTGAAATATCGTCAATACCACCTAATAGTTTCATATGTTTAACTTGAGTTGCAAGTTCTAAATCACGGTGAATTTCAAGACTAGCAAGACCATCATTATGTGGCCATGGTCCAAATGTTGCATCGTGAGAATTAACAAAGGCCATAGTATTTAAGTTATATTTATTGAATTTCTTAGTACAGTAAATAAAGTGGTCAAGTCCTAAGCCTGAATAACGCATTGGATAGAAATTGTGACTGCCAAGTAAGTTATCAGTATTTGGTGAAAATGACATGATATTATCAACGTAGTTAGTACCTGTGCTCATGTTAATTTCAATCTTGATACCATATGGGTTACGAGTCATTTTAGCTTCCTCAGCACCTGTAAAACCAAGGTCAAGACGAACACCATATGCTCCCATTTCATCAAAGAATGAAAGATCGTCATAAGATACACCTAGTTGTTCAAAAAGGGCTGGATTAATATCAACCATAACTTCCATACCTAAGCTATTTGCATAATCAATAGGTTTTCTGAAGTTAGCGAGTACACTATCTTTATCGCCTTCAATTTCAAGAAGAGACGTAAATACTCGTTTGAATCCATATTTATGAGCTAAATCCAAATATGCTTTATCAGCTTCAAAGGTTGAACGTTCTGGATATATTGAAATACCTAATTTTCCCATTTTAAGACCTCTTTTTTATTTAATTAATAAGTAAACTTCGACTTTTTGTAAGCCTTTACAGTTATTATACCAAAATAAATTGGTCTATGCCAATTTATTTTTGGTATTTTTTTATATACAAGAAAAAAGAACATCAAAAAACATGAAGGATTGATAAACTTCACGCTCATAAATAGTTTAAATTAATTCATTTAAATACTTAAAACTTTCTCTTAATATATTTGATCAATAAAAGGATAATAGAAAGTGTTAAAAATACAAAAGCTATTTTTATTAAGATTGGAGTATCTGCCATAGAAAATATAAATAAAACAGCTGAAATAAATAATAATATTAGCAAGATAGCAAGCAAATAAAAGGGTAATTTCAAAAGATACAAAGCTATAATAATAAATATTAAAGCACCTATCACTAGAGAAAGCCAGTTTTGCTCAAAAGGTTGCCCGACTTGTGTTGCAAAAATACCAGTTAATAAACCTAGAACTAGTAATATAGAAGCTAGAATTTTCATTTATTTGAGACCTTTCTATTGTTTCAAAATTAAACTTAATAATGCAGTAAACATATTTTTTAATAATTTTTGATAATTAGATGTTTGTATTTCATTCTGATGTAAATCTAAAATTGAAATAGCATTAAACATTTCAATTGCTTCTTCTTTTCCTACTTTCTCATTTAACAGTCGTTTTTCATCCCAGTAATCAATTAATTCTTTAAAAGTCTTATATGCAACTGAATCTTTAATAATTAAATCATATTGAGATTGTAACTTTTCCCTTAAGTATTTTGAACATGACCACTCGTTTAATAATCGGTTTTCATGAGTTTCTTCAAATATTTTTGAAATAATCATGTAAATCAATTCAATGGGAGTCTCATCAAAATTAATTGTTGACAATATATTCTCTTTTACTCTCTCGTTTTCTTTTCTATAGGAATCAAAGTATATTTCTTCCTTAGAAGAATAATACTTGTAGAATGATCCAGTTGCGATATCAGCGTCTTTGCAAATTTGCTGTATGTTTGTTTGTTTATACCCATTAATCTTAAATTTCTCAATTGCACTATTCAGTATTTTCTCTTTTATGTTTTCCATGAATGAATAATATAATTATTCATTCATTTTGTCAAGAAAAAAGAGAGGAAAATTAAAATCACCCTACACAAATCTTCTATTCTTTATCAATTGGATGAAATTCAAAATTTTCTCCTTTTTTGATTAAATTACCAATTGAAGGAACTGAAAAATGAGTACCAGCAACAATATATTTTTCATTAGAGAACTTATCTGCAAATTCTCTCCTTGTCTTTACACCTACTTCAGCATTATTATCAGCTTTCATAGACCAGTGTAGATTTGCAAATTGGCAAGGATGATGGATACAATCTCCAGTTATTATAAAATCTTTTGCTCCGGTTTCAAATATAATACTATTATGTCCTGGTGTGTGACCTGGCGTTGAAATAACTTTTATACCATCTCCTAAATCAGCATCTTCATCTAAAAAATTTACAAGACCAGCATCTAAAACGGGAAAAACTGAATCTTTCACAGCTTCTTCCTGACCCTCACCAATAGAGCCTATACCTTCTTTACTAGTCCAAAATTCATATTCTTTACGACCAAAATGATATTTTGCATTCGGAAAAGTAGGAAGCCAGCCTTCTGATGTCTTCATTGTATTCCAGCCAACATGATCTAAATGTAAATGAGTACATAGGACGTCAGTAACTTTATACCTATCAATACTATTTTCTTCAAGAGTACTTAAAAAATCTAGGTGTAATTCATTCCAATGTGGGAAGTCGATTCGTTTTTTATCATTTCCAATACAGGTATCTACTACTGTTAGTCTATCATTTTTTTCAATGATGAAGGCTTGGGATATACCATTTAAAGTTCCATCTCCGTTTACATAAGGGTAATCTAACCACTTAATTTTTTTTATTTCTTCTAGCGTTGCTTGACTAATGAAATGTTGAATTGTTTCTCCAATCTCAATTTCGATAATTTGAGTGATATTTATATCTCCTATTTTTGTTTTCACCACATCTAAAGTCATTTTAATCTCCTTTATCTTTTTTATTATATTAATTATAACAAAAAAAGAAGAGATAAAACTCTTCTTGATGTAAGTCTATTAGAACAAACCTGAGATATTTCCTTTTGAGTCTACATCCATGTTCATTGCGGCTGGAACTTTGGGAAGTCCTGGCATTGTCATGATTGCTCCTGTCAAAGCTACAATAAATCCTGCTCCTAATTTTGGAATCAGTTCACGGATTGTAATATCAAATCCAGTTGGTGCACCAATTAATGTTGGGTCATCACTCAATGAGTTTTGAGTTTTGGCCATACATACTGGAAGTTTATCCCAACCATTCTTTTCAAATTCTTTAATTTGATTAAGTGCTTTTTTATCAAAGTTAACTGAATCAGCACCATAAATATTTTTGGCGATAACTTCAATTTTTTCCTTAATTGGTAAATCTAGATCATATAAATATGTAAAATCAGATTCTTTTGAAGTAGCTTCTACTACTTTATTTGCAAGTTCGATTCCACCTGCCCCGCCATCAGCCCAGACACTTGTAAGTGCCACTGGGATATTGATTTCATTTAGTAAATCAGTTAAGGCATCAATCTCAGCTTGCGTATCAGTTATGAATTCATTGATTGCAACTACAACTGGTAGTCCATAAGAAGACATATTATCGATATGCTTTTTAAGATTTTCAAAACCTTTAACAAGTGCTTCAACATTTTCACTTGTCAGCTCTGATTTTAGAACTCCTCCATGCATCTTAAGGGCACGGATAGTTGCCACAATTACCACTACATCAGGATGCTTAGGTAATTCGCGGCTTGTAATATCAAGGAATTTTTCTCCTCCAAGGTCTGCTCCAAATCCTGCTTCTGTTACTACGTAGTCAGCAGATTTTAAGGCAAGTTTAGTGGCTAAAACTGAGTTACATCCATGAGCGATATTTGCAAAAGGTCCTCCGTGAATTAAGGCGGGATTTTTTTCAATCGTTTGAACTAAGTTTGGCTTGATGGCATCTTTTAAGAGAACCGTGATAGCTCCTTCAATTTGTAAGTCACCAACAGTTACCGGCTTTCTATCATAAGTATAGGCAACAACGATTCGAGATAAACGTTCTTTAAGATCATCAATAGAAACTGCAAGACAGAAAACTGCCATTATTTCGCTGGCAACTGTGATATCAAAACCATCTTCACGAGGTACACCATTGATTGGTCCGCCTAGACCGTCTGTAATATGACGGAGTTGGCGATCATTGAGGTCAACCACGCGCTTCCAGATAATGCGACGTGGATCAATATTAAGGGCATTACCTTGATGAATATGATTATCAAGAAGGGCAGCAATAGCATTATTTGCTGTCGTAATAGCATGAATATCACCAGTAAAGTGAAGATTTATATCCTCCATCGGTAATACTTGGGCGTATCCTCCACCTGCTGCTCCACCCTTTACTCCCATAACAGGACCAAGTGACGGTTCACGCAAGGCAATCATAGTATTGTATCCCTCTTTATTTAGGGCATCACCTAGACCAATGGTAACGGTAGATTTACCTTCACCTGCTGGAGTTGGATTAATAGCTGTAACAAGGACTAACTTCCCATCTTCCTTATCTGCAAGTCTATCAAATGCATCTAAAGAAATTTTAGCCTTATATTTCCCATATTGCTCAATTTCATCATCCAAGAATCCTGCTTTTTCAGCAATATCAACAATCGGCGTGAGTGTTTGCTCTTGAGCAATCTCTATATCTGTTTTTACCATTAAAATCTCCTTAAGCTTTTTTCTTATTTTAGCAAAAAAATAAGTTTTTAACCTCTTTTTCGAACTAAAAAGACTTAAATAATTCACAAACGTTCGTTAATTACGAACTATTTTTCCATAACCTTGTTTAATATCCACGATAATGCGAACCAAATTGCTACACTAATTGCAATTGTTATTATCCAACCCATAGGATTATTCTCTAGCGGAAGGGGCATATTCATACCAAAAAAACCTGTAATTATAGTAGGTATGGTTAATAGAATCGAAAGCACAGTTAGTATCTTCATAGTATCATTTAGATTATTATTAAGTACATTATTATAGGTAGCAGAAAGCTGGCTTAAAATTTCTGATGTAATGTTGGTCATTTCAACTAATTGCTTAGCTTCAATTGAAGCGTCCTCAAGTTGCTCCCTTTCAATATCATCCAGTGCTCTAAAAATTGAGTGTGCTTTTAATTGTTCAAGTAATACTGCATTTTGTTTTGAAGCTGAAAGCATATAAACGATACCAGTTTCAAGGTCAGAAAGTGCAAATAGATTTTGTTTAGTTGTTTTTTCTCTTATTCTATCATTCAATAATTTTCGTTCAGTATCCATCTCTTCAATTAATGGGAAAAAGGCATCTGAAACCATAAATAATGCTGCGAATAAAAACTTAAATGCACTTACATCTTCATGATCTAATATATAGTCATTCATTCTTTCAGCAATGTAATTATTTTTCTTATTTGTTAAAGTGACCAAGCTATTGTTTTTAGCAAGAAAAGCCATTGGTACAGTCTCATAGTGATTATCAGTTTTATTTATATTAGCAACATTATAAATCAATACAAGGGTATTACTCTTGTCATTATATTCAATATGCGCTCTTTCGTTTTTATCTAGTGAATACATGAGTATTTCATCATCTATATCATATTCTTTGTATAGTTTTGACATTGCTGCAGCATCCAAATCATCAGTTTGAATATTAATCCAGCTTGCCTTTCCATCATTAAACAATGTTTTTTTTATCATTTAACTATCTCCTTTAAACTTCTCTTAATCATTATACATATTTTTTTCTTATTTTGTTTATTGAACAACAAAAAAACAGCCTTATAGCTGATTTTTCTTATATCTACTGTAAAATTCCTTAAAAATTTTAAATACTTCTTCATTGGCCATTGAATGAAAAATTCCTTTTTCATCATACTGTCCAACCAAAGTTTGCTTTCTAAAGTGAGGTAAATCTACAACTCGAATTTTAACTCTTCCGTCCCTGTCAGGAGGTAAAATAAGTTGAATTCCATCACCATACATCTCAAGTCCTTGAACAGAGGACCAGGGAATTGGTTTTTTAATAAATGAAATCAAACTAGAAGATTCATAAACAGTTGTTTTTGTTACACGAGCAATGACCTCTCCGCCGTTGAATAGAGATATTAATTTACGTACAATATTGGGAACAAAGATTACTATAGAGAACAATGCGAATACACACCAAACTATTCTCCCTGTTCCTTTAGTGTTAAGCGAGGCTACTATCGGAATAATAGGTATCACAATAGCTAAAATTATATCAAAAATTGTACTTATTTTTTTCTTATATAAAATAAATTCTTTCATTTTAATCTTTCTTTTATGTCAAAAATTAAAAAGTAGGAAGTTAAATAAATAGCTTCCTACCAAACTTACTATCTATTCTGCAATAAGAGTTTCAAGGCCAACAGTCATCATATTAGTAAATGTAGTCTGTCTTTCTTCTGCAGTAGTATCAGGTTCATCATTAACAAGACTATCAGAAATTGTCATAATTCCTAGTGTTTGTACACCAAATTTTGCACCAAGGTAATACAGTGCAGCTGCTTCCATCTCAACTGCCTTAACACCCATAGTGCCAAGTTTGACATTCTTTTCATAAAAATCACTGTAAAAGATATCAGTTGATAGAACTGATCCAACATGAGTAGTGATATCTAAGTCATTTGCAATATGGTAAGCCTTATCTAAAAGATCGAAATCAGCAATTTGTGGGAAATCATATTCTGGCCAATCATTTCTTACGAAACTAGACATTGTAGCAGCTGCTTGTGCTAAAACCATTTCACGAACATGAACATCTTTAGCAAGAGCTCCAGCTGTACCAACACGGATTAACTTCTTAACATCATATTCAGTAATAAGTTCATGAGCATAAATTGAAATACTTGGAATACCCATTCCAGTACCCATTACACTTACTCTGTGTCCTTTATATGTACCTGTGTAGCCAAGCATTCCACGGACATTATTAAATAATTTAGCATCTTCTAAATAATTCTCAGCAATAAATTTTGCACGAAGGGGATCTCCTGGTAAAAGAATTTTATCAGCGATTTCACCTTTTTTTGCTTCAATATGTGTTGACATTTTTTTCCTCTTTAATAAATTATTTTTTTATAATGCAGCAAGAATTGACTTAACAAGTTCTTGGAAGTCAGCTTTGATGCGTGTTGTTACTTCTACTACTTCAGCATGATTAAGTTCAGCTTGTTGCCCTGCTGCGTGATTAGTAATAGCAGAGATACCAAGAACCTTCATACCAGAATGGTTGGCAACAATTACTTCTGGGACTGTAGACATGCCTACAGCATCAGCACCGATTGTTTTAGCAAAACGAATTTCAGCTGGTGTTTCGTATGTAGGACCAGAGAATCCCATATAAACACCTTCTTCAGTTTTGATTCCGTTATCAGCAGCTACTTTTTGAGCAATCTCACGATAGTTCTTGTTGTAAGCTTCAGACATATCAGGGAATCGTGGACCAAATTCATCTAAGTTTTCCCCAATTAATGGATTATCAAAAGTGTAGTTAATATGGTCATTGATTAACATAAGAGTACCAGGACCAAAATTAATTCCACCTGCTGCATTAGTTACGATTAAGCTATCTGCTCCAAAAGATTTCATTACACGAACTGGCAAAGTTACAGTTTGCATAGAATGACCTTCATAATAGTGAAAGCGTCCTTGCATTGCTATTACTTTCTTACCAGCTAAGTCGCCATAAACTAATTTACCAGCATGACCAGCAACTTTTGATGATGGGAAGTTAGGAATATCAGCATAGTCAGCTACAACTGGATTTTCAATTTCATTGGCTAAGTCACCAAGACCTGAACCAAGAATTAGCCCAAAGTCTGCCTGACCAAAACCAACTGATTTTAAATATTCAACTGTTTCTTTAATTTGATTTGATACGATATTTGTCACTTTCTCTTACCTTTCTTAAACTAATTCCTTAAGGAAGCTCTTACCATTTTCAGTTTGCGGAACACCAAAGTTATCAGCAACTGTAGCAGAAATATCAGCATAGTGTCCTACTGGAAGAACTCCACCATGTTTAAATGATTTACTATAAGCAAGTAAAGGCACATACTCACGAGTATGGTCGGTACCTACATATGATGGATCATTACCATGGTCGGCAGTGATAAGCAATAAATCATCTTCTTCCATAGCATCCATTATTTCAGGTAAACGAGCGTCGAATTCATTAATGGCATTTCCGTAACCTTCAATATCGCGACGGTGACCAAAGAGAGCATCAAAGTCCACAAGGTTAGTAAATGAGAAGCCTTCCTTAAATTCTGGATCCTTAATTGTTTCCAAAAGTCTATCCACACCAGCCATATTATGAGCAGTATGTCCCATATCATGGTTGATACCAGCTCCGTTGAAGATATCGTTAATCTTACCAACTGAATAAGTACCAACTTCATTCTTATCAAGAATATCAAGCACAGTTTCTCCAAAAGGACTAAGAGCATAGTCGTGACGACCAGCAGTACGTGTGAAATTACCTGGAGTTCCCACATAAGGACGAGCGATAATACGGCCAATCATGTATGGATCGTCAAGAGTAATTGAGCGTACGTACTCACAAATCTTATAAAGTTCATCCAAAGGAATGACATCCTCATGAGCTGCAATCTGAAGAACTGGGTCAGCACTTGTATAAATGATTAATTCCCCAGTTTCCATTTGACGAGGACCAAAATCTTCAATTACTTGAGTTCCTGAATAAGGTAGATTTGCTTCGCGAATTACTTTTCTTCCAGAAAATTCTTCAATTTTTTCAAGTAGATCTTCAGGATATCCTTCTGGGAATACTCTAAACGGTGTTTGAATATTTAAGCCCATAATTTCCCAGTGGCCCGTCATTGTATCTTTACCACGAGAGATTTCTTCTAATTTAGTAGCATAACCAATTGGATTTTCAACTTTTTCTACACCTTTAAGTGGTGTAGGACGTTCAATATTTCCCAGTCCAATTTTTTCCATATTTGGAACTTTAAGATCATAGTTATCTGCAATATGACCTAATGTATCACTTTCAGTGTCGTTTTTATCAACATTAAAGAATTGATCTGAATCTGGTGCAGCACCAATTCCAACAGAGTCCATAACAACTAAATGAATACGATTAAATTTCATAATATTTTACCTCACTATTTATTTCATTCCCTTATATTTTACCACATTTGCACCTTAATTAATAATTGCATGACGCAAGTTTGTTAATATTTTTCTATACAAAAAAATCGAAGTTCTAGACTTCGATTAAATTTCATTAATTAGTTATTTTTTCAAGTTATAGCTGTATGTAGAAACGATGACGTTATCTTTGAAACCGAGATAATAACGAATACGGATACTCATTTGGTTGTGCAAAATATTTTGCCAACGTTTATTGGGAACGAATTGAGGAACGATGACTGTGACAGTATTACCTTTTTTCTGTGCAGCTTTACTTACAAGGTCAACGAATCTAACAACTGGTCTTACAACATCACGATAGCTTGATTCAACAATTGAAAAACGAATATTAGGGAAGTACTCTTTAAACTCTGCTTCAACTTTAGCATTTTTATGCTTAGTTTCCTTTGTTGAAACGTGCATTGCAACTACTTCATCTCCAATACTCTCAGCATAAGAAATCGCTCCAACTGCAACACGTGTAACGTTTCCTACTAAAACTATGACTGTATTACCTGTGTATTCAGTAGCATGTACATCCTCAGTAAGTCTTAACTGTTCAGCAACTTGTACATAATGTTTCTTTATTCGATAAAACATATAAATAAGTGCTGGTAGAATCAAGAAGAATGGCCAAACATCCTTAAATCTTAAAGCTATCAGTATCAAAACGATGGCATATGAAATAAAAGCTCCAATGATATTCGATATTGAATGTTTCAAGAATGCGTTACCGTATTGCTTACGCCATTTGACCACCATACCAGTTTGTGATAGGGCAAAAGGAACAAATACTCCAATTGAATATAATGGAATTAACCTTTCAGTATCTCCATCAAATACAAATAGTAAGACAATTGCACCTAGTGCTAGACTAATAATACCATTTGAGTATCCAAGTCTGTCACCTTTTTCCATATACATATGAGGCATATATTTATTTTTTGCTAAATTGAAAGCAAGCATAGGGAATGCTGAGAAACCAGTATTCGCAGCAACTGCTAAAATCATAGCTGTAGCTATTTGAAAAATATAATATAGCGCTCCTCCACCGGGAAAAGAAAATACACTGTGTGCTACTTGAGATAAGACTGTAGACCCAGCTTTAGGAATAATTCCTAGCCAATAATTAAGAAAAGTAATTCCAGAGAAGAACACCCCCAAAATCAGAGCCATAATTGCTAGTGTTGCTGCTGCATTTTTAGCTTTTGGCTTTTTAAAGAACGGTACGGCATTACTAATCGCTTCAACACCTGTAAGTGAAGCTGACCCACTTGAGAATGCTTTAAGTAACAATACCATTGAAACTCCTGGTACAAATGTTCCTATGCTAGCTGTGGCATTAAAAGGAAGACTACCAGTCGCAATTCTAAATAGACCAACACCTATAAGAATAACAGTTGCAGTAATAAAAGTATAAACCGGTACTAGCAAGAATCCAGCTGATTCTCTAAGGCCTCTTAAATTCATGACCATTAAAACTAGAACTAGTACCATAGATATTTCTAAATTATATGAATGTAGAAAAGGGATTGTTGCTGTAATTGCATCAGCTCCTGCCGATACAGATACAGCAACAGTAAGCATATAGTCTACTAATAGGCTTCCACCAGCAACAAGGCCTGCATTATCGCCTAAATTCTCAGACGATACCACATATGCCCCACCTCCTTGAGGATATGCTTTAATAATCTGTCTATATGATAAAGTTAAACTAGCTAATAATATTAGAACCAATATGGCAATTGGGATACTATACCAAATCGCAGCTGTAGACAAAGTAAGTAATACTAATACTATTTGCTCCGTACCATATGCGATTGATGAAAGTGCATCACTTGATAACATTGCTAAAGCTTGTAGTTTTGTAAGCAAATGGCTGTCATCATCTGTAGATTTTAGTGGTTGCCCAACTAAAATTTTCTTTATATTTTTCATTATTTCCAAAAACTCTCCTGTATAATTGATACCGCTATAATATACTCTTTTTATTAGAAAAATACTAGTATAAATTCGTTACATTTTCAGTAATTTTCATATGTTTTCATATAAAAAAGAAAAAATTTGGATATAAATATATAATATGCAAAATTATACAAAAAAAATCACCATTAAGGTGATTCTATAACATAATTTTTATACGTGAATAAAAGCAATTACTGAAGAACGTGGAATATCTCTGTAGTGCCAGTCAGGAGATCCATTAAAGTTTGTTTCTTTAATACTAATCATATTCCCATTAACTGCAGTAACAACAGATACATGTCCATATCCCATATCTACTGCTGGATCACTTGTTACAGCAATAGTAGAACCTGCTACTGGATTACCATCTACAACATGACCAAGTGCTGCTGCGCTACCAGGCCAGTTAATAGCATTTCCCCAGTTATTTCCAACATTTACACCAAAATGTTCTTTCACACCCCAAGTACATTGTCCATAAGGATATGTATTTGCAGAAGAATAACGTCCTGGTGAAGGCGCTGGAGTCGGTGTTGAAACTACAGGAGGAGTAGCAACATTGTTAGTATTAGTAACTTCTGGTTGTTTAACCTCTTGTTGTTTAGGCACTTCTTGTTGTTTAGCCGCCTCTTGTTCAGCTGCTTTTTGAGCCGCTGCTGCTTCTTCAGCTGCTTGAGCCGCTGCTGCTTCAGCATTAGCTTTTTCAGTTGCCGCCTGTTGTTTAGCTGCTGCATCTTGAGCTGCTGCTTCTTTAGCTGCCGCTTCTTCAGCTGCCTGTTGTTTAGCTGCTGCATCTTGAGCCGCTTGAGCTGCTGCTGCCGCTTTGTTTGCTTCTGCTTCCTTAGCTGCTTGAGCTTGGGCTGCTGCCTCTGCTTCTTTAGCTGCTGCCGCTTCTTTAGCCACTTGTTCAGCACGAGCTTTTTCTGCTGCCGCTGCTGCTGCTGCTGCTCTCTCTGCTTCAGCTTTTTCAGCAACTAATTTATTTCTATCATCTTCTGCTGTTGCACGTTCAGTTGCCAAATTAAGTTGTGCCACTTTCAACTCAGCATTTTGAGTGTCTAAAGTTTTTGCAGTAGTATCTAATTCAATCTTATTTTCTTGAGCTTTTTTAGCTTTAGCAGTATTTTCTGCTAATTTTTTTTCAACTTCAGCTTTATCAGCTTTTTGTTGTTTCATCATATCATCATTTGCATTCATAACTTGACGCATTGCTGTAAGGCGAGTAACAGCATCACCCAAAGATTTAGAATTAACAATTGCAGAAATATAATTAGTTGCATTACTATCAGTTTGAGCACTACGTGCTTGTTCTTTCAAAGCAACTTCACGTTCTGAAATATCTTTTTGTAATTGAGCAATTTCTTTATTTAATTTTTGAGATTGAGCTAATAAAGCATCATTTTCTTTTTGAAGAGCATCTCTTTTTTCGTTAATTGCAGCAATTTTATTTTCAATTGATGAAATTTCTGAAGATGCTGCCGCTTCTTGAGATTTTATGTCTTCTATTTTTGAATTTTTATCATTAATTTTCGAGTCAATATCGTCCGCAGATACTTGAGCATGAGCTGCCCCTAAAGTAATTGTACTTGCTAATACGATTGATAATATTGTTTTTTTCATATATTAATGGATTTCCTCCCTTTATTAACCTACCAGTAAAGTATACAAAAATTAAAAGAAAATATATGTTACGATATCGTTACATAAAGTTTCATTTTGTAATTTAAGTTACTTAATTTTCAAAATATTTCTTAATTTAGTTCTATTATCTATAGTTGTCCTTGATTTTAGCACAATTTTAAATATTTCATTATTTTCTTTTGTACTCTATAAATTGTATATGATAAATAATTTAATTCAAAAATTTTTATGATAATTCATAATTTCTTGCGCATAATGAAAAAAATTTCATACTATATGTGTAAAATGAAAGTATATTTATTATATCTATAGACAATCATATAAGAATTTTCAAACCATCAAATTCATAAAAAATATTGTAGAGATAAACACAGTCAACCTACAAATTATTTCTAATTTTATTATAGCCTGGCGCGAAGAACTGAATTCATCAACTTAACATTATATTTTTTCAAAAAAAAGAAAGAAAACTAATATTTTCTTTCAATAAATATTCTTTCTAAAGGTATTTGCAATAAAACCCATATAATAATGTTTAATAATAGTGTAGGAGCTAATGTCTTACTTATAAATGAAAGAAATTGAACATCCCCTAAACCTGTTATTTGAATAATTACAACTTTCATAACTTCAAAAATTGTAATTATAATTATTAAAGTAAAAAAACGAGTAAGTCGGTTAGTATGAACTATCGGACGAATATGGTAGATAAAAAGCGCTATTAAAGGATAAATTAAAGTTGCTATCCCTATTATCCCTGTAAAATAACTATCATATACAAATCCTAGTATTAAACTCGTAACTACATTGTATAAATAGCTATTTTTCAAAATTACATAAATTAAAAATATTAGAAAAATGTTAGAAGTGGCATAAAACTTTCCTTTAGATATAGTAAAGATAAAGTTAGAAAATTGACCATCAAAAAGTATAGTTACAAATAAAATAAAAAATTCAATTATAGGAGACCATCTTATTTTACTCATTAATGTTCTCCTCTTCTTTATGACTACCATCTATTCTATCAACTAAAGTTACCGTTCTCAAATCATAAAAGCTGCCAGTTGCCTCTACATATAATTCTTCAAAACTACTCTCGGAACTATTTTTCTTTTCTATAACTTTACCCACTGGTAGATCTTGAGGTGAATCTCCACCCAGTCCACTTGTTACGACTAAATCACCATTCTTAATTGCGTTTTTACTTGTAATTTGACTTACTAGAAAAGCATTTTTGTCATAGTCATATGAAGAAAGTAAACCATATGATGGAGAATCACTATTTCCAATTCTAACCGGAATCTTATTATCTAACCCATGTTGACCAGTCAAAAGAGAAATTTTTGAAGTTTTATTGTTAACCTGACTCACACGACCAACTACACCTTTATTGGCCATTACAATCATATTCAATTTGACTCCATCATTATTTCCAGCATCTATAATTATAATATCATCCCACGAAGACGGATTTCTATTAATAACATTTGCAGTTATCTTTTTGTATCCAACAAGAGAATTTTCAAGATTCAAGGCCTCCCTTAAAGATTTATTTTCTGCTTGAAGCCCCTCAGAATTTGTTGCTCTCTCACTTAATTGATATAATTCTTTCTTTAAATTCTTATTTTCTTCATAAGTATTTAAAAAAGATTGTATACGGGTATATTTATCTCTAAAATAATTCCCAGGACTTGACAATAATTTATCTATTCCACCTGTTGAATCGTTAATAACTTGAGTCATTTTACTTGGGCTTTCACCGTTTTTAAAGTTTTTAGCCGATATAATTATTGAACCCATGGCAAGAATAATTATTAGCAGTGATATAGTTATTAGCTTACTTACATTTAATTTTTTCATTCTCATCCACTCTTTCAAATCTGTGCATTTATTTTAACAAAAATAAGGGTATTTGTCAGAGTTTTTTGGTAAAATGGTATTATAAAATATCAGAGTATAAAATAGCACAGGAGAAAATTATGAATCCAACTTACGGTAAAAAATTATCTGACAAGGATTATCAAACACGTCTTGGAGTATATGCAGTTGTAGCAAAAAATAATGACCAAGAAATTTGTCTTGTTCAAGCACCAAATGGAGCTTTCTTTTTACCCGGTGGTGAAATTGAAGAAGGTGAAGATCATAAAGAAGCCCTTCTGCGCGAGTTACATGAGGAACTGGGAGGAAAAGCTGATTTAGGAAATTTTTTAGGCCAGGCAGACGAATACTTCTATTCAAGTCATAGAGATACCTACTATTACAACCCAGCCTACATATATGATATTTCAAACTTTGAAATAATAAGTGCTCCATTAGAAGATTTCAACAATATCTTTTGGTTCCCAGTTGACGAAGCGATAAAAAAATTAAAACGCGGAAGTCATAAATGGGGAATTGAGGAGTGGCTTAAGGGCAAAGGAAAATGACAGAATACATATAACTCTCTAGAAAAGATGAACTCATTCATCTTTTTTTATTTTAATGGTTTATAAAATAAAAAAACTCTCTCTACTATTAATAGTAGAAAGAGTCACTTATTAATGTTTTTTATATGCAACGCTGAATAGAAGTGATACTAAACCTACACCACCAACAACATTTCCAAGGAACACTGGAATAAAGTTTCCAACAAATTGTCCCCAAGTGGCAGCTCCTTCAAAGATTGCAAATGGAATTACAAATGAATTAGCCACACTATGCTGGAATCCTAAAACAACAAAAATTGTAATGATAAACCAAATAGCTAGTATTTTCCCAGCTGCATCTTTTGCACCATAGGCCACCCAAGCGGCCATACCAACAAGCCAGTTACATCCAATACCAGATAGAAAAGCTGTCAGAAATGCTACATCAATCTTATGATGAGCAACATTTATTGCAAAATCAAGATAAGGCTTACCAGTCAAGACTTGTGCTCCAATTCCAAGAACACCCGCAACAAAAATTGCTCCCACAATATTCATTGAAGTTACAGTCAACCAGTTTAGAAGAACATCTTTCAATGTCACTCTTTTGCGTAAATAACCAAGGCCAACTACCATCATATTACTAGTTGCAAGCTCTGCTCCTCCAAGCATTATTGCTACAAGACCAGTAGGAAATAGCGCTGCACCTGCGAGCACACCTGCTCCTCCAGGAATAGCTGCCGCAACTCTCAAATAAGTCATATAGCCCATTGATACCATTGCACCACCAATAAAAGCTAAGATCAGTTTTGAAAGAAGGGGTTTTTTAACTTTTGCAACGGACAGATCCGAGGCATACTCTAAAATTTCTTCAGGGGACTTCATAAATAAAAAAACCTTTCAATTTGTTATATCTTATTAAAGATACCATATAATATATATTTTTGTAAAGGCTTCCATGTACTATTAGTGTTCTTAAAAAGGAAAATAAATTTTAAAAATTTCATAAAAAAATGGAAATTCAACTTGAATATCCATTAATCTAAATATTATTTTTCGAGAATTTCGACACCTGTCTCACGCGCAACAATTACTTTTGAAATCATATCATTAAATAATCCATGCTCCACAACTCCAACAGTATTATCAAGTTCATCTGCTAAAGCGTACGAGTCTTCAATTTTTTCAAGATGAAGGTCAATAATATAATGTCCCATATCAGTGACTAGGTAATCATCACCACTAAGACGCATCTTTGGATTGTAACCTTTATCCTCAAATTTTGCCAATAAGCGGCGTGCACCATAAGGTACAACCTCAACAGGAAGTGGGAATTTCCCCAATGTTTCTACAATCTTACTTCCATCCACAATCCAAATACAATCATTAGAATATGTGGCAACAATTTTCTCCATTAATAGGGCTGCTCCACCACCCTTGATACCATTATACTTAGGATCAACTTCATCAGCACCATCAACAGTCAAATCTACATATTCAACTTCATCAATTGATTTAAGAGGAATATTCAAACTTTGAGCTAAATCGAATGTAACATTTGAAGTTGTAACTCCTACAATATTCAAACCTTCTTCAGCGACACGACGACCAATTTCTTCTACAAAATACTTTGCTGTACTCCCAGTTCCTAGTCCAACAATCATTCCATCTTTAACGAACTTTGCAGCTTCAATACCTACTTGTTTTTTTAAGTTTTCCATATTTTTATTTTAGCACAATTAAAAAAATTGGGATGTTTTTTTTATAATTATTATTGTTTTTAAAAAGATTATGATATAATTTTAAAAAAAATGAATAGTCAGAA
This sequence comes from Floricoccus tropicus, assembly GCF_001832905.1. Lineage (GTDB taxonomy): Bacteria > Bacillota > Bacilli > Lactobacillales > Streptococcaceae > Floricoccus > Floricoccus tropicus. The sequence continues at coordinate 21,255 of NZ_MKIR01000006.1, read as the reverse complement.
AATTCAGTTCTAAAATTTGAAAGTAGGTAAATTATGATTAAACGACAAAAAATTGCTTTATATGTAATAAGCATCATATCTTTTATCTGGTTTTTCGTGGGTCTAATTAATAATCTTTACAATATAATATGTAATCAAGAATATGAGGTTATATATGAACATTCAATTATTTTCATTATCATGGGAATAATCCCAACAATTCTATTTGCAGTACTTTCCTTCGGCTCTCTCTACTTCGCTATTAAAGTTTATAAAGAATACAAATAAGGTACTAGATATTTTCTAGTACCTTTATTATGCTCAAAATATTTTTCATATTACCTTTTAAATCTTTTTGTGACAGTCGTTTTCACATCATCTGTTAATCTTATATATTGCTCTGTGACAAATTGTGAAAGTATATAACCAAGAGCAATTGCGCCAGCATACATAGTAACCACAAACAACTTATCAATGGCATTAATAGTCTGACCTGATATTTGGTACATTAAAGCTTGATAAGCTGTCGCACCTGGTACTAATGGAATCAATGCTGGAATTGTAAAAATAACAGAAGAAACATTTTTCTTTCTCGACAAGATTAATCCCATTATTCCTACAACTAAACCTCCCGTGAAATTTGCCAATATACCATTAGCAAAAATCTGTTTAACAAACCAATAAGAAGTCCAGCCAATAAGTCCCGTGATGGCAGTCAAATTAAGCATTTTTCGCGGAACATTAAGAACAAATGCCGCAGCAAACGTTCCTACATAAGAAAAAACTATTTGAACAATTATCATTTCTAAATTCATAACATCTCCTTAAAATGTAACATACTGCAGAACAAGCGCTAAAGCAGAAACAATAGCAAATATCGTCAAAGTAGCTTCAAAACCACGTTCTATGCCTGAAACCAAATTACCTTCAATCAAATCACGAATTGAATTTGTTATGGCAACTCCTGGAACTATTGGCATAACTGCTCCAATTATTACATAGTTGATGTTGTCAGCAAACCCCATCCGAACACCAAACAATGCTGCGGCTCCAAGGGCCAACGATCCTAGAAATTCTCGGATAAAAGGAATTTTTGTGTACTTCAAAAGATATGTAGCAAGTGCATATCCAATAGCTCCAACAACTCCAGTCCATAACATATCATTATATGCCAAAGATTGGGTGAAAATAACCATTAAAAAGGCACTCTCAACAGCTGCGGCTGCAACTTTAGTTAAAAATGAAAAATCAATGATATTTTTCTCAAGATATTTAAGCTTTACATATAGCTCTTCTAAGGATAATTCATCATTTATATACTGCTTGACTAAAATATCAACCTGATATATTTTTTCTAAGTTAATACCACGTCCTTCGACTTGTTCAAACATCATTGTTGATGAGTCTTGAACACCAACCATGATAGCAGTTAAACTGGTAAAGACCTGACTATCTTTATCAGATGCCTTATTTACAATTTCTTTTATTGTCTTATTGATTCGCTCCATTTCAGAACCTCCTTCAATAAGAATCCTCCCAGCAATCAAACCTGTGTTGACTGCAAGTGTATCTTTTTTATTCATTGTACTCCTCCAAACACATAAAATAAATATAGCATATTTACTAGAAAGTTAACCATTAAAATTTTTTATAGCTAAATAATCAACAATAATTGTCTTGCTATACTTGATATATTATCATATACTAGTATAGTCCTAGCGTCTCTAATTTATAGCTCACGGGCGGGGAGCCATAAATTTATATTTGATGGCTAGCATTAGGGAAAAAAAAGAGACAAAAAAATTATATTCGTTAGAGACTACTATCATACTGTCGTGACCAATCGTGGTTACGACTTTTAGTATGTTTAAAACTAAAATTGACAATATAACCATTTTTTCATAATATTAGTTAATAAATTAATAAAGGAATTATTATGGCAGAACAAATACAAAATAAGAAAAAGATAGAATTTGATTCCCTCGCAGGATATCATTCTGCGCTAATTATCTCTGTGACAAGTCTGATCATGTCAATTGCAACAGTTTTGTACAAAAATCAAATCGACATGACTACTCCTTTTTTTATTGCGAGTATTGCGTTGGTCCCTATAATTTTAAAGGTTGAAAAATTAGAAAATTACAGTCTTACTTGGATTGGAGAATTTAAATTTAAGCAAAGATTGATTATATATATTTTTGCTATTCTAATTTACTATATAATAATAAAAACTCAATTTCTTGGTATAAAAAACCCTGCACCCTTTAATATAAATGCTGACTTTAAAGGAATCCTTCTTCAAATATTTATATATCTTCTTATAACATTTATGATTTCAGTTATATACACCATACAATCAACAATCATTTACGGAATTGGCATTGCTTTTATAGCATATTTTGCACCTAAAATCGCTAAACGAATAATAAAAAAAGAAAATAGAGACTCTGAATAATTAAAAGAGTCTTTTATTTTCTCTTAAAATCCACTTCCATTGACAAAATTTTTTAATTTGAGAAAATTAGTTAATACAAATAGTGAAATAGAAAGTTTTATTATATATAGAGGAAAATAATGATTACAAAGGAATTTGATACCATTGCTGCTATCTCAACACCACTTGGTGAGGGGGCAATTGGAATCGTAAGAATGTCTGGAACTGATGCAGTTGAAATTGCAGGTAAAGTCTTCAAAGGAAAAGACCTGAATAAGGTTGAAAGCCATACGCTTAACTATGGTCACATTGAAGAAGATGGACGTATTTTAGACGAAGTTATGATTGGAGTGATGAAAGCTCCTAAGACTTTTACCCGTGAAGATATCATCGAAATCAATACCCACGGTGGAATCGCCGTTATGAACGAGATACTACAACTTCTTTTGCGCAAAGGTGCCCGAATGGCAGAACCAGGAGAATTTACCAAGAGAGCATTCCTGAATGGCCGTGTTGACCTGTCTCAGGCTGAAGCCGTTATGGATATAATCCGTGCGAAAACTGACCAAGCCATGAATATAGCGGTAGCACAGCTTGATGGAAGTCTATCAAACCTCATCAACAACACTCGCCAAGAAATCCTTGAGACATTGGCCCAAGTTGAGGTCAATATCGACTATCCCGAGTATGACGACGTAGAAGAAATGACTACAAAAATGCTACGCGAAAAGACTACTGCTTTCCAAGAACTATTGGATAATCTGCTAAAGACTGCCAAACGAGGAAAAATATTGCGTGAAGGACTTAAAACTGCAATCATTGGCCGTCCAAACGTTGGTAAATCAAGCCTCTTAAATCACCTTCTTCGTGAAGATAAGGCAATTGTCACTGACATAGAAGGAACAACCCGTGATGTTATTGAAGAGTTTGTCAACATCAATGGAGTTCCTTTAAAACTTATTGATACCGCAGGAATTCGAGAAACAGATGATGTTGTAGAAAAAATTGGAGTTGAACGTTCAAGAAAAGCTCTGAACGAAGCTGACTTGGTCCTACTTGTCTTAAACTCTGGCGAGAAATTAACTGACCAAGATTTGAGCCTTTTAGAGTTAAGTCAAAATTCTAACCGAATCATTGTTTTAAATAAAACTGATTTACCTCAAGAAATTGAGACAGAAAAAATAGCTGAATTTGACCCTAACTATATTGAAATCTCTGTCTTAAAAGATGAAAATGTCGATAAAATTGAAGAACAAATCAACGATATGTTCTTTGAAAATGCAGGTATCGTAGAACAAGATGCTACATACCTTTCAAACACTCGTCACATTGCTCTAATCGAACAAGCGCTCGATTCTCTAAAAGCAGTCAATGATGGACTTGACATGGGGCTACCAGTAGACCTTGTACAAGTTGATATGACAAGAACCTGGGAAATTCTTGGAGAAATTACAGGTGATAGTGCACCAGATGAGTTAATCACTCAACTATTTAGTCAGTTCTGCTTAGGAAAATAAGATGACACACACTGTGAATTATAAATTTTGGAATTTAATAGTTGTTCTTAAGGATGAAAAAATTCTTCTAATTGAAAGAAATAAAGGTGATTTTGGAGGATTAGTTCCACCTGGAGGAAAAGTTGAATTCCCCGAAACTTTTATTGATTCTGCAATTAGAGAGTTAAAAGAAGAAAGCGGACTAACAGCCATCGATATTCAGCAACATGGTCTTTCTGGCTTTATTAATGAAGAAAAAAAAGAACAATTTATTTTCGTTGATTATTTATGTACTTCATTTTCAGGTGACCTAATAGAGAATGGACCCGAAGGTAAATCAGCATGGTATCCAATCTCAAAAATCAAGGATTTAGATATTAAAGATGATATTAAACTTCGTATCTTAGAGCTATTAAAGGGAAACTTATATGAATATCAGATGTTCTGGGATGAGACCAAAAATACTGTGGGATCTGGTTTTCTAAAATCAAGTAAATATATTGATAAGAATATTAATCATTTATAAATAACCTAAACCTACAATCCATCCACTTCATTTAAGAAAAAAGCTCTCAGACTTATCAATCAGTCTGAGAGCTTTTTGTATTCAAATTTTAGTTTCTTTTACTTGATGTTTTGGTTGGGCATGAACATTTACAATCTTCACATGCTCCCTTTGACTTAATAACTTTTCTTACGGCAAAACCAAAGGCAAGTAATATCACTGCTAATAAAATTAAAGTCGATATATTCATTATAAAGCCTCCACTGCTTTTAAATTTTCGCTCCTATACGGCTTACGTACAAGTAAGTAGATAAATACCACTAGAACGATAGCTGCGACGATAGTCCAAAAAGTGATGTGGTGAGTTAGTATCGCTTCGCCAAATTGATAAATAACCAAACTAGTTAGGTAGGCAAGACCGGTTTGATATCCGATAGCACGAAGGGTCCAAGATGTTTCGCCCATTTCTCTACGGATTGCCCCGATAGCTGCAAAACAAGGCGCACAGAGAAGGTTAAAGGCAAGGAAAGAATAGGCAGCAAGTGGTGTGAATTGACCACGCATTGCTTGCCAATATTCATGACCGTTCTCACTAGTTTCTTTGGCACCAGTATAAAGAACGCCAAGAGTACCAACAACCGTTTCTTTTGCCACCAGCCCCGTAACTGTCGCCACTGTCGCTTGCCAATTTCCCCAACCAAGAGGAGCAAAAATAGGTGCAAAAACATTTCCTATACTTGCAAGAATTGATTTATTTTCATCTGTTGCTTGGAATTGCCAGTTATAACTTGATGTAAACCAAATAATGACATTCATGACAAAAATGATTGTTCCTGCTCTTTTTACAAAGCTTAATGAACGTTCAAAGCTGTACTGAATAACAGATTTAATACGTGGAAAATGATAATTCGGTAACTCCATGATAAATGGAGCTGATTTACCTGAAAGCATCTTTGTCTTTTTAAGGATGATACCAGATAAAATAATCATGAGCATTCCTAGAAAATATGCTGATGGTGCAACCCAAGATTGATTGGGGAAGAATGCTCCAGCAATCAAAGCAATAATCGGAAGTTTCGCCGAACAAGGCATAAACGTTGTAACCATGATAGTGATTTTTCGATCGCTTTCGCTTTCGATAGTTCTACTTGCCATAATCCCTGGAACTCCACATCCAGTTGAAATTAACATAGGGATAAATGACTTACCTGACAGACCAAAACGTCTAAAAATACGGTCCATAACAAAGGCAACACGTGACATGTAACCACAGTCTTCAAGAATACCAAGACAGATGAAGAGTACTGCAATCTGAGGTAAGAATCCAAGAACGGCACCGATACCTGCCACAATACCATTTAATACCAAATCTTGAAGCCAATCTGCTATTTGTAATGACTGCATTAGATTGGTCAAATGTTCTGGAATAATCTCACCGAAAAGCACATCGTTTATCCAGTCAGTACCCATAGTTCCAACAGTTTTTATAGATAAATAATAAACAGCCCACATTACAAGAGCAAAAATAGGTAGTCCAAGGAATCTATTAGTTACAATTCTATCTATTTTGTCAGACATATTAAATCTAATATCACTGCCACTTGAATCCGTAACTGCAAGATGAACAAGCTGTCCAATCAAAGCATAACGCTCATTAATAATGATACTTTCAGCATCTTCTTGGAAAATTTTCTCGGTGATAGAAATAATTTCTTTGATTTCTTTTTCCTGCGAATTGGAAAGCTTAAGGCTTTCCCAGATTTCCTTATCTCCTTCAAAAACCTTTATCGAGTACCATTTTCGTGCTCTAAGTGGAATAGCATCGCCAAGAATTTCATCGATTTCAGCAAGAGAAGTTTCAAGTCTGGCATCATAAGTTAATTTGTCCTCAGACTGCTTTTCTTTTTTGGCAAGCTCTAGGGCCTGAAAGACACCTTTACCCTTTGTTGCTGTCATCGGTGCAACTTTGACACCAAGTCCGTATGATAATTTTTCAATATCAATTTCGCGATTTTCACGCTTAAGAGCATCCATCATATTAAGACCGATAACAACTGGTACATCAGTCTCCAAAATTTGCAGAGTCAGGTAAAGATTACGCTCCAAATTTGTCGCATCAACTATATTAAGAACTGCGTCAGGATTGTCGTTAATGAGATAATCACGTGACACTATTTCTTCTGGTGTATATGGGCTAAGCGAATAAATACCGGGTAAATCCTGAATAGTGGTTACTTTCTCTTTTTTATAGGTTCCGCTTTTTCTATCGACAGTAACCCCCGGCCAGTTTCCCACGCGCTGGCTAGATCCTGTAAGTATATTGAAAACTGTGGTCTTCCCACTATTGGGATTCCCCGCTAATGCAATAGTTGCCATTATTCACCCCCCTTTTCTTGGCCATCTTCTTCAAGTACTCGAACCTTAACTTGTGAGGCCTCAGCTTTTCTTAAACTAAGAGCATATCCTCGTAAGTGAATTTCAATTGGATCTCCAAGAGGAGCAACTTTCCTTACATATATCTTCACACCACGTGTTATTCCCATATCCATAAGGCGACGACGAATAGCCCCCATTGACTCTACCCCTTCGACTATACCAATCATCCCAGGAATCAATTCATCTAAATTTGCAACTTCATAATCCTGATTCAAGTCGTCAACTACAAAAATCTGACTTAATAGCTTCTTATCAAGGGCCAAACGGTGATGTTGAAGAAGGACAATAGCATTCTCACCATCAAAGCTTGATACCATAATCTGCCTTCCCTTTATAACACCAAGATTTTGCAGCTGCTTCTGCTCCATACTTGGCTTCGAATGATCAACATAGTAGGTTTGACCCACAATACAATTATCTAAAGTTTTCATATATCCCCACATATCCTTTACTATACCAATAAGTAAAGCATATTTGACAAATAATGTAAATATTATTTTACATTTTAAAGGAATTTATATGTTCAAACTAGTTATTCTTGTGATTTCCTTTAGCTTCTTATCATCAAAAATAAGCTCATATAGGTCTGGCTTACTTGAATTTTTAAGACTTTCAAAGTCATATGACTTATCAAAATAATTACAAAGGCTCATAATCAGAAAACCATGCGAACACAACACAATATTTTTATTCTGATAATCATCTAGTAAAGTGTATAAAGTCTTCAATGCTCTTGATTGACATTGACTGAATGACTCAGCTCCTGTTTGTGAATAGTTCTCATCAGCAAACATTTTTTCAACCAAAGGATACACTTCAGAATCAGATAAAATTTGATTATCTGCCACAAACTTACACTCTCGTAAATCATCAATAATTTCAATATTTAAATTCAATTTTTTTGCCAAAGGTTCGACCGTTTGTATTGCCCTTGTATAGGGACTAGATATGACCTGTTCAATATTCTTATCAAGATAATATTGAACTAATTTCTCAGAAGCAATGATTCCATCATTACTTAGAGGACGGGTCGATTCACTTCCTTTATCTTTTGCTGATTGCGCGTGGCGAACGATATATACTGTTGTTGACATGAAAGGCTCCTTATATATTAATGAGTTAATTGTAGCAAAAAAAGACCTGCATCAGCAGGTCTTAAATAATATTATTTATTATTTTTTAAGGTTGTAGAAAGATTTCAAACCTTTGTATTCAGCAACATCACCAAGTTGGTCTTCAATACGAAGTAATTGGTTGTATTTAGCGATACGGTCTGTACGGCTAAGTGAACCAGTCTTGATTTGTCCAGCGTTAGTAGCTACTGCGATATCAGAGATTGTAGAATCTTCTGTTTCACCTGAACGGTGAGAAACTACTGCAGTATAACCAGCTTCTTTAGCCATTTCAATAGCTTCAAAAGTTTCAGTTAATGTACCGATTTGGTTAACTTTGATAAGGATTGAGTTAGCAGCACCTTCTTCAATACCACGAGATAGGTAATCAGTGTTTGTAACGAAGAAATCGTCACCAACTAATTGAACACGTTTACCTAGACGTTCAGTAAGAGCTTTCCAACCATCCCAGTCGTTTTCGTCCATACCATCTTCGATTGAAAGAATTGGATATTTGTTAACTAATTCTTCAAGGTAATCAATTTGTTCAGCAGCTGTACGTTTAGCTCCTGTTGATCCTTCGAATTTAGAGTAGTCATAAATTCCGTTTTCTTTATCGTAGAATTCAGATGAAGCACAGTCAAATCCGATGAAGATATCTTCACCTGGAACATATCCAGCAGCTTCGATAGCTTTGATGATAGTTTCAACACCGTCTTCAGTTCCTTCGAACTTAGGAGCGAATCCACCTTCGTCACCAACAGCTGTTTCTAAACCACGGTCTTTAAGGATTTTCTTAAGAGCATGGAATACTTCAGCACCGTAACGTAGAGCTTCTTTAAATGTTGGAGCTCCAACTGGTAAGATCATGAACTCTTGGAATGCGATTGGAGCATCTGAGTGAGATCCACCGTTGATGATGTTCATCATTGGAGTTGGTAATACTTTAGCGTTGAATCCGCCAAGGTAGTTGTAAAGAGGAACTTCTAAGAAGTCTGCAGCAGCGCGAGCAGCAGCAATAGAAACACCAAGAATAGCGTTAGCTCCTAATTTACCTTTATTTGGAGTACCGTCAAGAGCGATCATAGTCTTATCGATTCCAAGTTGGTCACGAACGTCCATACCGATAATTGCATCAGCGATAATGTTGTTTACGTTATCAACTGCTTTTTGAGTTCCTAATCCGCCGTAACGAGATTTGTCACCATCACGAAGTTCAACTGCTTCGTGTTCACCAGTTGAAGCTCCTGAAGGAACCATACCACGACCGAAAGCACCTGATTCAGTATAAACTTCTACTTCAAGAGTTGGGTTACCGCGTGAGTCTAAGACTTCGCGAGCGTAAACATCAGTAATAATTGACATTTGAGAATTCTCCTTTTTATTTAAAGTGCAAAGCACTCTTTGTGATAAGTTAATCATAACTCAATTCACTTACATTTTCAAGAAATAATGTTCATTTTATAACATGAAAACGTATCCAACATTATTTAGTTTCAATCAAGCCGTAGTTACCATCTTCGCGAAGATATACAATACTTGTAGATTCAGTATCAGCATCTGTAAAAATAAAGAAATCGTGTCCAGACATTTCCATTTGAAGTACTGCTTCTTCAGCGTCCATAGGTTTTAGATCTATTTCTTTAGTACGAACGATTTTAGCACCTTCTTCGACTTCTTCTGTTACTTCAAAATCAACAAGTTCTTCAACTGGGTAATCTTTAACACCTTTAACATTTTTTCTACGGTTAGTTTTAGTTTTATATTTTCTAATTTGACGTTCTAATTTATCAACTACAAGATCAATAGAACCATACATATCTTGTGAAGTATCTTCTGCTCTTAAAGTTAACTGTTTCATAGGAATTGTAACTTCAACCTTAGCATTCTTATTTTGATATACCTTTAGGTTAACGTGGGCAGTAATATCACGGTCATCATTGAAGTATCTTTCAATCTTAGAAACTTTATTTTGCACGTAGTCACGTATTGCGAGAGTAACTTCGATGTTTTCGCCACGAATGTTAAATCTAATCATAGTATATACCTCTTTTCTTTTAATACTTATATTATACCTTGAATTCGCTTTCTTTTCAAAGTAAAACTATTAACAAAAAATTGCTCACCTTTAATCAAGATAAGCAATAACCTCAACTTCAACAAGAGCATCTTTAGGCAGACGCGCAACTTCAATAGCACTACGGGCAGGAAAATCGGCCTTGAAAGCAGTAGCATATACATTATTAAAAGCCACAAAATCTTCAATATTATCTAAAAAACATGTAGCCTTTACAACATGATCAAAATCAGTTCCAGCCTCAGCCAAAATAGCCCTAACATTTTTCAATACTTGTTCCGTTTGCTCCTCAATAGTAGTGCCAACCATTTCTCCTGTTTTAGGGTCTAAAGGAATCTGACCAGATGCAAAAAGTAAATTACCTACAACTTTTCCTTGCACATATGGGCCGATGGCTTGTGGAGCATTTTCAGTAGCTATTATCTTCATATATATTTTCCTCCTTCATATTTATCACCATTTTAAAAGAATATAATATATTTTACAAGTAAATTTTCAAACTAATTAGAATAATCAGTATATTATTGAAAAGAATTTTGTAATAAAAAAGAAGAAAAAGATAAGTCTTTCTCTTCTCAGAAGTTTTATTATTCTAAATTCACTCTCTTAAAGAGTAGAATTATGGTTTTATTCTGTGTAGCATACGTGGGAATGGAATTGCTTCACGGATATGAGCTGTTCCTGCAACGAATGTAACCATACGTTCTAGTCCAAGACCAAATCCAGCATGCGGTACAGAACCATATTTACGAAGGTCTAAGTACCAGTCATAATCTTTTGGATCTAAACCAAAATCAATGATTTTTTGAGTCAATACATCATAGTCAGTTTCACGTTCAGAACCACCAACAATTTCACCATATCCTTCAGGTGCTAATAAGTCCGCACATAGCACGCGCTCAGGATTTCCTGGAACAGGCTTCATATAGAATGCCTTGAAACTTGAAGGGTAGTTCATAATGAATGTTGGAACTCCATAATAGTTAGAAATCCAAGTTTCGTGTGGTGAACCAAAATCATCACCATGTTCAAGATGTTCATAATCTGTATCTTCATCAGATTCGTGTTTTTGCAATAGGTCAATTGCATCATCATAAGAAACACGCTTAAATGGTTCATTTACATATTTTTCAAGTAAGCTTGTATCACGTTCTAAAGTTTCTAAAGCATATGATGCATTGTCTAATACATACTTAATTAAATGTTTGATATATGCTTCTTGTAAATCAAGAGACTCATCATGCGTGAAGAAAGTATATTCAGCATCCATCATCCAAAATTCAGTTAAGTGACGACGAGTCTTAGATTTTTCAGCACGGAATACTGGTCCAAAGTCAAATACTCGACCGAAAGCCATAGCTCCAGCTTCTAGATAAAGTTGTCCTGATTGTGAAAGATAAGCAGGATTTCCAAAATAGTCAGTTTCAAATAAATCAGTTGTATTTTCCGCAGCATTTCCTGAAAGGATAGGAGAATCAAACTTAATGAAACCATTTTGTTGGAAGAATTCATAAGTTGCGTAAGTAAGGGCATTACGAACTTGCATGATAGCTTGTTGCTTAGAAGAACGAAGCCATAAATGACGGTTATCCATCAAGAAGTCTGTACCGTGTTCTTTTGGCGTAATAGGGAATTCATTAGATTCTCCCACTACCTCTATATCAGTTAAATCAAGCTCGTATCCAAATTTTGAACGTTCATCTTCTTTGACAGTACCAGTCACAATTACAGAAGTTTCTTGAGTTAAATGTTTGATAATATCAAATTTCTCAAGTCCTTCTTCTTCTCCAAATTTTTCAATAAAGTTTGGTTTAAAAGCTACAGCTTGGAAAAATGCTGTACCATCACGAAGTTGTAAGAAGGCAATTTTCCCCTTCCCAGACTTGTTAGCTACCCAAGCTCCAATTTTTACAGTTTCACCAACGTGCTTAGGCACATCGATTATAGAAATTAATTCTTTCATTTTCTACCTTTCATTATTTCATATTATTTTCAATAAATCTCTTAATTCTATCAAGAGCTTCCAAAATCGTATACATATCAGTCGCGTAACTTAAACGCACATTTTCAGGAGCACCGAAACCGTCACCTGTTACAAGAGCAACCCCTTCTTTTTCCAAAAGAGCATCTGTAAAGTCAGTAACATTGTCATATCCTGTCATTTCCATTGCTCCCTTAACATTAGGGAATAAATAGAAAGCACCATGTGGTTTAACTACTTCAATACCCGGAATTTCATTCAGTATTGGATAAATTGTGTTTAAACGTTCTTCAAAACGACCTCTCATTGCATCAACTACAGATTGATCTCCATTAATTGCCTCAATTGCTGCATACTGAGCAACAGCTGTCGGATTACTTGTTGTTTGACTAGCAATTTTAGCCATTGCTGCAATAATTTCCGGATTACCAGTCGCAAAACCAATACGCCAACCAGTCATTGAATATGATTTACTTAAACCATTTATAACAATTGTTTGTTTACGAATTTCATCAGAAATTGTTGAAATCATTGTCGTTTTACTTCCGTTATAAACAAGTCGATGGTAAATATCATCTGATAAGATCAAAATATTATGTTCAACAGCCCAGTTACCAAGTTCACGCAACTCCTCTTCACTATAAATCATACCAGAAGGATTTGATGGTGAATTGATTAAAAGAACTTTTGTTTTATCAGTTCTAGCGGCTTCTACCTGCTCAAGAGTCACCTTAAAATCATTTTCTTGGCGACCTTCAACAAATACTGGAACTCCAGATGCCATTTTAACTTGATCTGAATAACTTACCCAGTATGGAGTTGGAATAATAACTTCATCACCCTTATTTAATACACTCATGAAAAAAGCATAGATTGCAAATTTTGCTCCTGAAGTAACTATTACTTCTTTAGGAGAAACCGAATATCCATAGAAATCTTCAAAATATTTGTTAACAGCTTTTTTTAATTCTGGCAAACCAGAGGCAGGTGTATAAAAACTTGTTTTACCGGTATCAATCGCTTTTTTAGCAGCAGCATTAATATTTGTTGGCGTTGGAAAATCAGGTTCTCCCACAGTTAAAATCAACACATCATGACCTGCAGCCTTTAACTCCTTTGCTTTAGCAGCAGCAGCAAGCGTTACACTTTCTTCAATTCCATTGACAAAATCCGATAAAATCATAATAGCTCTTCTCCTGTTTTAAAATCATACAGCTTGTAGTTGTTAGACGAATCCCTAACTTCCCAAACTTCTCCATTTTTATATAAACCCAGTCTAATATAGTTTGCTGACTTAGCAGCTGGCAAACTATCTGGGGCAACTCCCTCTTTTAAATCAACCACTCGTAACTTTGGTTCTTCCTCATTTTTTTTCTCAGAATCACTAGGTTGAGAAATAAGAACAGCTATATCCTTTTTATCCTTCGACTTACCGCGGACAGAGTAAACTGTCTGATCAGTATTTACGATATCAAAGACTGAGGCACTTTCCAAATTCGCCTTACTTTTAGCAATTTCAATAGCACGGCTTCTCGCAAGAGAATAAGGCTTCTTCGCAACATTTGTCGTTATAATCACAACAAGCATAATCGCAACTACGATAGATAGGAACCCAATAATCAATTGGGTACTTAATGACATTTTTTTATTTCTCATAATTTACCCCAAAAATATACCTCAAAAGTTCAGTATTACCTAGAATTATACCAAAAAATTCACGATTTGGCGCTTAATTTCGTTGATTTCATCAAAAATAATCGGTGCTACTTCCATTAGACTAGCAGTCATTTTCTTACCATAATTTTTACCAGCAATCCTTTTGTCTAAAATAACTATTGCTGACTTCTGTTCAGGACGTCTATTCACCCTACCCAATGCCTGTCTTAATCTAAGAGTTGTCATAGGAACATTGAAATCATAGAAGGGATTATCAAATCGTTCAGCATATTTTTTAATCAGGATATCGTCAGGGGTTGAAAAAGGTAATCTTGGAATTACTACAATAATTTCATCTTGTTTATCAAAATCTACACCCTCCCAAAAACTATTTAGTCCGAGTAAGATTTGTGATTTACCGTCATCAAAACGTTTCTTTATTTGACTTGGTGTTCCATGAATACCTTGGGCAAGATGATTAACACCATTTTGCATTAGAAGTTCCGATGTTTTCTTAAGTAAATCTTTTGCTGTTAATAGTACAAGAATTGGCATATCAAATTCAGCGAGATCAAGTAAGTTATCCTTAATATATTCAGCAAATGTTGTATTGGACATATTCCCAATGTTAGGACCATCAGTACTGACGAAAATTTGTTGATTGTCAGCTTGTCTACTAGGAAGTTCATCGAATGTATAATCTTCAAATCCTAATAATTCTGGGATCCGACGATTCGAATCACTCATACTCAATGTAGCGCCAATTAGAAAAGTTTTCAAATATTTTGGGTTAAGATGAGCAAAATCAAGGAAATCTTTAGGACTTTTATGAAGAATATTATCTGTTTTCCATAAGAAGTATTCATCTGTATTAGAAAGAAAATCAACCAACTCTTCAAGCCCCAACTCCTCCGCATCAAGTAAGACTTTGCTCTTACTATCAGGTAAGTAATTAATGTGGTAATTAAGACTTTCTTTTAGCCTTTTCTTCAAATTTGATTCTGGCTGAGATGATGTAAAGGAGTCAACTAATGCTAATTCATCATTTAAAAAATCTAGATCAATAGTCTCTTCTTGTACATTTTCTAAGACCCCAAAAAGTTGTTGGGCTTCATCTACCACTAAAACTCTCTCTGCAAAAAATTCTGGTTCATTTTTCATCTTCTCAACCATTAATGCATGATTAATTACTACTGCTGATGAATGCTGTAGTTTCTGATGAGCAAGTCTCAAAAAGTCTTGTTCAAAAAACATAGAAAGCTGATTATAGTTACCATCGTGAGCAATTTCATCTAAATAATCTTGACTTGTCATTATTGGACTTAGTTCACTTAATTCCCCAGTTTCTGTCTGACATAGCCAAACCAAAACTTTCATTTTGAAAATTTCTTGATTTATTCCTGACTGGGTATTTGGAAGAGTTTTTACAAATTCTTCTATTTTTATATAATTTTTAAAACCTAAAAATTTAGAAATATTAATACCAAATTCTTCCCTAAACTCTTTAGCATGATTAACCATAATCTGCTCTTGAAGGACCTTAGTAGACGTAGAAATAACAATCTTCTTATCTTGCTCAAGCAATCCTAAAAGATAAGCATAGGTTTTCCCAACACCAGTTTGTGCCTGAATAAATGATACCTTAGGATTATCAAGTTTATCCTCAAAAATAGATACTACTTTAGCCTGTTTTTCTCTAACGGATAAATTGATACGCTCCATATTTTCTTCAAAAGTCTTCGAAAGATTTGGATTTTCTTCTTCAAATGATATCTTCTTTGTGGCAATGTTTTGTCTAGTGACATAGCCATTATCATTCTCATCCATTTGATCGAAAACTTCTTTAATTACTAATTGAGTTTCATAAATAAGATTTCCTGCATGACGAATTATTTCACCTACAACAACTCTTGGAAGTGATCGAATTTTATTTTGAATCTGGATTAAAAGTTTTGCGGTTGCATATGCATCACTAAAAGCCTCGTGAGGATTGTCATGTGTTAAGTCTAATTTCTCACTTAGATACTCTAAAGAATATTTTTCAAAGTCAGGGAAAAATACCCTGCTTAATTCAACTGTATCAATGCTAGGTAGATCAAAATCAATTCCACATTCATTAAGTGATTTCTTTAAAAGATTATAGTCGAATTTGACATTGTGAGCTACAAATACTGTGCCCTCAAGCATCAGTGAAATTTCTTCGGCAATATCCGAAAAATCAGGAGCAACAGATAGAACTTCATCCGTCAAACCTGTCAAATCAGAAATAATTGGCGCTAATTCTTCATGAGGATTTACATTTGAAGAATATTTTTGAATTACTTTTTCTCCGTCGAGGATGACTATCCCGACTTGTATAATTTTATTTTGTGAAAGATGGGCGTCAGTTGCTTCGAGGTCCACCACTGCAAATTTAGTCACTTGCTTTCTCCGTAACATTATTAAATAGTTAATAACAATTATATCATAAATTAGCAATTTAATTTGTTGGGACTAAAAGCTTTTTTTGCTAGAATAAAGATATGAAAATTGAAAAAATTATTAATAAGGTTATGAACGAAAACACTTATTTCTTATCAAATGACACTAATCTTATAGTAGTTGACCCAGGTAGTGACACTAAAAAAATTATGGATAAAATTGAAGAAATTAATCTTCCGCTAACTGCGATACTACTAACACATGCACACTACGACCATATCATCAGCATTCCAGCCATCAAGGAAAAATATCCTGATGTACCTGTATATGTTGCGACTCCTGAAGTTACTTGGCTATATACACCTGAATACAATCAGTCACATCAATTTGGTCACCAAGATGGGCTTGAAGATGTTATTGTGGATCCGGCTGACTATGAATATGAAATGTATAACGACTATGATATGGACGGATTCAAATTCAAGGTTGTCCCAACTCCAGGTCATTCAATTGGTGGCGTAAGCTTTATCTTTGATGATGATGAACTTGTATTGACTGGCGATGCACTATTTAAAGGTACTGTTGGAATCACCAACCTCTATACTGGTGACTATGATCAACTTCTAAATGGTATTCGTACAGAACTATTTACTTTGCCAAAGAATTACGAAGTATATCCAGGACATGGTCCAAAAACTGATATCGGTACAGAAAAAATGTATAACCCACATTTTAATCGTTAATAAATTTGAAAGGAAGATAACTATTATGAAAATGGCTCATACTTGTGTCCGCGTAAAGGACATTGATGCATCAATTAAATTTTATCAAGAGGCCTTTGGCTTTGAAGTAGCACGTAAATTAGATTTCCCTGAGTATTCATTCAGCTTAATCTACTTAACTTTACCAGGTGATGATTATGAATTAGAACTTACTCATAATTACGGTGCAGAAGCATATGACCTTGGAAATGGTTATGGTCATATTGCGATTTTGGTTGATGATATTGAAGCACAACATGCAAAACACAAAGAAGGTGGTTTTAATATCACTGAAATTAAAGGATTACCCGAAACAGATACTTTCTATTACTTTGTAACAGACCCCGACGGCTATAAAATTGAAGTAATCCGTTAATATGAACCAAAAAAGGATTGGAAATATTTCCAGTCCTTTTAATTATTTATCAAAAAAATTCAAAATCAAATCATAAACTTTTTCATTATCAAGTTCATTTATCACTTCATGCTTCATATTTGGAAGATTTATTATTTCAATATTTTTATAACCAATTTCTTCTAGAGTCTTCTTTGTATCTTCTAGTCCCTTTTTACCACCGGTAACAATATCCTCTGCTCCAGTGATACTTAAAATTGGAAGATTTTCGTTTGTAAATTTATATTTTTCACCATCTTTTAAATCAAGATTACTTTTCCAAATTGTTGCAATCCCTGAATTATCATAAGTAGACATCCAAAGTGGATCTTTTTTAATATCTTTTAATACTTTCTTGTCATTGGTAATCCAATCATCACCCTTACCCCCAACTTGCGCTAACTTTTGAATAATCCAAGATGATCTATCAGAACCAACAAGCTTATTAGCAATATTTGCTAAAAAACATCCAACTTTAGACATTTTGAAATGGGCAACAGTTCCTGTTAAAAGTAATTTATCAATAAGAAAATCATTATCTTGTAAATACATTCTAGCAAGAAGTGAGCCAAATGAATGTCCGTATAAGTATAAAGGAAGTCCTGGATTTTTATCTTTTATATAATTACTTATTGCAACTTGATCTTCAACCAAGCGTTGATAGCTATCCATATGACCATGAGGATTATTTGAATCAATAGAAAAACCATGACCTCGATTGTCACTCGTAACTACCAAGTAACCATTCTTAGCTAAGAAGTTTGCTAAATCTTGATAGCGTCTAGCATGTTCGTTCATACCATGTATGATCTGTACGATTCCTTTTATATCTCCATTCTTTGGACAAGTAGTAGAAATATAAAGACTCAATCCATCATCAACAGGTAAAAATTCTTCGTGAAACTCGACAGTAGTATCCTTATTATCATTTGCAAGTTCTACATCATACAGATTAATATTAGCCGTTTCTTTAGTATCATGGAAAAGTAAATATGTTGTAGCAGCAATTCCTCCAACAATGCCAAGACCCCAAATAGTAATATTTTTCTTACTCATCTTCTACTCCTTTACCTCAATAGTTCTCTTCTCATTTTTTACATATTCTCTCATAAAAGTGATAATTTCATCTGAATTAGGAGAATTATAAATCTCAAGTTTTCCATCAATGATTTTTAAATTGTCTTCTAATTCCTTAATTTTAGCCAGCACACTTTCACGGTGAGCAGTCAAAAGTTCAGAACGTTCATCAATCGAAGCTGTGCCTTCCATACAGCATTCAATATAGTTTCTAATATCTTTTAAAGCCATACCAGTATTCTTTAAGCAGCAAATTGTCTGAATCTGATTAATATCACTCTCTGTAAATACTCTTATACCGGCATCATTTCTAGCAACAAAAGGCAAAAGACCTTCTTTATCGTAATATCTAATAGTATAAATTGAAAGTCCTGTAATTTCAGCAACCTCTTTTATGGAATAAATCATCTTTTCTCCAATCAAATCTCTTGACCTAGAGTATACTCTAGCCTTTACACTAATTATATTAAAGAGTTAAAAATAAGCAAATTTAGGAGATAAAAATGACAAATAAAGTATTAGTGACTGGTGGAACTGGATTTCTTGCTACAAATATTATTATACAGCTGCTCGAAAAGGGTTACGATGTAAAGACTACTGTTCGTAATCTTTCAGGCAAAGACAAAATAATTACTACACTTGAAAGTAATAATGTAGCTAACATCGATATGCTAAGTTTTGCTGAGGCTGACCTATCATCTGATGAAAACTGGCTTGAGGCAATGAAAGACAGAGACTATGTTCTGAGTGTCGCATCACCTGTCTTCTTTGAAATACCAAAAGATGAAAATGAAGTAATGAAGCCTGCCATTGAAGGAATCAAAAGAATATTACGCAACGCCCGTGACGCAGGCGTTAAAAGAGTTGTCATGACTTCAAACTTTGGGGCGATTGGTTTCTCTCAAAAAAATTCATTAGTTCCAACAACGGAAAATGATTGGACAAATCCTGAGGAAACTGGACTTTCAGCCTATGAAAAATCAAAACTACTTGCTGAAAAAGCAGCTTGGGATTTTATAAAAAACGAAGGAAATGGAATGGAATTTACTACCGTTAATCCTGTTGCAATCTTTGGTCCAGCTTTAAGCAACCATCTCTCAGGAAGCTTTGACCTTTTTAATATGTTGCTAGATGGTAAAACTAAAGCCTATCCAAATTTACCATTAAACATTGTGGATGTTCGAGATGTGGCTGATATTCATATTCGTGCAATGATAACACCTCAAGCTAATGGACAAAGATTTATTGCAAGTGCAGATGGGCAAATTTCAATGGAAGAAATAGCGAAAATAATTAAAGAAAAAAGACCTCAACTTTCTAATAAGGTTACTAAAAGAATAATTCCAAATTGGATAATAAATGCTAGTGCACTATTTAGTAAACAAGCGAAAGAAGGAAAATTAATGCTTTCAATAAGCCGAAACGTGTCAAATGATAAGACAAAAAATATCTTAGGTTGGAAATCTACTAGAACAAACAAAGATATTATATTGTCTTCCATAGATAGCATGGTGAACAATAACCTAATATAAAAATAGGAGTATGATATCTGTCATACTCTTTTTTACTAAAAAAACCTACCTAGTGAAAGGTAGGAAATCTATTATAAAATTAGGAAGAGCAATTTAATTAGTTTGCAGCTATTCTCTTTTCAGTTTGTAAGTCGAAGAAATGACCTTTACTTACGTTAAGTGTTAATTCTACTTTATCTCCAGGATTGTGGAAGTCACGGGCATCTACACGAGCTGCGAACTCAGTATCTCCAACTTTAGAATAAAGCATTGTTTCACTACCAAGAAGTTCAGATACTACAACTACAGCATCAACTTTAGAATTAGGGAAAACATCTTGAACTACATTAGAAGCTGAAATATCTTCTGGACGAATACCAAAAATTAATTTCTTACCTTCGTATCCTTTTTCACGTAAAAGTTTAGCTTGTCCTTCAGTAATATCAACTTTAAATCCTTGTCCATCATCAATTGTTGTACCATTGAAAGTCACTTCAAAGAAGTTCATAGCAGGGCTACCAATAAAGCTTGCAACAAATTTATTTTCTGGAGTATTATAAAGTTCTTGAGGACTACCAATTTGCTCAATACGACCAATAGTTCCATCACCAGCTTCATTTTTAGTAGAGCTCATAATTACAATTCTATCAGCTAAAGTCATGGCTTCAGTTTGGTCATGAGTTACATAAATAGTAGTAGCACCAATTCTTTGGTGAATTTTAGCAATTTCCGCGCGCATTGACACACGTAGTTTTGCGTCCAAGTTAGACAAAGGTTCATCCATTAAGAATACTTTAGCATCACGAACAATAGCACGACCCATAGCAACACGTTGCCTTTGCCCACCAGACATATCAGCTGGTTTTCTATCTAATAACTCAGTGAGCCCAAGAATATCAGCAGCTTCTTCAACACGTTTTTTAATTTCATCCTTTGGATATTTACGTAATTTTAAACCAAAAGCCATGTTATCAAAAACAGTCATATGAGGATAAAGCGCATAGTTTTGGAATACCATTGCAATATCACGATCTTTTGGAGCTACATCGTTCATTAATTCATCACCGATATAAAATTCACCTTCGGAAATATCTTCAAGACCTGCAATCATACGTAAAGTAGTAGATTTACCACATCCAGAAGGTCCAACAAATACAATAAATTCTTTATCAGCTACATCTAAATTAAAATCTTCAACTGCATAATGACTGCTTTTTGGATATTTTTTGTAAATGTGATTTAATTTTAATTCTACCATTGTTTCTCCATTCGTTTATTAACTTATTTAATAAATAAATAATACCACGAAAACGTTTGCAAAAACACAACATAATGCACAAAACAAATATCATTTTGCACAAAAAAAGTACTTCGCGAGAAGTACTAAATAATATTACTCCGGCAGTAGGACTCGA
>NZ_MKIR01000005.1 GCF_001832905.1 Floricoccus tropicus | reverse complement strand
GGGAGTTAACGGGTTCGAACCGCTGACCCTCTGCTTGTAAGGCAGATGCTCTCCCAGCTGAGCTAAACTCCCAATATTCGCTTGGCACCTACCATATCTCACAGGGGGCAACCCCCAACTACTTCCGGCGTTATGAGACTTAACTTCTGGGTTCGGCATGTAACCAGGTGTATCTCTCATGCTATTGGCACCAAACTATGCGTAATTGTTTTATCAATCACTCAAAATTGAATAATTTCTTCATATAACCTTAATAAACTTCTATGCTTACTCGTGTATTAATTCTTATCTAGGATAAGTCCTCGAGCGATTAGTATTAGTCCGCTCCATACATCACTGTACTTCCACTCCTAACCTATCTACCTGATCTTCTCTCAGGGCTCTTAACCATTACTGGTGGGAAATCTCATCTTGAGGTGGGCTTCGCACTTAGATGCTTTCAGCGCTTATCCCTTCCCTACATAGCTACCCAGCGATGCTCTTGGCAGAACAACTGGTACACCAGCGGTAAGTCCATCCCGGTCCTCTCGTACTAAGGACAGATCCTCTCAAATTTCCTACGCCCGCGACGGATAGGGACCGAACTGTCTCACGACGTTCTGAACCCAGCTCGCGTGCCGCTTTAATGGGCGAACAGCCCAACCCTTGGGACCGACTACAGCCCCAGGATGCGACGAGCCGACATCGAGGTGCCAAACCTCCCCGTCGATGTGAACTCTTGGGGGAGATAAGCCTGTTATCCCCAGGGTAGCTTTTATCCGTTGAGCGATGGCCCTTCCATGCGGAACCACCGGATCACTAAGCCCGACTTTCGTCCCTGCTCGAGTTGTAACTCTCGCAGTCAAGCTCCCTTATACCTTTACACTCTATGAATGATTTCCAACCATTCTGAGGGAACCTTTGGGCGCCTCCGTTACCTTTTAGGAGGCGACCGCCCCAGTCAAACTGCCCGTCAGACACTGTCTCCCACCACGATTAGTGGTGCGGGTTAGAGTAGCCATAACACAAGGGTAGTATCCCAACAACGCCTCATCGTATACTAGCGTACACGAGTCTTAGGCTCCTACCTATCCTGTACATGTGGTACAGATACTCAATATCAAACTGCAGTAAAGCTCCATGGGGTCTTTCCGTCCTGTCGCGGGTAACCTGCATCTTCACAGGTACTAAAATTTCACCGAGTCTCTCGTTGAGACAGTGCCCAAATCGTTACGCCTTTCGTGCGGGTCGGAACTTACCCGACAAGGAATTTCGCTACCTTAGGACCGTTATAGTTACGGCCGCCGTTTACTGGGGCTTCAATTCATACCTTCGCTTACGCTAAGCACTCCTCTTAACCTTCCAGCACCGGGCAGGCGTCACCCCCTATACATCATCTTACGATTTAGCAGAGAGCTGTGTTTTTGATAAACAGTCGCTTGGGCCTATTCACTGCGGCTGGACCTAAATCCAGCACCCCTTCTCCCGAAGTTACGGGGTCATTTTGCCGAGTTCCTTAACGAGAGTTCTCTCGCTCACCTGAGGCTACTCGCCTCGACTACCTGTGTCGGTTTGCGGTACGGGTAGATATTATTTAAACGCTAGAAGCTTTTCTTGGCAGTGTGACATCAGATGCTTCGTAACCGTAGTTACTTCCCCATCATAGCTCAATGTTATAAGTATAAGCATTTGACTCATACTACACCTCACTACTTAGACCAGAATCCATTAACTGGCACATCTTAGCCTACTGCGTCCCTCCTTCACTATAATATCTAGTACAGGAATATCAACCTGTTGTCCATCGGATACGCCCTTCGGCCTCTCCTTAGGTCCCGACTAACCCAGGGCGGACGAGCCTTCCCCTGGAAACCTTAGTCTTACGGTGGACAGGATTCTCACCTGTCTTGCGCTACTCATACCGGCATTCTCACTTCTATACGCTCCAGCACTCCTCACGGTATACCTTCGACGCATATAGAACGCTCTCCTACCATTACACTATTGTGTAATCCACAGCTTCGGTAATATGTTTTAGCCCCGGTACATTTTCGGCGCAGGGTCACTCGACTAGTGAGCTATTACGCACTCTTTAAATGTTAGCTGCTTCTAAGCTAACATCCTAGTTGTCTGTGCAACCCCACATCCTTTTCCACTTAACATATATTTTGGGACCTTAGCTGGTGGTCTGGGCTGTTTCCCTTTCGACTACGGATCTTAGCACTCGCAGTCTGACTGCCGTACATATGTCTATGGCATTCGGAGTTTATCTGAGATTGGTAATCCGAGACGGACCCCTCACCCAAACAGTGCTCTACCTCCATGACATTTAAATTACGACGCTAGCCCTAAAGCTATTTCGGAGAGAACCAGCTATCTCCAAGTTCGTTTGGAATTTCTCCGCTATCCACAAGTCATCCAAGCACTTTTCAACGTACTCTGGTTCGGTCCTCCAGTGAGTCTTACCTCACCTTCAACCTGCTCATGGATAGGTCACATGGTTTCGGGTCTACGTCATGTTACTATATCGCCCTATTAAGACTCGCTTTCGCTACGGCTCCGACTCTTCATCTTAACCTCGCAACATAACGTAACTCGCCGGTTCATTCTACAAAAGGCACGCTCTCACCCATTAACGGGCTCGAACTTGTTGTAGGCACACGGTTTCAGGTGCTATTTCACTCCCCTTCCGGGGTTCTTTTCACCTTTCCCTCACGGTACTGGTTCACTATCGGTCACTAGGGAGTATTTAGACTTGGGAGATGGTCCTCCCAGATTCCGACGAGATTTCTCGTGTCTCGCCGTACTCAGGATACTGCTAGGTATATATTCTATTTAAAGTACGAGGCTATTACTCTCTCTGGCTTACCTTTCCAGGTAATTCTTCTATAAAATATAAGTCCACATTGCAGTCCTACAACCCCAAAGGACAAGTCCTTTGGTTTGGTCTTCTTCCGTTTCGCTCGCCGCTACTAAGGAAATCGCTTTTGCTTTCTCTTCCTGCAGCTACTTAGATGTTTCAGTTCACTGCGTCTTCCTTCTCATATACTATGTATTCATATATGGATAACATCCATTAGATGTTGGGTTCCCCCATTCGGAAACTCACGGATCATCGCTTACTTACAGCTCCCCGTGAAATATCGTAGTTAGTCACGTCCTTCTTCGGCTCCTAGTGCCAAGGCATCCACCGTGCGCCCTTATTAACTTAACCTTTAAATTTTTACTTTAATAAGTTTTGATTTTCTTCGTTTTTTAAACTCTTTAAATCACAGCATTTTCGGTTTATTTCTTTGTTATATTTAGAAATTATTCAATTTTCAATGATCGATGCAGTAAGTATTTCTACTTACCTATGGAGCCTAGCGGGATCGAACCGCTGACCTCCTGCGTGCAAAGCAGGCGCTCTCCCAGCTGAGCTAAGGCCCCAATCTTCTTGAGAAGATTTATTCTGTTTTATAGGTATAAACCTCTCAAAACTAAACAATGCAAAACTTACCGTGCAGGTATCCTCGTATTTTCCTTAGAAAGGAGGTGATCCAGCCGCACCTTCCGATACGGCTACCTTGTTACGACTTCACCCCAATCATCTATCCCACCTTAGGCGGCTGGCTCCTTACGGTTACCTCACCGACTTCGGGTGTTACAAACTCTCGTGGTGTGACGGGCGGTGTGTACAAGGCCCGGGAACGTATTCACCGCGGCGTGCTGATCCGCGATTACTAGCGATTCCGACTTCATGTAGGCGAGTTGCAGCCTACAATCCGAACTGAGAGAAGCTTTAAGAGATTAGCTTGCCGTCACCGGCTTGCGACTCGTTGTACTTCCCATTGTAGCACGTGTGTAGCCCAGGTCATAAGGGGCATGATGATTTGACGTCATCCCCACCTTCCTCCGGTTTATTACCGGCAGTCTCGCTAGAGTGCCCAACTTAATGATGGCAACTAACAATAGGGGTTGCGCTCGTTGCGGGACTTAACCCAACATCTCACGACACGAGCTGACGACAACCATGCACCACCTGTATTGGATGTACCGAAGTAACTCCCTATCTCTAGGGATAGCATCCATATGTCAAGACCTGGTAAGGTTCTTCGCGTTGCTTCGAATTAAACCACATGCTCCACCGCTTGTGCGGGCCCCCGTCAATTCCTTTGAGTTTCAACCTTGCGGTCGTACTCCCCAGGCGGAGTGCTTAATGCGTTAGCTGCGACACTCAGGGGTGGATACCCCCGAACATCTAGCACTCATCGTTTACGGCGTGGACTACCAGGGTATCTAATCCTGTTTGCTCCCCACGCTTTCGAGCCTCAGCGTCAGTTACAGTCCAGAGAGCCGCTTTCGCCTCCGGTGTTCCTCCATATATCTACGCATTTCACCGCTACACATGGAATTCCACTCTCCTCTACTGCACTCAAGTTCACCAGTTTCCAATGCTTACAATGGTTGAGCCACTGCCTTTTACATCAGACTTAATGAACCGCCTGCGCTCGCTTTACGCCCAATAAATCCGGACAACGCTTGCCACCTACGTATTACCGCGGCTGCTGGCACGTAGTTAGCCGTGGCTTTCTGGTAAGATACCGTCAGCCAGTAAGCTTTCCACTCTTACTGGTGTTCTTCTCTTACAACAGAGTTTTACGATCCGAAAACCTTCTTCACTCACGCGGCGTTGCTCGGTCAGACTTTCGTCCATTGCCGAAGATTCCCTACTGCTGCCTCCCGTAGGAGTCTGGGCCGTGTCTCAGTCCCAGTGTGGCCGATCACCCTCTCAGGTCGGCTATGTATCATCGCCTTGGTGAGCCTTTACCTCACCAACTAGCTAATACAACGCGGGTCCATCCTATAGTGTACCAGTTGGCACTTTCAATCTTATAACATGTGTTATTAGATTTTATGCGGTATTAGCTAAAGTTTCCTCTAGTTATCCCCCTCTATAGGGCAGGTTACCCACGCGTTACTCACCCGTTCGCTGCTCATCCAACCGGTACAAGTACCAGTCTTCAGCGCTCAACTTGCATGTATTAGGCACGCCGCCAGCGTTCGTCCTGAGCCAGGATCAAACTCTCATAAAAATTAATTTACGAGCAACTTTTCAGTTGCTAGCTCGTTTTTGTTGCTTATTTATTGTCAAAATTGACAGTTGAATGATTTAATCATTCGCCCTGCACTTTTGGTTCGTTTTGCTTTGTTCAGTTTTCAAAGGTCTATTTCGTTGCCCTCAGACAACTTTATTAGTCTATCATAACCGCGAATCGTTGTCAACTACTTTTTGAAAGTTTTTTTAACAACCAGTTATTTCGACTTGTCGCTCTCTCGAGACAACTTCATTATTCTATCATCAGATTTTAACTTTGTCAACTAATTTCTTAAAACTTTTTCACAAGTTCTTTTCGTTGA
>NZ_MKIR01000004.1 GCF_001832905.1 Floricoccus tropicus | reverse complement strand
ACCACCCACACTAGAAATTATAGAGCCATCTTTTTCATCTATGTGGCAATGTGATTGTTGATTGACTTAAATCTATTTCATAGGTTACAGATCTATTATCTCTGACTGTAAGTTCAAAATCAGTGCTATATATAATAACTCTTAGACTATCACCTTTTTTCAGTTGGTAAATTGTTGGTTGGAGATCAAGCTTTACATCCATCCATGTGTCTGCTGGTATTTCATCGACTTGAAGAAGACCATTACGGTTTTGAAGATTTAACAAGGCTTTTGACACTAATTTATAAGGGGAATCAGCAAGTTTCAATTCTTTTAAGTCGTCGAATTGGAAATTATGACCTAAATCAATTTCTTTTGGTTCAAGCATAGTTGCTAAAGTATTGAGACGTTTTTTGTCACCATATTCAAGAACTTGTGCTGAAAGTAATCCCTTACTGTCATTTAGTTTCACTTTCAAATTAAGCTGAATTTGACCATTAATTAAAATATCATCATCAATCTTGATATCAATTACAGAAGCATTAGCCTTATCTGTATAGAGGTCAGTAATAAATGTACGGTAGTTTTTACTATAGCTATCGTATTTTTCTTGCTCGTATTGATTTTCAAAGCTTGAAATTTCACTGCCAAGCTTAAAGCTAGTTGCATCCTTTTCGCCAAATCTATCAAGTGATTTGAAAGACTGTTCAACATTATTTTCCTGCCATACAACTTCAGGCAATTCAAGATTGAGCTTACGGCCTAAAAGTTTTGCTGTGAAATAAGTATTAATTGTTTCGGAAAAGTCTAGGCTTTGCCAGTTATTAATGTAGATGTGTTCTCCGTGATGGAGGAAGGCGTGCTTAGTGACATTTTCAGGAAGGTCTTTTAAGTATTCAAAGGCATGGATTGGTTTAACATTCCAATCTTGTAAGCCGTGAACAGCGATAATATCTGCCTTAACTTTATTGATATGTGGTCTGTAGTTTCTATCGTGCCAATATTGATTATAATCACCAGTGGTACGGTCGCTATCAGAGGTCATTTGAGTAAGTTCTTTTTGATAAAAGTCATTGTTTTTGAGATAATCTGCAGCATCAAGATTTTTTGAATATGTTAGTGCAGCAAGTACATCTAAGTCTTCACCAGGATAGCCACCAGGGCTTGAAATTGCTCCATTTTCACGGTAGTAGTCATACCAAGAAGTTATTCCAGCTTCGGCAACGATAACTTCTAAACCGTCAACACCAGTAGTTGCTGCACCGTATGCTAGAGTACCAAGATAAGACTTGCCTGTCATAGCTACTTTACCGTTTGACCAATTAGCTACAACTCGAGAAGTACGTTTGCGGTCGGTAAAGGCTTTAGCACGTCCGTTTAACCAATCTATTACTGCAGTTACACTTGCTACCTGTTGGTAGTCTCCTGATGTCATAAATCCATCAGAACCACGTGTACCAACACCTGCAACATAGATAGAAGCAAATCCTCGAGCAAGCATATAATCATTTAAAGTATAAGTCCAACCATGGCTGAACTTTTCAGTTTCGTCAGATTCAGGAATAAGAATAGCTTTCTCAGGTAATTTCGGAAACTCTGAAGTTTCGTCAGTAACTTTAATTTCATGACTTTCTTTTTTACTCAATTCAACGTTCATATCATGGAGTTGATCATCATTTGCCTTAATATTAATTCCTAAATGATAAGGGCTAGCTGTCATAACGGAAGGAAGCTTACCATCAAATTTTGGACGAATAATCTGAACTTTGATTAAGTCATATTCCATATTATTATCTGTATCAACTGGACTCTCTACATAGACAACTTCTCTGATTAAGTTTCTTGTATCGAAAGTAGCAAGACTCTTATCATTGAAGAAGTGGTAGTTATTATCCATAGGTAATAAATTTTCTGATACTAACTTTTCAATTAGGATAACTCCTGATTTAGTACGAGTTACCAGTAGAAGATATATTGCTTGCCAGACATTGTCTTTATTCACTGAAGAATCTTCTTCAAAAATTGGAAGATTTACTTCCTTAATAAATTTCAACGCATCATTAATTTGGAAATCAAAGTGAGCTGTAAACCCTAAAAGTTGTAGAGCAAGTATGTAAAAAATATCCCAAGTTAAATCTTCATCACTTTGAATAAACTCAAAATAATCAAGTGAGTCTGTTGCTTGAAGAGTTGATAAATCGAAGGGAATCTTTACGAGAAAATCATTTAATATTTCTTTTTCTGTTAAATTTTTATCTACTGAAAATCCAAGATTTTTAAGTTCACCAAGTTGCTCTGATTTTTCTTTTTTTACGATCGAAAATTGGTTAAATTTCATTCTTTTACCTTTCTGGATGCATTATTAGTAAAATTATATCATACATCAGAAACTTTCTACTAACTTAAGCGTTTTCATCTTCTGGAAGTTCTTTACAAAAGACTTTTAACTTGTTAGAATTACTTGAATTGATAATTTTTGGAGGTTTTTTTTAATGGATGTAACATGGACAGTCAAGTACATTACGGAATTCTTGGGTACGGCTTTACTTATTATTTTAGGTAATGGTGCGGTAGCTAACGTCGACCTTAAAGGTACTAAAGGTTTTGCCTCAGGTTGGATGACAATCGCATGGGGTTATGGTATGGGTGTAATGATCCCAGCACTTATGTTTGGTAACGTTTCTGGTAACCACATCAACCCAGCTTTCACTCTTGGTCTTGCGGTTTCAGGATTATTCCCATGGGCACATGTAGCTCAATATATTATTGCACAAGTTTTAGGAGCAATGTTCGGACAACTAGTTTTAGTTTCTGTATATCGTCCTTATTACTTGAAAACAGAAAATCCAAACCACGTTTTGGGTACTTTCTCAACAATTGATAATATCGATAACGGAACAGTTGAAGCTCGTCGTGGAGCAACAATCAATGGTTTCCTTAACGAGTTTGTAGGTTCATTTGTTTTATTCTTTGCTGCTGTTTCAATCACAAGCAACTTCTTTGGTGCTGAGATTGTTAAATCAGTTGGTAAATTATTAACTAGCCAAGGACAAAACCTTGCTACAATGACTACTGACCAACAAATTCAAGCAGGTATCACATCAATCGTTGGTGCTAGCTCTGCTTCAAAAGCAGTAGCTCACGTAGCACTTGGTTTCCTAGTTATGGCTCTAGTAGCTGCACTTGGAGGACCTACTGGTCCAGGTCTTAACCCAGCGCGTGACTTCGGTCCTCGTTTGGTTCACTTCCTATTACCAAAATCAGTATTAGGTGAAGCTAAAGGCGATAGCAAATGGTGGTATGCATGGGTTCCAGTTGTGGCACCAATCTTAGCATCAGTAGCAGCGGTAGCTTTATTCAAGCTTCTATACGCTTAATATTAAATCAACCAACCTTTGGGTTGGTTTTTTTTAATGGAAAAATAATTTTCAATATATTCTGATTAATATTAACTATCAGTCATTAAACATTTGTGATAAAATTATGAAAAGACATTGGAGATTTATTATGAAAATGACAAATGAAGAGATAGGCTCTTTTTTCAGAGATATTAGGAAAGTACGTAAGTTAACCTTAAATGATATTGCATCGGACAATATTACCGTTGCTCAATTATCAAAATTTGAGCGTGGTGAAACTGTTCTTTCTTTTGATCGTCTATTTCATATTATTGATGCTTTACATTTAACAATTGAGGAATTTTCCTATGCTATTAATGGTTATGAAAATGATGAATTGACCCAATACGGACTTCAGATATCTGAAGCATATGACCAAAGAGATATCAGTCGGTTACAAAAAATGTTTGACGAGTATCGTAATTTAGAAAATCTTACTAGTGATGATAGAATCAAAAAAATATTTGTATCAACTGCTCTTTACAAATTAAATAAATATTCAAAAGAAACTTTTCAAATTGAAGCTGATAATATTCGTTTTGTTGCAGATTATTTAATGTCTATTGATGAGTGGACTATGTATGATATGGTTCTTTTTAGTGAGATTATGTGGATGATGAACATTGAAACGGTTAAAACATTAGCAAAGGAACTTATATATCGTGATTCTTTTTATTCTGGCATTTTAAATAATAAGCAATTTAGTGTAGTTATTTTGATAAATATATACTGTAGAATGATTTTAGAGTTTGATAGACAGAGTTGTAGGTTTTTTAAAAATAGGATTTCTGAAATGCTCAGTGATTACTCTGGACTTGTAGAAGAAAAAATATATTTTGATTTTGCTAGAGCTTTTGAAGATTATACATTCAATAACTCCCAAGATGGTCTTTATAAAATGGAAAATATTATAGACTATACAAGTAAGTTAGAGTTATTTAAAATTTCTTCACACCTTAAATCACAGTATGATGGTTTGTTAGCACAATTACAGGAGAAAACGATAAGATATGAAAATGACAAATGAAGAACTAGGTTTATTTTTTAGGGAAATAAGAAAAGCTCGCAAGCTGACATTAAATGATGTAGCCTCTGATACTGTAACAGCTGCTCAACTATCTAAGTTTGAACGTGGAGAAAGTGCTTTATCATTTGACAGACTCTTTTCTGTAATTAATGCCTTAAATATGAGTATTGAAGAATTTGCATATGCAATGAATGGTTACGAATTAAATGACTTTCAGACTTTCATAAGTAAGTTAAATGATGCTCAAGGAAGAAAAAATGATAATTACTTATTACAATTAAGAGAAAAATATTCATCAATTGAAACTCCAACAACTGACGAGAGAATGAAAAAAATTTTAATTGACACATATCTAAGAAATTTAAACCGTTTTATCGGAAGCGAATATAAAGTTTCTAAGGAAGATGCGGATTTTGTAGCAGATTATTTGATGTCGGTGGATATATGGACTAACTATGAAGTATTACTACTTAATCAAATTATGTATTTCATTAATATAGAGACAATAAATACCTTGGCCAAAGATATGATTTTCCGTGATACATACTATCAAGATATACATGAGAATAAAGAAGCTATCTTCAGTTGTCTATGCAATATATATTGTTTGATGATTCTCAATAAGGATAATAGCTATCATTTTTATAGGAAAAAAATAGAAGAAATCTTATCTAGTTCATCAGAATCGGAGTTTATATCTTGTAAGATATTCTTTGATTTTGCAACTTGTATGGAAGATTATATTATTAATCAATCACTTCAAGCACTGGAGGAAATGGAAAAAATAATTTCGGGTGTAAAAATATTAAAACTTAATGGGACTTCATCTCACTTACAATTTGAATATGATTTGATTTTAAAAAAATATCCTTTAAAGGAGCAGATCAATGAAGATGACGAATGAAGAACTTGGGATTTTTTTCAGGGAAATACGGAAAGCTCGAGGGTTGACTTTAAAGGATGTAGCAAGTGAACAAGTCACAGTTTCACAGCTTTCAAGATTTGAGCGTGGAGAGACAGTATTATCATTTGAGAAATTATTTGCAACGATTGAAGCTATGAATATGGGAATTGAAGAATTTACTTCAGCAATGAATGGATATTCAAGAAATAATAATCAAAACTTTAGACGTAAAATTTCAATTGCCTACAATGAAAAAAATATATTTGCCTTAGAAAATATGCTCAAGGAATATGAAAACAAGGATCTGACAACATATCAGAGACTTCAATATATAATTGTTCAAGCGAATTTGATTCAAGTTGCAAGATATAGGGAGAAGTACCTTGCTCTAACAAATGAAGATATACTTTTTGCTACTGATTATTTAATGGCAATAGATGAGTGGACAATATTTGAAGTGGAATTGTTTAGAGATTTAACATTTTTTATTAAAAATGAGAGTCTATTCACACTAGCAAATGAGATGATAGCAAGGACAACATTTTATATAGAGAATAGTAAACATAGAGAATCTGTGGTGACTAGTCTAATGTTTATTTATATTAGATTTATTAATGAAAAAGATAAAAAGAAATGTCTTTTTTTCCGGAAAAAAATTGAGTCTTTACTCACTAAAGATATGGTGAGTTATAGAATAAATATGAAAATGCTGAATTTATTTTATGATTATCATATTAATAATGAGAAAGCTGCTCTATTTGAAATGAATGAAGTAATAAGGTCTCTTAATATTATTGGTCTTGATGATTTATCATTAGGGTTCCAAAGAGAGTTTGAATTTTTTTTGAAGTATCTTGAAGACAAAAATTCTTAAATTTGAGAAAATATTTTAATAAATAATCTGGAATTATCATATATGGTAATTTCTTTTTTTAACATATTTTTCATATATACTTAGCCCATAAAAAGAAAAGAAGGGTATAGATATGAAAAAATATTTTTTGAAGCATAAGATACTGAACTTTATACTAATAATTCTAACTACTATTACAGTAGGAGCACAGACTATAAATAGTATGCTCTTAATACCATTAATGCAAGCAATGACAGACAAGAATGTCAATCAGTTTTTAAGGATTTTACTTATTTTTGTGGTTATCTTTGTTGTACTAGTTTTAGCTAATTATTTTCAGACTGTCGTACAAACTATAGTGACGCAAAAGCAGGTAAATGATATCAGAGAAGATATATTGACCAGTGTTTCTAATATGAATTATGAAGAATTTCATTCGAGAAAATCTTCCGATTATGTTTCTTGGATTACAAATGATATGAGTATGGTTGAGACTGAAGGATTTGCTAATTTTTATAACATTATAACGTGTATAATTACTGTTATTTTAACTGCTCTTGCATTGTTTAAGCTAAATAATACTATCTTGATAGTAGCAATTGTACTTGGACTCCTCATGACTACTGCACCAAGAATATTTGACGACGAGATGAGAAGAGCTGTTAAAAATATATCTCAAAAGAATGAAAAATTTACTTTCATTTCAAATAATTATTTAACTGGATTTGATTTACTTTTTCACAATGAAAGAACTAAGCTTTTAATAGAGAAAATAAAAATTTCCTTCACGGATCTAAAACAGGCAAAAGTTAAACAGTCTAAGGTACAAGCTAGCATGATAGTTGTAATACTGCTCTTAAATGTTATCGCTCAATGTTCAATGCTTGGCTTAACAGGTTATTATATAATTCAAGGTAAGTTACCTATTGGAGCCATTATGGTATCAGTTAATCTATCAGGTGTTTTATTCAATACTATCCAAACCATGGTGGGAGCATACTCACGCGCAAAAGCTAATGGTAATATCCTTGATAAGTATCCAGTTGTCGAAAGAGATGATTTAGGCATTTCAAAAGACTTTGATAATATCATAAGTTCCAAAAATCTGACTTTCAAATACAACGACAAATCAACTATTACTTACCCATCATTTACTTTTTCTAAAGGCAAAAAATACGCACTAATAGGATCAAGTGGATCAGGGAAATCTACACTTTTTAAACTTCTGATAGGAGATTTAAGAAAGTACCAAGGAAATTTAAACTTTGATAATGATTCATATAGTGAGTTAAATGTTTCAAGTTTACACAATAATATTTCAATAGTAGATCAAACCAGTCATATATTTTCTGACACGGTGAGAAATAATTTAACTTTGGGATTAGAATTTACTCATCAAGAAATTAAAGAAGCCACAGATAAAGCTCAAATCACAGATTACATTGAGAGTCTAGAAAACGGATATGAAACCATTCTTAAAGACACAAGTGATTTATCTGGCGGTCAAGCTCAAAGACTATCACTAGCAAGGGCATTACTTTTTAATCGTAATATTTTCTTAATAGACGAAGGTACAAGTAGTTTAGATAAGGAGATTGCAAGGAAGGTTGAAGATACTATTCTTAAGACGAAAGATAAGACGGTTATCATGATTACTCATCATCTGCGTGAGGAAAGTAAGAAAGATTTTGATGAGATTATTGAACTTTCTTAGTTAAAAATCACGATATTCAATAAAAATAGTAAGAAATTAAAGGAAAATTATTAAATATGATAATTTTCCTTTTTAGTTAATTTTGTAGTCTATACTATGTCTATCAAGCGATGATAGGAGAAAGACATGAAAAAATATTTTCTAAAACACAAAGGACTGAACTTATTGCTAATAGTACTTTTGGTGATTCAAACAGGTATAGATACAATTACCAGTTTATTATTAATACCTATGATGAATTTTCTATCTAATCATAAGCAAGGAGACTTTATCAAGATTGTAATTCTTATGGGAGTTTTGTTTATTGTTATGATTATTGTTGGAAATCTCGCTCAGGTATTGCAGGCCGACATTACACAAAAGCAAGTCAATGATATCAGGGAAGATATATTGACTAATGTTTCTAACATGGACTACGAGCAATTTCATTCGCATAAATCGGAAGAGTATGTTTCATGGCTTACAAATGATATGGCTATGGTCGAGGCAGAAGGATTTAAAAATTACTATAGTATTATTGAAAATATAGTTGCTATAATCCTTACAGTTGCTGCCTTGACACAGCTTAATTGGACGATTACGATTACTGCAATTATCTTGGGTATAATCATGGCGGTAGCTCCAAGTATTTTTGATAAGAAAATGAGAAAGGCTGTAGAAAATATTTCTGAAAAAAATGAGTCATTTACTTCAATTTCTAATAACTACCTAACTGGTTTTGACTTATTATTTCATAATGAAAGGACTGTAATTTTAATTGAAAAAATTAAAAACAAGTATGAGGAATTGAAAGATTCAAAAGTTAAACAAGCCAAGGTTCAAGCAGCAATGATGGTTCTGATTTTATTCCTTAATATCATAGCTCAAATGACGATTATTGGAATGACTGGTTACTACATTTTAGCAGGCTCATTGACTGTTGGGGCAATTATGACTGGTGGAAACCTTTCAAGCTCTCTTTACAATAGTATCCAAGTAATGGTCGGAGCATATTCACGCGCAAAAGCTAATGGTAATATTCTTGATAAATATCCGGTCGTTGAAAGAGATGATTCAGGTATATCTAAAGACTTTGATAATCTTATAAGCTCCAATAATCTGGCTTACAAATACAATGATAAATCAACTATTACCTACCCATCATTTACTTTTTCTAAAGGCAAAAAATACGCACTAATAGGATCAAGTGGATCAGGAAAGACTACGCTCTTGAAACTTTTGATAGGAGATTTAAGAAAGTACCAAGGAAATTTGAATTTTGATAATGATTCATATAGTGAGTTAAATGTTTCAAGTCTACACAATAATATTTCAATAGTAGATCAATCTAATCATATATTTTCTGACACGGTGAGAAATAATTTAACACTGGGATTAGAGTTTACTGATCAAGAAATTAGTGAAGCCACAGATAGAGCTCAAATTACAGATTACATTGAAAGTCTAGAAGATGGTTATGATACAATTCTTAAAGATACAGGAGATTTATCCGGTGGACAAGCTCAAAGACTATCACTAGCAAGGGCATTACTTTTTAATCGTGATATTTTCTTAATTGATGAAGGTACAAGTAGTTTGGACAAAGAAAATGCAAGGAAGGTTGAAGATACAATTCTTAAGATGAAAGATAAAACTGTTATCATGATTACCCACCATTTACGGGAAGAAAGCAAAAAGGATTTTGACCAGATTGTTGAGTTGAGGTAAAATAGTTTTAAAGGAGCAATCAAATGACTTTTTTTGAAAAGATAGAGGATTACTATAAGGAAGCGACAGATATTGAACTTGTGGCCATGAATGGTTCGCGGGTGAATCCAGAAGTCACACCAGATAAATTTCAAGATTATGATTTAGTTTTTTTTACAAATGATGTAGAAAAGTATCGTGATAATCCTTCTTTTCTTGAACGCTTTGGAAAAATAATGATTATGACTGAACCCGATGGTGAGGGACAAGCTGGTATTCTTAAGTATCCCAATAAAGAGGGATATACATACTTAGTTCAATACGAAGATGGTAATCGTTTAGACTTACAAATAATGGATATGTCTTTACTCAAAAATTATCTTATAGAAGATAGCCTAACTAAAATTATTTTGGATAAAAAAGGATTAATTGATTCAGAAATTATTCCCAATTCTCGCGATTATTATCTTATGAAACCAAGTCAGGTTGAAGTTGAAAATTCTGTTAAAGAATTTTACTGGCAATTTAATAATGTATTAAAGGCGAATCTGAGGGGACAATTTCTTTATAGTCAAGAGATATTAAATCTTGTTAGAGACGAGTTGATCTTGCTTATATCTTGGAATATTGGCTTTGAATATGGTTTTGAAAGGAATCTTGGCAAGGCAAATAATAAAATTTTAGATTTTATTGATATGGAAGATGCGAGATTGCTTAAGGAGTCATATAATACCAGTAGCAAGCAAAAAATATTTTCAGCATTGAGAACATTGAAAAACTTAGAAATTAAGTATTTAAAAGAGCTTGATAAGTTAAGTATTTATACAATGGATAATTTGCTTAATTTGAGTGATGTTCCAGTGAAATATTTACAATCCATGGGAGTGACTGATGAGATTATCAAATGAGGAAATTGGTGAGTTTTTTAGAGATGTCAGAAAAGCACGTAGTTTAAAACTTAAGGACTTAGCAAATAAGCAAGTAACTCTTGCGCAACTCTCTAAGTTTGAACGTGGTGAGACAGTTTTATCCTTTGATCGGCTTTTATCTGTGATTGATCGTCTAAATATGACCTTTGAAGAATTTTCTTATATGGCAAATGCTTATCAGCAGCCAACTTTTCACGAATTTTATGACAAGGCAATTAAGGCAGCTCAATTCCAAAATGTAAATGCTCTACAAAATATGTTAGATATTGAACTCGCAAAAAATAATCCAAACTTTACTGATAAGATTAATCAAATCTATATACGAAATTTTCAAGGAAAATTATCAGATGACGATAAAAAATTTGTAATTAATTATTTGATGGCAGTAGATAATTGGACTTTCTATGAGTTGTTGCTTTTTAACGATACACTCTCAAAATTAAAAATTGACGCAGTAGATACTTTAGCTAAAGAAATGATTTCACGCACTAATTTTTATAAAGATATATATCAGAATAAGAAACTTTTTCTAACAATTTTAATAAATGTTTATCGCTTTATGATTAAACATGATGAAAGGGTTAAAGCCCTCTTTTATCAAAGGGTAGTTGAAGAAAATATATCAGAAGGATTTACAATTGAAAAAATAGTTTTTGATTTTATCAAACAAATATTTTTGTTTAGTTTTGCTGATACTCAAACAAAAAAAGAAGAATTAAAATTAAAAATGCAAGAGATCGTTACTACTTATGAAAAATTAGATTTTCCAGCCATTTCAAAAAGATTAAGAGAAGAATTAAATGAATTGGAAATATAATATACTTCATAGATGTACTAAAAAACCAAATCAGAATCGATTTGGTATTTTTCTATCCTAGCATGGACATAGTAGCAAATGTTACCATGCAATTCCATAGCGCATGAACTGACATGTTAACATATATATTTCGATGTTTGTAATAAGGTATTGTAAGAGCAGCAGACATCGCTAAGTATGGAATGAGACTTAGCAAATCACTCGAACCATGGATATGCAGTAATGCAAATATTAGCATAGACACAATAACTGCAGTTTTAGGATGTTTTGGCAATAGAAGTTCGAAAATACCAGCACGAAATACTAGTTCTTCGAAAAAACCTGCTGAGATAGTTGCCAGTGCAAAAGCATAGAAAGGAACTTTAGACATTAGTTCATTAAGAGTTGTCTGATTTGCAGTATCCGTACTTCCTAGAAATTGTGAAATAATTCCAGATGCTGCTGAAGCAATAAATAGGATAATAAATCCTTGAGCAATCTTGCCTAGCTTAAAGTAATAAATATTTATTTTAGGTATTATCTGCAAATATATAGCATAATAGTAAGTTGCTATTATTGTAATCAGAAGTCCGATTATAAATATAATGTTGGATATTGGTGGACTTGTAAATTTTGGTACTAGTGTCAAAAGAACCATTGGAACTTGACTTAAAATAAAAAGTCCAATCCAATTTGCTTTCCATATAACAATCTTAAGAAAGTTTATAATTTTTTTTAGTATATTCATGCTTGTATTTTAGCAGAGTAAATTAAATTTGTATATAAAAAAAAGCCGTATCTGGCATTTAGTTTTAGTATTTACTATCTTGAATTTAAGTTATACATTTTCATATAACTTTATTTTGAAAAGCTTTATTGAATTTTCTTTTTGAAGGAGCTATGTATCAAAGAAATTCCAGTATAAATTACGATTACAATTGTTATTTTTTTGAGTAATTCAATATCAATTCCAGTTACCACCTTAGCTGCGATAAATACTCCTACAATTCCACCAAGAATCATTCCAAGAAGTCCGTTCCATTCAACACGATCCCGTCTTATGAATTCTTGCGAGCTAGTAACCATGACCATTGCGGCATCAAGCATCATTACAGGTAATGCTATCAAAGGGTTTACTCCAGCAAGTGAAAAGAATACAAGTTCAGGTGCATAATTTCCAAGCCCCATGGTCATTAGGATTCCTAAGGTAAAGTTGAAGATGATTCCAGCGATTAGCCATGCACCATGAAGTCCATGAACTTCCATAGAATTACTTGTTCCTGGATCAAATATCATTCTTATAATCATTACGATAGCAGCAATTAAAAGAAGAAATCCTAAAGTTCTTTGGACAAGCTTGGCATTCCAGTTTTTCGTAACTCGTGTTCCGAGGAATGCTCCAAGAATCGCTGAAGATGTCATCAAAATAAGTGTTGGCATCTCAACTTTTACCGCCGTGATGAAAAATAATGCTTCAAATAATACTGGAATTGCATGTGCTACGGTCATAGTTCCAGGCAAGAATTTGTCGTCTTTTATAAATTTAGTTGCTTTGAAAAGAGTAGTTGTTGTAGCAAAAGAGCCAATACCCCATGTATCAAGTAAATCAGTAATAAAACCTATTGAAAAAGCCGTAATGAATTTTTTAGGTGTTCCAACAATATTGATTTTTTTAGCATATACATGTTTGAAAATTGTATATGCTGTAAAAAAGATAGATATAATAACAATGATTTTAATAATATGTAGTAAAAAATTTTCAGTCATAATGGTATTTTATAGATAAATATTCATAAGGTCAATTAATTTTGAATAATTATCAGAAAATAAACTATTTTTAGTCTTTATTTATCACAAGATTGTAAAGAAAATTATACATTAAATCCTTTGACAAAAGAGTAAATTATAAATACAATATAGCTTATAGGTGTACTATCGCCCTTTTTTTATGGCTTAGGCACAATCATAAGGAGATGTGATGAATAAAATCATAAATGATATAAATAATTTTATTCCCACTGTACGTGTAAACAACAGAGATCTTAATATCGACTTTTACCAACAGTTTTTCGGGTTTAAAAATTTATATGAGGAAAATGCTATCGTAATACTTGGTGGTTATGCCAATAAAGAAGAAAGACTTATTTTAGAAGAGTCTCCAAGTATGTGGACGAGGAAAGTTTCTGATGGAGTTAAGAAATTAAATCGTTTGTCATTTAAAGCTAAACAAGATGAAATATTAGAATTAATAAAAAAACATGATGTCTTACAAGGTATAAAATATTATAAAGGTAAGAATGGCTATGCTTTCGAGGCAACTTCTCCAGAAAACGATTTGATTTTAATCCATTCTGAAGATAACCTGTCAAATTTAGAACAATTTGAAGTGAACATTAAAGATTTAGGTGCATCAGATATTAATTTTAGAGGTCTATCAGAATTTAGTGTTAGCGATGTAGATATTAATGTTCCTGATATTGATAAGGCGATGGAATTTTATATTAAAGTATTTGGTATTATGCCGGTAGGAAATACAATTACTTTACCATTTGTTCGTATTAATTTTATTGAATCAAACGGAGCTGACTTACTTGTAGATGCTGCGGACACATGGGATTTAGAAATTTTAGAGTTGAATGTTCCTGAAGATTTTGACTTAAAAGAAGCAAATGAACGTTTTGAAGCATATGGTTATGAAACTTATGTTGATAAACCAG
This sequence comes from Floricoccus tropicus, assembly GCF_001832905.1. Classification (GTDB taxonomy): domain Bacteria; phylum Bacillota; class Bacilli; order Lactobacillales; family Streptococcaceae; genus Floricoccus; species Floricoccus tropicus. Next base: position 200,966 of record NZ_MKIR01000004.1, on the reverse strand, counting down.
GTAAAATATTAAGTGTTAAAGACAATTCAGGCATTGAAACATGGTTTCAAAGAAGTAAGGTAAAGTCTTAAAATGCAAGAAACAATCAAAAAAATAGAAGAATATATAGCGTCTGGCGTCTTTCCAGGCGCTTCTTTTGCAACTATTGATGGAAATATAACTCATAGATATTTTCTAGGAAATCAACAAGTTAAACCTTTTCAGAAGTTTACGAGACCAAACTTAATTTATGATTTGGCAAGTGTAAGTAAGGTTGTAGGCGTTGGTACCATAATAATTAGGGATTATTTTAGAGGGAATATTGATATTTATAAATCTCTGAAAGATTATTATCCAGCCTTTCATGATGACAAATTGAAAGTGGTTGAATTCTTGACCCATACAACTGGGGTCGATCCGTATATTGAAAATCGTGATAGCCTTAACGCTCAAGAATTAAAGCAAGCAATGAATAATATTAGTATTGCTCCGGATAAAAAATTCAAGTATACCGATGTTAATTTTCTTCTTTTAGGTTTCATGCTTGAAGAAATTTATGGAAAAAATTTAAAGGATATTATTCATGAAGAAGTATTTGTACCTTTTGAAATGAGTGAAACGTCCTATGGACCAGTTGAAAATGCAGTTCTTACTTCCCTAGATATCCCAAGAGGGCAAATTCATGATCCAAAAGCAAGATTACTTGGGGTCCATGCAGGTAGTGCAGGAATATTCTCAAGCCTTGTAGATTTAGAAAAATTTGTCAGAAATTATTTATTTAATGAATCTTATTTTTTAGATAATATTGAAAAGCTGAATGAAAATTTTTCAATGCAGAATAAGGAGAGAAGTCTAGCTTGGGATTTAAGAAATGGATGGTTACTTCATACAGGATATACTGGTACCTTTATACTCATTAATTTAAAAAAGAAAAAAGCGATAATCTTTTTAAGTAATAGAGTTCATTTAAAGGATGAAAGAGCAAAGTGGATAGAAGACCGTGATCTTTTAATTGATATAATGATAAATGAATTATAAAGAAGTGAAAAAATTCATTTTATTTTCATTAATATTTTGATAGAATAATGAAAATAATAGTGTTCTGATCATTATTGACAAAAATTAGGGAGAGATAATTTAATGGATAAAAATGAGCTCAAACGAGAAGTTGGTTTGATGGGTGCTCTGTCTACTGTTGTTGGAACAGTTATTGGGGCTGGTGTATTCTTTAAAATAGCCTCAATGGCTGAACGAACGGGGAGTGCGAATTTAATAATTCTTGCTTGGATATTAGCTGGAACTTTTACAGTTGCTGGTGGACTTACGGTCGCTGAATTGGCTACCATGTTTCCTGAGACTGGTGGAGCAGTAAAGTATCTTGAAAAGGCATATGGTGGGTTAGTCGGTTATCTCTTTGCTTGGATTCAGACTTTGATTTACTACCCAGCCTCAATCGCAGCTTTGGCAATTATATGGGCAACTCAATTTACAAATTTATTTGGAATGAAGCAAGGCGATAATATTATTTTTATTAGCTTAATAATTCTTGTATCAATTATTGCCTTAAATTCGCTAGGAACTAGAGTAGCTAGTTTTAGTCAATCATTATTTACAGTGTTGAAATTGATTCCAATCGCTTTAATTATTATTTTTGGTTTACTTTCAAAAGCAGAAGTTCATTTTTCATTATTTCCATTCACTGCTGGAAAAGACATTAATTTTGTTACTGGGCTTGGAGGAGCAATAGTAGCAAGTATGTTTGCATTTGATGGATGGATTGGTGTAGGAAATATAGCAGGTGAGATGAAGCACCCTGAGCGTGATCTTCCTAAGGCCATAATTGGTGGACTTAGTCTAATAATGTTTATTTATATAGCTATAAGTTTTGTAATGCTTAAATTTATGCCAGTTGAAGCAATTGCTGGAAATAAAAATACGGCAAGTGAAGTGGCTCAAATGATTTTTGGAAATTTTGGGGGCAAACTTGTAACAATTGGAATTTTGATATCTGTATATGGTGCTATGAATGGTTATACCTTTTCTGCTGTACGCGTGCCATACGCCATTGCTCTTGAAGAAAATTTACCAAAATATAAGTTTTTCCAAAAGCTAAATCGATTTTCAAGTCCTTTCAATGCTTCATTGATTATCGGAGTTATGTCATCATTAATGATTTTGACTAAACAATTCGATATGCTAACTGACTTAGTCATTTTTGTTACTTGGGGATTTTCACTTTTATTATTTATTGCAGTCTTTAAGTTCAGAAAGACTATGCCTAATGCTGACAGACCATATAAGGTAATTGGATATCCATTAGTTCCAATAATTGCAATAGTTGGTGCTTTATATATTATGTATAGCTCGTTAACAACAAATTTTATCCTATCAATGATAGGAATAGGAGCAACATTACTTGGAATACCGGCTTACTATTTAACCGTTAAGAATAAAAAATAACCTTGGAAGACATTTAACCTTCCAAGGTTATTTTATGATATATATTTAGATTGAAAATACAAAACTTATATTAAAAATTATTTTACATTACGGATTTTAAAACTTCCTTTTGTTTCTCCCATTTCCCATGTATTGATGTCATTTACTTCCTTAACATCAAATTTATAGATAGAAGATTTATCATAGGAGCTAAAATCAATAGTGATTTCAAAAGATTGTAAATCTCCATTGCTTTCCTCTGTAGATTCAATAATTGGTTTCACTACTTTTTCTCCATTATAAACTTCTACATAGTATGGTTTGGATGTTTCATTTTTTATTGAAAATTTAACTGTAGTTTGTAAGGCATCATTATCTACTGATATATTATTTATATTGCGATCATCAAAAATTTTAACTTTAGACTTATTAATAACTGGTTTATTAGAAATTTTGAAAATCCAATCTCCTTCAAATTTTAAAGCAGTTGGAAGTTCGTAAGGAGGCTCACCGTTTTGAATGTTACTATTTAATATTTCGTAATCACCCCATGAAAGGCTTTTAATGTTAAGAAACAACTTTGCCTCTTCAGCTATTCTATCACTAGTAAATGTTGAGATTACAGATCCATATAAGGTATTTCCTTCTATACGATACGTAGAATATGTGAAATATCCACCTTCTGTCTCTTCGGATTTATTTGTTGAATCAGATAATGTATATTCAATGTCTTGATACTCTTCACGATGTTTGGGATCAAATTCCTTTTGTTTATTTATTAATTCTTTGATTGTATTTAGTTCATCATCTGAAAGTTTAATTTTATAATCGAATGCGTATTTTTTTGGTGTGGATACAAATTTTGTCAAAGTTATTTTTTTTGAATTACTTTCGCTTATGATGTCTTGAGAAGTGTCTATTCCTTTTTCTTCAACCTTAGACACAGCGATATCATTACTAATTCCAAAGATATCCATGAAAGCAGAGGCGATTTCATGATTAAATAATATAAAAATGGATATTATTGCTGCGGTTAAAAGAATAAAAATATATTTTTTATTTGTGTATTTTTTTGATCCTATATTATTTTTAAAAATAGAAATTCTATCTTCGTCTAATTTATCAGCAATATCTTTTGGGACATCATTTTCTTCTTTTAAAAAATTAAGAACATTTTTTTCATCTCTCATAACTATCATCCTCCATTTGTATTTTTAACTTACCTCGGGCTCTGGCAAGTCGAGTCTTCACAGTATTGCTTGAAGTATTGGTTAGATCTGCGATTTCTTTAATAGAAAACCCTGAGTAGTAGTAGAGGACTATTGGGATGCGATATAGCTCAGAAAGTTCGCTAATTTGTTCATACATTTCAATACTATATGATGGTTCAGAGATGTTTTCAAAGCCATTTTTATTGAAATCGATAATTTTTTTATTTTTTCTTAATATATCATTTGCCTTATTTATCATGATTTTAAATATCCATGATTTAAAGGCTGAATTATCCTTTAATTTTTTAATATTTAACCAAGCACTAATTTGGGTGTCTTGGAGACAATCAAGTACGTCATCATTGTTCAATAATATTTTATATGCTGAATTATAAAGAATCTTCTCGTAAGATTTAGTGAGCTCACAAAAAGCATCACCATTTTTCTTTCGAGCTTTTTTCACTAAGTAAATTTCCCGTTTTTTATCCATACTATTCTCCTTACTATATATTAGACGGAAATAAGACCTAGAAAGTTTCATAAAAAGTTTAAAAAAATAAACAACAAAAAATGAATTAAACTTGGTACTTTTAAGTTTAATTCATTTATAGAAAAACTAAGATTATTTTTTACCACCAAATGGTGAATTATCAAATGTTTCTTTCATTCGATTGGTAATTTTTTTCATTTCATCAAGACGTGGATCAACCTGCAGACGGTACTCTTTATATGATCTATCAAGTTGAGTCATAGCGACTTTAACATCTACTAGTTGGTGATCAAGTTTTTTCTTATCGTCACTAATATCGTGTGCACCATCCCATAAATCCTTGATGTTAGTAGCTTGAGCCTTTAAATCTTGCCCAATACCAACGAAATATTTTTTAATACCTTCAAACATAAAATCCTCCTTAATGTCTTAGAAACGGATTTTTTCAGCTAGTTCAGCTAAATCAAATTTGTCCATATTGTTAGTAAATTCAATCTTAAGACCATCAGCAGTATCATAACGAGGAATTAAGTGGACATGAGTGTGGAAAACAGTTTGCCCAGCAATTTCTTCATTATTTTGTAAAATATTCATACCTGTAGCACCAGTCTTTTCCTTTACTGCACGCGCAATAGCAGGAACCTTAGCGAACAAAGTTTTTGCTTGTTCTTCAGTCATTGCAAGAACATTTTTACTATGCTCTTTAGGAACAACTAAAGTATGTCCAGGTGTAGTTTGAGTTATATCTAAAAATGCAAGCACGTCATAGTCTTCATATACTTTGTATGAAGGAATTTCACCAGCAACAATTTTACAGAAAATACAGTCGTTCATAAATTTTCTCCCAGAATTTGTTATAATTATATTATAGCAAAAGCTTAACAATAAGTCTTGTAAAGAAAAAAGAGCTATTCAGTACTGAAAAATTAACAAAAAGATTCTTAAACAATAAATTACAACTTAACCATACATGGCCCAGATTTTCTAGGCATTATAATAATAAAAACGGAGAAACTATGACTTTAGAAGTAAAAAATTTATCTGGTGGATACTTTGGTTCACAAGTTCTAAAAGATGTTAACTTTAATATAGATAATGGACAATTAGTCGGACTAATAGGGTTAAATGGTGCAGGTAAATCAACAACTATACAAGAAATTATCGGACTTCTAACACCATACTCAGGTGAAATTAAAATAAATGATAAAAAAATTACAGATGGTGTAGATTCATATCGCAAGCAAATAGGCTTTATTCCTGAAACACCTTCATTATATGAAGAACTAACTCTTAAAGAACATATTGAAGTAACTGCGATGGCCTATGATATCCCAATGGAACAAGCTTTTGAACGCGCAAATAAACTTTTGGAAACATTTCGCTTAGCAGACAAACTTGACTGGTTTCCGACAAACTTTTCAAAAGGTATGAAACAGAAAGTTATGATTATTTGTGCATTTTTAACTAATCCAAACCTTTACATTATTGATGAACCGTTCTTAGGCTTAGATCCACTAGCAATTCAAGATTTGATTGATTTAATGATTGAAATGAAAACTCAAGGTGCATCAATCCTTATGAGTACTCATATTCTTTCAACAGCTGAAAAATTCTGTGATAAATTCATTGTCTTGCATGATGGAACAGTAGTTGGAGATGGAACAATTGAAGATTTACGAGAAAAATTCAAGATGCCAAATGCCAGTCTTGATGATATTTATATTGCCTTGACGAAAGGTGTTGCCCATGCATAAACTCTTTTCGAAAAGAAGGCAAGATTTTTACAAGCAAAATAGTAAATATCTCCGCTATGTCTTCAATGATCATTTTGTAATACTTCTCTTTTTGATGATGGGTTTTCTAATGGTCCAATATGCACAATTCGTCAGAACTATTCCAGAAAATTGGTTCTGGGGTAAGATTATAGTTGTACTTATTTCCTTAGTGACTCTTATATTTGGAAATCTAGCAACATTTATTGAAGAAGCTGACAAACAATTTCTTTTACCAAAAGAAGAAGAGGTTAAACAACATATCAGATCTTCAGTACAAAAGTCTATGACATTTCCAGTGATTTTATTTTTTGTAACGGCCTTAATTCTTTATCCAATATCAGCAAAATCTTTTATGGCTGGACTCTGGCTACCTATTATCCAGGTAATTATTTTAGCTTCTATAAAATATGTTTTATTAATACAAAAATCTAATTCTTATGTTAAAAATAATTTACTTAACTGGGATAAAGCTATTGATGATGAGAAAAAACGTCAAACCAATATTTTGAAAATTTATAGCCAATTTGTTGATGTTCCAGGGATTAAACCTGTTGTTAAAAGAAGAAAAGTCTTTGATGAGTTATTGAACGTTATTAAAAAAGAACATAGGAATACCTATCTATATCTTTTCGCTCGTCATTTTCTTCGTACAGGAGACTATTTTGGGCTTTATATGAGACTTGGAATCCTGTCAATTATCTTACTATTTGCAGTATCATCACCTATTATTTCATTGGTTGGAGTTTTATTTATAAATTTCATCCTATTATTTCAATTAATACCCATCAAGAAGTCATATGACTATCAAGTATTAAATAGGATTTATCCAATTTCAAAAGAAGAGAAGAGTACAAGTCTTAAGCAATTACTGATGGTCTCGATGACTCTTTTAGCACTTGTGCAAACAATAGTTGCCCTCTTTACATTTGAAAAAATAATCTTTGTTCCTTTAATTTTAATTGGAACACTTGCTGTATTGTTGTTTTACACAAGTCGCAAGGTTGACTGAAAGATCCTAAAACGGTACAATAATAGGAACTAGGTTGATTTTAGACTAATTAACCGATATCATGAGAATCTAGGAAGTTTTTTGTATGTTACAATCTGATGAAAATTGGCAGTTAACTCCTGTTAAAGGATCAACTGGTAATACTTTTTACGGCACTCTTGGATCTCAACAGGCCTTCATAAAACGAAATGCTACACCTCTTTTGGCAGCAGTTGCAAGGGAAGAAATTGCGCCTAAGCTTTTATGGAGTCGCCGTACCCGAACTGGTGACACGCTAAGTGCTCAAGAGTGGATAAACGGTGGAGTTTTAACATCTGCTGAGATGACAGATAATCAGATTAATATAGTCCTTGGTAAATTACATAGAAGTAGAAACTTAGTGGATACTTTTATGAAGATGGGAAACCTGGCTTTTGGACCTACGGAACTATTAAATGATTGTTATCAAGATAGCCATGAAAATATAGAAAAAAATTCATTCTTAAAGAATATCTTTGACAAAATGAGGGATGATATTCCGCCTTTTGATGTGCGAGAAAGTGTAGTTGTACATGGTGATGTAAATCATAAGAATTGGATTCGTTCAAATACACAGAAGATTTATCTAGTTGACTGGGAAACGGCAATGCTTGCGGATCCATTAGTGGATGTGTCGCATATTTTGTCACATTATATTGATCCAAGAAATTGGAACACATGGCTTGTATATTCAGGATACAAATTGCGACCTGAACTTTTAAAGAGTATTTTGTGGTATGGTCAACTTTCATTCTTCCGTCAGATTGCCTTATATTTTAAGGAAGATGATATCTATAGGGTCAACCGAGAAATTTATGGCTTGAGAAAATTTTGTGAAGCCTTTGAGAATATTTAGTTAAGAGGAAATGAATAATGCGAGTACGCAACCGCAAAGGTAGTGCAGAATACATTGAAAATAATCCCCAATTTGTAGTGTCAAATCCAAAAGAATACAAAGGACGTTGGCATGAAAAATTTGGAAATGATAATCCTATTCATATTGAAGTAGGAAGTGGTAAAGGTGCATTTGTAACTGGAATGGCAGCCTTAAACCCAGATATTAATTACATTGGAATTGATATGCAACTTAGTGTTTTAAGTTATGCTCTTGATAAGGTAATCGAGGCAGAGCTTCCAAATGTACAATTGCTTCATGTAGACGGAAGTGATTTAACAGACTATTTTGCTGATGAAGAAATTGATCTTCTATATTTAAACTTTTCAGATCCTTGGCCCAAAACACGTCATGAGAAAAGAAGACTTACCTATAAATCATTCTTAAAAACTTTTGAACAAATCCTTGTCGATAAAGGAGAAATCCACTTTAAAACTGACAATCGAGGATTATTTGAATATAGTCTAGCTTCAATGAGTCAATATGGAATGATAATCAAGCAAGTTTGGCTGGATTTACATGCAACAGACTTCCCAGATAATGTAATGACCGAGTATGAAGAAAAATTCTCATCAAAAGGTCAAGTAATATATCGAGTAGAAGCACAATATAAGTGAAAAAAGGTGCTAGTATGACTGTTCAGCTTTCGTAGGTAAGAAAGCTAGGAATATTAGCCCAATAATAAAAAGGTGCTTAACCGACTGTTAAAGATTTCTAAACAACGAATCTTGCAGTTTATTAACTTTAAACGAAGTTTAAAGCTGTGAGATGAGTAGTTGAAGAAATCTTAGGAGGATAAGCCCGATAAAAAAAGGTGCTATTCCGCTGGTAGCTTCAATGTCGATAAAACATTAGCAAATAAATTTGCTTGTTTTAATCGCAATATGACTGTTCAACATTTGAGTAGTTAAGTACCGAAAAAAATAAAGAAAAGGTTGTGTCTAACACGTAAAAAGGATTTAATATGCGTTGTCCAAAGTGTCAAAATGAAAGTTCAAAAGTAGTGGATTCAAGACAGGCAGAAGATGGTCGAGCAATTCGTCGTCGTCGTGAATGTGAAAACTGTGGTAACCGATTTACAACTTTTGAGCGCATTGAAGAAATGCCCCTTCTTGTTATTAAAAAAGATGAAAGTCGTGAAGTCTTTAACCGCGATAAGATTCTTAATGGAATTATCCGTAGTGCTCAAAAACGTCCTGTATCCATAGAAGATATGGAGAGAACTGTTGAACGAGTTGAACAAAAGGTAAGAGCTCTAGGTGAAAATGAAGTCAAAGCGGATGTTATTGGTGGATTTGTCATGGAAGAGCTTGCTGAACTTGATGAAATTACTTATGTTAGGTTTGCAAGTGTCTACCGTAGCTTTAAAGATGTAAGTGAATTAGAAGAATTATTAAGAAATATAACAAATAGAGGAATTGATCCAGAAAAATAATTTTTTACCTACTTGTTTATTTAATAGATTATAAGAAAAGATAAGGAGATATCATGCAAATTAGACCTGCAGATCAAATTAATTTTATAAATAAAAATAGATTAGCTTGGTCAGCTGATGTTTTAATGAGCTTTTATCTACCAATTATTGGGCGAGATGCAGTCGCTCTTTATCAATATTTGACGACATCTGATTCCGTACGCGTTTCAGATGTTTTAAATCACTTAAATATTGGGATCATTGATTTTAACGATTGTTTAGATAAATTGACTGCCATGAGCTTACTTGATGTTTACACTGATAGAAAAACATATCAACTCGAGCTGAAAAGTCCTAAAAATCCAAATGATTTTCTAGCTGACGAATTTTATTCAAGACTTTTACTTAGTAGAGTTGGAGAACAAGCTTTTGAAAAGATAGCTGAATATGTTCAGCCCTTTGAGACTAAGCTTTCTAAGAAATTCTCAGATGTCTTCAAGATTAATTTTAGTGGTACTGTAGAAAGTATTGCTGAGGATAAGACAGATAAAGATGGCTTTGATTTGACAAGTTTCCAGAATATAATGCGACAAAGGCATCTTGATTTTACAAATAAAGAAGTTGATGTTCTTAGAATTTACGAGTTAGCTGATAAATATAATTTTGACTGGTATGACTTATTTAAGATTGCTGAAAAAACAGCTAATGCCAATAATACAATTAATATTGATGCTATTATTCTTGAAATAACTAAACCAGATCAGGAAAAACCTGACTTATCAACTTTTTCTGCAGATGAAAGGCAATTAATCATGATTGCTAAGGAAGTTGAGCCAGAAGTATTTTTAAATAGCCTTAAATCTCAAGAAGGTGGCTTTGTAACTAAGCAGGAAAGAGAAATATTATTAAGGCTTACTAGACTTGCAGTTGAGCCTGAGGTTCAAAATATTTTGATTCACTACTCATTAATTCAAACTGCACAATCTAGTTTGAATGAAAAATTTGTTGATAGAGTAGCCAATGACTGGAAGAGAAATAATGTATCTTCTGCAGAACTAGCCCTTAAAAGAATTGAAAGTTTTAAGGAAAATCAAATTAGCAATAATTCAAAAACAAATAATAACTATAAACAAAATAATAGTTTTGATTCGACTAAATCTAGTGCTAAAGTTCCAGAGTGGCACAATGAAACCACGAAGAACATGACAACTGATCAGGACATGCTTGCCTTAGAAAAATTAAGACAGGAAGCTTTGAAGGATATACAGGGAGTAGGTGATTAAGATGGAAAAAATCGGTGATATTTTGAACAGTAGACCGGGTATGAGAGAAGGGTACGACCGTCTAATTGCTACTGTAATGGGAAACAAGAAGATTCAAGAGTTTATTCAAGAGCAAAAGATGACACCTGAGCAGGTTAGTCGTTCTTATTCAAAGTTTTATGAATATATTCAGGAACACGAGAAGTTTCTGGGTAATGATCCTAAGTACGCTACTAAAGGATATGAACCTGTATTAGTTATGAATCATGGTTATGCGGACGTTTCTTATATGGTGACTCCAGAACTTGAAAGTCAGCAAAAAGAAGCTAATCAACGTCGTCGTGTTAGGCTTGTTGGTCTGCCGAAGAGTTTTAAGGATATTGATTGGGCTGATGTTGCTATTGATGATACTAGACGCGTTGATGCATACAAGGCTATATCTGCTTTCATCAAAGATTTTAAAAAACATGCAAAAGGATACTATATATATGGTGACTTTGGTGTGGGAAAATCTTTCATCATGGCTGCAATGGCGCGTGAGTTAGCTAAAAAAGGTGTAAGTACAACGATTCTTCACTATCCAACTTTTACCATTGATGTTAGAAATTCCATTAAAACAGATGGTGGTGTCAAACAAATGATTGATGACGTTAAAGGTGTGGATGTTTTAGTGCTAGATGACATTGGAGCGGAGCAGTCAAGTTCTTGGCTTCGTGATGAGGTCTTGCAGGTTATTCTTCAGTACCGTATGCAAGAAGATTTACCAACCTTTTTCACATCAAATCTTGATATAGCTGGTTTAGAAAAGCACTTGGCGGAGACAAAAAATGCTAATGAAGTATGGCCAGCAAAGAGAGTTATGGAACGTGTACGTTATTTAACAAAAGAGTTACGTTTAGAAGGAGAAAATCGTCGTTATGAATGAAACTATTGATTTAATGAAAAAACATGTGTCAGTAAGAAATTTTACAGATGAAAAAATCCCTGCGGATGTGTTGAAAGAAATTATTGAAGCTGGTCAAGCTGCTTCAACATGGAAAAATTTTCAATCATATTCAATCGTTCTGGTTCAAAGTGATGAGCAAAAACAAGCTTTGTTTGATGTTCAAGCTCAAAAATCAATTCTTGGATGTTCAGCATTCTTAGTTATGGCTGGAGATTTGAATCGTGCTCAAAAAGCTGTTAATATGTATCAAGAAGAGTTTCATCCAGAAGGTGTAGAAAATCTACTTATTTCAAGTGTAGATGCTGCTCTTGCTGGTCAAAATATTTTGTTAGCGGCTGAAAGTCTAGGATACTCAGGTGTAATGGTAGGCTTAATTAGAGAGAAATCAAAAGAATTTTCTCAAGTTCTTGGTTTACCAGACTATACTTATCCAGTATTTGGTATTGCTTTAGGGAAAGCTTCTCGTGTAAATGAAGTTAAACCTCGTTTACCATATGAAGTAGTGGTTTCAGATGAAAAGTATCAAGAAAATACTAAGGCTGATATTGAAGCTTATGATCAAGTTCAAGATGAATATTCAAATCACAGATTTAATAAATGGAGTGAGAGAATAGTTGAGCAATGGGGAAAACCAGAAGACTCAGCAACTCTTGAAAATTTAAAAGATAAAAAATTAATGTAAATTATATAAGATTTAGCCAATTAAAAGTAACACATTGATATGGCTTAGTAATTAAAAGGAATGAGGATGTTATGTAGGCCAAAATAGGGGCACAAGCAATCAATATTATAAAAAATATATTTCAGATATTAAATTTAAAGTTTTTAATAATTTTATGCTTATAATTTTTCTTATCCGATTTGGTCAAGAACGATACGAGTGAAGATTAGTAAAAACAAATTATTTTCTCTGAATTTCAAGACCCCAAATATCACCATTTCAATAAGCAAAGTAGATAAAGAGGAGGGTATGTTATGGCATTACCTACAGTAGCGATAGTTGGTCGCCCAAACGTTGGAAAATCAACAATTTTTAACCGTATAGCTGGAGAGAGAATCTCAATCGTTGAAGATACACCTGGAGTAACACGTGACCGTATCTATGCAATTGGAGAATGGCTAAATAAAAAATTCTCATTAATTGATACAGGTGGTATCGAAATGTCTGATCAACCATTTATGGCTCAGATTAAAGCTCAGGCTGAAATAGCTATGGATGAGGCTGATGTAATCCTCCATGTTGTTGATGGTGAAGGTGGTGTTACAGATGCTGATGAATACGTGGCTCAAATTCTATATAAAACAGATAAGCCAGTAATTCTAGTAGTAAACAAGGTAGATAACCCTGAACGTCGATTAGATATTTATGATTTCTATAGTCTTGGTCTTGGAGAACCTTATCCAGTTTCAGCCGTTCACGGTATTGGTACTGGTGACGTTCTTGACGCAATTGTTGAAAATCTTCCAGTTGATGATGAAGAAGAAAATCCAGATATCATTAAGTTCTCACTTATTGGTCGTCCAAATGTTGGTAAATCAAGTTTAATCAATGCTATTCTTGGAGAAGAACGTGTAATCGCTAGTCCAATTGCAGGAACTACAAGAGATGCGATTGATACTCATTTTGTTGATCCAGAAGGTCAAGAATATTTAATGATTGATACCGCAGGAATGCGTAAAAGCGGTAAAGTTTATGAATCAACTGAAAAATATTCAGTAATGCGTGCTATGCGTGCAATTGATCGCAGTGACATTGTTCTTATGGTATTGAATGCGGAAGAAGGAATTCGTGAATATGATAAACGAATTGCGGGATTTGCTCATGAAGCTGGTAAGGGAGTAATTATTGTAGTTAACAAGTGGGACACACTTGAAAAAGATAATAAAACTCTCCAAAACTTTGAAGCAGATATTAGAGATCAATTCCAATATCTTTCATATGCTCCAATTATATTTGTCTCTGCTAAGACTAAACAACGTCTTAACAAACTTCCAGATATGATTAAAGATGTTTCAGCTGCGCAAAATATGCGTATTCCAAGTGCCGTTCTTAATGATGTAATCATGGATGCTGTTGCAATCAATCCAACACCAACAGACAAAGGACGTCGCCTAAAGATTTTCTATGCGACTCAAGTTGCTGTGAAACCACCAACATTTGTAATATTTGTTAACGAAGAAGAATTACTACATTTCTCATACGAACGTTTCCTTGAGAATCAAATTCGTAAGGCATTTGTCTTTGAAGGTACTCCAATTCGTATTATTGCAAGAAAGAGAAAATAATTGTTTATTAACCAGGCCTTATCTATAAAGTCTGGTTAAGTATTACCTGTTCAAAACATTATTTAAGTTTTTATCTTTTTTTAAATTTAATAATGTATTTTATATCCAAATCATTAAATTTTAAGTATTTAATATTGGATTAAGGAAAAGGAAATGAACAATCAAAAACAATATAAAAAAAATATACCTCTGATAATAGCGGCAAATTTTGTTTCATTTTTTGGAGTTACAACTTTCTTTGTAGCCTACCTTTCGAGTAGAGGTATGTCAGTTGTAGAGATTGGTGTATTGGAAAGTATTTTTCATGTTACTAGTCTCTTATCAGAAATTCCATCAGGAGCACTTGCTGACCGTTTTTCTTACAAGTCTAACCTTATTATTGGACGATTCATGCAGATTTTTTCCGCAATTTTAATGATAGTAGGACATAGTTTCTGGGTATTTGCCCTTGGTATGATACTTTCATCATGGGCATATAATTTTGACTCTGGAACTAACGGAGCATTCTTGTATGAGTCAAGTGTAGATGCAGGCCTCAAGGAAAAATTTCTAAAGATCACTTCATTAGAAAATGCAGCTATTGAAATTTCGCTTGCTCTAGGACAAGTTGTAGCAGCATTATTCATCAAGGGACTCTTAGTTTATACATACTACATAAGTATATTATTATCACTTGTAGCAATTGGTATATATTTGTCCACAAAAGATATTGAGAAAAAAGATGATAATGAAGAAAAACTAACCTTTAAAAAAATTATTTCAACAGTAGGAATAGAGTTCAAAGAAAAGCCATATATCCTAATTTGGATGTTCTTTCAGAACTTTTTAGGAATGGCTCTATCAATGTTTTATTTTTACTATCAATTGAAATTTCCTAGTATGAATAAAGGCTTAGTAGTAGGAATAATGGTCTTAGGTACAATTCTTAATGCTCTATTTTCAATCTTTTCAGCTAAAATTGGAGAGAAGATTTCGGCAATTAAGATTATGAGATATGTATCAATTATCTCATCAGTTATTCTTTTAGGAGCAATTACTGATAATAATTTAATTTATATTTTTATCTACCTATCTTTAAACGCTCTTTATGCTTTGACTATGCCAGCCTATAATAATGAGTTAAATTTGGTTTTACAAAATGAAACCAGAGCTACTATGATTAGTGTTTCAAGTATGGTGTTTAGTCTATCAATGGCTATCTTCTTTCCGCTTGTAGGTTATATCATAAAGAAATTAGAATTTCCACTTGCTTTTACAGGATTGGGTATTCTGATACTAATCTTTATTATGGTAAGTTATAGATATATGAATAAGGTTGATGATGAATTGATAGTTGATATGAATAATAATTAATAACAATAATATTGAAAGCTAGCAAAATTTTTGCTAGCTTTTTTTGAATAAAGAATTTTAAGTAAAGGTAATCCCACTAAAAAAGTGAATGATTTTAGTCATTCACTCATATTTTTATACGATTCCCATCATTCTTGCGAATAGAGGTACTGCGATTACTGTTATTACACCTACGATTACGACTGAGATACTGGCCATAGCTGCTTCGGTATCACCACTATCCATAGCTACTGATACCCCAAGTGCATGTCCAGCAGCTCCAAGTGCAAGACCTCTGGCAATTGGATTTTTAATATGTAAATATTTAAGACAAATGCTACCAAGAGCATATACCAATACACCATTGAAAATTACTGTAAATGAAGTGATTTCGCCAATTCCTCCGACTGATTGAGAAACAGGCACTGCAATTGCAGTTGTAGCTGCTTGTGGAAGAATTGAAGCCATCACGCTTTTTTCCATACCAACAATTTGTGCTGAGAAAACAACTGCGAACAAAGAAGCGAATGTACCAAGTGAGATTGCTGATACGATTTCTAACCAATATTTTTTTAAAACTTCTCTTTTTTTGTAAAGTGGTATTGCAAATGCCACTGTGGCAGGTTCTAGAAAGAAGCTTATAACTTTTCCACCGTGATTATATTCTTCATAAGTTATACCTGTAAGTTTTAATACAACTACACCTAATATCATCGCTACAAATAAAGGTGTGAAGAGGAAAAATCCATTCGATTTAGTAAAGGCCCAAGTTCCAGCTTGGAAAACGATTAATGATATTATAATTCCAACATATGGTGTCATAAAATTACTCCTTATTTATTCTATCTAATTATTATGTGTTAAGATTTGCTCAGCAAGTTTTTTAGCTTCGGCTTTTTCTTTTTTATCTATTTTCTCTTTATTGTGGTGATTTTTACGAACTTTTAAAAAGAAAGAAGCAGACCAACCGGTTGTTCCAAGTAACACTACAGTTGCTACAAGAATTACAAATACTATTTGAAAGGCGTAATGTTGCATTAGGTCTAGCGAATTAATTAGAGAAATTCCCGATGGAACAAATAGAAATGCAATTATACTTGATAAATCATTACTAAGTTCTTCAACTTGATCTAGTTCAACAAGATTTGTACATAATGCGATAAATAGAATTACCATTCCGATTACTGATGCAGGAAGTGGAATAGGTGAAATATAAGCAATACCATTGGATATCAACATTATAATTGCAAAAATAAATGCTTGTTGTAGGAACGAATAAGTTTTTTTCATTTTGACTTCTCCTTTAATTAATCAACTTTTATACTTGGATTATATAAAAAATTCTGATGTTTTAGTGGAAATTTTCATGAGATGTCATATACCCAACACGAAATGCAAAAAAATATCTCCAATTTACATGAAGATATTTTTATAATTTTTTTAATTTAATCCGAGTACTTCCTTAAAGTTTTTTATATATGAACGACTTACTGGAACTCTTAAATCATTGTCCATTATTACTTGCAAAGTATTATTAAACCACGGTTGTATTTCTTTTATTTTATTAGCATTTAGAATGAAACTTCGATGAGTCTTAATGAAGATGTCATTAGGTAATTTTTCTTCAATTTTATTTAGACTTCCAGTCATCTGATAGTTTTTACTTTCTAACATTATGTTTAACTGTCTTTCTTCGACAGATACTAGATATATTTCATCTGGTGCAACAAGATATATTCTATCATCCGTTTGAATTGGGATTGAGTCAATTATTGGATGTATAGAAGTGTCTGATTTATCTTGAATCCTAGAATTAATTGATTTAAAAGCTTTTTTCAATACCTTTTCAATTTTCACTTCATCAAATGGTTTTAATATGTAATCTTTTGCATTTACTTGAAAAGCTTTCAATGCGTATTCATCATAGGCTGTTGCAAAGATTAGATAAGGTGCATTATTAAGGTTCACTAGTTTTTCAGCGAGATCAAATCCACTTTCATCAGTTAAATGAATATCTAAAAAAAGTATATCTGGCTTGTGATCAATCATTTTTGACATGGCTTCATCAACTGACTCAGCTTCATCAATAGTATCTATATTTTCATTTTGACTTATTATGTAGTTTAGCTCCTCGCGAGCTAGAGGTTCATCATCAACTATTAATACGTGCATTTTGTTCCTCCGTATATGCAGGGAAATTCAGTTCAATTTGACAGCCACCAGTTTCAATATTAGAAATCGAAAAACTTCCATCATTTGAATATAAATTACTTATTCTCTTATAAAGATTTTGAAGAGCAGTTCCGGTACCACTTTTTGAGTCTACCTTCATTTTTCCAATTTGTGGAAGTCTTTCTGGTGATATTCCATTTCCATTATCACTAACTAATACATTTAGTTTGTTATTAACTAGTTTAACTTTTATGTCTACAATGTTATTTTCTTTTCGATTTCCAAAAGCATGTTTAATAGCATTTTCAAGCAGAATTTGAATCGAGTATGGTGGGACTAAAATATCATCTAAATCATCTTCTATATCAAAGTTTACTGTATATCGATTTGGAAAGCGGGCTTGTTCTAGTGAAAGATAGGAATCTACTTGACTTAGTTCTTGTTTTAATGGAATTGTTGTCTGGCTTGCTCCTTGAAGATTCCCCCTAAAGTAATTACTAAGTTGAAGTAGTAATTTTCTTGCCTTATCGCTATCTTTTCGCATAAGTGCAGAGATTGTATTTATAGCATTGAAGAAGAAGTGAGGGTTTACTTGTGCCTGTAAGGATTTTATTTCTGCTTCCTGAAGTAATTTTGCTTGAGCTTCACTCTCACCTAGCTCAATTTGAGAAGAGAATATAGTAGCAAGTCCTTCAGCAAGTTGTTCTTCAACATGAGTTAATTTAGATGGATCTGTGAAGTACATTTTTAATGTTCCAACGGTCTTGTCCTTAACTACAAGTGGGATAACAATTGCTGCTTGCAATGGGCAATTTGGATTTGGACATCCTACTTCTTCCTTAGAGTGGGCAATTACCATCTCTCCAGAAGTTATTACATTTTTAGATAATTCAGTAAGTATTTCAAGCTTTGGTATATGATGGTCGCTTGCAGCTCCAACATGTGCTAAGATATTATTTTCATTTGTCATACTTATTGCACTTACTCTGGTGTAATGTTTAATAATTGCTGCTGCCTGTTGGCAGGATTCTTCATTTAGGCCTTTACGGAAAAAGGGGAGTGTTTCAGCTGCCAAAGATAGAACATCATGAGTTTGAACAGCTTTTGCTTGTTCTTCTTGTCTAAGAGTAATTGTCAGTATTGACATGAATATAAAAGTTCCCAAGCTATTTAGTATAATCATTGGAAGAGCAATAAGACTAATTAACTTTTTACTTTCCTCAAAATTACTACTAAATGTAAGGATAAAGGCAAATTGAATCAATTCCATGAGCACAACAACAATCACTGAATAGACTGGTGGAGGAAATGGATGTTTTCGGCTCAGTAACTTACTAGCAATACCTGACAAGACTCCGATAATTAGAGATGAAGGTATATAAAAAGCGGATGTCCCTCCACTTTGAAGTACCCGATGGATACCTGCGATTAATCCAACAGCTCCTCCAACAAATGGACCTCCTACGAGACCGGAAACCCCAATAACAAGTGTTCTTGTATTTGCTATTGATGTTCCAATGTTTATTGATGTCAGTATATTACTAGGTATAATTTGATTTTTGCTTATTTCAACACCAGTAAAGTTTGAAATTATGGCAAAAGATCCAAGAATCAATATAAGCTGAAGCTTAGATGACAATTTTTCTCTACTAAGTAATATTTTTTTAAAGTAAGGTA
This sequence comes from Floricoccus tropicus, assembly GCF_001832905.1. Lineage (GTDB taxonomy): Bacteria > Bacillota > Bacilli > Lactobacillales > Streptococcaceae > Floricoccus > Floricoccus tropicus. Next base: position 182,061 of record NZ_MKIR01000004.1, on the reverse strand, counting down.
CATTAACAAGTAAGAAGGCGAGTAAAATTATGAGACCAACCCGCTCCATCATTAATATGAATAATTCGAACATAAGCGACTTCCCTTGAAATATATTTATATAATAAGTATATCAAAAAACAACTTAAATAATGCTTTTACTTTTAACTTTTATTGGGAGAGCCAACATAAGACAAAATAAAAAAGACTACTAAAATTAGAATCTATTGCTAAGTTTAGTGAGTCATTTTATTTTAAGTAGATATTTTAAATGAGTACTTTCAATTACGTCCGATTAATTCATGACTTGTTTCTTCAATTATTTTTCCTTCTGTAGCTTTAAGAAAATCATTTAAATAGAATCCATTTTCTAAGTTCAAGTCTTCAGAAAGAGCATAGACAGTTAAGGTATATATGTGATCCTTGTCTGGTGGATAGGGACCAACATAGTTATTTTCAACTGCCGATAGATCTTCAGGAAGAAAGCGTGATACGTTGCTATTTTTCCCTTCAATTTTATTATCTGAAGTTCTTGAAAAGTTGTCTGGTATCTCAGTTTGACTTTTTGGGACATTGGTTACAAGCCAATGAATCCAAGGAAATCCGCATACAGGAACTGCATCATAATCAATCAAGGTAAATGCAATACTTTTTGTGCCTTCAGGTAAATCTAATATTTCAAATGGAAATGATCTAATGGTCTTTCCTAGTAGTAAATCGCTTCCCTTAGCTCCTTTAGAATATTTTTCAGGAATCACATCATTAAAATTTGTCTTTATTTTCATCATAACCTCCTCTTTAACATTTATTGTATAATTAAATGTTAAAAAAGTTAAATTTTAACTATATTATTTTTCATCAAAGATTTCAAATGCTTTTTCTATATCTAAGTCTTTTTCAAAGAATTCAGGATTCCAAGGAACATGGATGTCTGGAGCAATTCCAATGCCATTTATACCACGACCTTCATCGACAACTGACATCTTGCTGGTTGGATAAAAAAGACAAAAATCTTCATATTTTTGGGCGACACAATCAGAGTAGTCGGTTATCCCCATAGTGTTTCGGCCAATGACTGTAACTTTGGGTGATTCTTTAACTGTCGCAACAAAGTTATCACCACTAGAACCACAGTAAAAATCTGAAAGAACAACAATATTTGCAGGCGTTTCTCGACCATTTATTAAATAATCCGAAAAAGGATCATCAGAATTTTCGTCACTATATAATTCAACAAAACCATTACCTATATTTTTGCTCCATTTAGAAAGTTCATCATTCATTAATTCCTGATTTTCCTCACTTACAGAATGTCGTTTAAACTCTTCTTCAAATATCTCTTTACGAAGCCTATAGTTACGATCAGTTACATTGTAGTATTGTTTTTCACTAATACTCTTTTCAATGTCTTCGAGCTTTGTTTCCTTTGGGAAAATATAATCTAGAAGTTTGAAATAATAAATATCACTTCCTCCATGATTCGTTCTGACATCAATTATTAGGTTTCTGCAATTGTTTAATTCCTCTTTATTTTCCTTAATCAGATTTGCTATAGGAGCTTCGCTTGCAAAATTTTCAAGTTTTAAGTAACAGGTATTTGGGTCCAATTTCTTAAATATAAATTCATCAGATTTCCAGTTTCTTTTTAAGCTTTTGACTAGTTCAATATTTTGTCCAGAGTCTAGTGTAACAATTTTTGCTTTGTTTAATATATGGTTAAAATTTTGTCGTTCAATTACACTATCAAATAACTCTTGATTTTCTGAAACAATTTGATTAATATTTTTTCCATCAATTGCAATAATCGCTTGACCAATTTCAAGAGGAGATTCATCAGAGATATCAGTTACAAAAAGCTTGTTTTCAAATCGTCTTGTTGTAAACGTGTTATATTTTATCTGTTTACTTGTATCAATAGGCATGAGATGGCGATCTTTAAATTGAAGAATGTAGTCTGTAACTATTGAGAAAAATTCTTCATATGATTTTGCATCTCTTACATCAGAAATAAACTTCTCCTTATTTCCAATTTCCTTTGTTTCCTGACAACCAGAATAATCATTAGCCAAGATCTCTAGTAAGTCATTTGCAGTATCTACATAATTCATAATTTCCTCCTTTAAGCTTACTCTTAATTATATCAGTTAAAGAAATTCATTTTGAAAAATATCATATTTAATATTTGAACGGGAAAAACATAAGAAAAATATTAAATATAATAACAAGTCGATTTCTCGACTTGTTATTAATTGCTTATGCTAGAAGATCTTTTAATTCATTTTGAGAAATTGATTCGTCAAAGATTGTTTGACCAATGATTATAGTTGGTACGAATTTAACATTAGCTCGATCAGCTTCGTCAGATAGTTCTTTTGCATATTTTTTGTGGTCATGTTCAGCTAGACCTAATTTTTCTTGAGCGTATTTTTCAACATCATCAAGACTTAGATTGCCCCACTCATCTTGATGATTAAAAATTAGTTCAATTTCTTCAAGTGCTTTTTGAGGGTTTGAGGTATCGACGAAGCGATGCATAACATTTCCGCGTTGAAGAGATTCTTTAGTTTTATCCACTAACTTGATTACTCTTTCAGCCTGTCCATTTGAAACAGCTTCGTCTAAAATATCTTTAGATTCGAAGAACCATTTTCTACAGTAAGGGCATCTTAAGTTGATTAATTCTAAAACTTTTTTATCTGATTGGCCAATATGAATTCCAAATTCACTTCCAACTTCTTGAGCTTTTATTACACTAATATCCATTTTCTACCACCTTTCTTTTATATAATTTTAGCAAATATAAAGTAAAATATAAAATTTTGTGGATTTTAAATATTATGTGAGCTTTATTCCTTTAGATAGGCTTGTTACTTGCAATAGTAGGCAAACTGTGTTATTATAAATAAAAATACATGGAGGGAGCGGACTTAGTTGTTTCGCTCTTTGTGTTTGTTTTTGACTAATAATTATTAATAGACGCAGTCTTTGTAGATGAAAAGGAGGTATCATGTCAGAAGTTATTAGTATTGTAACTAAGGAAATCGAACCCTTGATTCCAGCGCCATATGAACTTGTGGATGTTGAATGGGAGAAGATGGGAGCCGATTTTGTCCTTCGTATTTTGCTTGATAAACCAGAAGGGATTACTCTTCAAGATACGGTTGAACTTACGGAAATTATTAGTCCAGCTTTGGATGAAATTACACCAGATCCGTTTCCAGCTGAGTACATGCTTGAAGTAGCAAGTCCAGGTGCTGAGAGACCACTAAAGAAAGCTAGTGATTTTGAAAATGCTGTTGGGGACCATGTCTATGTTAGCCTTTATACAAAGGTTGATAAGTCAAAGGAATTTATCGGAGATTTAGTGAGTTTTGATGGTGAGAAACTTGTGATCGACTATCTTGATAAATCACGTCATAAAACAGTTGAAATTGAACTTAAAAATATTGCCAAAGCTCGCACGGCTGTAAAAATCTAGAGCGCATAGGAAAGGAATTTATAAATTGAGCAAGGAAATGCTAAGTGCCCTTACAACTCTTGAAGAAGAGAAGGGAATCAAAAAAGAAGTAGTAGTTGAAGCAATTGAACAAGCAATGACTGCTGCTTATAAAAAACAATATGGACAATCACAAAGTGTAGAAGTTATCTTCGATGATAAAAAAGGAGATTTCCAAATCTATACTGTTCGTGAAGTTGTTGATGAAGTATTTGATAGTCGTCTAGAAATTTCATTAGATGATGCTTTGAAAATTAATCCTCACTATGAAATTGGTGATAAAATTCGTTTTGAAGAAAAACCAAAGGATTTCGCTCGTACAGCTGCAGGAGCTGCTAAACAAGTAATCATGCAAAAAATGCGTGAAGAAGAACGCACAATTATCTATAATGAGTACTCACGTTATGAAAATGAAATCATGACTGGTACAGTTGAACGTTTTGATAATCGTTTTATCTTTGTTAACCTTGGTAAGATTGAAGCACAATTATCTAAGCGTGACCAAATTCCAGGAGAAAAATATGAAGCACATGATCGTATAAATGTCTATGTTTATAAAGTTGAAATGACTTCAAAAGGAACTCAAGTTTTTGTAAGTCGTAGCCATCCAGAACTTCTTAAACGTTTATTTGAAAAAGAAATTCCAGAAGTTTATGATGGAACTGTTGAAATCATGGGAATCGCGCGTGAAGCAGGCGATCGTGCAAAGGTTGTTGTTCGTTCAAACAAAGAAAATGTTGATGCAATTGGTACAGTTGTAGGTGTGGGTGGTTCAAGAATTCAAAGTGTAGTTAAAGAACTTCACGGTGAGAATATGGATATTATTGAATGGGATGAAGATCCAGCAGTATTAATTGCAAATTCATTAAAACCAGCTAGCGTTGAGCAAGTAATTCTTAATCCTGAAACTCCAAGACAAGCAATTGTTGTTGTTCCTGATGATCAATTGAGTTTAGCAATTGGTAAGCGTGGACAAAATGTTCGTCTTGCTGCACATGTAACAAATCATAAACTTGATATCAAATCTTCATCTGACTATCAAAAATATTTAGCTGAACAAGCAAATCAAGTTATTGAAGAAGTCGACGAAGTTGAAGAACTTCTCGGAGATGTTCAAGGTGATGAACTAGCAGTTGTAGAAGAAACTATTGTTACAGACTCTGATGAAATTGAAGAATTTAAAGCAGAAGAAGTTGAAGCAGAAGAAGCAATTGAAGATTTTGATGAGGAAGTTCTAGATTAATCCAGAATAAGGAGCCTTTAATGAAGACACGTAAGACACCAATGAGAAAATCAGTTGTTTCAAATGAACAGTTTCCCAAAAAAGATTTATTAAGAATCGCCTTTGATAAAGAAGGAAATGTTTCAATTGATCCAACTGGTAAAGCCCATGGACGAGGAGCTTACTTGGCCTTAACAAATGAAGAGGCAGCTCTAGCCAAAAAGAAAAAAGTATTTGATCGTACTTTTCAAACAAGTATCTCAGATGATTTTTATGATGAGTTAATCGAATATGTAAATCATCGAGTAGCTCGTCGTGACTTAGGACTCGAATAAAAATGGAAGAAAAAGTATTAAATCTATTAGGCCTTGCCAAAAGAGCTGGTAAACTTACCACAGGTGAGGAATTAGTAGTCAAAAGCATTCAAAACGGTAAAGCTAAATTAGTTTTTGTCGCAAATGATGCTTCAGAAAATTTAATCAAAAAAATTGCAGATAAAACAGACTATTACAAGATAAGAATGACAGATATCTTTAGCTCTTACGAACTTAGTAATGCAATTGGTGAACCACGTAAGGTGATCGCCGTTACTGAAAAAGGATTTGCTAAGAAGATGGGAGAACTTATGTCGAAATAGGATAATATAGATGATGAGCCAGTGATATACTCCTTGTCATCAGACAGTTAGGAGGACATATTTTGTCTAATAAAAAGCGTATAAATGAAATTGCCCGCGAAAGTGGATTGAAGAATAAAGAATTGATTGAACATGCTCAAAAATTAGGATTTGATGTTAAAACACATTCAAGTAGTGTGGATGGCGAGCAAGAAAAGAAACTTCTTGCAAGTTTTAAATCTTCTAATAATCAAGCAAAACCTGCTCCAAAAAAGGTAACTAATAATCAGTCACCTAAACAAGCAGATAACAATCAACCAAAAAAGGCAGCACCAAAACAAGAGAACAACCGTTCTAATAATCGTCCTGTCCAAGCTCAACAAGGGAAAAATAGTAAACAAAATTTGAATAATAAGCCACAGAAGAAACAAGCAAGTAACCAAAATAAACAAGTAAATAACCAAGGTAGCCAAGGTCAAAAACCAGCCAATAATAGCAACAAGAATAATAATAACCGTAATAACCAAAAGCCTAATAATAACCAAAATAGACAACAAGGTAACGGAAATAATTCTCAAGCTAGAAATAATAATGCTGGTGGAAACCAAAATCAAGGTCAAAACCGTAACAATAACAACAATAGAAATAATAATAACAATAACGGACGTAATCAAGTGCGTAATGCCCGTAACAGTAACTGGAACTCTAAGAAAAAAGGAAAACGTAATAATCAAAATGCTGCACCAGCAGTTCCACAACGTAAATTTCATGAACTTCCAGAATCATTAGTTTACTCTGATGGTATGACAATTGCTGATATCGCTAAGAAAATTAAACGCGAGCCAGCTGAAATTGTTAAAAAACTTTTCATGATGGGTATCATGGCAACTCAAAACCAATCACTTGATTCTGAAACTATTGAATTACTTCTTATGGATTACGGAATTACTCCTGAGAAGAAGGTTGAAGTGGATTCAGCTGACATTGAACGTCTTTTTATTGAAGATGATTATCTAAATGAAGATGAATTAGTAGAACGTCCACCAGTTGTTACTATCATGGGACACGTTGACCACGGTAAAACTACTTTGCTTGATACTCTACGTAATTCACGTGTTACTAGTGGTGAAGCAGGTGGTATCACTCAACATATTGGTGCCTACCAAATTACAACTGAAGGTAAGAAAATTACTTTCTTAGATACACCAGGACATGAAGCATTCACAAGCATGCGTGCACGTGGTGCCAGTGTAACTGATATTACTATTCTTGTAGTAGCGGCTGATGATGGAGTTATGCCTCAAACAATTGAAGCAATCAATCACTCTAAAGCAGCAGGAGTTCCAATTATTGTTGCTATCAACAAGATTGATAAACCAGGAGCAAATCCTGAACGTGTTATTCAAGAACTTGCTGAACATAATGTTATGAGCACTTCTTGGGGTGGTGATTCTGAATTTGTACAAATCTCAGCAAAATTTGATAAAAATATTGATGAGTTATTAGAAACAGTCCTTCTAGTTGCTGAAATGTTAGAGCTTAAAGCAGACCCTACTGTCAAAGCAATTGGTACAGTTGTAGAAGCTCGACTTGATAAAGGTAAAGGAGCGATTGCTACATTACTTGTTCAACAAGGAACACTGCATCAACAAGATCCAATCGTTGTTGGTAATACATTCGGACGTGTTCGTGCAATGGTTAATGACCTTGGTCGTCGTGAAAAATCTGCTGGTCCAAGCTCACCAGTTGAAATTACTGGACTTAATGATGTACCTCAAGCAGGTGATCACTTCGCAGTATTCGATGATGAAAAATCAGCGCGTGCTATTGGTGAAGAACGTGCTAAACGTGCTCAATTACTCCAACGTCAAAGTACAAATCGTGTAAGTCTTGAGAACCTATTTGATACTCTTAAAGAGGGAGAAGTTAAGTCTGTTAATGTAATTATTAAGGCAGACGTACAAGGTAGTGCCGAAGCTTTAGCAGCAAGTCTTCAAAAGATTGATGTTGAAGGTGTGAAAGTTGATATCGTTCATTCAGCAGTTGGTGCAATTAGTGAATCAGATGTAAGTTTAGCCGAAGCATCTAACGCTATTATTATCGGATTTAATGTTCGTCCTACACCACTTGCTCGTGTTCAAGCTGAACAAGATGACGTTGAGATTCGTCTACATAGCATTATCTATAAAGTTATTGAAGAAGTTGAAACAGCTATGAAGGGACTTCTTGATCCTGAATTCGAAGAAAAAGTTATCGGAGAAGCAGTTGTTCGTGATACATTCGTTGTTTCTAAAGTTGGAACTATTGCTGGTTTCTTAGTTACATCTGGAACAGTTAAACGTGATGCGAGCGTCCGTGTAATTCGTTCAGGAGTAGTAATTCATGATGGAGCAATTGCTAGCCTTAAACACCTTAAAGATGACGTTAAAGAAGTTAAAAACGGTAACGAAGGTGGAATGATGCTTGAAAACTTCAATGATGTTCAAATTGACGATACATTCGAAATCTATGAAATGGTAGAAATCAAACGCTAAACCATTGAAGTTACTAAGGAATCATCTTGAAAAGATGATGAACAGTTACGGAAAAGGTTCTCCAGATCACTTATTGATTTTACGACTGAATAAGGAGTAAAGAGATTGCGATTAGGACTGTCAAATTTTATTTGACATAGTTCTATCGATAGCGAAAAGAGTGAAACTCTTGAAGATAGTGAATCTGGTCCATTGAAGTTACTAGCGATTAAAACTAGCAACTTTAGTTGCTTAGGTTTTATCGACATCGAAGATAACGAAGTTAACGTAAGTAGGAGTCATCTTGAAAAGATGATGAACAGTTGCCATTGAAACTCAAGAGTTTACTCTTGTAAGTTTCATGGACAGCGTAATGAAATGAAGATACCCAAAAAGGTTCTCCAGATCACTTGCGACTTATACTAGTGAGCTTTGCTCGCTACAGTATAATCGACATCGAAACGAAGTGTAGTATTGATTTTACGACTGAATAAGGAGTAAAGAGATTGCGATTAGGACTGTCAAATTTTATTTGACATAGTTCTATCGACAGCGAAAAGAGTGAAACTCTTGAAGATAGTGAATCTGGTCCATTGAAGTTACTAGCGATTAAAACTAGCAACTTTAGTTGCTTAAGTTTTATAGTAGACTTACTTTAATTCAATGAAATTAAGAATCAGATATAAAAAAAATTTAATTATCAAATAAAGGAGGAATTTCTATGGCAAACTTTCGTTCAGATCGTGTTTCAACAGAAATTAAACGTGAAATAAATGATATTTTACATAATAAAATCCGTGATCCACGATTAGAAGACGTAAATATCACTGATGTTAAGGTTACTGGAGATTTAAGTCAAGCTTCAATCTACTATAGTCTTCTTAGTGATTTGGCAAGCGATAACGAAAAAGCTCAAAAAGCATTTAAAAAAGCTAATGGAGTTATTCGTAGTGAACTTGCAAAACGTATGAGCCTTTATAAAGTTCCAGAACTTATTTTCGTTAAAGATGAATCAGTTGAATATGGAAATAAGATTGATGAACTTTTAAGAAATTTAAATAAAAATTAAAAAGAAAGCGAATTGGAATATAGCCAATTCGCTTTTCTTATATCATAATTTAAAAGTTTTGATAATTTTATCAACCACCTGTTTTTGAGATAAGTCGGTGTTATCAATTTTTATATAATTAACAGTAGGGAATTCTTTTTCAACCTGTCCGTCTGTACTTACAAGTTGAAGATTATTATTTGTTTCGATAATTTCATTACGTGAAAATTCAAGATTTCGCTTAGAGGGTTTTGCATTCAATCGTTCTTCATGAACATTACGACTTAATCTAGTTTCAACATCTGTTACAAGTTCAATTAAATATACTTTTTGACCTGCATCTGTAAAGATGTTTGAGATATCATGTAAGAAATTAATATCATCTTGACAACCAAAATTTATAACAACAGTAAAGATTAATGAATCAGTAGCATTAGTTTCAGGATTTTTGACAAAAGACTGAAATAATTCTTTTCTTGTTAAATCTGAAAGTCTAAATGCATCTTCTGTATAATTGAGATAATTAGCAAATAAATCAATGGTTTGATGATTATAGAGAAGTTTTCCATTGATATTTTCTTCAAGAGTTCTACCAACAGACATTTTTCCTACAGCTTGTGCACCGATTATGACGAATAGACTCATATTGTTCTCCTTTTATTTTTTTGCAAATGCTTTAAAATATTGTGTAATAATTTTAACATATTTTTGTGATAAAAGTTATCATTAACTTACTAAATTTAATAATAATGAAATTCTTAAAATGATATATTATACTTAGAAAAATATTGTAAGGAGCGAAATAATGACAAAGGAAATGTTTTTTAAAACGATTAAATCGAATATTGAAATAACACTATTAATCCTTATCATTATGGGAATTGATCAGATAGTTGTAAAACGTCAAGATGTTGTAAATCTATACACCGACGGGATAGTTATAATTGTTACAATTTTATCTTTAAACATATTACGTGAAACAAATTTATCAATGTGGAAGACATTTCTTGGTACAATAATTGTCAATTACATCTTAGTTCAAATAATGCAGTTTTTCTCAATACATTGTTTATCATTCAATATTTATATGTATATTTTCATAGTTGTTGTGCTCATGATTTTAGCGCTAATAATAGGATTTCTATATAATAAAATGCATAACTCTACTAAAATAAATACCTAAGCTTGGGCCATTCAGTTGTCCAAGTTTTTTTCTGCATTCTTTCCTTGAAAATCAGCATTCGTTCCTCATTAGATGCAAAATGAGGAGTTGGTGCAATAATAAAATCTACGATATCGGAAACTCCATATGGTGCAAAAAGTTCAATTTCCATATCTTGAGAATTTATACGACAAGCAATAGCAGTACATTTTTCAGGAAATTTAGAAACTGCATCTCTAGAATTTAAGTAAGGAGAGGTGTTCAAATTATGAGAGTGCATATAAACTTGATTTTTGACTTCCCATTCATAATGGGGATATGAAGCTTTTAACTTTTCTTGTATGAGAAAGTTTTTTTCATAGGGAATTGATTTATCGTAGAAAATTACATCAATATCTGTATTTTTATCAAGCGAATTTCTACCTGATAAATAGTTCCACATGAGGTTACGAATAGTTCCTGCACAAATCCAGGAATCTTTAAGTTTTAAATTATCGACAATAGCAAGTAGTTCCATAAAATCAGGGTTAGATTGCAATATCTGTATAAATTGACTTTCTTTCATAAAAAATGTCACCTGCCTTTAGCTGAAAAATATATTTTAATTTATTATATCATTTGTATTGACTTAAGTGATGTTACTTGTTATAATATTTAGGTGTGTTTAATCACACTCGCGTGGGAGGTGGTTCGTCCGCCATTAAACCACATCACGATGAACGTGTTAGGACATTGGTCTTAAGCGTCATATAAAATAGGAGGAAATTATCGTGGCTAAAAAAGTAGAAAAACTTGTAAAATTACAAATTCCTGCCGGTAAAGCAACACCAGCTCCACCAGTTGGACCAGCATTAGGTCAAGCAGGGATCAACATCATGGGATTCACTAAAGAATTCAACGCTCGTACAGCTGACCAAGCTGGTATGATCATCCCAGTTGTAATCAGTGTTTATGAAGATAAATCATTTACATTCATTACTAAAACTCCACCAGCTGCTGTTCTTTTGAAAAAAGCTGCAGGTGTTGAAAAAGGTTCTGGTGAACCTAACAAGAAAAAAGTTGCAACTGTAACTCGTGCACAAGTTCAAGAAATTGCTGAAACTAAAATGCCTGACTTAAACGCTAGTGACATTGAATCAGCTATGCGCATGATCGAAGGTACTGCACGTTCAATGGGCTTCGTTGTAGAAGACTAAGAGAAAGTTTATTAAATTATCAATTGGTAATTTAAAAGTTTTCAGATTACAATTCCCACGAAGTTCGGGTGGGAGGATAAGTATATTTTTAGATAAAATCTGAGTATATACAAGACCCGTAAATACCACAAAGGAGAAAATAAAAATGGCTAAAAAAAGCAAACAAATGACTGCTGCTATTGAAAAAGTAGACAGCACAAAAGTTTACAGCGCTGAAGAAGCTGTAGCTCTTGCAAAAGAAACTAACTTTGCAAAATTTGATGCAACTGTAGAAGTTGCTTACAACTTAAATATCGATGTTAAAAAAGCTGACCAACAAATCCGTGGAGCTGTAGTGCTTCCAAACGGAACTGGTAAAACTCAAAAAGTTTTAGTTTTCGCTAAAGGTGAAAAAGCTAAAGAAGCTGAAGCTGCTGGTGCAGACTACGTTGGTGACGACGAATTAGTTGCTAAAATTAATGGTGGATGGCTTGACTTTGACGTTGTAGTTGCAACTCCAGACATGATGGCTGTAGTTGGACGTCTAGGACGTGTTCTTGGACCTCGTAACCTTATGCCAAACCCTAAAACTGGTACAGTTACTATGGACGTAACTAAAGCAGTTGAAGAAGTTAAAGCTGGTAAAGTAACTTACCGTGCTGATAAAGCTGGTATTGTTCATGTTCCAATCGGTAAAGTATCATTTGATGATGCTAAACTTGTTGAAAACTTCAAAACAATCAACAACATCATTGCTGCTGCAAAACCTGCAACTGCAAAAGGAACTTATATCACAAGCTTAACATTAACAACAACAATGGGACCTGGCGTTAAAGTTGACCCAGCTTCTCTATAAGATATAAGATAAAAATCAGATTTCGATCTGGTTTTTTTATGAACGGTTGCCATTGAAACTCGCAAATTTTATTTGCGCTAGTTTCATGGACAACGTAGCGAAGCGAAGTACGGAAAAGGTTCTTCGACGCCCTAGATGATTTTACGACATAAGGAGTAAAGAGTCTTAGCAAGTCGAATGCAAAGCAAGATAAAAATCAGATTTCGGTCTGGTTTTTTTTATGAACGGTTGCCATTGAAACTCGTAAATTTTATTTGCGGTAGTTTCATGGACAACGTAGCGAAGCGAAGTACGGAAAAGGTTCTTCGACGCCCTAGCCATTAAAACTTACAAATTTATTTGTTTAGTTTTATGGACAGCGAAGTAAAAGCGTAGATGATGATGATTTTACGACATAAGGAGTAAAGAGTCTTAGCAAGTCGAATGCATAGCAAGATAAAAATCAGATTTCGGTCTGGTTTTTTTATTCTCACCATTTTTCTTTACGTAAATACTTGATTTGATATAATTAGAGAATAACTAATGGAAAATAGGGGAAATATATGTATACATTTTATTGTTATAGCAAGTGTTCAACTTGTAAAAAAGCTAAAAAACAGCTAGATGATGCTGGAATTAAATATGAAAGTATTGACCTAAAGGAGAATCCGCCAAAAGCAGATTTAATCTTATCTTGGATTAATGAATCAGGTCTTGATAAAAAGAAATTCTTTAATACAAGTGGTATAAAATATCGTGAACTTGGACTAAAAGACAAGATTGATAAAATGACAGACCAAGAAGCTGCAGATTTACTTTCAACTGATGGAATGCTTATTAAGCGACCAATCCTGTTAAAAGATGGAAAAATTGTCCAAATTGGCTATCGTAGTGAGTACAATCTGTAAAATCTAAGGAGGAAGTCATGGAAAGACTGCTGCTTAAAGTAACTATTGACCGACCCATTGGATATCAGGATGACTTTGGTAATATTTATCCAATAAATTATGGATATATAGCAGGTATAATTGCAGGTGATGGTGAAGAGCAAGATGCCTATGTTTTAAGGACATCAGATGAACCACTTAAAGAATTTACAGGCTATCTAGTAGCTATTATAAGGCGAAAAGATGATGTTGAAGATAAGTGGGTGATCGCAGAAGCTAATCAAACTTACTCCGCACAAGAAATATATCAAGCAGTTGAATTTTTGGAGAAATATTTTGATTCAGAAATTGAGCTTATAGAATAAAAGAAAACCAAAATCGAAGTTTTGGTTTTTCTTTGACTTTATATATAAAATAAAGTATTCTTAATTTTAATAAAGACACAAAGGAGGTGTGGCATATGAATACAGCAGAATCTAAAGTTAATAAAACCAGAAGTTCGTATCATATTCACTTTACTCGTAAAAATAATGAAGATTTGGTGACGGTGGACTAGGAAATCACTAGCTGATGCGAATTACTGCTTATTAACCTTTCCTTTTCATTTTTTGAAAAGACAAAGGAGAAATATTTGGTAGATTTAAGCATTGCAAATAAGGTAAAAGATTTTGGTTTAAAGAAGTTTATAGAAGGCAGAAAATGTCTTGAAATTTCTGAAAATAATCTTGCCCGTATTATTAAAAAAGACAATAATAGCTACACTCTTGTTAAAGAAGACGAGAGTAGAATTCAAGCTAAAAAAATCAAAAAAGATGCTAGAGATTTTGTAGTTGGGGATTTTGTAACCTATATTCAAAAAGCTGAGCATGTTTTTTTAGAAGATTTATTGGAAAGAAAAAATCTTATTTCAAAAAAATCTTCAGAAGCACGTAAAAGTGTACATTTTAAAGAAGAAGAGCAAGCTATGGCAGCAAATGTTGATAGGATTTTTATCGCGCTTGCCTGCGACCAACGTTTTACGATTTCAAAGTTAGAACGTTATGTAGCAACATTCAGTATTAAAGATGCCGAGTTAATTATTCTTTTGACAAAATCAGATTTCAAAAAGAAATTCAAAAAAATTCATGACCAAATTACAGGTCTATATCCTAACTTAAAAGTAATTCCATTAACTACAAGCAACGGAAAGTCATTTGATGTATTAAAATCCCTACTAAATGATAATGATACATCAATCATTATAGGCGCATCGGGCGCCGGAAAATCAACCTTAATTAACTTTTTAACTGGAGAAAATACAGGTAGTGAAAGGACTAATGAAGTAAGAAGTGATGGGAAGGGGAAGCATACGACAACAGGTTCAACCATGATAGCTTTGGAGCCAGGGATGGGTTATATAATCGATACTCCCGGTTTTAAAACTATTGATACGACTAAGGATGAAAGGTCAGATGAACTATTATTTCAGCCCATTTATGAGCTAGCTACTTCTTGTAAATTTAATGATTGCAAACATGATAGTGAACCAAAATGTGCTGTGAAAGAAGCGGTCAAGAATGGTACTTTGACAAAGGAACTGTTAGAACGTTATCAAGCTAATTTAAGGATTAAGGGGTAATTTATGAATTTCAAATATTACCTTCTGATGTTTTGGCGTGAAAATATAATAGTTTTAATATGGACATTGATCGGTTCAGCTTGTTCTACTATCTGGGGTTTATCAACGTCAAATTCTTTAACGAGTCTTGCAAATTATGATGTTCAAGGATTTATTAAATGGATAATAATATTGTTTATTACCTTGTTTATTTGGGTATTACAAATATATTTGGATAGACTTTTAATTGCTAAAGTTATACAAAAGACTAATATCAAAATTAGAGAAGACATTGCAAAAAAAGTTTTCAAATTAGACTATCAGAAGTTTCATAAACAAAATGAAGCAACATATGTATCCTGGCTAATTAACGATATCCAAGTTATCAATGATTATGGCTATGAAAATTTACAGATGATCGTTAGACAAATTGCTAATCTAATTTTCTGTGGTATAGCTTTATTTTCTCTAAATTTCACTTTGATAATTACAACTTTATTTTTGTCTGTTGTTATGATTATTGTCCCTAAGTTTTTCAGTAAGATTTTAAATAATAAAATGGTTGAGGTCACGAAAGCAAATGAAAGTTTGACTGATGAGGTTACAGATTCTTTCAATGGATACGATAGTCTGTTTTTGACTGAAGACGATCAATTTCTGCTAGGGAAAATAATCAAAGGTTCAGAAAAATTAGCAGTCAAAAAAGTTTCTTATGCTGATTTATCAGGGAAGTTGTTTGCATCAACCAATGGTATGAGTTTGTTTAGTCAACTTTTAATTTTAGTTCAAACAGGATATTTATTCATTAATAAACTAGTTCCAATTGGCGCAATAAGTGGGGCGCAATATTTTTCGGCAACCATTTTTTCAAGTTTAACAGGTATGAGTGCAAATATAATTGAAATGAGAACAATTGATTCTATTTTTGATAAATTTGAAAAGATTAGAACTGATGAAAAGTCAGGAAAATTAATTGAAGAATTTTCTGAGAATATAAAATTAACTGATTTAACCTATGGATATAACAAAAAAGAATCAAAAATTTTAGATACAATAAATATTGAAATAATGAAAAATAACAAGCATGCATTAATTGGTCCATCAGGAAGTGGTAAAACCACAATACTTAATATCTTATCTGGTAAGCTGAGTGAATATAAAGGAAAAGTTGCTTTTGACAATGTTGACTACACTTCTTTGAATTTTCAAAGTTTACAAAAGAATATAACTTATTTGAAACAAAAACCTCATATATTTAATGCGACTATTAGAGAAAATATATTGCTGGGAAGAAATATTTCTGATGATGTCCTAAATCAGGCTATTAGAAAAGTAGGTATGGAGGACTGGCTTGATAGCTTGAATTATGGGCTTGATACGGTGATATCTGGTAATGGATCAAATATTTCAGGAGGTCAGGCTCAAAGAATTGCTATTGCGCGTGGATTAATTTCAAACAAAAATATAATATTATTTGATGAAAGTACTTCCGCACTAGATGAAAAATCAGCATTTGAAATTGAAGATTATTTATTAAAAAGGGAAGATATAACTTTAATTATGGTAAGTCATCGTCTTAGCTCAAATCATGTTATTCATTTTGATAAAATGTATAATTTGGGTAGTGTAATCTGAAATACATCAATAATTTGGTTGAAATATCATAAACATTTTAGAAACTAGATATACTAGTTTCTTTTTTCTTGCTATATTCATTATATATGTTATATTACTTATATAACAAAGAGGTGAGATATGATTATTGAAATTGATTTAGAAAGTTCAACGCCTATTTATGAACAGTTAATCTGGGAAATAAAAAAAGGAGTTGCCAATAAAAAGGTTAACTCAGGTCAGGAGATGCCTAGTGTTCGTGAGTTGGCTGGAGATTTGGGTATTAACTTACATACCGTTAACAAGGCATATAAATTGCTTGAAGATGAAGGAATTTTGCTCCGTAGACGAAATCGTTTTGTTGTAAATGAAGTAGAAAACTTCAAAGAAAACGGTTCATGGAGGGAAGAGATGGATGATTTGCTTTATAAAATCATCATTAATGAAAAGTTGTTGGAACTTAGCGAAGATGACTTTTCGGCACTTTATCAAGAAAATTTGAAGAAAATAGAAAGTAAAATGGAGGATGAGTAGATGGGTACTCAAAAAAGATACGCTAGCCTCGATTCCAGAACCAGAGTTCCCGTTGTCACTACTAGCAGGTATATAATCGTTTATTTGATTGCAGTCGTTAGTGAGTTGATTTTTACATTTGCCTTTTATGATAAAATTCCTAATCAGATTCCGACACATTTTGATGCCTTGATGAATCCAAATCAATTTACAGAGAAAAGTTTGTACTCAGTTCTTTGTATGCCGCTAATTCAGACTGTAATGTTGATTATTTTTATTGTTTGTAATGAAATGATGAAAGCATCAAAAATTCAACTTTCTTCTTCCAACCCAAAAGATTCATTGAAGATAAATGAAGAAGTTAGACTAACTAACTCTAAATTATTATTTAATTTGTTTATCCTAATGCAATTAATTTTCTTTACTGTTCAGATGATGACTTGTTTTAATATAAGAAGTTTAAGATATGTCATGCTTGCAATTTTAAGTTTAACCACTATTTATATCGTGACCTATATATTTATACTATTGAAAATACGTAAGGGTCATTCCTATCCAATAGTTGAAGATAAATCTGCATGGAAACTTGGAATCTTATATTACAATAAAGATGATGTTGCCTATATTGTTCAAAAAAGAAGTGGACTTGGCTATACACTAAATTTTGCAAGATATCAGTCATGGTTGATTACCTTAGCTTTTATTTTAGTAATGTTTGCTATTGTTTTCTTAGGAAATAAATTTTCGTAGTTATATATTTAAATGGACCGGTAAGGTCCATTTTTTATAAAATTAAATATTATAATATGATATAATGAAAACAAAAAAGAGAATAGTTTGTTATGAAAGAAAATAAAGTAATAATATTTGATTATGATGGAACTCTATTATTAAAAGGTGAAGAGATTATATCAGATAAGATAAAAATACTTTTGAAGAATTTAAAGGATAAAAATTTTCTTATTATTTTAGCAACTGGTAGGCCGCTAAATCATTGCCAATATTTATTGGATGAAAATTTAGTAGATTACATAGTAAGTGCAAATGGTTCTTTGGTTACAGCAAGGAAGAGATTTCATTCAATACCTATTTCTGCAACTAAGATCAAGATTTTTGATGACTTTTGCTCTGAAAAAAATATTCCAGCAACTTTTTATAGTGAGGATATGCTGACAAATGGAGTGGTGGATAATAAAATAATAGTGGGTTTAAAAGAAGCGATGAATATTAATGCTTTGGATTTACCTCTTATTGATGTTGAAGAAGTGGAAGATATATATTTAATGTGTGCCTTCTGTGATGAGAGCATGGATGAGCAACTTAGAAGTTCTTTTCCTGACATGTATTTATTGCGTTGGCACCCTTTTATAATTAGTGTTTTGGAGCAGGAAGTTTCAAAAACTAATGGAATAATGGAAAGTTTAACTCATCATAATATTTCGCCGAACGATTGCATTGCTGTTGGTGATGGTGGAAATGATATTGATATGCTTCAAATGGTGGGACGTGGTATTGCCATCAAAGGAAACAAGAAATTAATGGAGGTTGCTGACTATGTAATTCAGTCTGTAAAAGATGAATTGATTAATATTATCGAGATACAAGACTTTTAACAGCTCAAAAGGACTTGGCATTTGCCAAATCCTTTTTCTTATATTTTTAGATATTAATTTCTAAAATAATTGGTGTGTGGTCTTGTCTTGCGCCACTATCAATCATATCAGATACTTCAACCTTGTCAGCAATTCTGTTACTTACTAACCAGTAGTCGATTCTCCATCCAGAGTTATTGATTTTACTTGTTTTAGAGCGTTGTGCCCACCAAGTATAACGTTCTGGCACATCACCATGTTTATATCTGAACGTATCAGTAAATCCAGCATCTAAAAGCTCAGTAAATTTATTACGTTCTTCAATTGTGAAACCTGGTGATTGTCTATTTGAATTTGGATTCTTAAGGTCAATTTCCTTGTGAGCTACATTATAGTCACCACAGGCGATTACAGGTTTATTTGCATCAAGGGTATGTAAGTATTCACGATATTTATCATCCCATAGTCCACGATCCTCTAAACGTCTCAAACCATCACCAGCATTTGGAGTATAAACTTGAGTTAAGTAAAAATTATCAAACTCAAGAGTAATAATACGTCCCTCACAGTCCATGGTAGTAGGCGCTAAAATTTCCGGTTGTTCAACGACTGGTGCATACTCTTCCTTATAAATAAACATAGTACCAGCATAGCCCTTGCGAGCAGGTTCACAGCTTGAACGCCAAACGATTTTATATTCAGGAAAAAGATTTCCAAGAATTTCCAAGTGTTTTTTTGTAGGTCCAGTTTCCTTAAGTTTTGTCTCTTGTAAAGCCAAGACATCAGGTTTCATAGAAGCTAAGTTTTCCAAAACTCCGAATGTCATTTGACCACGCGGAGAAGTAGCAGTTAAACCTGCATTCAGTGAATCAATATTCCAAGAAATAAATTTCATTTTAATTAGTGTTCCCATCTATTATTGTTGTCTTATCCTACTAATTATAGCAAAAAAGCAAATATTTTGTGATATAATGGATTCAAACATTGTTTTTTGGAGGAAATTATCAAGCATGACAGATAACACTTATTATATTACGACACCTATTTACTACCCATCAGGCAAATTACATATTGGTAATGCTTGTTCAACAGTTCTTTGTGATGTACTCGCAAGATACAAGAGACTAATGGGATTTGACGTGTTTTTCTTAACAGGTACTGATGAACACGGTCAAAAAATTGAGAAAAAAGCTGAAGAATTAGGCATAACACCACAGGCTTACGTAGATGAAATGTCTATGCACTTTAAAGACCTATGGACTTTACTAGAAATCACAAACGATAAATTTATCCGTACAACAGATGACTATCACGAAAAAGTTGTAGGTCAAGTATTTGAACAATTACTTGCACAAGGTGACATCTATCTTGGTGAATATGAAGGATGGTATTCAGTTTCAGACGAAGAATTCTTTACTGAAAGCCAACTTGCTGAAATCTATCGTGATGCGGACGGCAAAGTTATTGGAGGTAAAGCTCCAAGTGGTAATGAAGTTGAACTTGTTAAGGAAGAATCTTATTTCTTCAAAATGAGCAAATACGCTGACAGATTAGTTGAATACTATGATGAACATCCAGAATTTATTACACCAGAATTCCGTAAAAATGAAATGCTTAATAACTTCATCAAACCAGGACTTGAAGATTTAGCAGTAACTCGTACTACGTATACTTGGGGAGTGCCAGTACCGTCAAATCCTAAACACGTAGTTTATGTATGGATTGATGCGCTTTTAAACTATATTACAGCCCTTGGATATGGAACAGACGATGACTCTAACTTCCAAAAATTTTGGCCTGCTGATGTTCACATGATTGCAAAAGAAATAACTCGTTTCCACACAATTTACTGGCCGATCATCCTTATGGCTCTTGACCTTCCATTACCTAAAAAAGTCGTAGCACACGGTTGGATTGTCATGAAAGACGGTAAAATGTCTAAATCAAAAGGTAACGTAGTATATCCAGATATGTTAGTTGAACGTTACGGATTAGATGCACTTCGTTATTATCTAACTCGTGCGGTTACAATTGAAAATGATGGTGTATTTACTCCAGAAGATTTCGTTGACCGTGTAAACTTCGATTTAGCTAATGACCTTGGAAATCTTTTAAACCGTACGGTAGCAATGATTAATAAATACTGTGATGGAGTAATTCCAGCTTACACAGGAAATGTTACTGAATTTGACGAGGACCTTAAAAATACTGCAAGTGGTGCCATCAAAGCTTATCATGAAGCACTTGACCACAATCAATTCTCTCAAGCACTTGACCAAGTTTGGGTTTTAATTCGTCGTGCAAATAAATATATCGATGAAACAACTCCATGGATTCTAGCTAAAGATGAAAGCAGAAAAGAAGAGCTTGATTCAGTAATGGTTCATTTAGCTGAGTCGCTTAGAACTGTTGCTTTGCTTTTACAACCAGTTTTGACACATGCACCTAAAGAAATTTTTGCCCAACTTGGACTTGATTTTGAAGATACATTTGAAAATCTTGAATTTGGAAAAATTGCACCAAATACTAAGGTAGTTGCTAAGGGAACACCAATTTTCCCACGTCTTGATACTGAAGTAGAAGTAAACTACATTAAAGAGCAAATGTCAGGTGGAGTATCAAAAGAAGAATCTGATGATAATGAATTCGTTCCTGAAGACACAAAACTAGTTTCAAGCAAAGAAAAAGCAATCAAATTCGAAGACTTTGATAAAGTTGAAATCAAGGTTGCTGAAGTTATTGAAGTTGAAAAAGTTGAAGGCTCAGACAAGCTCCTTAAATTCCGTTTGGATGCAGGAGATGAAGGACACCGTCAAATTCTTTCAGGAATCGCTAAATACTATCCAAATCCAGAAGAATTAGTTGGTAAAAAACTGCAAGTAGTTGCCAACTTAAAACCTCGCAAGATGATGGGGTTAGTCAGCCAAGGTATGATCCTGTCAGCTGAAGACGCAGATGGAAGCCTAAAAGTTTTAATCGCTCCAGATGTTGCAAACGGTTCAGTAATCGGATAATAATGAAATAAAGGAAGTTGTGGTCTAGGGACCCAACTTCTTTTTCTAAATAGGAATCAACATGAAAAAAATATTTTTAATTATTATAGCTTTAATTCTCATAGGAGGAGTTTTTATGTTTTGGAATACAATGAATAATAGCGACAAAGAAAAAGTTACATACTCAAAAGAAGAAGGTACAACACTAGTACTATCAGCTCCTTCGCTTGATGATAAATACTACAAGAAGGTGTTTCAAGATATTGTTGATTTCCAAATCGCTTACGCTAAAAAAGTGATAGATTCGGGTATTGATGATGTCCGTATTTGTGTAGATAATAAAACGCGAAAATTCTATGTGAATAAGGGTATTGATGATATCCTTTTAACTGCTAATATTGATGATATTTGGATGCGTGACTTCACAACAGTGAATCCTAACAATCCTGTACAATTTATTTATACCCATGCCTCTATGTCAAAAGCAGATTCAAAAAGAGTGCAAAAATCATTTACGGATTTTGCTGATGAAGTAGGATTCGAAAGAAGAAAAAGTTCCTTAATACTTGATGGTGGAAATATAGTAGATAATCATGCTGGAATGGCAATAACAACAACTAGATTTTTAGAAGATAACGATTTATCATATCAAGAAGGGAAAGAAGAGTTAGCAAAGACATTAGACGCTAAGCACGTAGCAATAATTGAACCAGATGACGAGATTCTAGCTCACTCTGACGGCATGACAGCCTTCATTGATGAAAATACTCTACTCTTATATAAGTATGATGACAAAGAATTCGATGAAAGTATTCTAGATGAGCTTCAAAAATCCTTACCAGGAATTAAAATTATCACACTACCATTAAAAATCCCTAAAAATATTGAAAAATGGCCAGGTTTCGAATCAGCCTTTGGAATAAATCTAAACCTTGTCTACACTAAAGATTGCCTTTATGTACCAACATTTAGTTTAGAAAGTGATAAGGAAGTTCTAAAACTCATTGAAGAAAATACTGACAAAAAAGTCGTTCCAATAGATGCCACTAAAGTCGCAAAAATGGGAGGCAGTGTAAGGTGCTTAACATGGCAAGTAAAAGGGAGTTTTGAGCAGAATTAAAGTACTATAACTTTCTTAATTACACATAAAGTTGACAAAACATTAAAATCTGCTAAAATTAAGAAAAATACTAGAAAAGGAGGAATATTTCATGGCTCATATGTACAACATGCAAAATAATATCATTAATCATATTTTTGATGTACGTATGATTGGTTTTACTGTTGCCATTTAGTGGGGTTAGTGCGCCCTTTTTACCAAAGATAGCTTCTTAGAGCTATACACTAAAATGACAATTAAAATCAAGAGCCGTGGGATGTTTTTCATTTAAATGAGGAGAGACTATGGAATTTTCGTAGTCTCTTTTTTCTTTGAATAAACATATCCACCTTAAGTAACAAGGAGGGAACTATGTTAGTTCAACTAAATAAAATAAGAAAGAATTTTGGAGGTCTTCCTCTATTTGATAATATATCTTTATCAATTTCTGATAATCAAAGAATTGGTCTTGTCGGGAATAACGGTACAGGAAAAACAACATTATTAAAACTTTTATCAGGTCAAGAGCATCCAGAATTTGGAACTGTAAGTAAAAATAAAGGAGTCAAAGTTGGTTATCTTGAACAAAATCCAATCATAAGTGAGGATGCTGTATTCAAACATATAATTGAAAATTTTGAACAAATAAGTAAACAAAAAAGGGAGCTATCAAGAGTTGAAAGAATGATGGCAGACCCAGAAACCTATGACGATAAGTTGCTCGCTTACTACGGTCGTTTGCAGGAAGAGTTTGAAAAGCAAGGTGGTTATGAGATTGAGGACCGAGTAATTTCTGTTTTGAAAGGACTGGGTTTAGGGGATAAGTTAGAGCAAAGTCTCGACAGTTTGAGCGGTGGAGAGCGTGTGCGCGTAGAGTTAGTCAAGCTACTGGTCTCGGATTCTGATTTACTACTTCTAGACGAACCAACCAATCACCTAGATTTGGCAGGGATTTCTTGGCTGGAAAACTTTTTAAATAATTCCAAGAAAGCAGTCATTGTCGTTTCGCATGATAGAGAGTTTTTAGATAATGTTACGCAAAGAACCATTGAGATTGAAGACAGCAAACTAATTGATTATCCTGGAAATTATTCTATCTATCAAAAGCTTAAAAAAGAGCGCATCAAACAGATGCAAAAGGATTTCGATTTACAGCAAGCAGAACTTGCAAGACTTAGAAAATTAGCCCGCCAATATAGGCAATGGGGTAATGAAAGTGGTGAGGAGAAGTTTTACAAAAAAGCTAAGGAGATTGAGCATCGAATAGAGAGAATGACCATACTAAAAGCTCCAGAAACAACCAAAAAGCGTGTCCGTGTTGACATATCAACTACGATTAAAGCCAGTAAGGAATTAGTAAAAGTTAATGATTTATGCAAAATCATGGGTGAAAAAATACTATTTGAAGACTCAGACTTTATTATTTTCAAAGGTGAGCGAATTGCAGTTATGGGTGAAAATGGTTCTGGGAAGTCAACCTTACTCAAAATAATTTTAGGACAAATATCACCAGACCAAGGAAATGTGAAAATCAGTGACTCAGTTCAAATCGGCTACCTTCCACAGGTAATAAAATTTGATAAAGAAAATCAAAGAATCATTGAATATACTAAAGATATAACTGGAAATGAAGAAAGAGCGAGAAGGGAACTTGCTAAATTTGGTTTTTATGCCGGTGATGTGAGTAAGAGACTAAAAGACTTATCAGGGGGAGAAAAAGTTAGATTATACTTATTAAAAATCTTCCAAAATGAAATCAACCTACTAATCATGGACGAACCGACTAATCACCTTGATATTTTTGCCAGAGAAGAAGTAGAAAATATTCTCGCAAATTACCAAGGAACATTATTAGCAGTATCCCATGATAGATATTTCCTCAAGAAAAATTTTGATAAAACACTTCTCGTAGATGATGGCAAAATTGAAAAATTTGATAGATTACTTATTGAATAATTCACTTAATTTAACTTGCTAAAGAGATAGTGTATAATATATACATATCAATAAATGCAAGGAGATATTATGACTTTTGAAGAAATTTTACCTGATTTAAAACAAGGAAAGAAATTCGTTCGTTCTGGTTGGGGTGGAGCTGAAAACTTCATCAAACTTTACGATTCAATAACTTTAGATGATGGTCAAGAATTACAGGTTACACCATACTTTCTAATCAACGTTACAGGTGATGGTGAAGGATACTCTATGTGGAGTCCAACACCGTGCGACGTTTTGGCGACTGATTGGGTAGCCGTAAATGACTGATTTTAGAAATAAAAAAATCCTTGTCACAGGTGTGGCAAGTGGAATAGGCCTAGCGCAAGCTAAGGCTTTTCTTGAAGCAGGAGCTAGCGTTTGGGGTATTGATAAAAATTTACTATCAGAAGAAATCAGAGGATTAAATTTCATTCAAGCTGATTTGTCTTCATGTGATTTTGATGAACTAAAGGAAAAGTTACCTGATAAATTTGATATCCTATGTAATACTGCTGGAATTCTAGATAATTACAAACCACTTCTTGAAACAAGTGAGGCTGAGTTTGAAAATGTTATGCTGACAAATTTCATGTCAATGGTTAAAATGACAAGACTTTTTCTACCAAAAATGATTGAAGGAAAATCAGGAATTATCATCAACATGGCAAGTATTGCAAGTCTTGTGGCTGGAGGCGGAGGAGCTGCCTATACTTCTAGTAAGCACGCTGTTGCAGGATTTACTAAGCAATTAGCTCTTGATTATGCAAGAAGTGGAGTCGGTATATTTGCAATCGCACCCGGTGCCATTCAAACTGCCATGACGAAGGCTGACTTTGAAGGCGATGGGAAAATGGCTGCATGGGTAGCAGAAGAAACACCAGTCGGAAGATGGGCGCAACCTGAAGAAGTAGCAGACCTAACTTTATTTTTAGCATCTGGCAAGGCAAGCTATATGCAAGGTGCAATCATTCCTTTAGATGGTGGTTGGCTTCTAAAATAAGGAGTTAGATGAAAGGATATTATGAATCATAAAATTGGGATAATTTCAGATATACATGGTAACTTTACCGCCTTGAAGGCTGTGATTGAAGATGCAAAGAAATCTGGTGTGACAGAATATTGGCTACTAGGTGATATTGTATTACCAGGTCCAGGGGCAAATGAATTGTTTGATTACTTGTCTACCCTACCAATAACTGTTAAAGTACGAGGGAACTGGGATGATTGCTTTTTGGAAGCGATTGGAAAAGAAAACTCATTGGAATCTCCCTCAGATGTTTATATTACACGATTAAGTCAGTATCTAAAAGAAAACTTGGATGAAAAGTATATTGATGAATTAAGGAGTACTCCACTTTATATTGAAAAAGAAGTAAACGGTATAAAGATATTAATCAGTCATAATTTGCCTAATCAAAATTGGGGTCGTGGTCTTTTAGCGACAAATTCTACTGAGGATTTTGATAAGTTATTTACTGATTCAGATTATGATATGGCAATATACGGCCATATTCATACTCAACTAATACGCTATAGTAGTAAAATGCAAATTATTTTAAATCCAGGAACAGTTGGTCAGCCATTTTCAATGTGGAAGAAATTTGAAAAAGACCTTAGGGCTCAATATGCAATTTTAGAATTTGATGATTTTGGTTTGGGAAGTATCCAACTCAAAAAGGTTTTATTCAATATTGAAGAAGAGTTAGAGCTTGCTAAAAAAGAAAACTTACCATACTTAGACTTATATGAAGAGCAACTTAAAACGGGAGTAGTTCATACTCATGATGAGGAATTACTAGAAAAAATAAATCTTAAAGAAGGCTATATAGCTGACCTAAAAGAGTATTTCAACTTTTAGTGAAATGCTTTTTTTAATTCTCCAAAAGTAAATTCATTTACATAAAGTTTTCAAATTATTTACATTGGATTTACACAAGACCTTAAAATTTTAAGATAGAATAATCATGTTGGTTCAATTAATCACTTGTTTAATAAATGAACTAATTAATATCATTATATTAATACTTAAAATTAGATGGAGAATGTAAGGAATTGAAAAAGAATAAGTTATTCAAAGTTGGTATGGTTTTAGCAATGGGGACTTTGCTTACGGGATGTGCTAGTGGAACAGGGGCTAGTAAATCAGCAAGCAACAGCAAAGGCAAAGTAAAGAATGTTATCTTCATGATTGGTGACGGTATGGGAAATTCTTATACTTCAGGCTATCGTTACTACAAAGCTAATGGTGGTGAAAGATTTGTTTCACAGACTGAATTTGATAAATATTTGATTGGACAACAAGCTACTTATCCAGAAGATCCAAAGCAAAATGTTACCGACTCTGCATCAGCAGCTACAGCTATGGCAGCAGGAGTTAAGACTTATAATAATGCAATTGGTTTAGACAACGATTTATCAGATACTGAAAGCGTCTTGGAACGTGCTAAAAAGAAAGGTAAGTCAACTGGGTTAGTTGCTACCTCAGAAATTACTCACGCAACACCAGCAGGTTACGGTGCTCACGAAGCAACACGTAAAAGTATGGATAGAATCGCTGATGACTACTTTGATGAAAAAATTGATGGCAAACATAAGATTGATGTACTTCTAGGTGGTGGTTCAAAACTATTTGAACGTGATGAAAGAAATCTTGTAAAAGAATTTGAAAAAGATGGTTATAGCCATGTTACTGACAAAAAAACATTAGAAGCTGACAATAGTGATCAAATTCTAGGACTATTTGCAACTGGTGGACTACCTAAGATGATTGACCGTACAGATGAAACGCCATCGCTTGCTGACATGACGGATGCAGCAATCAAACGTCTTGATAAAAATAAAGATGGATTTTTCCTTATGGTTGAAGGAAGTCAAATTGACTGGGCAGGACATAGTAACGATATTGTTGGTGCTATGAGTGAGATGGAAGACTTCGAAGCAGCCTTCAAAAAAGCAATTGAGTTTGCTGAAAAAGATGGTGAAACAATTGTTATTGCGACTGCTGACCATTCAACAGGAGGACTTTCAATTGCAGCTGATGATGTTTACAATTGGGATACTAAGCCAATTCATCAAGCTAAGAGAACTCCAGATTTCATGGCAGAAGAAATTCTTGAAAAAGGCGATGTAAAGAAAACATTAAAAGACTATATTGAATTTGATCTAACTGATGAAGAGATTGCTTCAGTTGAGAAGACTGTTAAAGATGCACAAGAGCTCAATAAAACTAACAATGAAAAAGCAGTTGATGCAGTAGCAATTCCAATTCGTAAAATCTTTGACGTTCATTCAAATACTGGCTGGACAACAAAAGGTCATACGGGAGAAGATGTTAACGTTTATGCCTTTGGCCCTCAATCTGACCTATTCAAAGGTCAAATTGAAAATACAGACCAAGCAAAACTAATCTTCGGACTAATCGAAGGGACTAACAAAAAAGAAGACGTTAAAGACGTAGAGAAGAAATAAAACAAAAAAGTATCGTTGGATAATTGTCCAACGATACTTTTAATAAATCTATAAACTTAATGATATGTTTTTACATATTGATGAGAAAAGTTGACAATTAAGTAATTTTTAATATAATAATCTAAATTAGATCCAAATGAAAATTTGGATAAGTAGGAAAGGAAAATATTATGAATAAAAATGATAATATGAAAAAGAAGGCAATTGTAATGAAAAAGGAGATTTTTCAAATAAAATGATAATAGGAAAATGAGCAAGAGAAATCTCCTTTGAAGCATAAAAAACTTAGGAGAAAAAATTGAATAAATTAAAAGAATACGGATTTACAGATCGAGTATACACTCAAACAGAAGAATTAAAAAAAGAAAATGATGATCTTCATCTAGCTCGGATAATTGGACAATATCGAGACAGATATAAAATTATTAGTGAATTTGGAGAAATGTATGCTAAGATCTCAAGGAAATTTAGATTTTCTACTGAGCATCTTTCACAGTATCCTGCAGTTGGTGATTTTGTACTTGCAACATTTACTAAGAATGATGATATAGCTATAATTCATAATATTTTGCCCCGTAAAAGTATTTTTGGACGTACGGCAGTTGGTAGTAGTCAAGAAGAGCAGGTTCTTGCAACAAATATTGATATTATTTTCATCTGTATGTCCCTTAACAATAATTATAGCCTTAATCGACTTGAGAGATATCTTTCAATTGCGTGGGATAGTGGTGCTAAACCAGTAGTTGTACTTACTAAATCAGATTTGTGTAAGGTTATAGATGGGATTATTACAGAAGTTGAAGAAGTATCATTTTACTCTGAAATAATTGTTACTACCAATCAGGAAAATAATAGTGAAAAGTTTGCTCATCTCATGACATATTCGCCAACAGTAGTCTTCGTAGGATCTTCAGGTGTTGGAAAATCAACGCTTATTAATCAACTAGTCAATGAAAAACTTGCTACTAGTGAAATTGGTCATGGTGATAAAGGCCGACACACAACAACAGGTCGAGAGATGTTTCTGTCAAAATATGGCGGTGTGATTATTGATACACCGGGTACTCGAGAAGTTGGTATACAAAATACTGATGTGGCTAAATCCTTTAATGATATTGAAGAATTGGCGCAAAATTGTAAATTTCGTGATTGTACACATATGAAAGAACCGGGTTGTGCAGTAAAAAAGGCGCTTGAAGATGGTACTCTCGATCAAAGACGTTTAGATAATTACTCTAAACTATTAATTGAGTCATCCTATGATGGATTAAATAGTAGGCAAATAGAAGAAGCAAAATTAAACCGTATGTTCAAAAGTATGGGTGGACATAAGAGTGCTAAAAAACAAATGAAGAATAATTTAGAACGAAAAAATGCACAAAAATATGAATCATTAAGATAGGTTATGAAAAAAAGGATATTTCAAAAATGGGATATTCTTTTTTCTCTACTTTTGTTGTTAATTATTTTATTGACATGATATAATTTAATAAATAAATTAAAAAATAAAGGGGTAATATTATGGTCAAAAATAAAGCATTAGTCTTACTTTATGAAAATATGTCAATGAGTGAGATTACCTTATTAACAGATTATTTAACAGTATTTCAGCCGATGAATGAATGGTGGGAAATTGACACTGTAAGTTCTGAGAATAAAAAAATGATTAAATCAGAAGATTTTTTCCAGTTAGTACCCAATAAAAGTTTTTCTGAAATCAATTTTGGAGACTATAATTTGATTTTATTTAGTGGTGACAGTGACCCCGTTGCTGTAACAGAAGATAAAAGTCTAATTGATTTTCTAAAACCATTAGCTGATATGACTAATCGTCCACTGATAGCTGCCATTTCTTCAGCGCCAATGACATTGGCTAAAGCTGGTATCCTAAAAGGAGTGAAATTTACAGCAGGATTATTTGAAGAAACATATAATGAATTTGACTTTTTAGAAAAAGAAAATGTAGCCAGACAACCTGTGGTTTACGATGAAGAACATGGAATTGTCACTGCAATTGGTTTTGCCTACCGTGAATTTGCTGTTAAGGTTGCACAAATATTAGGATATGACATACCTGACAATTCATTTTCAGGAGTACCCGAAGGACATGTTTATACTGAAGAAGAACTAACATTTTATATGTATCCAGAAAATCAAAAATAAGTAGTAATTTATGGGAGAAATCACACTAGAAGTTTCGTTTTAATAGGAAGATATACCAAAAATAGATTTTCTATTTTGAAACTTGTTTATAAAATTAAATATTGTATATGTGGGGTGAAAATTTATATGCTAAAATTATTAGCAAAAAGTGAGCTAAATCAATATATTGATTTAATGTATTCTCTCGTCATGCAACCAGAATTCACAAGCTACCCCGTTTATTATGATGGTATAAAAACTAAGGATGATTTCATAAGAAGAAGTTATGCCGCATACGATTATCCAGATGAAGAAGAAATACTTGTCTATGCAGAAGGTAATGAAATCAAAGGATGGATTCACTATTCTTATATTGAAGATGAAAATTATCTTTCGACCATATATTTTGCAATTGAAGAAAATTTTTCCCAGGCCTATGAAGAATTCCTAAATTATATAAATAATAAGTATCCACAAGCAGAAATATATATTGGCATTCCAACGGAGAATATCAGTGCTATAAACTCCCTTGATAAACATGAATTTAAACTAGTGGAAGAATCTTGGAATGACGTTTTTCACTTTGAGAATTTTAAATCAGAGCCTTTTTCTGAAGAAAATATAATTGAAATTACAAGTGAGAACTTTGATTATTTTGCTCAAATCCATGAACCCAATCAAGATGAAATGTATTGGACTAATGAAAAACTTGAGCAAGATGTGGATAACTGGCAAATTCTGGTCTATTTAAAAGACGGAAAACCACTTGCTGCAATTTATGCAAGTATATACAATGGGAAAAAGTTGGCAGAAATTTTTGGCATTGATTTTTTTGATAAGAAATACAATGAAATATATTTCGAAAACTTACTTAAAAGAATGCTTTGTAATTTAAATAAAATGAAAGTTGAACATTTAGTTTTTTTCAATAGTGATGAAAGTCAAAAATTAGTCTTAGAATTAGGCTTTAATTGTATCGGGAAGTATAGGTTATACACTAAAAAATTTGAAATGTAGTGAGAAATGATTTATAAGATAATATAGCATAATATGACAAAATTATAAGACAAAAAAACTAGAACTTAATCTAGTTTTTTCATTTCATGTGTTTTTCGATTTTCTCTGGTATTGCTGTCATTTCGACTTTTAAATCTACAGGACGGTATGTCTCATCGATACATTCATTCCAAAACTCAATGTGTTTTTTGTCCAGCCAATGTTCTGAGTCAGCAAGTTCTTGGGGATTTTCACCCTGAACTGAGTACCAGTATAGATACTCTCTACCATCTAATTCTTCACGAAAAATATTTTCGACATACATTTTTTCTGGTTCAAGCGTTTCTAAGAGAGCTTCTTGATTATCGTTTAAAAATTTCATCCACTCATCTACTTTTTGAGATTTACCTTCTTTTACTCTAAATCTTGTTAGTTCAATATTCATAATATTTCCTCCATTTTGGATAATTATATCATGTTTTAAATTAAAAAATTTAGGTGTATAATTAAAACATATCAAAATACAAGGAGCAAGATTTTCATGACACAACCATTATTTTTAAAACCTGTTCTACAAGAAAAAATTTGGGGTGGAAAGCGTCTGGAAGAGTTTGGATATGATTTACCAACAGATAAAATAGGTGAATTATGGGCAATTTCTGGACATCCTAATGGTCTATCAGTTGTTGAAAATGGACCATTTAAGGGTGAAACTTTAGATGAATTATACATAAACCAGCCACAACTATTTGGTAATCCAGATGACCAAGTATTTCCTTTACTTACAAAAATCTTAGATGCAAATGAGTGGCTAAGCGTACAAGTACACCCTGATGACGCATATTCATTGCCTGAAGAAGGTGAACTTGGGAAAACTGAATGTTGGTATATTATTGATTCTGAGCCAGGTGCTGAAATTATTTTTGGGCATACTGCTCAAACAAATGATGAACTTGAACAACTGGTCGAAGAAGGAAAATGGGACGATTTACTTACAAAGGTTCCTGTCAAAAAAGGCGACTTTTTCTATGTACCAAGTGGAACTATGCATGCCATTGGTCCAGGAGTACTTGTCCTCGAAACACAACAGTCAAGTGACATAACATATCGAGTTTACGATTTTGACCGTAAGGACGATGAAGGTAATCTGCGCGAACTCCATATCAAAAAGGCACTAGACGTTCTAACAGTACCTGCTAAAGAAAACCAAGCACATCCTCAAACAAGCTTATATGATGATGCTAAAATCACAGAACTTATCAAATCAGACTTTTTCGCAGTCGAAAAATGGCAAATACATGGAGATATGGTCTTTGCTAAAAAAGCTCCATACACTTTGGCTACAGTCATTGATGGTCAAGGAATTTTGACGGTAGATGGTCAGGACTATCCTATTGAAAAAGGACAATCTTTTGTTTTAACTGATGATATATCTACATGGACAATTTCAGGTCAACTTGAAGTAGTTGCTAGTACAAAATAATAATTGAGAAGAGCAGGATTTACTGTTCTTTTCTTGTATTTATTAAATAAAAGTGGAGAATAATATGGATTTAAACAATCAAAGTATCTTAATAACTGGTGGTACTTCAGGAATTGGTCTAGCATTGGCTAGAGAACTTGTTAAAATGGATAACAAAATCATTCTTCTTGGGAGAAATAGGGCAAGACTAGAGGAAATTTCTAAAGAGAATCCTAATTTTTTGATTTATCAAGCTGATGTTGGTGATTATAGTTCATTGCTTGAGCTACCAATATGGGTAGAAAAAAATATTCCAAATCTAAATATTCTTATTAATTCTGCATGTACAATGACAGCCTATAATCTTCTTGATGTCGAAAATCAAGATATAAATCTCTTAACTCGTGATATTCAAACAAATCTACTAGGAACAATCAATATCAATAGTCTGTTATTACCTATATTAAAAAATCAGAAAGAATCTATGATTGTAAACATATCTTCAGGATTAGCAAATATAAGTTCGGCGGCTCATCCAACATACTCGGCATCTAAGGCAGGAGTTCATATGTTTACATCTGCACTTAGAGATCAATTATCAACTGCTAAAATAAATAATCTGCATATTATGGAATTAGTTCCCCCACTAGTTTCTCAAACAAATTTAGAGCATACAACTTCATCCTCATCCATTGGCGACATGAAGCTGGACGATTTGGTCAAAGTTACCTTAAAAGGCATGGAAAAAAATAAAATTAGAGTTAATGCAGGCTTTTCAAAGGTAATAAGAAAGATGGGTCAGATTGCACCAGATTTTGCCGAATCAAATATGGCCAAACAAAGCTTAAAGGATTATTTTCCAGATAATTTTAAATGATTGATGTTTTTTTGATTTTCAAACTAATAAATGATATTATAAATTAAAAACTAGAGGTGTATTATGAAAACATGGAAAGTTGTGTCAATAATAGAAGTTGTATTATTTGTAATTACAGTGTTGTTCTTATGGTTTAGGTCAGTTGATGGTCACGGAGCAGTAAATAATATGGAAAATAAACTTCTATCTTTATTTATAATTACGATTTTTGCTTTAATACTATTGGCAATTCAACTAGTATGGTTTTACCAAATTAAAAAAAGATAAAAATTTCCTAATTATTAATAAAATGGTTAAGCTATCTCATTTTTGATTTTTATTGCGAAAAATGATACTCTTAGTAAAAAAATTAGGAGTTATTTATGAAAACTTGGAAATTAATAAATATTATTCTTGCAGTCT
Source organism: Floricoccus tropicus (assembly GCF_001832905.1). Classification (GTDB taxonomy): domain Bacteria; phylum Bacillota; class Bacilli; order Lactobacillales; family Streptococcaceae; genus Floricoccus; species Floricoccus tropicus. The sequence goes on along the minus strand of NZ_MKIR01000004.1, from coordinate 148,396 downwards.
TTTTCATTGGCTTTGCCTTGTATATTTGGTTTGGAACTAATGTAAGTCCAGGAAATGATAATAGAATCTTATACATCTCAATTTTAGCTGGATGTGCGTTACTTGTTTATGCTGTTCAACTCATTTGGGAAATCGTAATCAAAAATAAAAACAGATTAAAATAATTGTTAAAAGAATGAAGTTCTCTTATGGGAGAGCTTTTTTTGTAGATAAGTCGCTTATTTTTGTAAGATGGCTAAAAAATATATTAATTTATTAAGAATATTGATATTCTATATTCAAGAAAGGGGTATAGATGAAAATAAATTATTTATGGAAAAAAGAGCTTGGTCTTGATGAGATTGACATCATTTCTAATCCCTACAATAAAGAAAAGCTAGAAAAAATTGAAAAATATCTAAATTTTGATTTAAAACTTTCAGCCATTGATATAAGAAATAACCGCTCTGTTATCCTTGAACTTGAAGAGATAGAATCTTTTGAAAGTATGGGGCACATGTGTAAAATAAATTGTATAGATGGAAGATTGTTTCATTATCCAAATAGATTGAAGGATTTAAGTTATCTTGAAAAATATAAGTTTTCAATGATTAATCAATCTACAGTATTTAATCTAAGCCAAGTTAAATTTTTTTCAGTTGAGAAGAATGCTAGGTTACAAATTACTAGCAAGGGTGATAACGATTATTTAGTCAGTAGGCATTACGCAAAAAAAGTAAAGGAGATTTTATCATGATTAAAGAACTTAAAGGAAATTTTTTTCAAATAACAAGCATAATGATTATTTGGGTATATTTCTTATCAGCTTTTGGTAAAGTAGGAGGATCAGATTACAGCTTTTTCGGTCGAATTATTCTTATTGGATTGTTATTTGGCCTTACCTTTGGGGTCATCTATGCTTATCTTTGGAAATATTCAACTTTTAAAGTAATAACAAATATCATCATTTCATCACTAGTAAACTTATTTTGTGGATTACTAAGTGTCTACCTTTTTTCTAAAGAGATGTTTAACTTTATATTCCCATATATTTATATAATGGTAATTATAGTTTTCATAGGTCATATAATTGGATTTTATTTTTATTCAAAACATGAGAATAAGGTAATAAGTGATGAACTAAATAGTGTTTTATGAAAAATAGATGATCTTCAATTGAGATCATCTATTTTTATTTATTAGATTATATGCTTCTTTGTATTTACGATTTTCAACCAATTCTTCAATTAAAATGGTTTTTAGAATTTCAGCTAGAATTGTAAGGCGTAGTGAGAAGGCTGTATCCATAGCTGTTTTTAATAAGTCTAAATCTAATTTATTATTTTTTACTGTAAGACTTTGAACTATTTGTAAAATATTTTCTTTATAAAAATCATGCAAACTTTCTTCATATTCCCAAGGCGATTCATTGGAACTTAACCAGTTTTTGTATTTTTCTAATATTTTTTCAGTATCCCTTGATTTATTATATTTATTTGAAGAGTATGAATATATGAGATAAATGTAGGGATGATTTATCAGACTAGAGATTTTCATTTCACTAATTCGTTTGTAATCATTATTCTGAAAATCAGTGATAAGCTGATAATAGTTTTTTTCTCTTTTACTTAATTTATTTTCAATTAGTCTTTCTCTTTCAAGTAGAAAATCATCTAGACAATTTACTTCACCCATAATACAAATCGTGTCTAGTATTTCTTTTGAAATACGCTTTGCAAATGTCATATTTCCGAAAGAGATTTCAAATTGATACTGTTTATTAAAAAGATAAAAAGCAGTTTGATAGCTTCCCAGGGAAAATTTACATTGTGCTTTTTCATAGTCTCCCAATCCAAAATAATTTAATTCTGAAGCTTTTTCAAAAAAAATCTCAGCAGTATCCGGCTGACCATTGAAAAGATATATTAGTCCAAGGACCATCGATTGGTAATATTGTTCAGATGAATTACTGGGTTTAAGATTAATAAGTGCTTTTGTATCTTGAGGCGAAAGTTTGTTTATTCCTAGCTTATATATACTTTCAATTAACATATAGAATGTTGAAATTACGGAGTACTTTAAATCTTTATTTTCCAAGTAGAATTGACTTATTTTTGAAAAATCATCTTCCATGAAAAAAACTTCTAAGACTTTTTTTGCCTCAGCAATCTTATTTTCACTTACTTCATAAATTACTGAGATTTTCAACTTATCAAGTAGAAGTTGATTTATTTCGGGATGTGCACTTACGGAATTACTTTCAATCTTGCTAAGGTAGGATGGAGAGCATATATCAAGAGATAAAGATTCTAAACTTAAATCTTGTTTTATACGTTCTTTACGAATTAGTGAACCGATCATAGTTTCTCCTTGGGAAAATATTCTTTAAAAAGTCATCTTAATTAACTTAATATTATCATTTGTTTCAATACAAGGCAAAATGAAAATTGATATTATTTAATTACGAGGAGGATATACATATGAAGAATATACTTACTATCAATAGGAGTTTGATAATTATTACTATTGTTATTGGACTTATTTCATCTGCATTAAATGTTTATGCAGGAACAACTCTATTAAAATTTTTTGTCAAGAGTCAGAAAGAATTACTTTGGGTTTTCGCTTTGGTATTATGTGCTTGGACACTCGCAATATTTAGTACTTTTGTCTATGAAAGATTGAAGAATAAATCTTTAAGTAAGAGTCGTATTAACATTAAGAATCAATTAACAATAGATATTTATAGAAATAATTATGTTGATTTTTCAAGTAAAGATACGGGATTCTACATTTCAAAGTATACGAATGATGTGAGTCAGATGATTGAAAGTGGAATTAGTCAAGTTTTTGACTTGTTTTTAAATGGAGCTACTGTTTTATTTACTATAATTGTTATGTACTATTATCACAAAATTATCGCATTTACAGCCATAATTCTTTTTTTCATTGTTTATTTTGGTTCGAAAATATTTAATAAATCATTAAAAATGCGGATGAAAGAATTTTCTAATCAGAATTCAATTTACCAGCAGAAAATTGTTGAACTGATAAATGGATTTTTACTTTTTAAGAATTACGATCAAGGGAAAGAGTTTGTTGGAGCTCAAGAATATGCTAGTGACCATTTAGAAGAATCCTTTCTAAATTATAGCAATTTCCGTGTTCTTTCTTCAAGCTGGATTAGTTGGGTTAATCTTTTGTCTCAGTTAATTTTACTTTTTATCTCAGCTTTGATGGCAGTTAGGGGAGAAATTTCCTACGGGGTTTTGATTGTAATTTCCAATATTGGCGGTATGTTCTTCTCAGCCTTGATAGGCACCATTAATTCGGTTATCGAAATAAATATTTCTCATGTTTATTTTGAGAGTTTGACTAATAATAGACTTGAAGAAAATTTTGCTGATTATATAGATTTTAAAAAACTACAGATGGAAAGTATTTCATATTCGTATAGTGATAGCCCTCTTTTGGAAAATATTAATATTTGCATTAACGCTTGTGATAAGGTGGGTCTTAAAGGTGAAAGTGGTAGTGGTAAGAGTACACTCCTTAAGATAATACTTGGTTTACAAAATGACTTTGAAGGTTCATACATACTCAATGGAGAGCGCTTAAATCCCAAGGATACTCTTATTATGTTTGAAAATTCGTCATATGTGGGACAAAATACTTATCTATTCAATGAAAGCTTACTTGATAATATAGTGAAATTTGCACCATCTGATTTAGAAAGTCAAGAAATTGAAGAAGTACTAGAAAAATTAAATATGTATGATTTTGTGACAAGTCTTGATAATGGACTTAATACCGAAATAAAAGAAAATGGCAAAAATATATCAGGGGGTCAGACTCAAAAAATTGCATTAGCAAGAGCAATTTTATCAGGAAGAAAAATTTTAATAATTGATGAAGCAACATCAGCACTCGATGAATATAATAAAAATATTGTTGAAGACTACCTTTTGAATCTTAAAGATAAAACAATTATATTTGTCTCTCATAAGTTTTCAGATAAGACTATAAAAAGTTTTGATAAGATTATTGAATTATAAAGAGTACATGAAATTCAATCAACTCTTATATTATGCGCTTAGTTAATTTCTATAAAATGTAGTAAATAATTAAAAAACAACTGAGAATTAATTTTCCCAGTTGCTTCTTTTTGTAGATTTTACATTTCTTGCTTGGTTTGCAGCTTAACTAATTCAGCATATCTCCCATCTTGTTTAACAAGTTCATCATGAGTTCCTCGTTCTACTACTTGACCTTGGTCGAGTACAAGAATCAGGTCTGCATGTTGGATTGTTGAAAGTCTGTGGGCGATAGCAATGGTAGTACGATCCTTCTGAATTACTTCTAAGGCATCTTGGATTAGATGTTCACTTTCAGTATCTATATGTGAAGTTGCTTCATCCAAGATAAGAATTTTCGGATTATGCGCAATTGTTCTTGCAAATGAAATAAGTTGTTTTTCACCTGCTGAGAATCCATTTCCACCTTCACGCACAATTGTCTTGTATCCATCAGGTAATTTTTCAATAAATTTATCAGCACCGACAAATTTCGCGGCACGTTTGATATCTTCATCTGTTAAAGTTTCATCGTACATGCGAATGTTGAAATTAATATCACCATAGAAAAGGTAAGGTTCTTGAAGAACGAGTCCCATCTCACGGCGCAGATTCTTCATTTCAATATCGCGAATAGGTTGGTCATCTAGTAAAATTTCTCCACTATCAAATTCGTAAAAACGCATTAGTGCATTGATAGTTGAGCTTTTTCCAGAACCAGTGTGCCCTACAAGGGCAATGGTTTGACCAGGTTGAGCTACAAATGACAGGTCTTTAAGTATAGTATTTTTTCCGTCATAAGAAAAATTAAGATTTTTAAATTCAATTTTACCTTTTGTTATTTTTCCATCAGCATTAGCATTTTGCTTAGGTGCATATTCGTCTTCAGCAAAAAGTTTTTTCACTCTATATGCGGAAACTGTTGCATCTTGTAAGGTTGACATGCTTCCAGTCAAATGGCGTAGTGGATGGAAGATATTACCTAAGTAGTTTACAAAGGCATAAACTGTACCACCAACTATGATATTTGAAACAGAAAGTTCACCAAGTAAATATAGTGTTAATGCTAGTGAAAATCCATAAACTAAGTCTACTAGTACATCTAGCCAGGCATCTGCTTTAATCATGCGGTAGCGTGAATCATAATATTCACTATTAATTTTTTGGAACTCACTTGATAAGCGTGCTTCTTGGTTGAAATCTTGGATTACGGCAATTCCTGCAACACTTTCAGCAATTTTTGCATTTAAACTAGATAGTTTTGAACGCATTGTTTTGTATACTGCTGTAGAAAATTTTTGATAAACACCGATTATTAAAGTGATGGCAGGTATTATTATTAGCAACCAGTTAGTAACGTGGGCATTACTCATATACATTCCGATATAAGCTCCAATAATTAACGTTATAGCGCTTAGGAATTGGAATATGAAGAACCAAAAATCCCAAAAAGTACTGGTATCATTCATTGTACGAGTTACAAGAGAGCCTGCAGGTATTTGATCAAAGAACCTCATTCCAAGACTGTGTAATTTATCAAATAATCTTACTCGAACATCTGAAAGAGCCATAAATGCTCCTTGTGATATAAAGTAATTTTGAATGAAATTAAAAACTGCTAAAATCATGCGCCAAAATGTAAAAATTAACGCAAATACAACTAACTGACTAAAGACAGTTGTATCATCGGAAAGCTGATTATTCATGAAATTAGCTAGAATTCGAGTAGTGTAGGTCATTAATACAGTACCGCCTAGCATTCCAAATAGAGCAGCTAATATATAATATTTAGCAGGTTTAGCTGTTTTAATGAGCCACCCCATTAAGCTTAGTTGTTCTTTAATACTTATACTTTGAGACCAAACGGAATTATTTTTTTCTTCGTTCATGCTTGACCTCCTTGTTGTTCATTATAGATTTTAGCGTACCAGTCAGGCTTATTCATAAGTTCATCATGTGTACCCCTTTCAGTGATTTGACCATTTTGCATGACAGTGATTTCACTTGAATTGGCAACTGAAGATAGCCTGTGAGCTAAAATAATAGTTGTTTTGTTTTTTCTCTCCTTGGCTAGAGTCGCAAGAATTGTTTTTTCTGTTTTGGCATCAACAGCAGACAAGGCATCATCTAGAATTAATATTTCTGGATTAATTAAGATTGCACGTGCGATTGCAAGACGTTGTCTTTGCCCACCAGATAGGGAAATTCCTTGTTCGCCAACTTCTGTTTCATAACCATTAGGCATGTTTAGAATATCGTTGTGTAAATCTGCTTTAATTGCTGCTTCCTCAATCTCTTCCATACTAGCGTCAGTTTTTGCGAATGCAATATTTTGAGCAATGGATTGCGAGAAGAGGAAGTTTTCTTGAGGTACATAACCTATTGATTTACGGTAGTTAGCAAGTTGATAATCACGAATATCAGTATCCCCAACTTTGATGCTCCCTTTATATGAGTCAAATTGACGCATGATCAATTTAATTAATGTTGTCTTCCCTGAACCCACTGGTCCAACGATTCCCAAACTTTCTCCCTCTTCTAAGTGGACGTGAACATTTTCAAGAGAACTTGATTCATGTTCTGTCTCATCAGGGTAGTTGAATGACTCTACATCAATTCTCAAGTTTCCTTGTACAGGACTTGTAATACCATCTGGACTGATATGGCTTTCTTGATTAAGAACCTCTTGAATACGATCATAAGAAGTATTTCCACGTTCAAGTACATTAAATACTTGTCCAAGGGCAAACATTGGCCATACTAAAAGACTTAGATATCCTGAAAAGGCTACAAGTTCTCCGATAGTCATGCTCTTATCAAGTACAGCTGCACCACCAATAGTGATTAAGGCGACATAAGAAATAGTCATAACAATTGTTGCTAGTGGATCAAACATTGAATCGATTTTTGACAGATATTTGTTAACAACTATTGATTCATCAACTTGAACTTTAAAGTCCTGTAAGTCAGCATCTTCTTGTCCTAATGTTTTAATAACCTTGATACCTCGAAGCGACTCCTGTGTTTTATTACTTAGCTTGTCAAATGCTTCCTGACTTTGTCCAAAAGCGTCTTTAATTTTTGGTACTAAAATTGATACCCCATATGCAAGGAGTGGTAGTGGAAGAATAGCTAAAATTGTTAACTTAAGACTTGAGTTGAAAATCATTGAGCTGACTGCTAATATCATCATTACACTTGAATCTACTGCCATCAAAATCCCGCCACTTGCGACACGTTGAACCGCAGATAGATCATTAGAAGCAAGTCCAATTAATTCACCTGTTCTGTGGGTCTGATAGAATGGTGCATCCATTATCATATAATGATTGAACAGTTTTTGTCTTAGATCTTTTTCAAGCCTTGCGGCACCACGTCTTAGAAAAATTTGCCAAAAAAAACGGCCGATGTTCATTATAAGAACAACAGCCACAAGTGAGCCAACGGCTCGAAGCAGTCCGGACGTGGTCAGATGGTTTCCGACAATAAGGTCCGTTGTTTTTCCTATAATATAAGGTAGAAATACTTCCATTACGTCTGTGAGCAACAGAAAAAATAGTCCAAAAATATAGATAGTTTTATTTTCTTTGAAAAACCAAGTTAATTTTTTAAATACGCTCATTGTAAGTATCTCCTTTCTTCTTTTATGTAATATAAAATTTTGATTTAGATTGTTCAAATAACAAAATTTTTCCTGAACAATTTTAAGTTAATTGTTGAATGACTAGGTGGATTCGTCTGTTTAATCAATTTACATAAATCAAAACATCTATAACATAACAATTTTATAAACAAAAAGCAAGTGATTATAGAAGATTGGTGAAAATATTTTTTTAAATGTTCGCTATTTACTGAAAATTCAAAGGTTTTAAAGAAAAAGCTGCTCAAACGAGTTAAGTGTTTTTTAATAAAAGGTGAAATATGGTATAATTGTAAGGCTAGTTACTATAGTAAAGAGAAACAAGGGGGTCATATGGCTCAAGATAAAATAGTTATACATGGTGCGCGTGCGCACAATTTAAAAAATATAGATGTTGAAATTCCCAGAGATAAAATGGTGGTTGTGACAGGACTTTCTGGTTCAGGAAAATCAAGTCTAGCATTTGATACAATCTATGCTGAAGGTCAAAGACGTTATGTTGAAAGTCTTTCTGCATATGCTAGACAATTTTTGGGGAACATGGATAAACCTGATGTTGATAGTATTGATGGATTAAGTCCAGCAATTTCTATTGATCAGAAAACAACCAGTAAAAATCCGCGTTCGACAGTAGGAACAGTGACAGAAATTAATGACTACTTAAGATTGCTTTATGCAAGAGTTGGTATTCCCATGTGTCCAAATGGACACGGTCCAATTACTGCACAATCTCCTGAACAGATCGTTGATAGTGTTTTGGAGTTACCTGAACGTTCAAGGCTTCAAATTCTAGCTCCAGTTGTTCGAGATAAAAAGGGACAACATAAAAAAACTTTTGAAAAGATACAAAAAGATGGATATGTTCGTGTACGTGTTGACGGAGAAATCTATGATATTGATGCAGTACCAGAACTTGAAAAAAATAAAAAACACAAGATTGATATCGTTGTAGATAGAATAGTATTAAAAGAAGGTATAAGAAGTCGTCTTTTTGATTCGATTGAAAATGCTTTGAGATTGGCTGAAGGTTATGTAGTAGTTGATACGATGAATGGAAGCGAGCTCTTATTTAGTGAACACTATGCCTGTCCAGTTTGTGGCTTTACAGTTCCAGAACTTGAGCCTAGATTATTTTCATTTAATGCACCATTTGGTAGCTGTCCTGAGTGTGATGGACTTGGAATCAAACTTGAGGTCGACTTAGATCTAGTAATTCCTGATCCAAGCAAAACTTTAAATGAAGGTGCAATAGCGCCATGGAATCCTATATCATCAAATTATTATCCTCAGATGCTTGAACAAGCTATGACTGAGTTTAAGATTGATATGGATACACCATTTGAAAAATTAACTGATGAAGAAAAAGATATTATCCTTTATGGTTCAAAAGGTCGTTTATTCCACTTCCATTATAAAAATGACTTTGGTGGAGTGCGTGATATTGATGTTCCCTTTGAAGGTGTAGCAAACAATATTGCTCGTAGATATCACGAAACAAATAGTGATTTTACTCGTGAACAAATGAAGACATATATGACAGAACTTACTTGTGTGGCATGTAATGGTTATCGTTTGAATCCACAAGCATTATCAGTAAAAGTAAACGAAAAACATATAGGGGAAGTCTCTAATCTAGCTATCGCTGATCATCTTGAATTTATTAACAGTTTAATTCTGACAGAAAATGAAGAGAAGATTGCTCGTCCGATTGTCAAAGAAATTTCTGACCGACTTTCTTTCCTTAATAATGTTGGTTTGGATTACTTAATACTTTCGAGAAGTTCAGGGACTCTATCAGGTGGCGAAAGTCAACGTATTAGACTTGCTACACAAATTGGATCAAACCTAAGTGGTGTCTTATATGTTCTTGATGAGCCTTCAATCGGTCTCCATCAAAGAGATAACGATAGACTTATTGAAAGTCTTCAAAAAATGCGTGATTTAGGTAATACTTTAATAGTTGTTGAGCATGATGAAGATACAATGATGGCAGCTGACTATTTAATTGATGTAGGTCCTGGAGCAGGTGAATTAGGCGGACAAATTGTTGCTGCGGGTACTCCAAAGCAAGTTGCTAGAAATAGTAAATCAATTACAGGACAATATCTATCTGGGAAGAAAAAAATCCCACTTCCAGAAACAAGAAGACCTATTGATAAAGATCGAATGGTTAAAGTTACAGGTGCTACTGAAAACAATCTGAAAAATCTTGATGTTGACTTTCCTCTAGGGGTAATGACAGCAGTCACCGGTGTATCAGGCTCTGGTAAATCAACACTTGTAAATCAAATCCTTAAAAAAGCATTAGCACAAAAATTAAATGGTAACTCGGAAAAACCAGGTAAATATAAAAAGATTTCTGGCTATGAAGATATTGAGCGCTTAATTGATATTGACCAAAGTCCAATTGGGCGTACTCCAAGATCAAATCCAGCAACTTATACAAGTGTATTTGATGATATTCGTGACCTATTTGCCCAAACAAATGAAGCCAAAATTCGTGGTTATAAAAAGGGACGTTTTTCATTCAATGTTAAGGGTGGACGTTGCGAAAATTGTAAGGGCGATGGTATAATAAAAATCGAAATGCACTTCTTACCGGATGTTTATGTAGCATGTGAAGTGTGCCACGGTCGTCGTTACAACAGTGAAACACTTGAAGTTCGTTATAAGGAAAAAAATATTTCAGAGATTCTTGATATGAGAGTATCTGATGCCTTGGAATTCTTTAAACATATTCCAAAGATTGAACGCAAGCTACAAACAATTGTTGACGTTGGATTAGGTTATGTGACTTTAGGTCAACCAGCTACTACCTTATCAGGTGGTGAGGCACAACGTATGAAATTAGCTAGTGAGCTTCAAAAACGTTCAACAGGTAAGAGCTTCTATATTTTGGATGAACCTACAACGGGTCTCCATACAGAAGACATAGCTCGACTTCTTAAAGTTTTAGATCGTTTGGTTGATGCAGGTAATACAATAGTGGTTATTGAACATAACCTTGATGTTATCAAGACTGCAGATCATATTATTGATTTAGGACCAGAAGGTGGAGCAGGTGGTGGTCAGTTAATTGCTACTGGCACACCAGAAGAAATAGCTAAAGTTAAAAAGAGTTATACTGGACAATATCTGAAAGGAAAATTAGAAAATGACAAATGAAAATATTAAAGAGATTTTAGACGAAGAGTTAGCTGAAAAAGGAACAAGTAATCTTCCCGGTGATTTAGATTTTGAAGGAGTTAATGATCTTCCAGAAGATGAAGAACTTCTTCAAGAACAATTACTTGAAAAAGGTACAACAAATTTACCTGGTGACTTAGATCCAAATGATGAATTAATTCATGGTACAACAAACATTGGTGCTGATGTTGAAGAAGAACCAGAAAATCACATTGACCGTGGAACTACAAATATTCCAACAGCGCCACATGAAGATGAAGATACAATTGAAGGCCATGAAGAAAAAGGGCGTACAACAAACGTTCCTGAAATCGTTGAAGAAGAGGAATCATGTTCTTGTCAATGTTCATGCGGAAGTGATGAAGATAAGACTAAGGAAGACTAAAATTCAATGGAAAGAATTGAAAAATTACGTAATTTAATGAAAGAGGATTCGGTAGAATCCCTTTTAATTACCAACTTAAATAATATTTTTTACCTTACTGGTTTTTGGGGAACTTCAGCTACGGTTCTCGTTACAGAAAATGAGCAATATTTTATCACAGATGCAAGATATACACTCATTGCAAGAGAAACTGTTAAAAACTTCAAAATTATTGAAAGTCGTCAACCGTTAGTTGAAGTGGATAGCATCCTAAAATCTGAAAATATATCCAGTCTTCAGTTTGAAGGAGAAGTCTCTTTTGCTTTTTATCAAAATCTAAAGAACACTTTATCAGTTGATTTAAAAGCTTCTTCTAATTTAGTTGAGAAACTTAGAATCATAAAAGATAATTCAGAAATCAAGCTTATTGAAAAAGCTTGTAGTATTTCTGACCAGGCCTTCATTGATGTTCTGGACTTCATTAAAGTTGGAATTTCTGAACTTGATGTAGCGAATTTTCTGGACTTTAGAATGCGTGAGCTTGGAGCATCTGGAATTTCTTTTGAAACAATCGTTGCAAGTGGAAATCGCTCTAGTATGCCTCACGGAGTGGCAAGTGATAAACTTTTGGAGTTGGGTGATACCATAACACTTGATTTTGGTTGCTACTACAATCATTACGTAAGTGATATGACTAGAACTGTTTTCTTGGGTCAACCAGAAGATAAGATGGTAGAGATTTACAATACTGTTCTTGAGAGCAATAATACACTTATAAATCAAACAAGAGCTGGTCTTTTATACAAAGACTATGATGGTATAGCGCGTGATGTCATTGAGCAAACAGGTTACGGGGACTATTTTACTCATGGAATAGGTCATGGAATTGGTATCGATATTCATGAAGATCCTTTCTTTGGTAAAACTTCCGAAGAAAAACTTCAAGCTGGAATGGTAATAACAGATGAACCTGGTATATATGTTGATGATTTGGGTGGTGTAAGAATTGAAGATGATTTAGTAGTCTTGGATGATGGATGTAAAATTATTACTAAAGCACCAAAAGAGCTTATAATTATTTAATATAGTTTGAGGATTATTGATTTAAAAGATACTGTTTACAAAAAAAGTGTCAATTCCTTTAAATTGTGTTAAAATGGTAAAGAAATTAAGATTAGGAGATTTTTAATAAAATGGTAGCAGCAAATGAATTAAAAGCAGGTATGACTTTTGAAATGGACGGAAAATTACTTCGAGTTCTTGAAGCAAGTCACCATAAACCTGGTAAAGGTAATACAATCATGCGTATGAAACTTCGTGATGTACGTAGTGGTTCAACAGTTGACACTTCTTTTAGACCAGAAGAAAAATTCGAACAAGCAATTATCGAAACTCGTCCAGCACAATACTTATATCAAATGGATGATACAGCATTCTTCATGGATACTGAGTCATATGACCAATATGAAATTCCAGTTGCTCAAGTAGCAGAAGAATTAAAATATGTTCTTGAAAATGAAGAAATTAAAATTCAATTTTATGGAACTGAAGTTATCGGTCTTACATTACCAACAACAGTAGTTCTTACAGTTGCTGAAACTCAACCATCTATTAAAGGTGCAACAGTTACTGGTTCAGGTAAACCTGCAACAATGGAAACTGGTCTTGTAGTTAACGTTCCAGATTTCATCGAAGCTGGTGAAAAATTAGAAATTAATACTCAAACTGGTGCTTATTTAAAACGTGCTAACTAGTACTTTGAGCACTTTCTATAATTAAGAAAGGATGATTATGAAAGATGTACAAGTTGAAAACTTGGGAGCAGTAGTTATTTCTCCACGAGTTATCGAAACAATTGTTAGTATTACAACATCTAATATAGATGGTCTTTATTCTTTAAGAAATAAAAGTTTTTCTGATTTTCTTGGAAAGAATTCAGAAGGTCGTGGTGTATACATTAGCCAAGATGAAGATGGTTTAGTAGATGTTGACGTATATGTATTCTTATCATTTGGTGTTAATGTACCTTCAGTTGCAATGAATATTCAAAAGGAAATTAAAGAAGCTGTCTTTAATATGACTGGAATTGAAATAAACGACGTTAATGTGCATGTTTCTGGTATTGTACCAGTAAAAACTCCAAAGCCTAAGCATACAGATTTATTTGATGGAGGAGATTTTCTAGATGCCGAGTAAAAAGATGAGTCAGCATGAGATTCGTATGAGTGCTGTTCAAGCTCTTTATTCTATAGAACTTCAAGATGAAGCTACAGTGACGGATGCAATGGACTTTGTACTTTCTTATGATGAATTTCCTGAAGAGAGTCCTGCTTATTTGGAGACACTAATCAGAGGTGTTCAAATAAACAAGGAAAAACTTGATGAAAATTTAGCAAAGTATATTAAGAGTCCATGGAGCCTTGATCGTTTAACTAATATTGACCGTGTAATTTTAAGACTTGGTGCTTATGAAATTTTAGAGACAGAAACACCAAATGTTGTGGCGGTTAATGAAGCAATTGAATTAGCAAAAAATTTCAATGACGAAAAATCAGCAAAATTTATAAATGGTGTACTAACTAATTTAGTATAGGAAAAAGGCGGTTTATATCGTCTTTTTTTGTTATAATAAAGTTAGTATATTAGATAATTACTTGCGATTTAAAAGTAATTGTGGATAAAAATAAGGAGGAATTATGAACTCACTAGATTTAGTAATAGTAACTGGGATGAGTGGTGCAGGAAAAACTGTCGCTATTCAATCCTTTGAGGATATGGGCTACTTCACAATTGATAATATGCCACCAAACCTAATTGAAAAATTTGTTTCCCTTTTAATCAATGCCGATAATGGAAGTATTGATAAGGTAGCAATGGTAGTTGACATGAGGGCTAGAACATTCTTTGATGAACTTCAAGAAGTTGTTAATGATTTAAGTGACATGCCAGGTGTGAAGTTTAGTCTGCTTTTCCTTGATGCAAAGGACCCAGAACTAGTTGCTCGTTATAAAGAAACAAGACGTAGTCATCCGCTAGCAGCTGATGGACGTGTCATGGACGGTATTACCAAAGAAAGAGAACTACTTGCTCCACTTAAATCGTTCTCTCAAAATGTAATTGATACAACCGACTTAACTCCAAGGAATTTACGTGCTCAAATAATTAATGAATTCTCCGAAGGAAACAGTCAACAATTTAGAATTGAAGTAATGAGTTTCGGCTTCAAATACGGTTTACCACTTGATGCTGATTTAGTATTTGATGTACGCTTTTTACCTAATCCCCACTATGTACCTGAATTAAGAGATAAAACTGGTATTGATAAGGAAGTCTATGATTATGTGATGGATGCACCGGAATCTGAGGAATTCTACCAAAATCTTAAAAATTTATTGTTACCTATTGTGCCAGGTTATGAAAAAGAAGGTAAGTCGGTTCTTACTATCGCTATTGGATGTACTGGCGGTCAACATAGATCAGTTGCCTTTGCAGAACGAATCGGTAAGACTTTACAAGAAGACAACTGGAAAGTCAATACTGTACACCGCGATAAAGATAGAAGAAAAGAGACGGTTAACCGCTCATGAGAAAAAGAAAGATTGTAGTAATTGGGGGGGGAACAGGGATTCCTGTCATCCTTAAAAGTTTGAGAAAAGAAAATGTTGATTTAACTGCGATTGTAACTGTAGCGGATGATGGCGGTTCAAGTGGTGAAATCAGAAATGCTATAAATATTGCGCCTCCAGGTGACTTGAGAAATGTTCTAGTTGCTATGAGTGATATGCCAAGATTTTATGAAAAAGTTTTCCAATATCGTTTTGATAAAGATGACGGTGCTTTAGCTGGACATCCTTTAGGGAACTTAATTATTGCTGGTATTAGTGAAATGCAAGGTTCTACTTATGATGCAATCCAGCTTCTATCTAAATTCTTACATGTGGAGGGGAATGTATACCCGTCAAGTGAGAATGCGCTAACACTTCAAGCCATTTTTGAAGATGGACATGAAGTGACTGGTGAAAGCAATATTGCAGATTACGACGGTAACTTGAGATTTGTATATGTTTATAATACTCATGATGGTTCAATGGCTAAGGCAAGTCGTAAGGTTGTAAAAGCAATAATGGAAGCAGATACTATTGTCATGGGTCCAGGTAGCCTATTTACAAGTATTTTACCAAACCTTGTGATTCCAGAGATTAGTAAGGCGATTTTAAATACAGAAGCTCAAATTGTTTATGTATGTAATATCATGACACAACGTGGGGAAACTGAACATTTTTCTGATGCAGATCATGTTCATGTCTTGCATGAGCATCTTGGAAGAAACTTTGTAGATACAGTTTTGGTAAATATTGAAGATGTACCTCATGAATATATGAATACACATAAATTTGATGAGTATCTTGTTCAAGTTGACCATGATTTTAAAGGATTGCAGGCAGAAGGATGTAAGATAATTTCATCAAATTTTCTTAAATTGGAAAATGGCGGTGCCTTCCATAACGGGGATGCAGTTGCTGAAGAAATTCTTAATATTAGTGAAAGAAGATTATCATGAGTTTTTCTGCTGAAGTCAAGAAAGAATTGACATCGCTAGACGATAATTCAACAGTTCTTATGGCTTTGATTAGAATGAATGGTTCACTTGGTATTTCACGAGGATTAACACTGTCAATTACAACTGAAAATGCTACAACAGCGAGATATATCTATACTCTCTTATTAAAAATTTATAATATTAAATCTGAGATTAGGACCCAGCAAAAAACTAACTTATCAAAGAATCGTATATATACAGTTTATATTGATGATCAAGTAAATAATCTTTTAGATGAATTAGACTTGGCTGATGGACTGCTCTTGGATAATGGAATACCTGCATCAGTTAAATATGATGAAAAAAAGAGTATTTATTACCTAAGAGGGGCTTTTCTTTCTAGTGGTAATGTTAGTGATCCAGAATCTGGAAAGTATCATTTGGAACTTTCATCTGTTTACCAAGATCATGCACAGGATTTAAAAGATATCCTTGAAAATTTAGGGTTTAATGCTAAGATCATTGAACGAAAAAATAGGTATGTACTTTATATAGCAAGTGCAGAACAAATTATGGATTTTCTAACAATAATCGGTGCTATGAATGCAAGACTTAAATATGAGAATGCGAAAATTTTTAAGGAAATGCGAAATCAAGCTAATCGAGTTGCTAATTTTGAAACGGCAAATTTGGGAAAAACCGTCAATGCATCATACGATATGATTGAAAAAATCAATATCTTAGATCAAAAATTAGGACTAGAAAATTTACCAGAAAACCTATTCGAAGTTGCAAGGATTCGTTTAGAGAATCCTGATTTAACTATTAAGGAGTTAGGAGAAGCAATGTCTCCTCCATTAGGAAAAAGTGGTGTCAACCACCGATTAAGGAAACTTAGTCAGATGGCTGAGGTATATTTAGAAGAAAAATAATTAAGTGGAAATGGGAAATGATATCCTATTTCCTTTTTGTTATCATAATAGAATAATTTTTTCATTAAATGTGCCCTGGATTCAAAGATTCACTAAAAATGTTATTGAAAAACACACAAAAACATAAAAAATGAACGTTTTTGATTGACTTTGAACGATTTTGATGTAAAATAATCTTGTAACCGATTTCTAAAAGGGGAAGATATGCTTGCAAATGATCGAAAAAAGATAATTCTTGCAGAACTACACAGTAAGGGAAGTGTTACAATAGATGATTTGTGTGATTTGACTGAGGCTTCAGTATCCACACTTAGAAGGGATCTCAATGAGCTTGAAGAGTTAGGAAGACTTATCCGTGTTCACGGAGGAGCCGAACCAATTTCAAGTGTTCCGAAAGAGCCAAGTATTTATGAAAAAAACTCCATAAACGTTCATGAGAAATTAGATATTGCAAATATCGCAGTTTCTAAAGTAAATGAAGGAGATGTAATTTTTCTAGATGCTGGGACTACTACCGGAATGATGATTGAAGGACTTCTTGAATTAGAAAAATCATTCACAGTTGTAACAAATAGTGCTACCCATGCTTCAAAATTAATTAGTGAAAAAATTACTGTTTATATTATCGGGGGTATAATAAAAAAATTAACTGATGCAGTGGTTGGGTCATATGCCATTCAACAAATAAATCAGTTTAATTTTACAAAGGCTTTTATAGGAGCCAATGCAATAAGTGCTGGGAATATCTCAACACCTGATATTGAGGAAGCTAATATTAAACGTACAGCCTGTGAGCAGTCAGCACAAACCTATATTTTAGCAGATAAAAGTAAGTTTAACCAAGTAAGTTTTGTTACTTTTGCGCAAACCGATGATGTTGAAATAATAACAAATAAGTAGTAGATATATTTGATAAATATCAGATATAAAAGCTACAAGAAAAGGAGAAAATATGATTTATAGTGTAACTTTAAATCCTTCAATTGACTATATAGTTCGTTTACCGGAAGTTGTAGTCGGTGAAGTAAACCGCATGACTAGTGATGATAAATACGCTGGTGGTAAAGGAATTAATGTAAGTCGAGTGCTTTCTAGATTAAATTATGATTCAACAGCATTAGGATTTATCGGTGGTTTTACAGGTGATTTCATTACTAAAAAGCTTATTGAAGAAGGAATTTCAACTGACTTTGTAGCAGTTGATCAAGATACTCGTATTAATGTAAAAATTAAGGCAGATCAAGAAACAGAAATTAATGGGCAAGGTCCAGAAATTACAGAAGGTCAATTAAATGATTTTCTTAATATTCTTGAAAAATTAACTGCTGACGATACAGTTGTTTTCGCAGGAAGCGCACCAGCATCTCTTGGAAATATTGTCTATAAAAAATTAATTTCTACAGTTCGTGCTACTGGAGCACAAGTGGTTTGTGATTTTGAAGGACAAACATTACTTGATTCATTGGAATACAATCCATTACTTGTTAAACCTAATAATCATGAGCTTGGAGCCATTTTTGATGTTAAATTTAAAACAACAGAAGAAATTATTCCTTATGCACAAAAAGTTTTAGAAATGGGTGCACAAAATGTGATTATTTCTATGGCTGGTGATGGAGCTTTGTTAGTTAACAATGAAGGAAGCTACTTTGCAAAACCAATTAAAGGACAAGTTAAAAACTCAGTTGGTGCAGGTGACTCAATGGTCGCTGGATTTACTGGTAAGTTTGAAGAAACTAAAAATGCTGTCGAAGCATTTGCCCTTGGAGTAGCATGTGGTACAGCAACTGCCTTTTCAGATGATTTAGCAAGTGCAGAATTTATTAAAGAAACTTTGGATAAAGTAGAAATTACAAAACTTTAATTAATAAGTTTCTGAAATAAAGAATAAAAGTTAAAAAATATTGAAATATTTATATTAAACCTATTAAAAGGAGAGAAAATGGAAATTACAGATTTACTTGTAAAAAATGCCATGATTATGGATATGCAAGCAACTGATAAGTTGGGTGCAATCGATGAGATGGTTGACAAACTTTACGAAACTGGTCGAATCACTGATAAAGTTCTTTTTAAAGAAGGAATTCTTAATCGTGAGGCGCAAACTTCAACTGGTCTTGGTGATGGAGTAGCAATGCCCCATGCTAAAAATGAAGCAGTTAAAGAAGCAACAATTCTGTTTGCTAAATCAAACAAAGGTGTTGACTATGAGGCTCTTGATGGTCAACCAGTATACCTATTCTTCATGATTGCAGCCCCTGCTGGTGCAAATGATACTCACTTAGCAGCACTTGCAAGTCTTTCAAAATATCTAATGCAAGATGGTTTTATTGCTAAAGTACGTGAAACTAAAACTCCTGATGATGTGATTGCATTATTTTCAAGCGAAGAAAAAGAAGAAAATAAAGAAGAAGCTAAAATTGAATCAACAGTAAAAGATACTGGGAAATTTGTTGTAGCAGTAACTGCTTGTACAACTGGTATTGCACATACTTATATGGCAGAAGAAGCTTTGAAGAAAAAAGCAGCCGAAATGGGTGTTGGCATCAAAGTTGAAACAAATGGAGCAAGTGGTGTTGGTAACAAGTTAACAGCTGAAGATATCGCTAAAGCTGACGGTGTTATAGTAGCTGCTGACAAAGCAGTTGAAATGGATCGATTTGATGGGAAACATTTAATTAGTCGTCCCGTAAAAGATGGTATTCGTGAACCAGAAAATCTAATTACAATGGCTACAGATGATTCGCTTCCTATCTATCATGGTAGTGGAGATGCTTCAGGAACTGGCGAAAGCGATGAAAAACTAAGCTTAGGTAAAGCATTCTACAAGCACTTAATGAGTGGTGTATCAGCAATGCTTCCATTTACAATCGGTGGTGGTATTGCTATCGCAATTGCCTTCTTAATTGATAACGCTATGGGAGTTCCAACAGATCAACTTGCTAATCTTGGTTCATATAATGAACTAGCAAGTATGTTCAAAAACATTGGTGGTGCAGCCTTTGGATTTATGCTTCCTGTATTAGCAGGATATATTGCTTATTCAATCGCTGAAAAACCAGGTCTTGTAGCAGGTTTTGTAGCAGGGGCAATGGCAAGTAATGGACTTGCACTTGGTAAAGTACCTTTTGCTAAAGGCGGAGATGCTACATTAAACCTTGCTGGAGTTCCATCAGGATTTCTTGGGGCATTAGTTGGTGGTTTCCTTGCTGGTGGAGTAATTATCTTACTTAAGAAATTATTAGCAGGTCTCCCAAGATCACTTGATGGTCTAAAATCAATTCTTCTTTACCCAGTATTTGGAGTAATTATTACAGGTTTCTTAATGCTTCTTGTAAATATTCCAATGAGTGGAATCAATGAAGGACTTAACAACTTCCTATCAAGCTTAAGTGGTTCATCAGCAATCCTAATGGGAGCATTGGTTGGTGGAATGATGGCAGTGGATATGGGTGGACCAGTTAATAAGGCAGCCTATGTATTTGGTACAGGAACATTAGCAGCAACAGTAACAAGCGGTGGTAGTGAAGTAATGGCAGCAGTTATGGCTGGTGGTATGGTTCCTCCTCTTGCAGTATTCGTTGCAACTCTATTATTCAAAGATAAATTCACTAAAGAAGAACGTGAATCAGGTCTTACAAACATTGTAATGGGACTTTCATTCATTACAGAAGGAGCAATTCCTTTTGGAGCAGCTGACCCAACACGTGCTATTCCTTCATTCGTTGCAGGTTCAGCACTAGCAGGAGCATTAGTTGGACTTTCAGGAATTAAATTAATGGCACCACACGGAGGAATCTTTGTAATTGCTCTTACAAGTAATCCATTCCTTTACCTACTTTATGTAGCAATCGGAGCAGTTGTTGGTGGAATTTTATTTGGTTTCTTACGTAAATCAAAATAATAATTAAAATTAACGAGGGAATTATTTCCTTCGTTTTTTATTTTTCTGAAAAAATTTATAAGTAAAAATATACATTAATTATTGTGAAAAATATTTCTTAAACAGCTTGATTCTGTTGAAACTGTTTGATATTACAGTTCTGTTACAGTTCTGATTTTTGCTATGAATTAAGTGTTATAATGAATTTATCTTATTTGAGATCAGCCAAAAAATTTTTTGGATAATAAAAGAATATTTTTTTCTAAGGAGATTAACATGCAGGAGCGTGGTTTATTAATTGTCTTTTCAGGTCCTTCGGGAGTTGGTAAAGGTACAGTTCGTAAAGAAATTTTTGAAGGACATGGTCATGATTTTGATTATTCAGTTTCAATGACAACACGTCCACAACGTCCAGGTGAAGTTGACGGAGTAGATTATTTTTTCAGAACACGTGAAGAGTTCGAAGAAATGATTAAAAATGGTCAAATGTTAGAATATGCTGAGTATGTGGGTAACTACTATGGAACTCCCCTTACTTATGTCAATGAAACACTTGATTCTGGTAAAGATGTATTTCTTGAAATTGAAGTTCAAGGAGCCTTACAAGTTAAGGAGAAAGTTCCAGATGGAGTATTTATCTTTTTAACACCGCCTGATCTTGATGAACTACGTGACAGAATCGTAGGTCGCGGAACAGATTCAATTGATGTAATTGATCAACGTATGGAAAAAGCTCGTGAAGAAATTAAATTAATGAGCGAATACGATTATGCTGTTGTAAATGATGAAGTATCTAAAGCAGCTGAAAGAGTTAAAAAAATTGTTGAGGCAGAACATTTCCGTGTTGACCGTGTAATCGGTAAATACCGCGCAATGATAGATTAATAAGGGATAAAATAGGAGAATATATTATGATGTTAAAACCGTCAATTGACAAACTTTTGGATAGAGTAGATTCTAAATACTCATTAGTAATTCTTGAAAGCAAACGTGCCCATGAATTAAATGATGGAGAGCCTTCAACAATGGGGTTTAAATCTGTAAAACCAACTCTTCAAGCACTTGAAGAAATTGAAGCAGGTACAGTTACAATCCATCCTTTCCCTGAAGAAAAACGTGAAGAAAAACTTCGTGCTATTCAAGAAGAAAAAGAACGTCAAGAAGAAGAAGAAAGAAAAATTAAAGAACGTATTGCAAAAGAGCAGGAAACTGAACCAGCTAAATAAGTTCTAAGATATATAGAATGAGATTGGGTTTTGTTTCCCAATCTCTAATTTTATTTAAGGAAAGGTGTTGTAATGAAAGCAGCTCAAGTTATTATTGATGTTCCCTTGATGCAGACGGACCATCCTTTTACATATTTGATACCTGACAATTTACAAGGTCTTATCCAAGCAGGAATGCGAGTTCATGTACCCTTTGGTCAAGGAAATCGTCTAGTTCAGGGGATAGTAGTAGAGCTTTCTGAAACGAACGATGATGAAAATCTAAAAGAAATTCGAGAAGTTCTAGACTTAGAACCAGTTTTAAATAAGGAGCAGTTGGAATTAGCTGATCATATGCGAAAGACTGTGTTTTCTTATAAGATAACATGTTTAAAAGCCATGCTTCCTAATCTTTTAAATTCGAATTATGACAAGATTGTCATGCCACTTGATCAAGAAACAAAAGATACATTTTTTGCAGGAAAAGAGAATTTGAAATTTTCTACTTTAACTGAAGATGAACAAGCGACCATCTTGAAATTGAAAAAAGAAGATAAAGTTTCTTTTGAATATGAGGCAAAGAGCCGAGAAAATAAAAAATATGAAACTTTTATTCAAGTTGATGATATAGAAAAATTAAAAGATTTCGAAATTCCTACAAGAGCTAAGAAAAAGCAAGAATTCAAAGAATTTTTGCTTGAAAAACCTGGTAAAAAGCAAGTTAAGGAAGTCAGAAAAAATTTCTCTAAATCAATAATTGACTTTTTCGTGGAAAACGGGATTGTAAAATTAGAGCATGTTGAACTTCGTCGCGCACAAGAGCATTTTGATAAGATTAAGGCAGATAAACCTTTAGTTCTAAATAAAGGACAAGAGAAAGCTTACCAAGCCGTTATAAACGGAACATCGGATAAACCTTTCTTACTTGAAGGAATAACTGGAAGTGGTAAGACAGAAGTATATTTGCAAATTATAGCCCACACCTTGAATGAAGGTAAGACAGCAATCATGCTAGTACCTGAAATTTCTCTTACTCCGCAAATTACCAATCGTTTCATTGCTCGTTTTGGTGATCAAGTAGCAATACTACATAGTAGATTGTCCGATGGAGAAAAATATGACGAATGGCGTAAAATTGAAAGTGGTCAGGCCAAGGTTGTTGTCGGAGCTCGTTCAGCAATTTTTGCACCTTTAGAAAATATTGGTACAATTATTATTGATGAGGAGCATGAATCAAGTTATAAGCAAGATTCTAATCCAAGATACCATGCAAGAGATATTGCTTTATTTAGGGCAGATTGGCATAAGGCTAAGTTGATAATGGGAAGTGCAACACCAAGTCTTGAGTCGCGAGCACGTGCTGAAAGAGGAGTCTATGAGTTTCTTGAACTTAAGGAGCGAGCAAATCCTTTGGCGCGTGTACCAAAAGTTGATATTATTGACTTTGGAAAAAATATGAATGAAAAATCGGCGAATTTTACTTTGCAGTTACTTGAAAAAATTCAAGAAAAGCTGGATAAGAATGAGCAGATTGTTCTAATGTTAAATCGTCGAGGATATTCAAGCTTTATTATGTGTCGTGACTGTGGATATGTGGAAGAATGTCCAAATTGTGATATTAGTTTGACCCTTCATATGGATACAAAGACTCTTGATTGTCATTATTGTGGTTTTCAAGAGGCTATCCCAAGTCGCTGTCCAAACTGCCAAAGCAAAAAATTTAGATATTACGGTTCAGGAACTCAAAAAATTGAGGAAGAACTAAATAATTTATTTCCTCAAGCTCGCATTTTGAGAATGGATGTTGACACAACTAAGAAAAAAGGTGCTCATGAGCAAATTCTTGATAAATTTGGGAATCATGAAGCAGATATTTTGTTAGGAACTCAGATGATAGCTAAAGGTTTGGATTTTCCCAACGTAACACTAGTTGGTGTTATAAATGCTGATACTGCTTTGAATTTACCTGATTTTCGATCAAGTGAAAGAACATTTCAACTTTTGACACAGGTGGCTGGACGTGCCGGGCGCGCCAATAAAGAGGGAGAAGTAATCATTCAAACCTTCAATCCAGAACACTATGCAATAAAATTAGCAGAACATCATGATTATGAGGCGTTTTATAAGCAAGAAATGCAATATAGAAGAACCTTGGCTTATCCACCATATTTCTATACAGTTCAAATTGTGGTTAGCCATAAGAACGAAGAGGAAGCAATCAAGAAAAGTTATGAAATAATGAGTCTTCTTGCTTCAAAAGTAACAGACAAAGCTAAGATCTTGGGGCCTACAGCTAAACCTATTGCTCGAACTCATAATATGTACCATTATCAAATACTCATTAAATATCGCTTTGAGGAAGAATTACAGATTGCCTTAAACCAAGTATTAGAAATGACACAGGATAAGAACAATAAAGGACTTCGCATTATAATCGATAGCGAGCCACAGAATTTTATTTAGGAGAATTAAACTAATGACAAAAATAATTTTTATGGGAACTCCTGATTTTTCAGTTCCTGTTTTAGATGGATTGATTGAGAAAGGCTATGAAGTTTTAGCCGTGGTTACACAACCAGATAGAGCAGTTGGAAGAAAAAAAGAAATTAAAATGACCCCTGTTAAAGAAGCAGCTCTTAAGCATGGTCTAAAAGTACTTCAACCTGAAAAACTAAGTAATAGCCCTGAACTTGATGATATAATTTCATTGGGTGCTGATTTGATTGTAACGGCAGCATTTGGTCAATTTCTACCTGAAAAACTTCTTAACTCTATTGATAAAGCAGTAAATGTTCACGCGAGCTTATTACCGAAATATCGTGGAGGTGCTCCTGTTCATTATTCAATCATCAATGGTGATGATAAAACAGGTGTGACTATCATGGAAATGGTTAAGAAGATGGACGCTGGAAATATTATCAGTCAAGTTGAAGTGGAAATTACAGAAGAAGATAATGTTGGGACAATGTTCCAAAAGCTAAGTTTAGCTGGACGTGACCTATTATTAGAAACTTTGCCAGCTTATCTATCTGGTGATATTACTCCTCAAGTACAAGATGAAGATTTAGTAACTTATAGTCCAAATATAACTCCTGAGGAAGAAAAAATTGACTGGAATAAATCAGCAAGACAAATATTTAACCAAATTCGTGGAATGTATCCATGGCCAGTTGCTCATACTTACTTGAATGAAAACCGTTTTAAAATTTACGAAGCAAAAGTATCAGATAAATCAGGGAAACCTGGTCAAATCGTAGAACGTACTAAAAATTCATTAGTGGTGGGTACTGGTGCGGGTGCAATTGAACTACTAACAGTTCAACCTGCTGGAAAACCAAAAATGAAAATAAATGATTTTCTAAATGGAGTAGGTCGTGACCTAAAAGAAGGAGATAAATTTGGGCAAGAATAATAATCCAAGAGACCTTGCATTAAATGTAATTAATCAAGTATTTAATGAAGAAGCCTATGCTAACATTGCACTCAATGATGCCCTTAAACAATCTAATTTAACTGCCTTAGATAAATCAATGGCTACAAATATAGTGTACGGAACTATAAGCCATAAAATGACTTTGGAGTGGTATTTAAAACCATTTATTAAAAAAACTAAAAAATGGGTTAAAAATTTATTGCTACTTTCGATTTATCAAATTGTATATATGGATAAAGTACCTGATAATGCAGTTGTTGATGAGGCAGTAAAAATTGCCAAACTTCAAGGTGATAAACGACTTTCGGGATTTGTAAACGGAGTATTACGTAATTTCATTCGTACAGAAAGAGCTGATTTCTCTCAAATTAAAAATGAAACTGAGAGACTTTCAATTCAATATAGTATGCCGACTTTTCTAATTAAAAAATTTACAAAGCAATATGGAAAAGAAAGAACACTTGCGATCCTTGAAAGTTTGGAAACTCCTAGTAAAAATAGCTTGAGAGTTAATACAAGTTTAATTGCCTTTGATAGTGAATTTGATAAGCTAGATGCAAGATTTACTGTTTTAAAAAGTAAAATAGCATCAACAGCTATTTTAGCTGATACAGGGAATTTTGCAGTTACTGATGACTTTAAGAATGGTTTAATTACCATTCAAGATGAATCAAGTCAGTTGGTTGCACCAGTAATGGAAATATCAGATTGCGATAAGATTCTTGATGCTTGCGCAGCCCCCGGTGGGAAAACTGTTCATATGGCTGAATATCTTAAGGATGGACATATTACAGCTTTAGATTTATATGATCATAAGTTGAAGCTAGTTAATGACAATGCTGAAAGACTAAAATTGTCAGATAAGATTACAACTGAAAAAATTGATGCAAGTAAAGCTTTCGAGAATTTTGGAGCAGAAGTTTTTGATAAGGCCTTGGTTGATGCACCTTGTAGTGGTATGGGACTTATTAGAAGAAAACCTGATATTAAATATCGTAAAGAGACTACTGATTTTCAAGGTTTGCAAGAAATTCAATTGTCTATTCTTGAAAATGTTGGAAAAACAATTAAAAAGAATGGTATAATGGTATACAGCACATGTACAATTTTTGATGAAGAAAATTTCCAAGTAGTGGAGAAATTTTTGGAACAAAATGATGATTTTGAACAAATATTAATAACTAATGAAAAAGTGGATATTGTTAAGGATGGATGTATTATGCTTACTCCCGAACTTTATCATACTGATGGTTTCTTTATTGCGAAGTTTAGAAAAAAATAAACCAATCAATATTCTGAAAGGATGGTTATGAAATTTACAGTACTTACAGATGTCGGCGTAAAGCGT
This sequence comes from Floricoccus tropicus, assembly GCF_001832905.1. GTDB lineage: Bacteria > Bacillota > Bacilli > Lactobacillales > Streptococcaceae > Floricoccus > Floricoccus tropicus. The sequence goes on along the minus strand of NZ_MKIR01000004.1, from coordinate 121,813 downwards.
GTTACTAACCAAGATTTCGCTGACGTATACTCAAATAAAGCAGGACAAAAGATTTTTATATTAGCAGATGGAATGGGTGGACATAAGGCTGGTAATGTTGCTAGTCGTCTTACTGTTGAAGATATTGGAAATCTATGGAAAGATACTGATTTTGACAACAGTAATTCTATAGAACAAATATCTACTTGGTTAACAGAGAAAATTTCACTTGAAAATCAAAATATTGCTGATTTAGGTAACTTAGATGATTATAAAGGAATGGGAACAACTCTTGAAGCAGTTATCATTCTTAATAATAAACTTATTTGTGGTCATGTTGGTGATAGCAGAACGCAAGTTATTAGAGGTGATCAATTAATAAAAATTACCAAAGATCATTCCCTAGTTCAAGAACTTGTCGATGCAGGAGAACTTACTCCTGAACAAGCAGAAAATCATCCAAATAAAAATATTGTTACTAAGAGTATAGGACAACAAACATTTTTAGAACCTGATATATATGTTTTCGATCTTGAAGAAAATGACTATGTACTTATCAGTAGTGATGGTTTGACTAATATGGTAAGTAACTCTGAAATTGTTGGAGTTATAAAAGGCTATGATACTCTGGAAAAGAAAGCAGAAACTCTGATTGAGCTTGCTAACACATATGGAGGATTAGACAATATCACTGTGACCCTAGTTCAGTATGAGAATGGAGGTCTTTCGAATGATTAGAGTAGGTAAAATGTTTGTAGAACGTTACATGGTTATTAAAGAAATTGGCCGTGGCGGAATGGCAAACGTCTACTTAGCTGAAGACAGATTTCTTGATAATCGTTTAGTAGCTATTAAAGTTTTGCGTTCAAATTTTGAAAATGATAGCATTGCTACTGCTAGATTTCAAAGAGAAGCCTATGCTATGTCAGAGCTTACACATCCAAATATTGTTGGAATTTCTGATGTAGGTGATATCGACAAGCAACAATATATTGTAATGGAATATGTAGCTGGAAAAACTTTAAAAGAATATATTAAAGAAAAAGGTCATCTTTCTAATGATGAGGCTATACATTTCACTAGTCAAATTTTGTCTGCTATGCAAATGGCACATGACAGAGGAATAATTCATCGCGATTTAAAACCACAAAATATTCTAGTTAGTGAAGAAGGAGATGCAAAAGTTACCGATTTTGGTATAGCTATGGCCTTTGCAGAGACTAGCTTAACTCAAACAAATAGTATGTTTGGAAGTGTTCACTATCTTTCACCTGAGCAGGCTCGTGGTTCAAAGGCAACTGTACAAAGTGACATTTATGCAATTGGTGTTGTTTTGTATGAGATGCTTGTAGGAGATGTGCCATTCGATGGTGATAGTGCGGTTACTATTGCTTTACAACATTTTCAAAAACCGCTTCCATCTATTAGAAAAGCAAATCCAGATGTTCCACAAGCATTAGAGAATGTTGCTATTAAAGCGACTGCAAAATCACTTGATGATCGTTATAAAAATGTATCTGAAATGCTTTCTGATCTTTCTACTTCGACTTCTTTAGATAGAAAAGATGAGCCAAAACTACTTTTTATTAAGGAAGACGAAGGTGCAACTAAGGTACTTCCGAAGGTAATAGTTGATAAGTCTGATACCGAAGATTTAGTTAAAAAAGTGAGTGCAGATACTTTAAAAGATGAACCTGAAAAAATCGAAATTCAAGAAAAAAAAGAGAAAAAAAATAAGAGAAAACTTATTATTGGTGCAATAGTTGCTACAGTACTGGCTTTAATAATAGGTTTAGTAATTGTTACCACACCTAAAGATGTACGAGTTCCTCAAGTAGGTGGTATGACTGTAGAAGAAGCAAAGGAAGAAATTAAAAAATCAGGTCTATCAGTAGGTAAAGTCACTGAGGAGATTAATAGTAGTATTGATAAGGATAAAGTAATTAGGACAAATCCAACAATAGGTACCTCAAAGAAAACTGGTTCTAAAATTGATATTTTTGTATCAATGGGTCCAAACGTTATTGAGCTTTCCAATTATGTTGGTCAATCTTATGACGATGCTGTATCAGATTTAGTGAAAAATTTTGGTATTTCAGAATCACAAATTGTTAAAAATGTCGTTACTGATGATAATTATGCTACCAATGAAATAATCAGTCAGGATCCTAAGAAGAATAAGTTCTTTGATAAGAGTTCTGATGATAAGATTACTTTCAAAGTAAGTGATGGTGGTAAAAATGCTACTATGCCTGATTTAATTAACAGCCCTCTTGAAAATGCAAAGGCAACACTTAATAATATGGGGGTTCCTTCGGCAAATATCAAGACCATTGTATCACAAGCTACAATTGATCCTAATAATCAACTAGAGCCTGTCGTCGACCAAAATATTACATCTGGCAGCTTATTTAACCCTAAAAAAGATAAGATAGTATTGTATTATTATACTTATGATCATGCCGCAGCAACAGCCGCTTCAGAAGCTCAAAAACAAAAAGAAGAGGAAGAGGCCAAGAAGGCTAAAGAGTCTAGCGAACAGGCTTCTCGCGATAAAGAAGCAAGTGATCAAGCATCGAAAGATAAAAGCTCTACTACTCATTCGTCACAAAAACAAGATAATGATGATAGTGATGACAGTAGCAAAGATGATACAATTGATAGCAGTGATACTAGCACTTCTGAGACAAAAAAAGATAATAATTAATAAAGCTTAAATCAATATAAAAATCGGATATTCTTCTGCATATATGATATGTAGATAAGAAATCCGATTTTTTTATATTTTTTGTCTTCTTGCAAATTCAGTAAATCTGAATTTATCAACTTGATGACGACTTTCAGTATATTGAAGTGGTGTAGTATCAGCAAGATATACATGACTTTTTACACTAACAACATGATGATCAATTTTTGCTAAATCTATATATTTGCGATCATCTTCGTTAATAAAGTCAATTGTTATTTCTTTATTTGCATAGGAAATAATAAGTCCCAACTCATCCTCTAAATATTCATAAAGAGAATCTTTCACTATATCTTCTGTTAAATCTGGTGCGAGATCATATAGAATATAATCCCGGTCTAAGACAGAATATTTTCCTTCGATTTTTCGTGCTCTTAATATATGCCAAGCATAAGAATCATTTGGAAGTAAGGTTAAGATATGAAGTTCATCATCAATTTTAACTTTTTCAAATTTCAATACTGTTGTTGAACTTTCAAAATCTAAACTTTCTTGAAGTTCCTTATAGCTTGTTAGACCAGAAATGGGAAAATTGAGTTTTTCTGATGAGATTACCAAACTGCCTTTGCCTTTTTGTTTTTGGATAAAACCTCTGCTTTCTAATATATTTAGAGCTTGTCTTATTGTAGCTCTGCTGGCTTCATAGTAGTCAGATAATTCCATTTCACTTGGAAGGAACTCCCCTTCATCATAAATTTTTTTTAATATTTTATTTTCTAAATCTTGAAAGATCAATTCGTATTTTTTCATATATATATTTTAGCAGAATTTTTGGAGAAAAAAATATTTTTTTAAATTTATTTGTAAACGGTTGCAAATGGAAAGTAAATAGTTTATAATTTTATTAACAACTTGTATGTACAGGTTAGAAAATTATTTAGGAGAATAAGATGGGAAAATTCGATCAAGAAGCTCGTGACCTACTCGTTGCTATAGGAGGCAAAGAGAACGTCGCAGCTGTAACTCACTGTGCGACTCGCATGCGATTTGTTTTGAATGATGATTCAAAAGCAGATGTTAAAGCAATTGAAAAAATTCCAGTGGTCAAAGGAACTTTTACAAATGCAGGCCAATTTCAAGTAATTATTGGTAATGATGTACCAATTTTTTATAAAGATTTTAGCCAAGTTTCAGGTATTGAAGGAGTTTCTAAGGAAGCTGCCAAAGCTCAAGCAAATAAAAATCAACCAATTGTTCAAAGATTGATTGCAACTTTGGCTGAAATCTTCACTCCATTATTACCAGCAATTATTGTAGGGGGACTAATTCTTGGTTTCCGTAACCTGCTTGAAGGTGTGCCAATTGAATCATTGGGACAAAAAATTATTGATGGAGTAGCAGCAACAAACGCTGATGGTTCAGCAATTTATAATTCAATTACTGATGTATCTCCATTTTGGAATGGTGTAAACTCATTCTTATGGTTACCAGCAGAGGCAATTTTCCACTTCTTACCAGTTGGTGTTGTTTGGAGTGTGGTTCGTAAATTCGGTGGAACTGAAATTCTCGGTATTGTACTAGGTATCACTTTAGTAAGTCCACAATTGTTAAATGCATACGCAGTAAATGCTGCACGTGCTGATGGAACTATTAAAGATTGGGTTTGGAATTTTGGTTCATTTCAAATTGAAAAGATTGGTTATCAGGCTCAGATAATACCAGCAATATTCACCGGTTTACTATTTGTTTTCTTAGAGAAACAGCTGCGAAAAGTAATACCAGAAGCCGTCGCAATGATTTTTGTTCCATTCTTCTCATTGTTACCAGCTATTATCGCAGCACATACAATCATTGGCCCAATCGGATGGAAAATCGGTCAAGGGCTTTCAACAATCGTTAACGCAGGACTTACAAGTTCAGTGAACTGGTTATTTGGATTAGTATTTGGTGCATTGTATGCTCCGCTAGTAATTACTGGATTACACCATACATTACTTGCTATTGACTATCAATTGATTGCAGACCTTGGTTATACAAACTTATGGCCTATGATCTGTTTATCAAATATTGCTCAAGGTGCGGCAGTTGCAGGAGTTATTCTTCTACACAAACGTACAATGAAGAGCCGTAAAGATGATCTTGAACGCGAAGAACAAATTTCAATTCCATCTCTTATCTCTGCTTGGCTGGGTGTTACAGAGCCTGCAATGTTTGGTATTAACCTTAAATATGTATATCCATTTGTAGCAGGTATGATTGGTTCAGGTCTAGCAGGCATGTTCTCAATTTTAACTGGTGTTCGTGCTAACTCTGTTGGGGTTGGAGGACTTCCAGGAATTCTTGCTATTCAACCAAATTCATGGATGAATTTCTTTATTGCAATGGTTATCGCAGTTGTAGTACCTTTCTTCATGATATTCGTACTTCGTAAAATTCCAGCACTTAACAAAGTTGATGGTGTTGTTGAAGAAATTGATAGCAATATCGCACGCGAAGAAGAAACAATCTCTACTATTCGTCAAACTGATGTATACCCACAAGAAGCATCTCTAGAAGTTAAGGTTCCATTATCTGGTAAAGTATTACCAATTACTGAAACCCCTGACCCAATGTTTGCCCAACGCTTAATAGGTGATGGTGCATTAATTGATCCTGATGAAGGTGTGCTAGTTGCTCCATTTGATGGAGTTGTACAAATGATTTTCCCAACTAATCATGCTATTGGTCTTGTATCAAAAGAAGGTGTGGAACTATTAATTCATATTGGATTAGATACAGTAAAACTTGATGGTAAACATTTCCAAGGTTTTGTTAAAGAAGGTCAAGAAGTTAAAACTGGTGACGAGTTAATTCGTTTTGATGTTAAAGCTATTAAAGAAGCTGGTTATGTAACAATGACACCAATCATTGTAACTAATCAGGACAGCTTCCAAGTAGACGACGTTAAGACAAGTGGACAAGCAATTTTAGGTGAAGAACTATTCACTGCAACATCTATAAAATAAAAAATAGGGCTGAATATAGCCCTACTTTTGTATTTAAGAGAAAGGAAATAATATGACGTTTAAAGACAAAGTAATTTATCAAATCTACCCAAAATCGTATTTAGATACTACAGGTTCTGGTGTGGGTGATTTGCAAGGAATCATTCAAAAATTAGATTATCTTCAAGACCTAGGTGTGGATATGCTTTGGCTCAATCCAATCTATCCGAGTCCTCAGTACGATAACGGCTATGACATTGCAGACTATGTAGCAATTAATCCAGATTTTGGGACAATGGATGATTTTGAAGAGTTGGTAGCAGAGGCTAAAAAACGTAATATCGATATCATGCTTGATATGGTACTTAACCATGTATCAACTCATCATGAATGGTTTCAAAAGGCACTTGCAGGAGATAAATACTATCAAGATTTCTTTATCCTAAGAGATGAACCAACTGACTGGGTTAGTAAATTTGGTGGGAATGCCTGGGCACCATTCGGTGATACGGGAAAATACTATTTACATTTGTTTGATATTACACAAGCCGATCTTAATTGGCGTAATCCTAATGTACGTAAAGAATTGTATGATGTAGTTAATTTCTGGCGTGCAAAAGGTGTGCATGGATTCCGTTTTGATGTAATTAATTTGATTGGTAAAGATCAAGCATTAAAAAATAATTCAAATAATGATGGTAAACCAGAATATACTGATAAGCCAATTACCCATGAATATTTACGCGATCTAAATCTGACAACATTTGGTCAGGATCCAGAAAGTATTACTGTTGGTGAAATGTCTTCAACAACTATTGAAAACTGTATATTATATACTCGTCCAGATCGTCATGAATTATCTATGGCATTTAACTTCCATCATCTTAAAGTTGACTATGAAAATGGACAAAAGTGGACTACAAAATCTTTTGACTTTGAAGAACTGAAAAATCTTTTCCATACTTGGGGAGAAGAGATGTCAGAAGGAGATGGTTGGAATGCACTATTTTGGAATAATCACGACCAACCTCGTGCACTTAATCGCTTTGTAGATGTGAAAAATTTCCGGGTTAAAGGTGCAACAATGCTTGCGGCAGCTATCCATTTAAGCCGAGGTACTCCATATATTTATATGGGAGAAGAGATTGGAATGGTTGACCCTGATTTTGATTCAATGGAAGATTATGTTGATGTTGAATCAATCAATGCATATCGTATTATGACTGAAGAAGATGGTAAATCAGCTACAGATGCCTTCAAGACAATTCAAGCAAAATCACGTGATAATTCTCGTACACCTATGCAATGGGATGAAACAGCAAATGCAGGTTTCTCAACTGGGACACCGTGGTTAGCAACTGGAAATCATTTTGATATCAATGTTGAGGCTGATAAAGAAGGCGAAATTCTTAACTTCTATAAGGATTTAATCAAGTTGAGAAAAGATAAACCAATTATCTCAGAAGGAACTTATAAGGCCGCCTTAAAAGATAGTCCTAATGTATATGCCTTCATTAGAGAATATGGAGATAAAAAATTATTTGTTGCAAATTCATTTGCAAATGAAGAAGTGGAGATTGAGTTACCAGAAGAATTTGTAGGTGGAGAAATCTTAACTAACAATTATGATGAATATGAAGCAGGAAAACTTGCTCCCTATCAATCAATTGCTATTTTCAGTAAATAAAAAATTAATCACACTAAGTCAGACAACTTAGTGTGATTTTCTATGAAAAATATGTTATTATAAAGTGATAAATTTTGTACAGGAGAGTGTAATGGTAGAGCCAAAATATAAACGTGTTGTATTGAAACTTAGTGGAGAAGCATTAGCTGGTGAACAAGGATTTGGAATCAATCCAATAGTTGTAAAAGGAATTGCTCAAGAATTAAAAGAAGTTCATGATTTAGGTGTAGAAATTGCTATCGTTGTTGGTGGTGGTAATATCTGGCGTGGTCAAACAGGGGCAAGTTTAGGTATGGAACGTGCTCAAGCTGACTACATGGGTATGCTTGCAACAATTATGAATGCTTTAGCACTTCAAGATACTCTTGAAAATGAAGGAGTACCAACTCGTGTTCAGTCTTCAATTGATATGCGTCAAATTGCTGAACCATATATCCGTCGTCGTGCAGAACGTCATTTGGAAAAAAATCGAGTTGTAATCTTTGCTGGTGGAACTGGTAATCCATACTTCTCAACAGATACAACAAGTGCATTACGTGCTGCCGAAATTAATGCAGATGTGATCTTAATGGCTAAAAATGGTGTTGACGGAGTTTATAACGCTGATCCAAATAAAGATGAAAATGCAGTTAAATTTGAGCATCTAACTCATATGGATGTAATTTCTAAAGGATTACAAGTTATGGATTCAACAGCAAGTACTTTGTCAATGGATAATGATATTCCTTTAGTAGTCTTTAATTTAAATGAAGAAGGAAATATTCGTCGTGCAGTTCTTGGTGAAAACATCGGAACAACTGTAGATTAAAATATTAGTCAATAGTAATTAGTATAAAATGCTAATTACCTTAATGAATCTAATGAACAAAACAAATAATAAAATTTAACAGGAGAAATTTAATAAAATGTCAAATGAAATTTTAACAACTGCTAAAGAAAGAATGGAGCAATCAGAAGCTAGTTTACTTCGCGAATTTGGAAGTATCCGTGCTGGTCGTGCAAATGCGAGTCTTTTAGACCGTATTCAAGTTGAATATTATGGCGCACCAACTCCATTAAATCAATTAGCTTCGATTTCAATTCCAGAAGCGCGTGTGCTTATTGTCACACCTTTTGATAAATCTTCAATCAAAGATGTTGAACATGCAATCAATGCATCTGATCTAGGTATTACTCCTCAATCAGACGGTACTATGATTCGTTTGGTTATTCCACAACTTACTGAAGAACGTCGTAAAGACTTAGCTAAAGAAGTTAAAAAAGTTGCTGAGGGAGCTAAGGTTGCAGTTCGTAACATTCGTCGTGATGCAATGGATACTGCTAAGAGACAAGAAAAAAATAAAGAAATCACTGAAGATGAACTTCGCGGATTAGAAAAAGATATTCAAAATCTTACTGATAAATCTGTTGAAAAAATCGACAAATTAACAAAAGATAAAGAAACAGAATTACTAGACGTATAGTCTAAATTAATTGAGAAGGCTGGGGCTTGCCCAGTCTTTTTTCCACAAAGGAGGAATGCTAATGAATGAATTACTAGCAACTCAGGTGACAGCAATTGTTACTGGAGAAAATGAACAAAGTTACTTTTTACAAAAGAATGGACAAACCTTATTACTTGATAAGTCTGAAGGTGAACATGGTATAGGTGATGCTGTTAAGGTATTTATCTATACTGATAAGAAACAAAAACCAAAAGCTACAACAGTATTACCAACTGCTAGTCGTGAGAACTACGGCTGGGGTACAGTTACTGATGTCAGAAAAGACCTTGGTGTTTTCGTAAATATTGGTTTACCTGATAAGGATGTTGTAATTTCGCTGGATAATTTACCAGAATTGAAAAATTTATGGCCAAAAGTTGATGATAAATTATATGTTAAACTTGACGTGGATGCTAAAGATAGAATTTGGGCAACACTTGCTGATAATGAAGTATTTAGAGGAATCGCAGGTAGAGCATATAACAATATGCAAGACCAGGACTTAAAAGCGATTGTTTACCGATTGAAACTATCTGGTACATTTGTTTATCTTCCAGAGAATAATATGCTTGGCTTTATTCACCCATCAGAACGTTTCTCAGAGCCTCGTCTAGGTGAAGAACTAAATGTACGAGTTATTGGTTATCGTGATGTAGATAAGGCTTTAAACCTCAGTATCAAGCCTCGCTCACATGAGATGCTAGATAACGATGGACAAATGATTTTAGCCTATCTTGAAGGTGCTGGAGGATTCATGTCTCTAAACGATAAAAGTTCACCAGATGATATCAAAGCAACTTTTGGAATCAGTAAAGGTCAATTCAAGAAGGCATTAGGTGGTCTTATGAAGGCTAAAAAAGTAAAACAAGATGAGTTTGGAACTGAATTAATTTCTAATCCAAGTCAACCTACTGAATAAATAATTAGAAATTTTTCTAATATAAGATAGTGATTGTAAAGTAAAGGAGAAGATTATGAAAGAACGTGCAATATTTGCTGGTGGCTGTTTCTGGTGTATGGTTCAACCTTTTGAAGAACAAGATGGTATCATTAGTGTGCTTTCGGGCTACACTGGCGGAACTACTGCTAATCCAACTTACGAAGATGTATTGACTCATAAAACAGGTCATACTGAGGCGATAGAAATAATTTTTGATAATGATGTTATTGATTATAAAGATTTAGTGGAACTATATTGGCAACAAACAGATCCTACTGATGCTTTTGGACAATTTCAAGATCGTGGTGACAACTATCGACCAGTTATTTTCTATGAAGATGACAGACAAAAAGAAATTGCTGAAGAAAGTAAGAAGCAACTGCAAGAATCAGGTCTTTTTGATAAACCTATTGTGACGACAATTGAACCAGCTCAAACTTTCTATCCTGCTGAAGAATACCATCAAGCCTTTTACAAAAAAGATCCTCTACGTTATGCCCTATCTAGTGGCTTACGCCATAAATTTTTAGAAGAAAAATGGAAGTAGAAATGTAATATGGGATTTTTTGATAGATTTAAGAAAAAAATTGAAGATATAAATAATAATGATGCTGATATTGAAGAGCTAGACCAAGAATTTTATATTGATGATAAAGAAATGGCTCATGATGAATGGATAAGTATGGCTCAAAATATCCTTATCAATTCAGTCAAGGCAGTTTCAAAAGAATGTGAAAGAGCATTTGTTCTAATCAACTTTAAAACTCCAGAGTTCAAAGTAATTTACCAAATAGACAAAAAAATTGTTTCTATTGACCAATTAAAAGACGACTATCAAGAAAAATTACGTAGTCAACTTTTACCACAGGCTGAAAGCGTCGTTGATTATATCAATGAAACTCTATCTGATGCAGGACTAGTGGTTTTTGATTATGCTGAACTCCAATTTGAAACAGCAAGTAATGCTTGGTTTTCACATATTATTTGGGATGAGGAAAATGAAATTAGTTCTTTTGATGAGCTATATGATGGTTGGTTTGAACTTTTAAGTCAAGTAGCTCCTAATCAGGCACTTGATAGTGATGTATCCCTTCCTTGGTATCCTGAAGTATAAAACAAAGGAATAATTAAAAAATGAGACGAAGTTTTTACCAATATTTAATGACCAAAAAAGCTCATAAGGAAGTAGATGATGTCACAAAACTTGCAAATTTAGTTTTTGAAGACACTGCATTTCCTAAACATACTTCTGATTTTGAAGAAGTGAGCAATTATCTAGAAACTCATGCTGATTTCACCTTTAATTTATCAAAATTTGATGAAATATGGCAAGAGTATTTAGAAAGTTAAAAAACAGCGCATGCTGTTTTTTATTTTTATATTTATGAAGTTAATAAATTTATAGCAATATTTTCTGACTAATGTATTCATCGAAATCGTTACCATGGCTTATAATGAGAGAAGTCATTTGGTATTTTTGTAAGTATATATTTAAGTGATAAATAAATTTTTGAGCAAGTTCTCGGTTAAGAGCACTTGTTGGCTCGTCAAGAATAATAAACTGTGGCTTGCGAATTAATATACGTGCAAGTTCAATTCTTTGCTTTTGACCACCACTAATATTATTTCCATTTTCAGATAAAATAAAATCTACTCCTTTTTCATCAATAAGTTCATCAAGCTGACATACTTTTATAATTTCCTTAAGCTCATTGTCAGTGAAATTATCATCTAGTAAAATATTTTCCCTTATCGTTCCTTGAAAGATAAACGCATCTTGCTGAGATTTTAATATTTTTGAATAATAGTCTTGTTTATTGAATGAGAAAATTGAAGAATTATTCCATTCAATTTGTCCCGAGAAGCTCTTTTCATAAACATCAGTCATTAATAAATTTGCGAGTGTTGATTTGCCAACTCCGCTTTTTCCTTTGATTAAGATACTTTCTCCTTTTTTAATAATAAAATTTAGATTTTTAAGTATTGATTGATCATTTCTAAAGGAAAAATAATCGCTTGAAAAGTTAAATTGTTTAAAATCATCGGGAGCTGTAGCTAAATCTATATTTTGTTCTTGATAATCATAAAATTCTTTGACTCTATTTTGCATTTTTATAGCAGCTTTTCTTTTATTTATGGAATCAGATATAACTCGAATTGGTGTATCAAGTTGACCAGTAAGACTATAGACTGCCATAATTGAACCAACAGTCATTGTTCCATTAGCAACGTATATACTAGCCATAATAACTGCAATGATTGGTAATATAAAAGCGATGATGATAGAAGTACCAACATACATTGCAAAATAAAAAGATATTTTCTTGTTGACTGGAATTTTTTCATTATCTATTCTTTCGCTAATTTTATTAGAGAAAAAGTTTTCTTTTTTCAACTGCTTTATATCATTTATACCCTGTAAACTCTCAAGTATATCTTGATTAAGTTGACCAGTAATTTCTTGGTCTTCTACACTATATTGAGTCATTTTCTTACCCATTTTATTAACAATATAAAAACAAAAAAGTGACAGGAAAAGAATCACAAGAGCAATTGATAATCTATAGTGAATCATCATAATAAAAGTACATGTAAAGGTAGATAATTGTACAAGAAAAAGTACAATACCTTGACCATTCCATTCACTTATTTTAGAACTATCATTCATTATTCTAGAAGATATATCACCATTTTGAATGCTGTCAAAGTATATTTTTTCTTTATGAAGTATACTTGTGTAAAGAAATTTTATAAGTGAAAAATTTTCCATTTGAAATAATAGTCTCAGAAAATATTGAGACAGGAAAGTAATTGCTACATAGATAATTAGAGAAAATAAAATTAATTTTAGATTTCCAAATAGTTTATCTTTATCTTGATTAACAAGGGCATCAATAATTATTTGTATTTGATAGATAAGATAGAGATTGAGGAGGGAGCGGGATACAATTGTGAGAAAACTAATAAACTGAATCTTTTTAAGGTCTTTGTACGTCGCACGAATTTTACTGTCAAAATATTCCATATGATACCTCTCTTTATTAAAAAATGATGAGTGAATAAAAAACAGCCTATTCCTTCATTATACCCTTAAGTCTGAAAAAGTAACGTCTGTTTTTTCAATTTTTATTGTGCTATAATATATGTAAAGAAAGATATATAGCGATACTTGCAAATATGCAAGTTTTTTAATTTTAGAGGGTATTATGAAATTAAAATTATATGAAGATAGTAATTTTTCAAAAGTCAGTAATTATTTTTTAAAAGATGCATATTATACTGCCCACCCAATAGATACACTAAAAATATCTGTAAATAATAAAAAATATCATCCAGTTCTATCTTTAGATAATGATGATAACTTGATATGCTTCTTTGTTTTAGATGAAGGTAGTGATAAATTTAAGTATACTGAAGAGAACGATTCACTTTTACTTAGAGCTTTTTCAACAGATAGTAAATATTTGAGAAAAGGGTATGCGACTAAAACAATTGAATCACTCGCTGAATTTGTTAAGAAAGAGTTTCCTGAAATTAAACAAATAGTACTGGGAGTCAATGAAAAAAATCTCTCAGCAATAAGTCTTTATCTAAAAACAGGATTCAAAGACTCAGGGGATAGATTCCTTGGTAAAAAAGGATATCAGAAGGTCTTGTTAAAAGATATAAAATGAGGTATTGAAATGAAATTAGTATTAACATCGACACAGTTTCTAAATAATCAACTTTCCGTAAATATTAAAAACTTGCAAGAAATATCTTCAAAGTACCATAATAAAGATATCGATTTTATATGTTTTGGCGAAGCATATCTCCAAGGCTTTGATGGGCTTACTTGGAATATTAATGAGGATATAAATCGAGCCCTGTCAATAGAAGACAAGGTTATTACTGATTTACAAGAATATTCTAAGATAAATAATATTGGTCATGCTTTTGGATATATTGAAAAAGATAGTGGTAAACTTTATAGTTCATATATTGTAATTGATAAAAATGGGGAAATTTTGGCTAATTATCGTAGAATTTCGCAAGGCTGGAAAGTGGAAGAAGCAGATCCAACTGTTTATTTACATAATTCATCAAAAACTGTCTTCTTTAATTACGAAGGTAAAAAAATTGGTTTGGGACTATGTGGAGATTTTTGGGAACATCCGGGAATATACGCAGATCTCGAAGCAGATCTGTATATTTGGCCAGTATTCATTGATTACACGAAAAAAGAGTGGGAAGAGGGTGCTCAAAAAGAGTATGCTGATCAAGCGTTATTAGTAGGAAAAAATGTCGCAATGATTAATTCAGCTTATCCAAATCAAGCTTACGGTGGTTCAACATATTTTGTAGATGGAAATGTTGAAGCTTATTCGCCAATGGGATCTTATGAAGACTTAATAATTGAATTTAGATAAATGAAACCTCCCACGGGTTTCATTTTGTTGTTTAAGGGAAGTATTTCTAATATAATTATGTATATAAATATATTAGAAATTATAAAAATAAATTAAAGAGAAAGAAGTTAATTAAATGAAAGATTTAAGATGGGCAACTTTAGGTACTGGAATTATTGCAAATCAATTGGCACAAGCATTGGAAGCGCGTGGTCAAAAAATATATTCAGTTGCTAATAGGACACATTCAAAAGGTATTGAATTTGCTGAAAAGTATGGAATTGAAAAAGTTTACAATAATATTGATGATGTATTTGATGATGAAAATGTAGATATTATTTATATTTCAACACCTCATAACACCCACATTGAATACTTGAGAAAGGCTTTAAAGGCAGGGAAACATGTTCTTTGTGAAAAATCGATTACCCTTAATTCAGAGGAATTGGACGAAGCAATAGAGTTAGCACGTGAAAATAATGTTATTCTGGCAGAGGCCATGACTATTTTCCATATGCCTATCTACAAAGAGTTGAACAAGATAATTGAATCAGGGAAATTAGGTAAACTTAGACTTATTCAAATGAACTTTGGAAGCTTTAAAGAATACGATATGACGAATAGGTTCTTTAACCGCAATCTTGCAGGTGGTGCCCTCCTTGATATCGGAGTTTACGCCTTATCATTCGTTCGTTGGTTCATGTCTTCTAAACCAAATGAAATTTTATCCCAAGTGAAATATGCTGAAACTGGGGTGGATGAGCAGGCTAGCATTTTATTGAAAAATGATGAAGAGGAGATGGCGACTGTTATTTTGTCCCTTCATGCAAAACAACCAAAACGTGCAACTATCTCTTTTGAAAAAGGATATGTCGAAATTTATGAATACCCTCGTGGTCAAGAAGCTATTATCACTTATGTGGCTGACGATAGTAAGGAAATAATCAAAGCAGGTGATACAGAAAAAGCTTTGCAGTATGAAGTGGCTGATATGGAGGAAGCTGTAGCAGGTGCTGAAAATAATATGCATCTTGACTATACAAAGGACGTGATGGATATAATGACACAATTAAGAAATGATTGGGGAATGGTGTATCCAGAAGAGGAAAAATAAAAAAATATGGTACAATAATGAAAATACTGAAAGGTGGTAACCATATGGATAAGTTGAGAATTAACCTTTAATTTTTTAGACTAAAATTAAAGGAGAAGAAAATGATCGAATATAAGACGAGTGAAAAGATTGATACAAAACAGGTGCTGGATCTCTATGAAAATGTAGGATGGATTTTATATACCAGATATCCAGAAAAACTAGTGCAGGCATTGGAGCAATCGCTTTTCATTCTTGAAGCTTGGGAAAATGAAAGACTAATTGGCTTAGTGCGAGTGGTAGGGGATGGTATTACAATAATATATATTCAAGACTTATTGGTTTTAGAAGACTATCAGGGTCAAGGAATTGGTAGTCAGCTATTAACTAATGTTTTTGACAAGTATTCTAATGTTAGACAAAAAGTATTATTGACTGATGATACTATCAAAACGAGAAAATTCTACGAAAAACTTGGTATGCATTCAACAGATGATGGCTATACATTAGGTTTTTACAAGAGTAATTAGTAAAAAAATACAATTTATCATTAAAGATAAATTGTATTTTTTTATTGACCTTGGTTGATTAAATTCATAAATGATTGTGCATCATTTCCATAAGCGACACGGACTCTATTTAGAGTAAAGAGACCATTGCTGGCACTTGCTAATCCTGGATTAGTAGTAATGCCTAATTTATAACCTGCATTTTTGGCAAGCTCTGGAGTAGAATCATTATATCGTCCAGATGGGTAGCAAATAACACTTGTATCTTGTTGTAGTAATTCATCTAATCCCTTTTTTGAAGCTTCGAGTTGATACTTGGCAACGTCAGGTGCCGCATACTGCATATCAATATGATCCATTGTATGACTTTCAAGTGAAATAAGCTTATCTTTATTAATTTGTTGAAGCATATCATCTGTCATTTTATCAACACCATCTTTCATATTGAAAATGATATTAATTGTTGCTTTCATATTTAGTTTATCAAGAATTGGTTTGGCGTTTTTCATATTGTCAACATAACCATCATCCAAAGTTACCCATACAATTTTTTCTGCAGGTTTTTCATTTTTTGTTAATACTCTATACGCTTCCTCCGGGCTTAAAGTATAATAACCAGCATCATGTAAGGATTGCATTTGTTCTTCAAATTCCTTTTGTGGTACAAAAAGAGTATTTCCATCAACAACTTCAGAAATATGGTGATACATTAAGATTGGAAATTTAATCTCATCATCATATTTTTTCCAAGTGTTTTTGTCATTCTCTTTTTTCTTTGCTTTTTTATCCGTGCTTTGCTCTTTTTTTGCTTCAAAAAAATTATGTTCTGATGTTTGTCTATTTGAACTATAAAAAAACCTATATGCCAGAACAGCTATGAGAGCAATAGATAAAACTGCTACCATAATTTTTAATATTTTTTCTTTATTCATACTGATATTATATCACTAAATAAATTCAAATGACTAATCATTTATTGTAATTAATGTTAGAATATAAAAATATAAAGGTGGAGTAAATGAAAAATATTCTATTAAAATTTGTGAAATTTTATCAGAGGAGAATCTCTCCATTAACACCAGCATCATGTCGTTATCACCCAACATGTTCAAACTACATGATTGATGCAATTAAAATTCATGGTGCATTTTTTGGAACAATAATGGGGATAGCTAGAATACTAAGGTGTAACCCTTTTGTCAAAGGTGGGGTCGATTATGTGCCAGCTAAATTTTCTCTTAGAAGGAATCCTGATAGAATTTATATTGAAAAAAAATAGGCTCGTATATAAATACGGGCTTATTTTTTTATTGAAATAAATACTTGTAATTAAATTTCATCAGATGGGAGCATGAAACCACTTAGGATAGTTGCAATACCTTCAGATACTAGGAAAATTCCTACAAACCAAATAAATGAAGCAGCTGACACACCCCAGTTAAGAAGCATTGAAACACCAGCAAAGATACCAAATACACCTACTAATACTAAGAGAACGCGACTTAAACCGCTTATTCCGAATCCTGAAAATGCAAGGCTTAAATTAGAGACAGAGAGGAAAATGATCCAAAAAGCAAACATGAGTGCTATTGTTCCTGCGGCAGTGTCAGGCGAAAACAAGAAAATCAAACCAACAATTGCATTTAGAAACATATCAAGTATTTCTCTACTACGTAGTTCTTTGAACCTAGTTGTAAATGCAATATATCCAGCAATTACAGCATTTATAATACTAAAAACTCCAACGATAATAATAATTGCTTCAAGTGAATGAGCTGGATGAACTAATGCAATTATTCCGAGAATAGCCATCACAATACCTGCAATGATTAATCCCCTTTTTTCCTTTTTAAACATGATAATCTCCTTTAAATATTACTTTAGAAATATTTTTGTAACATTCCTTACAAAGTTAGAATAATATAAAATATTTTATGTGTCAAAAAAATGGCTCTCCTTTTTATTTTGATGAACAAATAAAAAAAAACCGCCAAATTAATGACGGAACAAACATAAAAAGTGTACAAAATCGATTATATCATAAAAAAATTTTTGTTAAAGAAAAAACTTATTATTTATAAAAAAAACACAAATAAAAACACAAAAATTTATAACCTTTATTCTCATTATTACATATTGTGAAAAATATGGAAATTTTGTAACAAATATGTTATAATATTCGCAAACTAAATGGGATATTTAACTAAAGGTGTGTGAACGATGAGTAGAATGATGCCTGCTTACATTAGAGCAGAAGGAATAGAGTTATACGAGCAAAATCAGATTGCAGATGTCTCAGTTGGAAAAATGATTCTATCTGCGAATGTTGCGGGTCAAAATGTGGCATATGATTTAGATGGTGAAAATGATTTTTGTAGTTGTGATTTTTTTGCAACTAAGAAATATTGTCAACACATTGCTGCAATTGAAGAATACTTAAAACAAGATAAAAAAGCAGATGATTCAAATCAAATTTTAGAGACAGCTGAAAAAACACAAAAACTTAATAAAGAACTTCTTTTTGGCACGCAATTTTTGAAAAATATAAATGAAAGTGATGATGATTATGAAGATAGCTTAAGTCTTGAGGTAGAAGCATTCGAGACTTCAGCATCAAGTCAATTTTTCTATCATGGCGATTCAATTGCCCTTACAATAAAGATAAAAGCAGCTAAAGCAAGTCGTTCGTATGTAGTGAAAGATATACCTTTGTTTCTCAATGTAATTCAAAGAGGAGATATTTATCAACTTGGTCGAGATTACTTAGTGAGGCTTAACTTAGAAAACTTTGACGACAGTTCACAGGATTTTATTAGATTATTAATTGAACTTTCTCCAAGTGACCTTTTATTGGAAAGTGACATGTATCAAAAAAATGGTCGTTTTCTTGTTCTTTCTTATAGCATGCTTGAATCAGTTCTTGATTCTGCATATCTTTTGTCTGATTTCAAAATATCAGTTGCATCATCAGAGCTTAACTTCTTTTCCTTTATACCACTTGATAAAGATGCAAGATTATTTAAGTTTAAAGTAACACCTGGTGACAATAGTATAAGTTTAAGAATTGATAAAAAAGACTATAAAGAATTTTATTCAAGTAAGGTACTTTATTATGAAAATTTCTTTTATAAACTAACAATTGAACAAGCAAAGCTCATAAATCAATTAAAAAAACTTTATGAAGATTTTGAATTTCAAGAAAATCCAGTTATAAATTTTGATTATAGTGATAAAGATGAGTTGTCTTTAAGTCTTGAAAAATTTGAATCTATTGGAAGTGTAGAGGCCAATAAATCATTCAGAATTAGAAAATTTGAGCCAAAGTTTTATTTTGATTTAACAAATAGACTGGAATTATCATTAGTCTTTGATTATGGGAACTTTGAAGTTTCTTCAATTCAAGAGTTAGAAACTTTAGATTTTTCAAGGGATCTTTTGAAAGAGAAAAAAATCTTCACTTGTATGGCAAACACTGGTTTTCCAAAAGGATTTGAGTCATCACAGCCAATTCCTTTTAATGAAGATTTATACAATTTCTTCACTAAGACTGTTCCAAAATTTGAAAGATTAGGTACGGTTGAATTTTCACCTGCCTTAAAAAATATCAGAGTTGAAGCAAGTGATGAACTTGAAATTACAACAAGTGGTAACCTACTTGACATTAGATTTGATTTGCCAGATATTGCTGACTCGGAACTCGAAAAAGTCATCAAGAAACTACAAGCAAATGAGGATCATTACATAACTCAATCAGGGAAAGTTTTACTTTTTGATAAAAAGAACTTCCAACCGATTAGAAATGTTTTAAATGAGTTAGGTGATAGTATTCAGACAGAAGATGGACGACTTACTTTACCATCATATAGAACTTTCCAAATAGCTAAAATATTTGAAAATGTCGAATCAGTCAAATATTCGGATGAATTTAAAAACCTTTATACAGATTTAACACATCCAGAGGAGTTCCCACTTGAAATTCCTGACAACATAAATGCTAGTTTACGTAATTATCAGATTGATGGAGTTAAGTGGATGAAGATGCTTACCAGTCATCATATGGGTGGTATTTTGGCTGATGATATGGGGCTAGGTAAAACATTACAAGCTATTACTTATTTAACATCAAGCATGCAAGATGACGATAAGACCATAATAGTCGCACCATCTAGTTTGATTTATAACTGGGAAAGTGAGTTTCACAAATTTTCACCAGATATGGAAGTAGTGGTCGTTGAAGGAACTAAAAAATATCGTCAAGAAGTCATCAAAGAAGATCATCAAGTATATATTACGAGTTACGGCTCATTCCTTAAGGATTTAGAAGATTATCAAGAAAAAAATCTTAAATTTTTACTTATGGATGAAGCTCAGACGGTAAAAAATGCCCAAAGTAAGACAAATAAGGCACTCTCTCGTTTGAAAGTTGAAACGGTCTTCGCCTTGAGTGGCACTCCAATTGAAAATCGTTTAGAGGAAATGTGGGCACTTTTCAATATTGTGATGCCAGGTTTATTTGGAAATAAGAAAAAGTTTACTAAATCAACACCTGAAAGTATTTCAAGAGCAATTAAACCATTTGTAATGAGACGTAAAAAAGACGATGTGCTAAAAGAGTTGCCAGACAAACTTGAAATGATTCATTATAGTGAGTTAGCTGATGATCAAAAAGTTATTTACATGGCTCAACTCCAATCAATGCAAGATAGAATTCGATTGATGAACAAAGAAGAATTCAATAGGAGTAAGATTGAAATCCTATCAGGAATTACTAGATTACGTCAGATTTGTGATACCCCTGCACTATTTATGCCAGATTATACAGGTAAAAGTGGTAAGATTGAAGTTCTTACAAGTCTTCTTGAACAAATTAAGGAAAGTGGACATCGACCACTGATCTTTTCTCAGTTTACTAAGATGTTTGGCTTCATAGAAGAAGAGATGGAGAAAGTAGGACTTTCAAGCTATAAGTTAACAGGTTCAACACCAGCTAAAGAGCGTTTAGATATGGTCAAAGCCTTCAATGCAGGAAGTCGTGATGCTTTCTTGATTTCATTAAAGGCAGGCGGAATGGGACTAAATCTGACAAGTGCAGATGTTGTAATTCTTGTCGATTTATGGTGGAATCCTTCAGTAGAAGAGCAAGCTATCTCAAGAGCTCATAGGATGGGGCAAAAGAGTACTGTTGAGGTTATTAGGCTAATTACCCGTGGAACTATTGAAGAAAAAATTAAAGAAATCCAAAGCAAAAAACAAGACTTAGTAACTACTGTGTTAGATGGCGGTTTATCTAATCGTAATATTACTGAAGATGAAATTATGGAAATTCTCGGTTTATAACTTTAAAAGCGGTTATATTTAGGTTATAATTAAAAAATAAATAAAGGACGTATTAGTTATGACAGAAAAAATTAGAAAAGTTCAATTTCCATATATCGGTGATGATGAGTCTTTGGAAATTGATGATAAAGTACTCTACACAAACGATGATATATTAACCAAAATTCCTTCTGGAAAAGTAGAAAATAAATATTCAAATTCAAGAACAACAAATATTAGAAAAGTTTCTACATCTGCGTCAAAGACGGGTCAAAATTTTTATGGAACAAAGGATGTTTTTAATCAAAATGATGTTCCAAGAAAAAAAGATTCTACAAAAAAAGAAAGCTTTTTACCTAAAGAGTCGAAGACTATGCATAAAAAAGCGAAGTATGTAGCTCCAGAACGACCAAAAGGATATGTCTATCCAACTGAAAGACAAGAAACGATTTCACCTAAAAAGGAACTTAAGCAGCACCCACTTGGTGAAAGAAAGCTCCCACAGGATGACACACTTATTACTGTTGGCAAAAAGTTTGAAGCAACAAAAGACTCAGCAGATGGTACAAAATTGACAAGAACAAGAAAAGATTTTGATACACTTGCTCAAGAGTCAATTTCTGCTCAAGAGAGAAAGAATAAATTGGCAAATGGTGACAAAGAACAAGACGACTATTTTGAAAAAAAGAGACAGTTGCTATCAATGCCAGAAAATAATTAGTAGAAGTAATTAAAAAGAAGGAAGAGAAATGTCAAAAAAATATCATTTTATTGGAATCAAAGGTGCAGGAATGAGTGCACTTGCATTGTTATTAAGTCAAATGGGAGAAGAAGTTCAAGGGAGTGATAGTACTGATTACTATTTTACTCAACGTGGATTAGAACTTGTTGATATTCCAATATTACCTTTTGATGAAAAAAATATCACTGCTGATGTGGAATTAATAGCAGGGAATGCCTTTCATGCTTCTAATAATGTTGAAATTGCTTTTGCTGAGAAGAATGGATTTAAATATAAAAGATACCATGAGTTTTTGGGAGAGTTTATGAAACGCTTTACAAGTATCGGAGTTGCTGGTGCTCATGGTAAAACGAGTACAACTGGGCTTCTTTCACATGTTCTCAATTATGCAACTAATGCAAGTTACTTAATTGGTGATGGTACTGGTAAAGGTGATGCAGAAAGCGAGTATTTTGTATTTGAGAGTGATGAATATGAACGTCATTTCATGCCCTATCATCCAGAATACTCAATTATTACTAATGTCGACTTTGACCATCCAGACTACTTTACTGATGTTGAAGATGTATATTCTGCCTTCTATGACTATGCAAATCAAGTTACAAAAGGAGTATTCGCATATGGAGAAGATGAGCATTTAAGAAGACTTGAGACTAAAGCTCCACTTTATTTCTATGGTTTCGAAGACAATGATGATTATATTGCTAAAAATGTTGAGAGAACAACTGATGGATCAACTTTTGACGCATACTATCATGATGAGAAGCTTGGTACGTTCAAAGTTCCAACTTTTGGTAAACACAATGTATTGAACGCTCTTGCTGTTGTAGGAGTTGCACATCAAATCGGTTTTGACCTTGAGGATATTAAGGAGCACATGCTCACATTCCCCGGAGTAAAACGCCGCTTTACAGAAAAGAAAATAAATGATGTTGTGATTATTGATGACTTTGCTCATCATCCAACAGAAATAGCAGCTACTATTGATGCAGCTAGACAAAAGTATCCTGAAAGAGAAATTGTAGCAGTTTTCCAACCACATACATTTACAAGAACGATTGCTCTAATTGATGAATTTGCAGAGAGTCTAAATCTTGCTGATGCTGTTTATCTTGCTGAAATTTATGGATCTGCTCGTGAAGTAGATCATGGTGATGTGAAAATATCTGATTTGGCTGAAAAGATAGAGAAACCTGCTCAAGTTGTAACTGTAGATAATGTATCTCCACTTTTAAATCATGAGAATGCAGTATACGTATTCATGGGTGCTGGAGATATTCAAAAATATGAATATGCCTTTGAAAAATTATTAGCACAATTAACTAATAATGTTCAATAATATTAAAAGGTTCGCAAGATAGCGAACTTTTTTTATAAATTATAATAAAGGAATTGAATATTAAAAATACATCATAAGACTTATGAAAATGAAAAGTATTTTTGATAAAATTAAAGTATGAAAATCAGATTATTTATTATTACAGAGTTGATTTTGTTAGTATCAGCTTTGGTAAATCTATTAAGAGAACCAGGATTTGTTATATGCTTGGCTCTTGCAATAGTAGTTGGCATGCTCTTATCTAAATGTCGCTGGTTTATATTAAAAATGATGATGGCGATATTGTCACTAATAATGGCAGTATTTATTCTTGGAAACTTTTATATTTGGGCTGCAATAGTAATAGCAGTAATTGCAATTGTTATCTTTGTAAAAGTACCTCAAAAAGACCAAAATTTCGACATTATAGATACATTTTATGATGAGAGAGAAGGAGTTGTTTTTGATAAGCAAAAGTTAAATTTTTCAGCGGCGTCTGCAGAAGAATACTATCGTTTCGATGATATAAATATAATAAAATCAATCAGTGATGACGTTATCGATTTAGAACACACGAACTTTAGAAAATTGGATAATGTTGTAATGATTAGAAAATTTGCAGGTAATACAAAAATTATTGTGCCAAATAATATGGCTGTATCTATCGATTTTTCAAGTATGAAAGGTCAAGCAAATTTCTTTGGTGAAAAAACTGTTTCAAATCGTGAACGTATTAAATACTATTCTCATGATTTTTCTGAGGAGATTCCTCATCTACGAATTTATGTAGATGTTGTTTATGGTGATCTAACGGTGATTAAACTATGAAAGAATCAGTGTTCAAGACATTTTTCTACAGCTTTTTTACTAGTTTAATTTCAATTTTATTGGTGGTCTACACTTTATCCACATCTTCACATCAATTTTATGAAAATTTGACTTCACATTGGCGCTCACTGTGGATTATTTTTGCAGTAAGTGCATTATTGGCTTTATCTTTTACAGTATTCAATTATTTAGAGAACTGGCGAATTGAAAGACATTTTTCAAGAGATATTTCTAAAGCAATGAAAGGGATAAAAGTTGAAAACCCTGATATTAACTCAGTAAGTCAAAGGATTCAAGAATTGACTAAACAATTACAAGATGCAACTAGGGAAGATACAGTTAAACAGGTTGAAATTGTAACTGAAGAAAGAAAAAGGATTTCAAGAGAGTTACATGATTCAGTTAGCCAGCAACTTTTTGCTGCGACTATGATATTGTCAGGTGTAGTTGGAAATAAAAAGCTTTCAAGTGAACAAATGACTACACAAGTTAATTTGGTTCTAAAGATTCTTCATGAAGCACAAAATGAAATGCGTGCTTTATTGCTTCATCTACGACCTGTAGAGCTAAATGGTAAATCACTAATTGAAGGAATTGGTGGTCTTGTTGATGAGTTACAAGCTAAAATTTCTGGTAAAATATCTTGGGTATATGATAACGATATAAAATTGTCACGTACTGTTGAAGATAATATTTTTAGAATTATGCAAGAGCTTCTAAGTAATGCTCTTAGGCATTCTAAAGCAAGTAACATCAATATTTCCTTATTAAATTCTGGAAATAATGTTATATTAAAGGTAGAGGATGACGGAGTAGGATTTGATACAAGTCAGACAAAATCAGCCAGTTATGGTTTGAAAAATATAAGAGAGAGGTCAGTGCTTCTTGGAGGAGATGCAAAGATTATAAGTGCACCTAATCAAGGTACAAGCATAGAAATAAGGATTCCAAAAAATGAGTATTAAGGTAGTTATTGTTGACGATCATGAGATGGTTCGTTTGGGACTTTCAAGTTTCCTGAACATTCAAGATGATATCGAAGTTGTAGCAGAAGCTTCAGACGGTAATATTGGAGTTGAATATGCGAAGGAATATAATCCTGATGTAATTTTAATGGATTTAGTGATGAATGAAATGGGCGGAATTGAAGCTAGTCAAGAAATTTTAGCTGAAAATCCAGATGCAAAGATACTTATTTTAACTAGTTTTTTAGATGATGAAAAAGTCTTTCCAGCACTTGCGGCGGGAGCGAAAGGATATATCTTAAAAACTTCTCAAGCGGATGAAATCGCAGATTCTATTAGAAAAATTTATAATGGCGAGGATGTCTTAAGTGATAGTGTTCGTCAAAAAATACAAGAGAGAAATAATCGTGCTCCTGAGTTGCATGATGATTTGACAGCTCGTGAAATGGAAGTTTTAAGAGAGCTCAGTAAAGGATTGAGTAATCAAGAGATCGCAGATGACTTATTTATAAGTTTAAAAACAGTAAAAACACATGTTTCAAATATTCTTTCAAAACTTGAAGTAGATGATAGAACACAAGCAGTTATCTATGCTTTACAACATAATATTGCTGAGCACTAGTTCTTTATTTTATGTAAATTTTTTTCTATAATAAAATAAGACATAAAATTTTTAGAGAAGGTGCAGTTGTGAATTTAGAAGAATTAATTGAAAAAGCAAAAGATATCAAAATTGTCTTTTTCGATATTGATGATACCTTACGTGTGAAAACTACAGGATATATGCCTGAATCAATAAAAGAGGTTTTTTCAAAATTAAAAGAAAAAGGAATACTTACTGGAATTGCATCAGGTAGATGTTATTTTGGAGTAGTTCCTGAAATTAAAGAATTAGAACCTGATTATTTTGTAACCATAAATGGTGCACACGTTCAGGATCGAGATCATAATATTATTTATAAAAATCCTTTACCAACTGAAATGGTTGAAGAGATAATTTCATGGGCGAATGATGAAAAAATTAACTATTCATTTGTTGCAAATGAGAATGTAATCGTTAATGTTTGGGATAATTTAGCTGAAGATGCTATTGGTCCGATTTACGGAAGATTAGCTGAAGATAAGGATTATTATAAAAAAGATGATATTTATCAGATGTTAACAATTACAGAGCGTGATGTTGATGCTACTTTACCTGAAAACTTGAAGGATAAAATTCGTCTAGTTAGATGGCATGAATACAGTAGTGATATTGTTCGCTTTTCTGGAAGTAAAGCTTATGGTGTTTCAAAAGTTTTAGAAAAATTAGGTTTAACTAAAGATAATCTATTAGTCTTTGGTGATGAACTTAATGATCGAGAAATATTTGATTACGCGGGCCTCTCTGTTGCTATGGGAGTATCACATCCTGAAATTAAAGAGAAAGCTAGTTTTGTAACTGATTCTGTTGAGAATGATGGAATTTACAATGCTTTAGAAAAACTAGAGATTATTTAGAAAGAAGATTTATTAAAATGACAAATTCAAATTACCCACAGGCTGATTTAAAAAATGCAAGTGGACAAATCGCAATAATTAAAACAAACCATGGAGATTTAAAAGTTAAACTTTTTAATGAATTAGCGCCTAGAACAGTAAAAAACTTTGTTGAGCTAGCTAATGATGGATACTATGACGGTGTGATTTTCCACCGTATTATTCCAGATTTCATGATTCAAGGTGGAGATCCAACAGGTACTGGTATGGGTGGAGAAAGTATTTATGGAAGTAAATTTGAAGATGAATTTTCAAACCAAGTATTTAATATTCGTGGAGCTTTAAGCATGGCAAATGCTGGTCCAAATACGAATGGTAGTCAGTTCTTTATTGTTCAAAATGAAAATATTCCTTATACAAAAGATGTTCTTGTAAATGGTGGATGGCCTGAAGAAATTGCTGAACTCTATGCTGGTGGTGGTACTCCGCATTTAGATGGACGTCACACAGTATTTGGTCATTTGTATGATGAAGCTTCATATAAAGTGTTAGATGAAATTGCAAATGTCCCTACTGGCTTCCAGGACAAACCTGTTGATGATGTTGTAATTGAATCAATAGAATTAGTTGATGATAAAGATGGAGACTTCATAGATAAGTCAGATTTAAAAAAAAACTAAAAATTGGTGATATCGTTGATATAACTATTACAGGTGTTCAAAATTATGGTGCATTTGTTAAGTTTAATGGTGATTGTCATGGTTTGATTCATATTTCAGAAATTAAGTCTGGTTATACTAAAAATATAATGGAAACCGTAGAAATTGGCCAAAAAGCTAAAGCACAAATTATTGACATTGATGAATACACTGGGAAAATAAGTCTTTCATTGAGAACGTTGGAAGATAGGCCGCAAACTCATGTAACAAAGAAAAAAAGAAGATATAAATCAAAGAAAAATCAAATAGGTTTTGAAAGTCTTGCCAATCAACTAGATAAGTGGGTTGAAGAGAATACTGAATATCTTAAAAGCCAATCAAAAAAAGGATAGTATTAGTTTACTATTTAAATTTACGCTCGGAGGATGTATATTGAAAAGTGAACAAACAAGACAAAGGATTGTAAACATTGTTACAGTTGTGGCTTTTCTTTCTTCCTTTGCGTTAGCATTTTATTTATATAAACTTGGTATTTTTAAGGATGATAATGTAATTAAATCTATGGTAGATGCCCATCCCATTTTTGGACCTCTTTTGATGATAGGTTTACAGATTATCCAAGTAGTTGTGCCTGTTGTTCCAGCAGGAATATTATGTGCATCTTCAGTTCTGATTTTTGGACCAGTTCTGGGATTCATATATAATTATATCGGAATTGTATTAGGCAGTCTTATTCTCTTTCATATGGGAAGACAATATGGAAAACCATTTGTAATGACTTTTGTTCCTGAAAAAACCTACAATAAATATCTTGGGAAGGTTGACAAAGGAAAAAAATTTGACTGGTTTTTCTTTTGGATGATTTTTGCACCAGTTGCACCTGATGATGCGCTTGTATTAATAGCAAGCCAAACTAGGATGACTTATAAGTTTTTTACTTTTTCAATTGTCGTTGGTAAAATTTTCGGAGTTGGACTATATAGCCTTGCTTGGACATATGGACTTGAATGGTTGAAAAATTTTCTTTAAAGGCTAGATTAGCCTTTTTATTTATATCGTAAATAGTGTATAATATGATAATTGAAAGGATTTTGTTCTATGAAAAAAAATAAAAGATCTTTAGATAGTAGACTAGATTATCCACTTATTTTACCAGTATTACTTCTGCTATTAATAGGTCTTGGTTCAATTTATATTGCAGTCAGTCATGATTACCCAATACAGGTAAGTCGAGTTATGATATTACAAAGCATTTGGGCTATACTTGGAATAATAATTGCATTCATTGTGATGCATTTTAATTCAAAATATTTATGGAAATTAACACCTATATTTTATGTATTAGGTATTATATTAATGATTCTTCCTCTTGTTTTTTATGATAATCAGTTAGTCGCAGCAACAGGTGCAAAAAACTGGGTATCCTATAATGGGAAAACATATTTTCAGCCATCAGAATTAATGAAAATTTCTTATATATTGATGATGGCAAAAATAGTTACTTCTTATCAATCAGTTCAGAAGGCGACAGATTTAGTAGATGATTTCAAATTAATATTTAGGTTATTTTTAGTAACATTACCAATAATAGTTCTTCTAAAACTACAAAATGATTTTGGTACACTTTTAGTATTTATGGCAATTTTTGCAGGAGTAGTATTTGTTTCAGGTGTTTCCTGGAAAATAATTGTTCCAACAGCATTAACAATTTTAATTGTTGGTGGTGGTATATTGTTTCTTACAACTGTTGATTGGGGGAGAAATTTTCTCATGTCAATTGGAATTGAAAAATATCAAATTCAAAGAATAGATGCTTGGTTTCATCCCTTTGAAAATGCGCAGAATGTTACTTTTCAGCAAGCACAAGGGCAGATTTCAGTCGGTATTGGTGGACTAACAGGTTATGGATTTGATGTTGCAACATTACCTGTCCCAGTTCGAGAAAGTGATATGATTTTTACAGTAATTGCTGAAAATTTTGGTTTTATTGGTAGCACATGTTTGATTTTAATTTATTTCTTTTTAATTTATCGAATGATAATGGCAACTTATAATTCAAATAATCAATTTTATATTTATATTTCAACTGGAATAATTATGATGATTCTTTTCCATGTATTTGAAAATATAGGTGCTACAATTGGGGTTTTACCTCTTACTGGTATTCCACTACCTTTTATTTCTCAAGGTGGTTCAAGTCTAATTGGTAATTTGATTGGTGTTGGTTTAGTGTTATCAATGAAATACAATCAACTTGAAGTAGATGATGATGGCATTCCAAACGAGAATGGAAAAGTAATTTACAGAAGAAGTTCTAAATAAAATTTTCTAAGTTATATAACACCAACTGTGTTATATAACTTTTTTGTTTGATAACATATTCTCAAACTTTTAAAAAAGTAGTATTATATATCTATAAACAAAGGAAACGTTTTCAATAAAGAAAACGAAGAGGAGAAAAAGATGTCAACAGTAGTTAATTTATTTTGTTCAGCAGGTATGAGTACTTCAATGTTTGCAAAAAAAATGCAAGAAGAAGCTAATTCTCGTGGTCTTGATTATGTTGTAACTGCATATGGACTTGCTGAAGTTGATGAAAAGGGTTCAGAAGCTGATGTAATTATGATTGGCCCTCAAGCTCGTTATATTGTAACAGAAGTAAAAAATAAATTCCCTGATACTCCAGTAAAAGATATTCCTATGCAAATGTACGGGCTAATGCAAGGAGATAAAGGGCTAGATCTAGCAATCGAACTTTTAGAAAGCAAGTAATATTTAATTAAAATTCAATAAAATCTTTGGGGGTGGGGATAGATGATTTATTAAATCATTTTTCTCAATCCCCATTTAATATCGTAAATTAGTTTTTATATAGAGAGTGAGAATAGTATGGCAAAAGTAGCATTAGTAACAGGAGCAGCACAGGGTATTGGATTTGCAATTGCAGAACGTCTATTGAAAGATGGTTTCAAAGTAGCATTAGTTGATTACAATGAAGAAGTAGCAAAAGAAGCAGCTGAGAAATTGGCTGATAAAGGTGAAACAATTTCAATTAAAGCAGATGTTTCTAAACGTGATGAAGTTTTTGCGGCAGTGAATGAAACTGTTGAAAAGCTTGGTGGCTTTGATGTAATTATTAACAATGCAGGTGTAGGCCCTACAACACCAATTGATACTATTACTCCTGAACAATTTGAACAAGTTTATGGAATTAACGTTGGTGGAGTACTTTGGGGAACACAAGCAGCAGTCGAAGCTTTCAAAAAATTAGGTCACGGTGGAAAAATTATTAACGCTACTTCACAAGCAGGTGTGGTTGGTAATCCAAATCTTTCACTATACAGTGGTACAAAATTTGCAGTTCGTGGAATTACACAAGTTACTGCACGTGATTTAGCAGATGATGGTATCACAGTAAATGCATTTGCACCAGGTATTGTTCGTACTCCAATGATGATGAATATTGCCCATGAAGTAGGTAAAAACGCTGGTAAAGACGATGAATGGGGTCTAGAACAATTTGCAAAAGATATTACATTAAAACGCTTATCAGAAGCTGAAGATGTTGCAAATGTTGTTTCTTTCTTAGCAGGAAGCGATTCCGATTACATTACTGGTCAAACAATCATCGTTGATGGTGGAATGCAGTTCCATTAAGATATTATTTGACAAACTAAAAGTTATTTGTTAAATTGTGTTTAACAAATATCGGAGGTGGGCAATGAAAAATTAATTCAAATTTAAAAAACTTAATTAATAATGTTTATAAATTTTGGATTGGTTTTTCGTTGCTTTTTTGTCGTCTTTTTTAAGAATACAAACATTTGGAAGTTTATGCTTTTGAATGAGCACCTAATAATATTGATTAAAAAATATAGGAATATATAGGATATATTTTTTGTATACTTTTAGTCATAAGAGTAGAAGGTAAGGTTTTACTATCTTCATACCGCCAATCCCTGAATTAATGAGGAGGTACGTATGATAGAGATAAAAAACCTTACTTTTTCTTATGCAGAAAATAATATATTTGAAGATATAAATTGTCGAATTGATAATTCTTGGCACCTTGCTTTAGTTGGACGTAATGGTCGAGGAAAAACAACCTTACTAAAATTATTACAAAATACATTTGAATATTCTGGTCAAATTTCAACTGAAAATAATTTTGTATACTTTCCACAAAATGTAACAGATAAAGAAAATCTACTTTATTATATTTTGCACGAGTTAGCAGACTTCGAAGACTGGAAATTAAACCGTGAGTTGAATCTCCTTAATTTCCCCCAAGATGGCCTATGGCGACCTTTTAATAGCCTTTCAGGTGGTGAGCAGACTAAAGCATTACTTGCCATACTATTTTTGGATGATAATAATTTCCCTTTAATCGATGAACCCACTAACCATTTAGATAAGGAAAGTCGAGAATTAGTTGCTAGATATCTTATGAAAAAGAGGCAGGGCTATATTGTTGTAAGTCATGATAGATCTTTCTTGGATGAGGTTTCAGACCATGTCATTGCTATCGAAAAGAATCAATTAGTAACCTATCAAGGAAATTTTACAACTTATGAAACTGAGAAGAAACTTCGAGATGAGTTCGAATTTGCTAAAAATGAAAAGTTGAAAAAAGAAATACATAGGTTAAAAGAAACAGCTCGTGAAAAAGCAGCATGGTCAAATAAAATGGAGAATACCAAGAACAGAAAAGTTAGAGGCTTTGATAGCGAGAAAAAACGAGTTGACAAAGGTGCTATCGGAACACAGGCAGCTAGATTAATGCAAAAATCAAAAAATGCTGAAAGACGTGCAAATAAAGATTTGGAAGAAAAAGAAAAACTTCTTAAAAATCTTGAGTATATAAATGTACTTGGAATTAATTACAAACAAAGTCGTAAAGATAAAGTCATTTCTTTTAATGAAGTTACAGTAGCTTTTGAAGAAGGTAAACCATTATTTGCTCCTGTTTCTTTTGAAATCACCTCTGGACAAATTACAGCTATTATTGGTCCAAACGGAATTGGAAAATCACAACTGCTGAATAAAATATATAGAGAGGCAAAAAATAAAAATGTAAAAATATCCCAAGTTAGACAAATATATGAAGATAATTCAGGATATATAAAGGATTGGGCTTACAAACAAAATATTGACTATCAAATGTTACTTAATAATCTTAAAAAGCTTGGAATGGAAAGAAATGTTTTCAACCAAAAGATTGAGAATATGTCGATGGGGCAACAAAAAAAGATTGAGCTAGCTAGAAGTCTTTCAACTCCTGCAGAACTTTATATTTGGGATGAACCATTAAATTATCTTGATGTATTTAATCATGAACAGATTGAAGAATTAATATTACAAATTAATCCAACAATGATTGTAGTAGAGCATGATAAATTTTTTATTGATAAAATTGCTAATCGGATAATCGAGCTTAAAAGAGAAGATATGGGAGAAGAGAATGAGAAGAAAACAAGAAGAATTAACTAAAAAAGTTGAAGAAATTCGTGCTAAGAAGAAAAATATAGCCATTCCAAATGGAAAACAAAAGGAATCAAAGGGTCTTAAAAAGTCTACAAAAGCTCATAATCATACTACTCATTTTGGAATAGGCTTCAGTTAATCTTATCTATTTGATAAGTTAGGAGGTTCTATGATAGAAATAAAAAATTTAACATTTTCATATACAGATAAAAATATATTTGAAGAGGTCAATAGTCATTTTGATGAAAATTGGCATCTAGCTTTAGTTGGTCGTAATGGTCGAGGCAAAACTACCTTACTTAATTTATTAAGAGGAAAATATGAATATTCAGGTAGAATAACATCACCTCGACAATTCGTTTATTTCCCACAAAATGTTTTGGATAAAAGCCAGTTGACTTACTATGTTTTACAAGAATTGATGGACTTTGAAGATTGGGAGTTGAAAAGAGAACTCAATCAATTAAGTTTTCCAGAAGATGGTCTTTGGAGGCCATTTGATAGTCTCTCAGGAGGGGAACAAACTAAAGCGCTACTGTCCCTCTTGTTCTTAGATGACAGCAGTTTTCCATTGATTGATGAGCCTACAAACCATTTAGACAAGCAGAGCCGCTCAAAGGTTGCGGAATATCTTAAGAAAAAGAGACAGGGATACATAGTCGTTAGTCATGATCGTGCATTTTTAGATGAAGTTTCGGATCACGTTTTGGCTATTGAAAAAAATCAATTGATAGCTTATCAGGGGAACTTTTCTATATATGAGCAGGAAAAAAAGATGAGAGATGAGTTTGAACTTGCACAAAATGAGAAATTGGCAGGTGAAATAAGTCGCCTCAAAAAAACGTCACGAGATAAAGAGGATTGGTCTAAAAGGCGTGAGGGAGATATTCATGGTAATCCCAATATCAAAGGAAGTGGTGGAACAGGTCATGATGGGAAGATAACTGCACGAGCTGCACGTGTTATGAAAAAAGCTAAAGTTCTTGAAAGACGAATGAATAGTGAAATTGAAGAGAAGGAAAAGCTTCTTAAAAATTTGGAGTTTATTGATAGTCTTTCAATGAATTATACTCAGTCAAGAAAAGAAAGGCTGTTAACTATTCAAGATATGACTGTGTCCTTTGATGAAGGAAAACCACTTTTTAAACCAGTATCATTTGAAGTTGATAGAGGTCAAGTTACTGCAATTGCAGGGCCAAATGGTATTGGTAAATCCCAATTACTTGATAGGTTACACACTTATGCTGAAAGTAAAAACTTGAAAATATCTTGTGTAAGACAGATTTATGATGATAATACTGGATATATAAAGGATTGGGCTGATGAGAAAAAACTTGACTATCAAGACTTGCTTAATAATTTAAAGAAGCTTGGTATGGAAAGAGATGTTTTTAAGCAGAAGATTGAAGATATGTCTATGGGCCAACAAAAGAAAGTCGAACTTGCTAGAAGTTTGTCAACACCGGCTGAACTTTATATTTGGGATGAACCGTTGAATTATCTTGATGTTTTTAACCATGAGCAAATTGAAGATTTAATTTCAAATATTAAGCCAACATTGTTGATTGTGGAGCATGATAAGTATTTTATAGATAAGCTTGCTGATCAAAAAATCGAATTACAAAAAACCGATAATTAGACACTTAACTACTTAACAAATATATTTATTATGTTATAATTATCACATGAAATATGACGATTATATATGGGATTTAGGTGGTACGCTTCTCGATAACTATGAAAGTTCAGCACAAGCCTTTGAAGGATCCTTGAAAAGATTTAATATTGAAGTTAGCCATCTTGATATTTATAATGCTCTTAAGCACTCTACTGACTATGCTATTCAAAAATTTGCTTCAGATATACCAAATTTCTTGAAAATATATAAGGAAGTAGAGAGAGAATATCTTGCACAACCTGTATTATTTGCTGATGCTAAAAAAGTATTAAGTGAAATAGTTGATAATGGTGGTAGGAACTTTATGATTAGCCACCGAGATAATCATGTATTAGAAATTCTCGATGCAACTAATATTCACAAATATTTTACAGAAGTAGTTACTAGTGATAATGGCTTTGCAAGAAAACCTGATCCACAATCTGTTGATTACTTAATTAAAAAATATCAAATGTCAAATGCAGTTATGATTGGTGACAGACTACTTGATATTAAAGCAGGTATCAATGCAGGAATTTCAACCATTTATTTTTCAAATGATGAATATCTTTTGCAAGCAGACCAAAATATCAAATCATTATCAGAAATCCTTGATTTATAAGGGTTTCTTTTTTATACCACTATGTGAAAAGTGAAGATTTTTCGACAAAAATATGGTATAATAAAGGTAATGTAAATATGACAGGAGTAAGATAGATTGGCTGAAGATATAAAAACATTTAATGAAGAAGCTAACGAATATGACGCAAGTCAAATTCAAGTTTTAGAGGGTCTTGAAGCTGTAAGAATGCGTCCTGGGATGTATATTGGCTCAACGAGTAAGGAAGGATTACACCATTTAGTATGGGAAATTGTTGATAATTCAATTGATGAAGCCTTAGCTGGTTTTGCAACACATATTGAAGTTACAATTGAAGAAGATAATTCAATTACTGTTGTTGATGATGGTCGTGGTATTCCAGTTGATATTCAAGAAAAAACTGGACGACCTGCTGTTGAGACTGTATTTACTATTCTTCATGCTGGAGGAAAATTTGGCGGAGGCGGATACAAAGTATCAGGAGGACTGCACGGTGTTGGATCATCTGTAGTTAATGCCTTATCAACTCAATTAGACGTTACAGTTTATAAAAATGAAAAAATGTATTTCCAAGAGTACAAACGTGGTCTTGTTATTGATGATTTGAAAATCATTGGTGATACAGAACTTCATGGTACAAAGGTGCATTTCACACCAGATCCAGAAATTTTTACTGAGACTACTAATTTTGAATTCGAAAAACTTGCTACACGTGTTAGAGAGCTAGCTTTCTTGAATCGTGGCTTGAGAATTTCAATCACAGATAAACGTGGTGAAGAAGATAAGGTGCTGACATATCACTATGAAGGCGGCATCCAGTCTTATGTATCTTTCATCAATGAAAATAAAACAACCCTTTTTGATACACCTATTTTTACCGAAGGTGAGATGGAAGATATTAATGTAGAAGTTGCCATGCAGTATACTGCGGATTACCATTCAACGGTTTTAAGTTTTGCTAACAATATCAACACTCATGAAGGTGGTACACATGAACAAGGGTTCAGAACAGCTCTGACTCGTGTTGTTAATGATTATGCACGTAAGAATAAAATCATCAAAGAGAACGAAGAAAATTTAACTGGTGATGACATCCGTGAAGGATTGACTGCCGTTATTTCTATTAAGCACCCTAATCCACAGTTTGAGGGACAAACTAAAACTAAGCTTGGAAATAGTGAAGTTTCACGTATTGTAAACCGATTGTTTAGTGATGCTTTTGAAAGATTCCTAATGGAGAATCCACCTGTAGCTCGTAAAATTGTTGATAAAGGAATATTAGCCAGCAAGGCTCGTATTGCAGCAAAAAGAGCTCGTGAAGTTACCAGAAAAAAATCAGGTCTTGAAATATCTAACCTCCCTGGAAAATTAGCTGATTGTTCATCTAATAATCCTAAGGAAACTGAGTTGTTCATAGTCGAAGGGGATTCAGCCGGAGGTTCAGCTAAGTCAGGTAGAAATCGTGAGTTCCAAGCGATTTTACCAATCCGTGGTAAAATTTTAAACGTTGAAAAAGCAAGTATGGATAAAATTCTTGCTAATGAAGAAATTAGATCTTTATTTACTGCTATGGGTACAGGATTCGGTGCAGATTTTGATGTTTCAAAAGCACGTTATCATAAGCTAGTAATTATGACCGATGCCGATGTTGATGGAGCTCATATTAGAACCTTGTTATTAACTCTTTTCTACAGATATATGAGACCAGTTGTTGAAGCAGGTTATGTATATATTGCACAGCCTCCAATTTATGGTGTAAAACTTGGTAAAGAAATCACATACATTCTACCAGGAGCGAATCAAGAAGAAGAGTTGCAGCGCGTGGTAGAAGATATGTCAAATGGTCGTTCTAAACCTATTGTTCAACGATACAAAGGTCTTGGAGAAATGGATGACCATCAACTTTGGGATACAACAATGGACCCAGAACATCGTATAATGGCACGTGTAACTGTTGATGATGCTGCGGAAGCAGATATGATATTCGATATGTTAATGGGTGACCGCGTTGAACCACGTCGTGATTTCATCGAAGCAAATGCTCAATATAGTACAATTGATATCTAATCATAGAAATATTTTAAAAAATAAAATTATAAATTTTATAATTCTTCTTGTATGATTAAAAGTAAAGTTATATTAATATTAACAGCTCAAAAGAGCTGTTTTTTTCATTGCGTAAATTTCTTTTTGTAACTTAAAGCAAAATAAAAAGCCCTAATGGACTTTTTATTTTGCTTGTTCACTTGAACTTGATGAAGAGCTTCCTGAGCTATTTTCTTCATCTTTCTTTAACTCAGGATGGAGATCCTTGTAGCTGAAGTTTTTAAATTTATCAACGGTTGAGGTATTGTTATTTTTGCTGTAGATACTTGTTGATTTATCTCCAAGTTCCTTTTCAATTTGAGTAGCTTTTTTATAACCATGGTTATAGGCATAATTATCAGGATTAACAGGCTTCAGTCCATCTTTATCATAGAACCTTAATAAATCACCACGAGTTAACTTATCGCTGATATTTAATTGTTCTTCAGTTTTTTCCTTATATGAATCAACTAGAGCTTTTGTTTCAGGTGTCGGGTTGGTAATTTCTTCACCAGTATCAGTCCTATAAATTCGATCATTATACACGGTATAGTCTTTTGCTACATAGTTACCATTATTTCTAAAGGCAACTAGATTATTATGTTTAGGACTAAGCATATCTTGTCCAAGTTGAAGGAATTTACTTGAATCAATCCCAAGTAAGTGAAGCATTGTTGGTAAGTTATCTACTTCACCTCCAAATGTATGATTTACATATCCCTTGTCTTGACCAGGTAATACAATCATATAAGGTACTCTTTGAAGCATGGCGTTATCGTAAGAGCTCCAAGTTTCCTTTTGTTTTCCAAGTAATGGTGCTAGATCAGGATTTCTTGAATTTGAAATACCATAATGGTCACCATATAAAACAATCATAGAATTCTGATAAACACCGGTTGCTTTTAAGTAATCAAAGAATTCTTTAACTGCCTGGTCTAGATAGTTTGCAGTAGCAAAGTATCCATTTATTGTGTCATCATCTGTTTTAGCAATTGGGAAGCCTTCATCATCATCTTTAAATTGAGTATAAGGATAGTGATTACTTACTGTTATGAACTTAGCATAGAATGGTTGTTGAATATGTTCTAAGTATTCAATCGATTGGTTAAAGAAATATTTGTCGTGTAATCCATATTGGAATGAGTTGTCCTTGTTAACATTAAAATATGATTGATCAAAGAAGTAATCATAACCTAAATGCTTATAAGTTTCATTACGATTCCAAAATGTTCCTGCATTTCCATGGAATACGGCGCTAGTGTAACCGCCTTTTTGATCCAATATTGAAGGGGCGGCCTGGAAGGTATTTTTACCTCCATTTTGTACAAACAATGAACCTTGAGTTAAACCAAAAAATGAATTTTCCATTAATGTTTCAGCATCAGATGTTTTCCCTGCTTTAACTTGGTGGAAAAAGTTATCAAAAGCAAATGTTTCTTTGCTATGGAAAAGGGAATTTAAAAATGGTGTAACTTCATGATCAACACCGTTTTCATCCTTTAATTTATAATCAATCAAGAATTGTTGAAAGCTTTCCAAATGAATATAAATTACATTTCTACCTTTAGCTATTCCATAATATTTAGGATCAGGTTCAGCATAATGTTTTTGAACATAATTTTCAACAGTATTTAAATCTTCAGGAGTTGCGATATTTCTAACCTGATTTATTTTATACGTGTTAATTGAATCATTAATAATAAATGGCTGTAAACCCAAATATCTAACGATATAAGTATTTGAAAAACCACGAGTCAGTAGTTCGGGTCTATCAACCTCAGCCAAGAATAAGTTAATAGAGAATAATAATAACGATAAACTTGTAATTGCAAAACTTGCTTTTTTTCTGAAGGGACGTGGGTCCATGGTAATTATTTTTTTCTTAAATAAAAAAGCAAGAATAGGAATATCAATTATATAAATTAAATCCCATGGTTTAAATAAGTTTAAAGCTGCTTCACCAAGACCTGCAGAGACCTTACTAGACCCTTTTATTGTATTAAGAGTCATGAAATCGGAAAACTCACGAAAGTAAACTGAGTTAGCAAATATCCAAAGTGATAGGGCAATAAAAATTATCCATTCCAAAGTATAGAACACTTTTTTATTTTTGAAATAAAGTGGAAATCCTAAAAGAAGGAGTGCTGTAGGGATTGGATTGAAAATTGCCAGTAAAGTTTGGTATATATTTTCTATGTCAAGATCAAAGTCGACAAAATAAGCAAACATTGTTTTTGCCCATACTAGTACTAATAATAGTATGACAAATCCAAGTCGTGTGCTTACTATATTTTTAATTTTTTTTATCAAAATAAACACCTAAATTCTATATAAATATTACTATCAACATAATAAATAGCGCCATAACAGACCATTATCTTATTTTACTATTTTAGGTTATAAAAAGCAAAAAACTGATTGATAGGATTTCTTAATAATAGTATAAAAAAATTCATAAATAAATCTTAAACGTAACTTAAGTAAATATACATTTATCATGGTTATTAATCACTAAATATTCAAAAAATACATAGTAGCTATTTGTTTTATGTTATAATTAGTAATGACTAACTTGATGAATATAAATATATGATATTGAGATAGGAGTTAAGGAGTAAAACCTCATATGATAAATTTACAAATAAAACAAAAATTTCATCAAAAAATTAAATCAGGAGTGGATTTAATTGATGAAAAAGATATCAATCCTGCACCTGAAGATGGTTATGCTAGGCTTACTTATAACGGAGATTTTGTAGCTATAGCATATTTTTCTCCACAGAATAAAGGTATAGGTTGGATTATAAGTCGAGAGGATAAAGATATTAATCAAGATTTCTGGGTTAATCTATTGTCACTTGCAAAGGAAAAAAGAAGTACATATTTCAAAAGTCCTCTTACTACTGCGTTTCGTGTCTTTAACCAAGATGGAGATGGTTTTGGTGGACTGACTGTTGACTTGTATAATGAATATGCTCTATTTTCCTGGTACAATCCTTTTATTCTAAGCCAAAAAAAAATTATAGTTGAAGCATTTCAATCTGCTTATCCTGAAATTTTAGGGGCTTATGAAAAGATACGTTTCAAACCATCTGATTATGAGTCAGCTCATTTGTTTGGCGAGAAAAAAGAGGAAAAATTTACAATTCTTGAAAATGGTATTAATTACTCAGTCTTCTTAAATGATGGACTTATGACAGGAATCTTTTTAGATCAACATGAAGTTCGTGATTCTTTAATTGAGGGATTAGCACTTGGAAAAGATGTCCTAAATACTTTTTCATATACAGCAGCTTTTTCCGTTGCAGCCGCAGCAGGAGGTTCAAAGTCAACAGTTAGTGTTGACCTTGCAAAAAGAAGTCGTGAGTTATCAACAGATAATTTTGAGGCCAATGGATTTGACCTTGAAGCTAATAAATTTGTTGTCATGGATATCTTTGAATATTTTAAATATGCAGATAGACATGATCTGAAATTTGACCTTATAATTTTGGACCCACCGAGCTTTGCTCGGAACAAAAAGCAAACCTTTTCTGTAGCAAAAGATTATCATAAATTGATATCAGATTCCTTAAGTATTTTAAGTGAAAATGGAACCATAATTGCTAGTACAAATGCACAAAATTTAAGTCCTGCTAAATTTGAAGAACAAATTAAAAAAGGATTTGGACCTAAGAAGTATAAGATAAAAGAAAAGTTTTCTCTACCTGCTGATTTTGCGGTAAATATTCATGATAGGCAAAGTAATTATTTGAAAGTATATATAATTGAGGTATTAAAATGACGGAGATTGTAGTATCCATAAACCCCAAGTCCGCAGACGATGTTAGAAGCATCCAATTGCAGGCACTTGAAGGAGCTGATGTTATTGAATGGCGTGCAGACTACTTAAGTAATGCTGCAGAAATTTTTGAAGTAGCACCAGTTGTTTTTGAAAAATTTACTGGATTGAATTTGCTTTTTACCTTGAGGACAAAACGTGAAGGTGGAGAAATGGAAGTTAGTGATGAAGAATATACAGATATTCTTAAAGGAATCACAGTCTATTCGCCTACTTTCTTAGATATCGAATATTTTTCATATCCACAGGCTTTAGAAGCTTTAAAAGATTTTAAGGATAAAATTGTTTTAAGTCATCATAATTTTTCAGAAATTCCATTGGACTTGTCAACAAAGTTAAAGGAAATGATTGAACAGAACGTTTATCTAGTTAAGTTTTCTGGTATGCCTCGTTCAGAACGTAATGTTTTAGAGCTTATGTATCTTACAAATGATATAACTGACCGTTTCCCTCATGCTAGGATTGCTACAATGGCTATGGGAAGTTTAGGGAAACTCTCAAGAATCGCTGGTCGTTGGACTAAAAGTGCTTGGACATTTGCTTCACTCGGTCGTGAAACAGCTCCTGGTCAATTACCACTTCCTGAATTAAGAAGAATTTTAGACCAACTAGATAGTTAG
Organism: Floricoccus tropicus; assembly: GCF_001832905.1. Taxonomy (GTDB): domain Bacteria; phylum Bacillota; class Bacilli; order Lactobacillales; family Streptococcaceae; genus Floricoccus; species Floricoccus tropicus. The sequence goes on along the minus strand of NZ_MKIR01000004.1, from coordinate 80,471 downwards.
AAGGCAAATATGAATATTAATGGTTATACAAGATTGGCAGCAGTAGTTGCTAATCCTATAAAGCATAGTAATTCACCCTTTATTCATAATATGGCTTTTGAAATGACAGAGGTGAATGGTGTTTATTTGGCCTTTGAAATCGAAAATAATAATCTTGCTCAAATAATTGAAAATATAAAAACAATGGACATGTATGGGGTTAACCTATCCATGCCTTTTAAAAAAGAAGCAGTAAAATATGTTGATGAATTGACTCCCGTTGCGGAGCTAATTGGAGCCATAAATACTATTGCTCTTAAAGAAGATGGCAGTTTGCTTGGACATTCAACAGATGGAAGTGGATTTTTCAACAGTTTAGAAAATTATCAGGTCGAATGTCAAACTATTTCCATTCTTGGAGGTGGTGGAGCTGCACTTGCCATAATTGCTGAGGCATGTGTACAAAAAGCTAATAAAGTTTTTGTCTTTAATCGTAAGTCGGCGAATTACCCTATTCTACAAGAAAAATTAAATAAGATATCAAAAGCTAGTGGAGTAGAAATTATTTTACAAGACTTAGCTGATGAAGAAAAAATACAAGATTCAGTAAATGAATCAAATCTTCTTATAAATGCTACAAGCATAGGTATGAAGGATAAATCAATGCCCGTTGATGCTAATTTGAGACTCTCAGAAGGTATTGTTGTTGCTGATATAATTTATCAACCAGCAGAAACTGAATTTTTAAAATGGGCAAAGTCTCAAAATGTAAGAACAATAAATGGTTTAGGTATGCTAGTCTATCAAGCTGCTGAAAGCTTTGAACTTTGGACTGGGAAAAAAATGCCTGCACAAACAATAAAAGAGGCTTTAGAAAGGAAGATTTATGAAACTAGAAGTTGATTTAAAAACACATCCATATGAAATTGTGATCGAACGTGGTTCTTTTAATCATTTGGGTGAATGGGTCAAGAGTTTATGGAAACCCCAACAAATCGTTATTATTACTGATAATAGAGTTGCTGAATTATATGCTGAAAGTGCAAAAAATCAGTTGATTGAGGCAGGTTTTGAAGTTGATGTCTTCCGCTTTCTTGAAGGTGAACAAAGTAAAAATCTTACAACAGTAAGTAAAGTATATGATTTCCTTGCTAACCGTGGAATGACCCGTTCAGATGGAATTATTGCCCTTGGTGGTGGAGTTGTCGGAGATTTAGCAGGTTTTGTAGCTAGTACATATATGCGTGGAATTCATTTCTTACAAGTTCCTACAACATTGTTAGCGCAAGTTGATTCTTCAGTTGGAGGAAAGACAGGGGTTAACACAAGTAAGGCTAAAAATCTTGTTGGTGCATTCGCTCAGCCTGACGGTGTTCTTATTGATCCAGATGTTCTTAATACACTAGATGATCGTCGCATTCGTGAAGGGATTGCTGAAATTGTTAAATCGGCATTGATTGCAGACGCTGATTTGTGGCAAGAACTTGGTAAGATGACTGATGAGCACGATCTTTTAGAAAATCATGCTGAAGAAGTAATATTAGCTGCCTGTAATGTAAAGCGCAAGGTTGTAGTTGAAGATGAGTTTGATAATGGTCAACGCTTAATTCTCAATTTTGGACATACAATCGGACACGCTATCGAAGCTACTGCAGGTTATGGAATCGTGACCCACGGTGAAGGCGTAGCCCTTGGTATGTCTCAAATGAGTAAGATCGCCGAAGAAAAAGGTCTCATGCCTGACGGTATCACACAAGAAATTACAGATATGCTTGAAAAGTTCCACCTTCCTATTGATCGTGAAAAGTGGGATGAAGAAGTATTATATCAAGCCCTCACCCTTGACAAAAAGGCACGCGGTAGTAAAATTAAAACAATCATCGTTCCAGAAATTGGGCAAGCATCAATTAATGTAATTGAATTAACTGAGATGAAAGATTATTTGAAAAAATAGTCAATAAATTAGATAAGAGTGAAAAGGTTTTTTTAGATCTTTTCACACTTTTATTAATCAGAAAATTACAAAATTTTTCTGAGAAATCAAAGAAGTGGAGAATTATATGAGATACTTTACAGCTGGGGAATCACATGGGCCAGAGTTAACAGCAATTATAGAAGGACTTCCAGCAGGACTTAATCTGACTGATGAAGATATAAATAAAGAACTAAAAAAACGCCAAGGTGGATATGGTCGTGGCGGACGTATGAAAATTGAAAGTGACCGTGTTCGTTTCACTAGTGGTATTCGTCATGGTAAAACTCTTGGAAGTCCACTTACAATGGTCGTAGAAAATAAAGATTTCAAAAATTGGAATGAAATTATGGCTCCTTACGATGTTGATGAAAAAATCAAGGAGAGAAGAAGAGTAACTAAACCTCGTCCAGGTCATGCAGACCTTGTAGGAGGAATGAAATATAAATTTGATGACCTTCGTAATGTCTTAGAACGTTCATCAGCTCGTGAAACTACAATGCGAGTTGCAATTGGAGCGGTTGCTAAGAAAATTTTATCTGAACTTGGAGTGAATCTAGCAGGACATATCGTAAACTTTGGTGGGATTGAAGTTGAAATTCCTGAAAAACTTACCGTAAGTCAAATCATTTCTGAAACTGAAAAGTCTGAAGTTAAGATTGTAAATCCTAATTTTGAAGATGAAATCAAATCTTACATTGACCAAATCAAGGAGAATGGCGACACAATTGGCGGTATAATTGAAGTCCGTGTTGAAAATCTTCCAGCAGGTCTTGGTTCATACGTTCATTGGGACCGCAAACTTGATGGGAAAATCGCTCAAGCAGTCGTATCAATCAATGCTTTTAAAGGTGTTGAATTTGGTTTAGGTTTTGAAACAGGTCGTCGTCCTGGGAGTCATGTGATGGATGAAATTACTTGGTCAGAGGAAGATGGATACTCACGTTCAACTGATAAACTAGGTGGTTTTGAAGGTGGTATGACTAATGGTGAAGATATCATTGTTCGTGGTGTTATGAAACCAATTCCTACTCTTTACAAGCCTTTGATGAGTGTTGATATTGAAACTCATGAAGCGTACAAGGCGCAAGTTGAAAGAAGTGACCCTACGGCAGTTCCAGCAGCAGCACTTGTTATGGAAAATGTAGTAGCAACAGTTCTTGCAAACGAAATTTTAGATAAATTCCCAAGTGATACATTCGTTGAATTAAAAGAAGCCTTTGATAAGTACAAGGCTGATTTGAAAGAATTCTAATATGACTAAAAAAGTTTTACTAGTGGGTCTTGGCTTGATTGGTGGTAGTTTAGCTCTAGCAATTAAAGAAGAACACCCAGAGTATGAAATTTCTGCTATCGATAGAAATGAAAAGTCACTTGAGACTGCATTAGAATTAGGGATAATTGATAAGACTTTATTAAATGATAATCTTATTAATCATGCTTCTGATTTTGACTACATTATTCTTGCCCTACCTGTTCAGTATTCAATCGATTTTCTGGAAGAACTTAGTAGGTATGATTTAAAAGAAGGTCTTTTGCTAACAGATGCCTCATCGACAAAAGTTGAGATAGTGGAAAGAGCCGAGGAACTATTTAAGGATAAGAATGTAAGGTTCGTTGGTGGCCACCCTATGGCTGGTAGTCACAAGTCTGGCGTTCTGGCTGCAAATATCAATCTTTTTGAGAATGCTTATTATGTGCTAGCACCTTCAAGTATTTCAAGCCCTGAGGATTTGCTAGAAGCTAAGGAACTTTTAAAGGGTACGAGAGCTCAGTTTATCGAACTGGATGCGAATGAACACGATAAGGTTACCAGTCAACTTAGCCATTTCCCGCATATTCTTGCTGCTCTTTTAGTGGAACAGGCAAGTGATTATGCTAAAATTCATCCAGCAACTGGCTTTTTAGCAGCTGGTGGTTTCCGTGATATGACCCGTATTGCTTCAAGTGATGCTAACATGTGGACAGATATCATCATGACCAACCAAAAACAGCTTGTGGATAGACTGGATGATTTTACTGACTACATTCAAGGAATCAAGCAAGAGATTATTGACGGAGATAGCCAGAAGATTTTTAGTTTTTTTGATGATGCGCGTGAAAAAAGAGATTCGATGCAAATTCATAATGGAGCAATTCCAAGTTTCTATGATTTGTATGTCAATGTACCCGATAAGGTTGGGGTAATCCATGAGATATTGGGCTACCTTACTGAAGCTGGTATTTCAATCATTAACATTAGGATTATTGAAAACAGGGAAGAAATTATGGGTGGTCTTAAACTATCTTTTAGAAGTGGTAAGGACCAACATGATGCTCAGGAAATAATAGAGAAAAAGACAGGATACAAAGTTTATGAAGCTTAATATAAATAGCAAGGGACTTAATGGAACAATAAAAGTTCCTGGAGATAAATCAATATCACATAGGTCAATTATCTTTGGCTCTATTGCCCATGGACAAACCATTGTTCACGATATTTTACGTTCTGATGATGTACTTTCAACTATTGGAGTATTCAAAGATTTAGGCGTAAGTATTGAAGATGATGGACAAACCATTAAGGTTGAAGGTAAGGGTTTTGAAGGTTTGAAAAAGCCTTCGAATGACTTAGATATGGGAAATTCAGGTACAAGTATTCGACTTATATCAGGTGTTTTAGCTGGAAGTGATTTTGAAGTTAAGATGTTTGGTGATTCTTCACTATCAAAACGTCCTATGGACAGAGTTACTCTACCTTTAGGTCAAATGGGAGTAGATATCCATGGACAAAGCGAGAAAGCTTACCCACCACTTACTGAGATTGGTTCTAAAAATCTTCAACCAATTGAATATAAATTACCAGTCGCAAGTGCACAGGTCAAATCAGCTTTGATTTTTGCTGCGCTTCAGGCGCAAGGTACATCAACTATCATTGAGAAGAAAATTACCCGTAACCACACTGAAGATATGATTGTTCAGTTTGGCGGAAAGATTGATGTTGATGGTAAAACTATAAAAGTTGAAGGTGGACAAAAGTTACAAGGACAGGAAATAACTGTTCCAGGTGATATTTCGAGTGCCGCATTTTTCCTAGTGGCAGGACTAACTGTGCCTAATAGTAAGATTGTGCTAGAAAATGTGGGGATTAATCCGACAAGAACAGGAATAATTGACGTCATTGAAGCTATGAATGGTAAAATCGAAGTTATTAACAATGGAGGTGACGCTAATCTTTCTGCCACAATTAAGGTTGAGACTAGTGATTTGGTAGCTACTGAAATTTCTGGTGACATTATTCCTCGTTTGATTGATGAACTTCCAATTATTGCCCTTCTTGCTACTCAAGCAAAAGGAAAAACTGTCATCAAGGATGCTGCTGAACTTAAGGTTAAGGAAACAAACCGTATTGACGCAGTGGCTAAAGAGCTTACTAAGCTTGGTGCTGATATTGAGCCAACCGAAGATGGCATGATTATAACTGGACCAACAAAACTTAAGGGAAATGCAAATCTTGAAAGCTATCATGACCACCGAATCGGTATGATGGGCGCAGTAGCAGCACTTCTTGTGGAAAACGGTACAGTCGAGCTTGAAGGAGCAGATGCAATTCCTGTCTCTTATCCACAATTCTTTGACCACCTTGAAAAACTTGAGGATAAATAAATGGCAGTGATTCTTTTAGGCTTCATGGCTAGTGGAAAATCAACTGTGGGGAAAAGACTTGCAGCTCATCTTGACTTACCATTTATTGATTTAGATAAGGAAGTTGAGTCAAGTATTGGTATACCCATATCAGACTTTTTTGCTAAATATGGTCAAGAAGCATTTAGACATGTTGAGACAGAAACTCTGGCTAAACTCATTGATAGCCAAGCGGTAATTTCCACTGGTGGTGGTGTTGTCGAATCACCTGACAATAAATTATTACTCAAAAATAATCCCTTAAATATTTTTCTATCAGCTGATTTTAATCAGCTCTATCAGAGAATTGAAAGGGATAAGGTAAATATCAGACCATTATTTATTAACAATTCTAAGGAAGGTTTACAGGAAATATTTGAAAGAAGACTTCCTCTTTACCTTGAATTAGCCCATTCAGAAGTAAATGTGGACAAAACTGTTGATAAGATAATTGAAGAGATTATTGGATATTATCAGGCTTTAGGAATTGAGGAGGAAGAATGAAAGTTGGATTTTTAGGACCAATAGGGTCATTTACTTATACAGCCAGTCTGACTGCCTTTCCTCAAGCTGATTTAGTTCCTGTGGAAAGCATTACTGACCTGATAAAGGCTTACGAAAATATGCTTGTCGACTATGCCGTGGTACCAGTTGAAAATTCGATAGAGGGTAGTGTGCACCAGACTGTTGACTATCTTTTTCATCAAGGGAATATCACTGCTGTGGCAGAGCTTGTACTTCCAATTAAGCAACAACTGATGGCTAGTGGTTTAGACAAGGATATTGAACGTGTTTACTCTCATCCACAGGCTTTAGCGCAAAGTAAAAAGTTTTTAGATGAAAACTATCCACATGCTGCGCTTGAAATAACTGAAAGTACTGCCTATGCCGCAAGATATGTGGCTGAAAACCCAGATGATAATATCGCTGCCATTGCGCCAAGTTTATCGGCTGAAACTTATGGTCTTGATATTATCGCAAATGATATTCAAGAAATTGAGGACAACAACACGCGCTTTTGGGTTTTGGGAACAAAAGTACCAAACCTAACTTTGACAAGCAAAGAAAAAAAGGTTTCAATAGCTTTGACCCTTGCTGACAATCAGCCAGGAGCACTTTATCAAGCACTTAAAATTTTTGCTGAACGTAAACTTGATTTGACTAAGATTGAATCAAGACCACTTAAAACAGTACTTGGTGAGTATTTCTTCCTACTTGACTTTCTTGATAATGGAAGTGACCTTTCATCAATATTCTCAGATATAGAGGCAAATGGTACAACCGTTAAACTATTTGGAACGTATGAAGTTTATTATCTTTGAGACTTTTTAACATAACCTTACATTTCTGTAAGATTTCTTGACTAACCTGTAAGTTTTCAGGTTAGTTTTTTTTATATAATGGTATATGTAAGGTTGAGTTGTGGATAAGCAATTTCAATCAAAGTAGATAGAAAGAGAAATACATACAAATGAAAAAATTTATTATTACACTAGTTTCCATTTTTGTTTTAGTTATTGGAGGAGGAATCTTCTGGTATAAGTCATCTTATGGCGGTCATACTTACTACGTTCAGATTACAGAAGAGGGTGATAGAAAGACTGATAAGGACTCTCGCGGAAATGTTTATGGACATTATGAATACAATCTAGATGGTAAAGATAAAGATGGTAAAAAGCAAAATATGACTTTTGGAAATCTTGAAGATAGACCAATGAAACGCGATGCATGGATTAAAGTTACTTATAATAAAGTAAAAGGTGTGACATCTTGGGAGGAAGTAGAGCCAAGTAAAGTACCTGATAAAGCCAAATAAAAGTATAATAAAGAGAGATTAAGAAAGAGGAAAATTATGTTATTAGAAGTTAGTCATTTACAAAAAATATTTAAAACTCGTTTTTCAAAAGAAGAAACTATTGCCCTTAGAGATGTAAACTTTACGGTTGAAGAAGGTGAATATATTGCAATAATGGGTGAGTCGGGTTCTGGGAAAACTACTTTGTTAAATATCCTAGCAACCCTTGAAAAACCAAGTAATGGTTATGTTGCTCTTAATGGAGAAGATATTACTAAGATTAAGGAACAAAACTTAGCAGAGTTTAGACGTCAACATTTAGGATTTGTATTCCAAGATTTTAACTTACTTGATACTTTATCAGTACGTGATAATATCTTCTTACCTCTTGTTTTATCAAGAGCTAAGGTAAGCGATATGGAAGAAAGACTAAATATTCTAGCTCCAAAACTTAACATATCTGATTTATTGAACAAACAACCTTTCGAATTATCAGGTGGGCAAAAACAACGTGTTGCAATTGCGCGTGCTTTGATTACAAGTCCAGAACTTGTACTTGCTGATGAACCAACAGCAGCCCTTGACTTTAAAAATTCAGAAGACTTATTAGACTTATTCGAAGAGATTAATGATGAAGGTCAAACTATCGTTATGGTTACTCACTCAAGTCTTGCTGCTAGTCATGCTAAAAGAGTTCTATTTATTAAAGACGGACAAATTTTCCACCAACTTTACCGTTCAGGAAAAACATCAACTGAATTTAATAAGGAGATTAATCTAACAATGAGCGCACTTCTAGGAGGTGAGTAAATGTTTTATTTAAAACTTGCCATAAATAATATTAGAAAATCATTTTCTAATTTTGCGCCATTTATTCTAGCTTCAACAGTAATGTTTGTAATGGACTTAATTATTGCATCAATTTTATTTAGTCCTTCACTTGCAAAAATGAAACATGGAGCAACTACCACTGGAACTTTAATGGGAATGGGACTATTCATTATTTCAGCTTTTGCAGTCATAATCTTGGTTTATAGTTATCGTTTTCTGATTAAGCAAAGGACAAAAGAATTTGGGCTCTATGAAATTTTAGGGCTTTCCAAATCACAAATTGCCCGAGTTTCTATTGATGAATTATTAATTCTCTTTCTTGCTACTGTTCTTATTGGTACAATAGTTGGTACTATTCTTGCTAAGTTCCTTTATTTGATTTTAGCAACATTAATCGGAAGTGATTACTTTGGTCTTGATTTTTCATTAATAGCCGTTGGAGTAGTAACCTTTGTGTTTGTTGCTATCTATTTCTTACTTATTCTTATTTCAAGTATTACCATCCAAAGAAATTCTTCACTTTCTCTTCTAAAAGAGGAAAGTCGTGGGGAAAAAGAACCAAAAGCAAACTTTGTTTTTGCATTACTAAGTCTTGTTCTTATTGGTGCTGGATACTATATGGCAGTAACTGTTCAAAATCCTATTGAAGCATTAACAAAATTCTTCATTGCAGTAATTTTAGTAATTATTGGTACTTACCTTTTCTACTTAAGCTTTACTATTTGGCTCTTGAAACGTCAAAAAGCTAACAAAAAATATTATTATCAACCAAAACATTTCATCACAGTAAGCTCAATGCTTTATCGTATGAAGCAAAATGCAGTGGGTCTTGCTAATATCACAGTACTTGTTGCCATGACTTTTGTAACCCTAGCTATTACGGTTGCTCTACATACTGGTGTCAAGGATGTTACAAACCAAGCTTTCCCGGATAATACAACGGTTTCGACAACACTTTATGGAATTACTAGGGATAAAGCTGAATCAGTAATCGCTACTACAAGCATGAATCCTAAAATTGATATTGATTACAGCAATGCTAACACAATTGCGACGATTGCTCCTGAAGATTCTGAAATCAAGATGGATAGTCAATCAAGCAATCAAATGGGTAAAAATTATGCCAATGTTAAAATTCTTAATCGAGAAGATCTAGTTAAGATTGGAAATGATTCTCTTGCAAATATTTCTGGTAATGAAGTGATTGTTGGTTCATTTAACGGAAAAACAACTGCCAAGACTGTTAATTGGATGGGTCAAAAACTTGTGGTTAAGGATATAATTACAAACCTTAAAAATGTAAATAATGAGATTTCGGGAATGAAGTCTTTTTATATCATTTTTCCTAATCAAGCTACAATGGAAAAATATATCAACGATTACAATTCTGCGGATAAGGCAGAGGATAATGGGTCTGCCTTCAATATGTCAATTTCAACAAATGTATATTTAAAACTCGATGAAAAACAAATTGATGAGTTCAAGGATCAACTTGATGCCCAAGTTTCAAAAATGGTTTCTAATAAAGAATTATCTGAGAGTACATATGTAAATACAATGTCCCGTAAGGAAATGCAATCTGTAATGAATGAGTTCACAGGAAGCTTCTTATTTATCGGATTTACTATGGGTCTGACATTTATCTTAGGTGCTGGCTTAATCATCTACTATAAACAAGTATCAGAAGGTGCACAAGACAAGCGTAATTATAAGATTCTACAAGAAGTTGGGCTTTCTAAGAAAGAAGTTGCTCAAACTATTAAGAGTCAAGTTATGATGGTATTCTTTATGCCAATAGCATTAGCAGTAATACATTTTTCCTTTGCATACCTAATGATTAAGAAGTTATTGGAAATATTCGGAGTGACAAATGGTGGTTTAATCTTAGGCGTCAGTGCAGCTACTATCTTAGGCGTTGTAGCAATCTACTTCCTAATTTATAAGTTAACTTCAAGAGTATACTACAATATTGTTGAGAGACCTTAATATGGTTTGAAAATTAGTCCATTAGTTGATGGGCTTTTTTCTTTCTTACTAAATTGTAAGAATAGGAGTTAATAGTGTCAGAAATATAAGCTTTGAGAGTTGTATACTTTTATTAATGAATTAATAAGGAGACAAAGAATGTTTTACCTAAAACTCGCAATAAATAATGTTAGAAAATCATTTTCTAATTTTGCACCATTTATTTTGGCATCAACAGTAATGTTTGTAATGGATTTAATACTTGCTTCAATTGTATTTAGTCCATCAATTGATAAATTAAAACAAGGAGCTGGAACTACAAAAGTTTTTATGGCAATTGGATTTTTCATCATATCCCTATTTGCTGTAGTAATTTTAGTTTATAGTTATCGATTCTTACTCAAGCAAAGAACTAAAGAATTTGGTCTTTATGAGATTCTTGGACTATCTAAGTCGCAGATTGCTCGTATATCATTTTATGAGTTAATAATCTTATTGATCGCTACAATAGCAATCGGCACAGTAGCTGGATTTGCCCTATCTAAATTTCTCTTTTTAATACTTGTGAAGTTAATTGGTGGTAATTATTTTGGTCTTGAGTTTTCATTTCAGCCAATTCTCGTAGTTTCAATTTTTTTCTTAATAATTTTTATTCTACTCATAATCATAAGTAATAACACCATAAGAAGAAACTCATCTTTAAGTCTTCTTAAAGAAGAAAGTCAAGGTGAACGAGAACCGAAAGCTAATATTATTTTTGCTATTTTAAGTGTTATCTTGCTTGGTCTTGGTTATTACATTGCAGTGACTGTCCAAAACCCTATTGATGCTTTGACAAAATTCTTCCTAGCAGTAGCTTTAGTAATAGTTGGTACTTATCTTTTTTACATCAGCTTTACTATTTGGCTCTTAAAGCACCAAAAAGCTAACAAAAAATATTATTACCAATCAAAGCACTTTATCACTATAAGCTCAATGCTCTATCGGATGAAGCAAAATGCAGTGGGTCTTGCTAATATCACCGTCTTGGTCTCAATGACTTTTGTAACCCTTGCAGTCACTGTAGCCCTCCACACGGGTGTCAAGGATGTTATCAAGCAAACCTTCCCAGATAATACTACAGTATCAGCTACGCTCTCAGGTGTCTCTAAAGAAAAAGCTGAGTCGCTTATTTCTGATACAGCAGCAAATCCTAAGATTGACATAACTTACAGTTCAGCAAATAAAATTGCAAGAATCAATCCTTCTGATGAGAAAATTAAGATTGAACGTTCGGATGCTAAAGACTTGAAAATAGATTATTCTGGGGTCAAAATTCTTAACCGAGAAGATCTAGTTAAGATTGGGAATGATTCTCTTGCTGATATTTCTGGTAACGAAGTGATAATTGGTTCACCAAATGGGAAAACCTCTGCCAAGTCTGTAAATTGGATGGGGCAAAAACTTGTGGTTAAGGATGTAATAAAAGACCTGAAAAACGTAACTAATGAACTTTCGGGAATTAAAATTTTCTATATTATTTTTCCTAATAAAACTGAAATGGAAAAATATGTTAGCATATATAATCAAGCAGGGAAAAAGGATGGGAATCAATCTAATTCTGATATGACAATCAATACGAACGCCTACTTTAATCTTGAAGATAAGGAACTTGAAAAATTTAGTAAGCAGCTTGATGAAAATCTTTCTCTTTCAATAAAAAATAATGAAGTTTCAAATAGTGCATATGAAAATACAGTTTCAAAAGCAGAAATGACCTCAGTGATGAAGGAATTTACTGGAAGCTTCCTCTTTATTGGTTTCACTATGGGGTTAACATTTATTTTGGGTGCTGGTTTAATTATCTATTACAAGCAAGTCTCAGAAGGTGCACAAGATAAACGTAGTTATAAAATTCTACAAGAAGTTGGACTGTCTAAAAATGAAGTAGCACAAACAATCAAGAGCCAGGTTATGATGGTATTCTTTATGCCGATAATGATGGCAGTAGTCCACTTCGCCTTTGCCTTCATCCTGATAAAAAAATTACTTCTAATATTTAGTATTTCTAACGGTGGACAAATTTTTATAGTTAGTGTTTTAACAATTTTTGTCATAACTGGAATTTACTTCTTGATTTATAAGCTTACTTCAAAGGTTTATTATAATATTGTTGAGAGATAGGGAATTAATATCTTAGTAAATTAAGTTTACTTAGCTCCGATGTCGATTTCACTAAACCTATAAATAGGCAAGTTCAAATATCAAAAAAATCATCTTTACAAATATGTAAGGGTGATTTTTATATTCTGACAAAATTGTAAGAAAACTCTTACAAAGTGTCAGAAATAATTTATTGCCTAGATTGTATAATAATAGTAAAGAAGAAAAGAAAAACTATTTTAGGACAAAAAAGGAGTAAATTATGAAAAAAATAATTGCAGCTGCGGTCATTGGATTGTTTATAATTGTTGGAGCAGGTGTATATTCCTATAAAATATATCGTGCTAATGCAAATACGAGAGACTATAAAATTTATTATGGACTTATAAAAGGAGACATCACTGAAGAAAAAGAAGAATTTGTAGATGAAGATGAAAAAGGTAATAAAACTATTAAAAGTTATATAAAAAAGACTTATAAGAATCAAAAAATGGTTAGTGAAAAAGATGGTAGCTCTACTTATGACGTACAACTATTTGCAGGACCAAAAGATAGTGAAAATGAGGAAGTGAAAGATGGTGATTGGTTTACTGTAAAAGTAATAAGAAAAAATGGTGAATCACTTGGTTATAAAATTATTAAAGAAAAGGAAGTTCCAAAAAAAATTAGAGAAGAACTAAAAAAATAGTAGTTAATAATAAGGAGAATTTATGTTACTAGAAGTTAATCATTTGCAAAAAATATTTAAAACCCGTTTTTCAAAAGAAGAAACAATGGCTCTTCGTGACATAAACTTTGTCGTTAAAGAAGGTGAATACATTGCAATTATGGGGGAATCGGGTTCTGGGAAAACTACTTTGCTGAATATTCTTGCTACACTTGAAAAACCAAGCAATGGACAAGTATACTTAAATGATGAGGATATTACTAAAATTAAGGAACAAAATCTTGCGGAATATAGACGTCAACATCTAGGATTTGTCTTTCAAGATTTTAACTTACTTGATACCTTATCGGTTCGTGATAACATCTTCTTACCATTAGTATTAAATCGTTCAAAAGTCGAAGAAATGGAAAAAAGACTTTCGCTTCTAGCACCTAAGTTAAATATTGAGGATTTACTTAATAAGCAACCTTTTGAATTATCGGGAGGACAAAAGCAAAGAGTGGCAATTGCACGTGCTTTGATAACAAGTCCTAAACTTGTACTTGCTGATGAACCAACAGCAGCTCTTGATTTCAAAAATTCAGAAGATCTTCTAGACTTATTTGAAGACATAAGTGAGGATGGCCAGACAATCCTTATGGTTACCCATTCAAGTCTTGTTGCAAGTCATGCTAAAAGAATCCTATTTATTAAAGATGGGCAAATATTTCACCAACTATACCGAGCAAATAAAACATCTACTGAGTTTAATAAGGAAATAAACTTAACTCTGTCAGGACTTTTAGGAGGTGTATAGATGTTTTATGCAAAACTTGCTTGGAGAAATCTGAGAAAATCGTTTTCTTCATTTGCACCATTCATCTTATCAAGTGTCGTCATGTTTGTTATAAATATAATTCTTGCAACAATAATGCTTAGCCCAAGCATTGATAAAATGGAAAAAGGTGTGAGAACTACCAAAGCATTAACAGGATTTGGTTTAATCGTTATAGCGATATTTACAGTAATAATTTTAGTATATAGTTATCGCTTTCTTTTAAAACAAAGATCAACAGAATTCGGTCTTTACCAAGTTTTGGGTTTGGGGAAAACGCAAATAACTCAAGTTGCCTTTAATGAACTATTGATACTATTATTTATTACAATTTCAGTAGGTACAATTGTCGGAGTTATTTTTTCTAAATTTGCATTTTTACTTTATTCAAATTTATTAGGTGATAGTCATTTTAGTTTAACGATATCAATTCCAGCTATTCTGATAATTTCTTTTCTATTTGTTGCTATCTATCTTTTACTTTTAGTAATATTAAGTGTCACAGTTTTAAAAAATTCTTCAATTAGTCTGATGCATGATCAGAGTAAAGGGGAACATGAGCCTAAAGGTAGTTTTATTTTAGCCCTTTTAGGTACAATAAGTTTACTTGCAGGTTATTATATTGCTGTAACAATGAATGAGGTGAGGGCAGATTTACTTTATAAATTTTTTATTGCTGTTTTATTAGTAATATTTGGAACCTATATGTTTTTCTTAAGCTTTACAATTTTTGTATTAAAGAGAGAAAAAGCTAATAAAAACTATTATTATAAGCCAAAAAACTTTATAAAAATTTCTTCAATGCTTTATAGGATGAAACAAAATGCAGTAGGACTTGCTAATATTACAATCTTACTTTCCATGAGTTTTGTAACACTTGCAACAACAACAGGTTTATATTTTGGTACTGAAGGTGTTGTTAATAAAGAATTCCCTCAAAATACAATATTATATTTTGATTATATGGGTGAAAACCCTTCTCAAGAAGTAAAAAATATTGTTGAAAACACATCTGTTTCAAAGCATGATATGAATATTTTCTCTGAATTATACATATTAGAAAATGGAAAATTAAAAGATAAACATATAACATTGAAAGAAAATCAAGAACTTTCTTATTCAGACCCAATGATTTATGTTACTATGTTATCCCGAGAAGATCTTATTAATAATGGCTTCACTAATATTCCAGAAATAAGTGATAATGAAATATTGGTAGATGAAGAATGCTCTCTTGAAGATATAAACTTATACGGAGAGAATTACACTGTAAAAGATAGAATTGAAAAAATGGATACTTTACCTGTTGGTAAGGGAGATTCAGTGTTATTAATATTCTCAAATCAAAAACAACTTGAAAAAGTTTCAAAAAAAATTAATGGAGAATCTACTGTTAATGGAGGGCAAAAGAGAATTTTAGTAAGTCTCGATTTAGAAAATCAAGATCAATATGATGAGTTTTCTCAAGAAGTTACTTCTAACATGAATGAGCGAAGTGAAAAAATTGCAAAAGAATTGAAGCTTGATGATCCTGATTTTGAAAAATTAGATTTATTAGAAAAAGATAAAATTCGTGAAAAATATCAAATGAAATCTTTTGGTGTTTCTTTTAGGAATAAAAAAGAATATAGTGATCAAATGAAAGAAGAAATGTCAGGTGCACTATTTATCGGTTTTATTTTGGGAATGACATTTATTCTAGGAGCAGCATTGATAATTTATTATAAACAAGTTTCTGAAGGAATAGAGGATAAGAGAACTTATAAAATATTACAAGAAGTTGGCTTATCTAAGAAGGAAGTAGCACAAACTATTAAAAGTCAGATTATCACAGTATTCTTTTTACCATTACTATTAGCAGTAGTTCACTTCGCTTTTGCATTTAAAATGATAAATATGTTAATTGTATTATTTGGTGTAGAAGAAATTAAAGTTGTGATAATTGTAAGCATGATTACGATTTTATCTGTTGTAATAATCTATTTCTTAGTCTACAAAGTTACCTCAAGAGTTTATTATAATATTGTTGAGCGATAGGGAATCAATATCTTAGTAACTTAAATTTACCCAGCTCCGATGTCCATGAAACTAGAACAAGCATAGCTTGTAAGTTTCATCGCACTTCACATTTGTATTCAAAATGATAAATATGTTAATTGTATTATTTGGTGTAGAAGAAATTAAAGTTGTGATAATTGTAAGCATGATTACGATTTTATCTGTTGTAATAATCTATTTCTTAGTCTACAAAGTTACTTCTAGAGTTTATTATAATATTGTTGAGCGTTGATGACTTCAAAAACAAGTTAATATAAAAAGAGTTCTTATTCTGAAGACGAATAAGAACTCTTTTTATATAAATCGTAGTAGTGCAAGAGAAAGCATACCAACTAAAACAATTACTAGAAGATTTTTAGTAATGGCAGCGCTTAGTACTGTGGGTGCTGACGCAATAAGATACTCATAATTTATATCTGGAAGGTGTCCAGTATTTGAAATGAAAAGATGACTGAACCAAAGTGCTGACATAATGACAATCGGTACAAATGATAAAAATTCATTGACTGTTTTTGGTAAATTAAACTTTTTCAAAAGAATAAAGGGGAGAACTCGAGAAAGCCATGTAACTGCTGCACAGCCGATTATTGTAAGTATTACGTAATTAAAAGAAAGCATTTTTGACAAGTACCCCGATTCCACATGTTATTAGTGTTACTACAATTATTAATAAATTTATTGGTAGGAATATAAGTCCGAGATAGGTCAAAGCTAAAGTGATTGCAATAACAATCAACTGTAAAGTTTTATTTAATCCTTTGTCATATAAGACTTGTAAGTATAAAAGTCCTATGAACATAGCAACTAATGCAAAATCTAAGCCAAATTTTTTAGGATCACTAATAAAGTTTCCAAGAATCGCTCCTAAAATGCTCGAAATAACCCAGGTTAAGTAGGCTACAGTATTAGAAGCATTTAGCCAAGAAAATGATAATTTATCATTTGTAAAATTAAGCTTGTTTACAGCCAATCCAAAGCTCTCATCAGTTAAGAGACTTCCAAGTAGAATGTTTTTTCCAAGAGACTCGTCTTTGAAATATGGTGCCAGAGTCATACTCATTAAAATCATTCTTGAATTTACAAGAAATGTTGACAAGATGATGGGAAGGATTGGACTTGTAGCAGCAAGCATACTAACTGTAATAAATTGAGCTGAACCAGCATAGACTAAGAGTGACATTAGGCCAACTAGTGCTGTTGAAAGACCTGCAGACTTGCCGATTACACCAAATGCCATGGCAATACCAATGAAGCCAAATACTGTTGGAAGTGTATCTTTAATACCTGTTTTATAATCTAAATTATTATTCATTTCTATGAAATAACTCCATTTCCAATACATCGTTTACCTTGTATAAATTTATTTGATAATTGAACATTAAAAAATTATAATTAAGTATATATGTATTTTTGTTCAATATATTAAACTTATCGTTTATTATATTTGAAATTAAAAAAATGTCAATGGTTTAGGGGAAAAGTTTTGGATATTAATAAAGTAATTGGAGAAAATCTGAAAAGAATTAGAAAAGAAAAGAAGATGTCTATGGCTAGACTTTCTGAACTTTCGGGAATAAGTAAAGGAATGCTTTCTCAAATTGAGAATGGTGAAACAAACCCTACGATAAATACTATTTGGAAGATTTGTAGTGGCCTTGATATTCCTTACACTGCATTATTTGAGGAAGAAGAAGCTGAAACAGTAACAATAATAAAGAAGGATCAAGTATCTCTTCAAAATTTGGATGATAATGCTTCACTTTATTTATATTATGGTGATACAAACCAAAGAACTTTTGAGCTCTTCCAAATGGAAATCAAAGCTGGTCAGGAACATAAATCGGTAGGGCATTCTTTAAAATCAGAAGAATATATAATGGTCTTGGAAGGTAATTTGAAAATGGTTATCGATGATAAGGAATATGATTTAGCAGCCGATGATGCAATTTCTTTTGATGCCAACCAAGAACATACTTACATAAATACTGGTAGTGATTTGCTCAAATTTGTTTTAATTATTTATTATAAGTAGGAGAAAAAATGAGAATATATTTACAACCAATCCAGATGGGTGTTCTAATATTTTTTGCAGCCGCCTTTCTTATGATTCTGCCATACTTTATCATTCAGTATCGCAAGCGTGGAGGTGTGAGTACATGGCGACTTTTGGTTACATTTTCCTTCGTTTTATATATAATTTGTGCTTATGCCATGACTATCTTCCCTCTACCCAGTCGAGAAGAAGTAGAGCATATGACAGGACCTGTTCAAAACCTCAAACCTTTTGAATTTGTAAGATATTTCAAAGAATATAGTCCCTTTGTGCTATCAGACAAATCAACATGGGTTCCAGCACTTAAACATTGGACCTTTATCCAACCATTTTTCAATTTCCTTTTGACGTTGCCTTTCGGTGTTTACATGTCATATCTTTTTAAGAAAAAATTTAGCACAACACTGATATATAGCTTCCTTCTGACCCTATCATTTGAGCTCATCCAACGTTCAGCTCTCTTTGGTCTATATCCAAGACCATATCGACTTTTCGATGTCGATGATCTTATGATAAATACAGCAGGCGCCTTATTCGGTTATGGTTTGGGACAAATACTTAAGAATTTTTTACCAGACTTAGATAAAGTTCAGGTAAGGTCATCTCAAGTATCATTTACAAGAAGATTAACTGGAATTGTAGTTGATCTTATATTACTTTCGATAATTACACCATTTGTAAGTCAATTTTATATAGGACCACTGATTGTATTTCTAATTCCGTCTATTATCTTCAAAAGGACGCTTGGACAATTTTTGGTTAAAATATATATAGAACCAGAAAATAGACTTTTGATTACTCTAAGGATGGTTTTAATATCTATTAATTTTATTCCTTTTATAATTGCAGGAAGATTACTTGATTTAACAGGTACTGCACCAGAAAGTGAACTATCAGGAATTTACATTGGACTAATGATTTGTGCAGCATTAATCTTGATAAAAGGACTCGATTTTCTTTTAGCAATCTTTAATAAAACAAAAAGACTGTGGTATGAGCGACTTAGCCATACTAGATTAGTAGGTAAATAATATGAAAAAAATTTTTATTGTTGAAGACGATGAATCAATCGTTAATAGCTTAAAAACAGCACTTAGCCAAGAATTTTCAGTTGCTAGTGTGCAAAATTTTAGAAGTGTAAGTCAAGAAATTTCAGAGTTTGAGCCAGATTTAGTTTTAATGGATATAACCTTGCCCTATTTCAATGGTTTTTATTGGACTACAGAAGTACGTAAAACAAGTAAAGTACCAATCATTTTTATATCAAGTGCAACTGATGAGATGAATGCCATTATGGCGATGAATATGGGAGCAGATGATTTCATTTCAAAACCATTCTCTCTTGAAATACTTAAGGCAAAAATCAATGCTCTATTAAGAAGAACATCTGATTTTTCAAATTCTTCCTTGCAGTTTGGTGATTTTTCCCTTTCATTTGATGGTCAAGTGACAGGATCAAACGGAAATGTCCATTTAACTGCTACTGAAAACCGTATAATTCGAGCCTTATTTGAACAGGCCGGAACAGTACTGACCAAAGAAGCACTTCTTGCTAAGCTTTGGGAGGGCGACGATTTCTTTGATGCAAATGCTTTGCAAGTTAATATTGCAAGGCTTAGAAAAAAATTAGCAGAAATCGGCTTTGAACATATCCACACAGTGCGTGGAGTTGGGTATGTATTAAAATGAAACAATATTTAAAAGAAAAATTTTTCCTAGTTTGGACCTTAGCTCTTGTATTCGTTATTTACCTCTTAACTTTTTCACTTTGGCATTTGAAACTTGAACCACTGATAAATGCTACAATGCTCGGGGGACTGTTTGTCCTATTCTTCCTCTTTTTTGATTATCGAAAATGGTCTAAGGAAAAAAGAAAATTAAAACTTCTAGAAGATGAGTTGAAAAATGTTACCAATAGATTAGAAGATGTAGTTCTTTTTGATAAAAATTTAACTGATATTGTAAGAATTTGGAGTCATCAGATGAAAGTTCCGCTTGCTTCAATCGATCTCATGGTTCAAACTAATGATGTAGATAATACTGTACTTAAGAATCAAGTATTTCAAGTTGATAATTACTTAAATATTCTGCTTGAATATCTTCGATTAAACAATATTTCTACAGATTATCGTTTTGACAAATTCGATGCAAAAGATGTGGTGACTAGCCTAGTTAAAAAGTACGCTAGTCAGTTTATCGCCAAGGATTTAACCGTTGAAATTACGGGGAATTGGATCCTTGTGACTGACAAGAGATGGTTTTCAGTTGCTCTTGAACAAATTATCAATAATGCTGTTAAGTATACAAATAGTGGAAGTGTAAGATTTATTTTAGAAGATAAGTCTTTAACTATTGAAGACACTGGGATTGGTATCTTATCAGAAGATATTCCAAGACTTTTTGAACATGGCTTTACAGGCTACAATGGTCGCCTTGAGAAAAAATCAACGGGACTAGGACTTTATCTTTCAAAAACAATCTTAGATAAATTAGACTTTCAAATAATGATTGAATCGCAAGTTGATAAGGGAACAGAGGTTATTATAAATAAAAAATGAAAGCCAGATGACTTTCATTTTTCTTTTTGTCTTAACATATTTTTGAATTTAAAAAGATAGAGTAAAACAAGTAGCATTATTGCCACACAGAAGATGATAATTATATTTTTAATATCTCCATGAAGCAAGGCGTCACCGTCATATGCTAATAATATACTCTTTGGAGCTGAACCTATAATTAAGATAATTATTACTTCTTTTAGTGGTAAATCTAAAAGTGTAATGGTGTAATTTATGGCAAATTTTGGAATTATGGGCATCATATAAGCAAGACTTAGCTCAATTACTGGGTGCTTACTATTTTTTAAAACCTGAATAATTTTAAATGATTTGGCATTTGGAACTAAATGATTCACCTTATCAAAAATATATATGAAGAAAAGACTTCTAATTACAGCCCCAAAAATTGCAAATATACTAGTAAGAAATGCTCCGTAGGATAAGGCGGTAAATACCACTAGTACTGAGTATGGAACAAATGGTGTACATATTAGAAGGAGAAGGACAACTGCTGAAAGTGGTCCATGTGAGCGAAGCTCCTCTATAACTACTTTCCTGTCAATGCTTGAATCAAATATCATTAGTATATCTTGATAATAATTCTTATAAAGATAATAGAAAAGACAGGCAACAACGATTATTACACACACAATAATTAATTTCTTTTTGAAACTTATATTTTTCATTTGTTGTACCTTTCTAAATCTTTTTCTACCCATTTTAGCACAAAAAAATAAAATAAAGAAAAGTGATGTCCAAATTCAAAAAACTAACTGCTTAATTTAACAGTTAGTTTTTGTTTTATTGTCTCCAAGTATCGTCAATTTCAATTGTTGCCTTTTTAATTAAATTTTCTCGGTCGCTTGCTGGACTAGATAAAATTTCTGCCATACTTGCATTTACCTGGGCATATGCAGCATCGAAATTTTTTGTATCTTTTGTGACTATTAAATTCTTAGTAGTCTCATTGATTACAGCAGGTACCTTTGATTGCTTAGAGCCTTGATATTTGTCTGAATTAAGTACCTCTTCAACAGTGGGCATATAGCCTGTTTTCTGACTCCAATAAAGTTGAACTTCTGGTTTAGAAAGATATTTCATTTGGAACTTACTAGCTTCATCCTTTTTAACAAAACTTTCACGAGAAATGCTTCTAATGAACATGGTAACTTTCTAAATAATAACTATTTTTTATGATTTTCTAAAATTTCAAGAACTCTATCATGAACTTTTTCGGTATTCCAATGACCATTAGACATACTGTAATGAGGTAAATAATATATATGACGCTTTCCAATTTGGGAATGGCGCACTCCATTTTCTTTTTTAGACTCTTTATAGTTCTCAAATGCTTCGTATGTTGAAATTCCAAGTGCAATTATGGTGGCATCAGAGTCGATGTTTGCAATTTCAATTCTTCCAAGGAAGTCGTCTACATCTTCATCAGTTATTTCGATTTCACTTCCTTTACTTGAAATTTTTCTGCTTAAGTCTGTCATGTATGCTCCCCATAATTCGGTGTTATAAATTGCAGCTGCAAGTCTATAAGTCCCACTGTTTTTGATACCGTGAAAGTTCAAATACTTTACATTTTTATCATGTGTATCAATAGTGTCACCTGGATTCATGCCAACAATTACAAAATCGTGTCTTTTATCTTTTTCGATTTCTTCTGCAGGAACATCGGCAGTTTTATAAACATCAGCAAATTCTTTAGTCAGTGTATTAAAATCTTTTTCTTCTAAAATCTGTTCAACATTTTCTGGTAAAGTCCATACAGCATAGCTTTCAAGATCTTTGGGATCAGAGTACTTATATTCTTTATTTGACATTTCTTCTCCTTTTTACAAAAAACTTTCAACCCATGAACCATAGGCCATACGATTGAAAGTATATCTTTTCTTTTTATATTTAAAACGACTTATCTTTTCTTTTTTTAAAACTTTTTTATTTACATATTATTTATTTTTCTTACGATTTAAGAATACTGCACCAGCAATGCTTGTAAGCCCAAAAGCAACTAATACACTTGTAATGAATGAATTTTCACCAGTTTTTGGTAGCTCCTTAACATTATCAGATTTTGTTGTTGCTTTAGAATTTGTATCGACTTTAGTATTGTTAACTTTTGATCCATCTTTTTTAGGAGTATCAGTTTCTGACTTAGGAGTAGTAGGCTTAGTAGCTTCATCAGTTTTACCTTGGTCGCCAGAGTTTCCACTGTTAGCATCAGTTGGTTTAGTATCTTCATCCCCTTTACTTTGATCACTACTGTTAGGGTCAGTAGGCTTAGAAGACTCTTGAGGCTTAGAAGATTCTTGAGGCTTAGAAGATTCTTGAGGTTTAGAAGACTCTTGAGGCTTAGATTCTTCTGGTTTAGTGGAAGGATCCGTAGGCTTATTATCTGGATTGTTCTCATAAGATTTAAGATATGTTACTAGTCTTAAGTCTGCATTTGGATCGAAAGTCACATTATATTTAAATTGCATATCAACATATAAAGCATTATATTTACTTGCAATTTTTTCAAAGAATAGAGGATCTGCTGTGCCCCAACCTCCTCCAAATGTATACATTGATTCTTTAAATTTACCATCTTCATATATATCTCTTTTATAATTTCCACGTAGCATATATTGATCAAAGTTTTTTTCAGTTCCGTCGGCGTATTTCACATTAACTTGATGAATAACTGGATAGTCTTTATCTTTATAAATAATTTCAGAAATTTTTCCATCAGGATTATACGATATTTCTTTTTTATCTATCGTTTTTTCAATAATGAAACCATCCTCATAAGTATTTTTAATTGTTCCGTTAGGGAGTACCTCAGATTTTATTGGTTTCTTTCTAAATCCATTATCTTCTTCACCTGGTTTTTTTGTTTCATCAGGTATAACTTCTGGTTTTTTATTAGGATCTACAGGGACGTAATAATTATATATATCAAGTTTATCATTATCATTTGCTTTCTTTAAATCAAAGTCAATTTTTTGACCATCTTCTTTTACATTATATTTTTTCTCGAATTCATTAAATGATTCATTAACGCTATCAGAATTACCTCTAGTAGCCCATCCATTCGCAATTGACCATACTCGACTAAATAAATTTCCATCTTGATCATAGCTCTCCACGATGTATACATCCTCACTACGAGTATCAATTTCCGTTTGCGAACCATCTGAATTGATAATAATACTATGAGTTTTTAAAGTTTTCTTTTGATCAATGTAACTAATTATTTTGCTGAGATTAAATTGTGGAATATTTTCAATTTGCCTACCGTTTGGTAATATTTCAAGTGTTGCTTCACCATCATTTTTATATATTTTTGTTCCATCAGGCTTTACTTCAACAATTTGCCAAAGACCATTATGTATAGTTGTGCCATCAGATGTTTTTTCATCTTTATATTCCCAAGTTTTTCCTAAGTTATCAATCCTCTTTATTAAATTTCCATCTTTATCATATTCCTTGTATGAATCACCCCAAGAAAGATTTGATTCCGTTTTTGAACCATCAGGTCGAGTTTCGATAATTTGCCAAGGATCACTTTTTATTTTTGTCCCATCAGGCAATGTCTTTTCAGCATATTCAAAGACTTTACCATCAGGAGTTACTTGCCTAATTATTTCATTATCTTTATTGTATTCTTTTATATATCCATTATTTGAAGTTTCTTTTCTGCCGTTATCGTTTCCGTCTTTATCGTAAGAATATTCAGTTACATTTCCATCTTTATCGGTAGATTTAGTTGTTTTTCCATCCTTATTTGTTTCATAAGTACTACCATCATTATAGAAATTCTTTCCTCCTGAGTAGTTTCCTTTATCATCATAAAACGATTCAATAATAGTCCCATCACTATATATTGATTTAATTTTTTTTCCATTCTTATCATATTCATCAACAGAATTATCACTATAGGTTACTCTTTCACCACCATTTGGAAGTTTTTCTCTTTTTACTTCATATATGTAGTCAATATCATCACTATTTTCGTCAGTACTAGTACTTTCTGTTGTTGGCTCTACGACAGATTTATTGTTTTGAGAATTTTCAGTTGAAGAAGTGGTAGAACTTTCTTCAATTTTTTCTTTTTCACTAGTGGAAATATCTTCGCTTGTAGAAGTAGAAATTTCATCGTTATCCTTTACTGACTTATCAACTTCGGAATTTGTACTTGAAGTTTCAGAAACACTTGCATTAGCATTTTCTGATGTTGAAACTTTTTCTTCAATAGAAGAATTATTTTCTAAAGATGTAGTAGATTTGTAAGTTTCATTTTCTGATTGAGTAGTTTCAGATAAAGTATTTTCTTTAGGTTCTTCAATATATGAGGAAGTAGTTTCTACTTTTGGTGCATTAGTTTGTTCAGTTCTATTTTCATTTAATGTTTCAGCAATTGCAGTTGCTGTAGGTAAAGTATTGCTTAAAATTATTACAGCAAGACCAGTTCCGTAAACCCATTGTTTTTTAGACTTCCACGTGCGATTTGTTGATTTGTAATGCTTAGCGTTTTTCATTCTTTTCTCCCCTAAAATAAATTCATTCTTTTCATAAGTAATGTGTCAATACTTACTTATAGATAGATTATCATAGTCTAGTATCACATTGTGGGGTTATAAAATAATTCATAATTTTTTTCACATTTATTTGTATCTTTTGGCATAAAATTTTTAATTTGTTTCTAACAGTTGATATATCATTTATACACTTAATTTATTTTCTTAGCATATTTGTTCAGATATTAATTATTATTATGAAAATTTACATTTTCTTATGAGAAATTAAAAATATTTTTTCCAAAAATGATTTTTGATTTGCTTTACTAAAGTAAATTTTATGTGAATTATTGATCCATATTATTGTAAAATTGCCTTAGAACATGTATTATAATATTAATTAAATTGTGAAAGGCTATATCAAAATGAAGGGTGATGCAAATAGTAGTAGAAGAATTGCAGATATGCTTACTAAGCTTTTTATGGGTGAGCCCCTTAATCGAAAATCCCTATTAGAGGCAAATAGTAAGAGTGTAGTTGATAGGGATATAGCAGACATAAAGAGAGTTCTAGAAGATAATCATAGTAGCATAGTTCTTAATTTCAATAGATCTAAGGGTGAATATTGTTTTAATCATTCAGAAGCATTTGCCTTAGAAGAGGTTATTTTTTTAGCAAAAGTAGCTCTTGAAAGTAGAAGTTTACGTCGTGATGAGATGGATATCATTATTGATAAGCTTCTTAAACAATTACCCAAGGAAAAAGCAAAAATTGCCAATGAATCAATAAGAAATGACAATACTTTTTATGCTCCTGTAACTAACGATAAACATATATTGGAGCGAATTAAGGAATTTATGGGTTATATTGATGACAAACAGGTTATAAAATTTGTTCATAAGCCGGCAACAAGTAATGTTGTTAAGTCATATATTGTAACCACGAAGGGTGGTATGACTTTTGTTAATCCTGACAAGAATGGCTTTGTAGAGTACGAAGGACTCCCAGTTGCTATATATTTTTCGGTTTTTTATTTTTATGTAATTTTATATGTTGACCAAACTCAGGGGCATTTGGTTGTGAGATTAGATCGATTTGTTGATATAAAAAAAGTCTCTCGAAAAATTGTGGTGCCTCATGCAGAGAACTTTGAGGAAAGTGCTATGAGAAAGCATTCTTTTCTTCTCTATCATGGTAAGCCTATGACTGTAACATTCTTATCAGAAATAAACCCAGCGACTATCTTGGATCGTTTTCCAGGTTCAAAAATAGTTGAAGAAAATTGTGATGAAAATAATTGGACAAAGTATGAAGTAGTGGTATTTGAATCTGCCGCACGCATGTGGTTTTTATCGCAAGGATCTTGGGTCAAAGTACTTTCTCCTCAGTCATTTAAAGAATCTCTTAGGGAAGAATTTAAGACCGCTTTTGAACAGTATGAATAAACAAAGAAAACCATGTAGAGAATTCCACATGGTTTTTTTGAAACTAATATTAATTAATTATTTTTCTTCAGCAGTAATAACTTCAACACCACCCATATAAGGACGAAGTACTTCTGGAATTGTAACTGATCCATCTTCATTTTGATAGTTTTCAAGGATTGCTGCAACTGTACGACCAACTGCAAGCCCAGATCCATTTAATGTATGAAGTAATTTAACTTTTCCATCTTCGTCACGGTAACGAATTTGAGCACGACGAGCTTGGAAATCTTCAGTGTTTGAACAACTTGAAATTTCACGGTAAGTATTTTGTGCTGGAATCCATACTTCTAAATCATAAGTTTTAGCAGCAGAGAATCCCATGTCTCCTGTTGAAAGAGCAACTACTCGATATGCAAGTCCTAATTTTTGTAGAATATTTTCAGCATTAGTAGTCATTTTTTCTAATTCTTCATAAGAATCTTCCGGTTTAGAGAATTTAACCATTTCTACTTTGTTAAATTGGTGTAAACGAATAAGTCCACGTGTATCGCGTCCGGCAGAACCCGCTTCACTACGGAAAGATGGGCTTAAGGCTGTGAAGTAGATTGGAAGATCTGCTCCATCAAGAATTTCACCGCGGTAGTAGTTTGTAAGAGGAACTTCAGCAGTTGGAATTAAAACATAGTCGCTGTCAGCAAGTTCAAATGTATCTTCCTTAAATTTTGGATATTGTCCAGTACCAAACATTGAGTCATGGTTAACCATGTATGGTGGAATGATTTCTGTATAGCCTTCTTTACCATGCTCATCTAACATGAAGCTATAGATAGCACGTTCTAATCTTGCACCTAGACCTTTGTAGAATAAGAAACGACTACCAGTAACTTTAGCACCGCGTTCCCAATCTAAGATTCCAAGATCTTCACCAAGATCCCAGTGAGCTTTTGGTTCAAAGTCAAATTTAGGCACTTCACCAACACGACGAACTTCAACATTGTCATCTTCATCTGCACCGATTGGAACATCATCATGTGGAAGGTTTGGAAGCATAACAATAATTTCATTTATTTTTTCTTCAACATCAGAAAGTTCAGCATCCATTTCTTTAATTTGAGCTGAAACTTTTTGCATATTTGCTATTTGCTCACTTGCATCTTCCTTGTTACGTTTTGCTTGAGCAATAGCTTCTGATTCAGTATTTCTTTGTTTCTTTAATTCTTCAGTTTTTACAATTAGATCTCGTCTTGTAATATCTAATTCATGAAGATCTTTTAGAGTTTCTTCTTTAACACCACGTGTTTCTAATTTAGCGGCTACAGTGTCAAAATCTTGACGAATTTTTTTAATGTCTAACATATTTTCTCCTTATTAATTTCATATAAAAAGCGCTAACTCACCTAATGTATATAACTACATAGGGCGTGTTAACGCGGTTCCACCTAATTTACTTCACACTTAACTCGATAAGCACGAAGAACTCAATTTCTGTAACGTAGAAGATACGGTTTTGTTTTGCAAAACATTTTAAGAAGTAGATATATTACCTTAAATTATTTGCTTTCACCATCCGCAAACTCTCTTAAAATCGCTAGTAATATTAGCTTCCAAATTTTTCTTATTAAGTAAATTTTATCAAAAGTAGCATAAAAGTCAAATTCTTTTTATTTATTTCTTTTAAATGCTCTTGTAAGTGTACCTAAAAAAGTTGGAGCTTTAACTACATTTTCATTACCAAGTTTTTCACGTAATATTTTCAAAATTTTCCCAGAATCTTTTGAACCAAAGCACAACTTAGAATTATTTTGAAGAATAATATTAAATCTACGTCCAATTTTTTTACCGTATACTGAACCCTCAACTCTTTTTATTTTATCTAGAGGAATTATTACATTGTCTTCTACAGAACGATCTGAGAAGAATTCAAATGCAACATCTCCAAGCATTATTTTTCCATATTTAGCAAAGCCAATATAAGCAATTCCTGGGCCTACAAATTCAGCACGTGTATTTAATGATTGAGCCATAATATACCTGTTTCTAATTTTTCTTACCTTCTATTATAGCAAAAAATAACAATCATTTCTCTATATATTCAGAGAAAGAAGTGTACAATACAAAAAAAGACAAGCTAGAAAGCCTGTCTCAATATATTACATGATTCCGAAGAAACGTCCAGCAATACCAACAGCAAATAATGCAAAGATAATTGCGATTGGAGAAACTTTCTTCTTAAGTAACCACATACATAGGAATGTAAGTAGTAGAGCAGCAAGCCCTGGTACTAATTGATCCAAGTTTTGTTGTAAAGTTACAACTTTTTCTTGGCTTAGTGCAAGACCACCGGCTTGGTCTTGAAGGGCTTTTTGAATACCTTCAGCTCCAGCTGGTAGGTTCTTCCAGTCAATGTAAGCACCGTCTTGAAGATTGTATTTTGAAACAACCGGTGTGAAACTAATTGATACCCAACGTTGGATAAGCACACCAAGTACGAACATACCTAAGATTGAAGCACCTTTAGTAATTTGTTGAAGAAGTCCTCCTGAAAGGTCTTCTGTAATTTTGCTACCTTGTTTGTAACCAAGTTCTTGAGTGTAGTATTGGAAAGCAATACGAATAATATTCCATCCGAAGAAGAATACTAATGGTGCAAGAAGTGATCCGCTAGTAGCAAGACCAGCCGCGACAGCTCCAAGAATTGGACGAACTGTAAACCAGAATACTGGATCCCCGATACCAGCAAGTGGTCCCATCATACCAACTTTAACACCTTGAATTGCAACATCATCGATTGGTGCACCATTTGCACGTTCTTCTTCAAGAGCAAGAGTTACACCAAGAATTGGAGATGCTACATATGGGTGTGTATTGAAGAATTCTAGATGACGTTTAAGTGCAGCAGAAGCTTCTTCTTTACCAGGATAAAGTTTTTTAAGTGCTGGGATCATTGCAAATGCCCAACCGGCATTTTGCATACGTTCGTAGTTCCAAGAACCTTGTAGGAAGAATGAACGAAGTAATACACTATTACGTGTCTTTTTATCAATTGAAATTTTTTCAGCCATTATTTTTCTCCCTTCTAATAGTCATTTAAGATGTCGCCAATTGGATCAGTAGTTGAAGAACCACCAGCTCCATTTCCGCCACCTGAATTTTGAAGAGCAAGATAGATGAATGCCATAGCAACACCGATGATACCCATAGCTATTAGAGTTAATTCTTTAATTGGCGCAAGTGCAAAACCAAGGAAGAAGAATGGCCAAACTTCGCGGCTTGCCATCAAGTTAATAACCATTGCATAACCAACGGCAACAACCATTCCTCCACCTACTGCCATACCACCTGTGAACCAGTCTGGTAAAAGAAGTAATCCTTTTTGTACAGCAGAAGCTGGGATAAGAAGCAATAATCCTGCAGGGATTGCGATACGAAGACCTTGCATCATTAACGCAACGATATGCCACATTTCTACTCCACGATAATTACCTTGTTCAGCAGCAGCGTCTGCACGGTGAACAATACCTACAGAAAGTAGACGAACTAAAGTAGTAAGTACAAGACCTGCAGTAGCAAGAAGAATTGCAGTACCAATAACTGTTTGCATTTCTCCATTTGTTACAGTATCAGATTTAGTCCAATCGTGTGACTGAACTAGTATAATTGCTGAGGCAACAGAAGCAAGAGCAGCATCGGGTGCAACTGCAGCTCCGATATTTGCCCAACCAGCAGCTAAGATTTGTAGTGAACCACCTAAAATTACACATGGTGCAATATGACCAGTTGCAATACCGATTAACGAACAAGCAATAACTGGTTGGTGAAGTTCAAATGAGTCAAGAATCCCTTCCATACCCGCTAAGAAAGCGAAGATAAGAATTAGGATTACGCTTAAAACTCCATATTCCATTTATATTCTCCTTTAAATTATTTAACGTCTGCTTTTTTAATTAAAGCAAATAAATCAGACTTAGAATCGTTAGGGACTTTACGGACATCAAATTTAATGCCTAAATCTCTAAGTTTTTCATAAGTTTCAACGTCTTCTTTATCCATAGATAAAACATTGTTGACCATTGTTTTACCTGTAGAGTGAGCCATTGAACCAACATTTAGTTCTTTGATTGGAACTCCACCTTCAATTGCACGAAGTGCGTCTTCGGGTGTTTCAAAAAGAAGAAGTGCTTTTGTGTTACCAAAACGTGGGTCTTTAGCTACTTGAATCATTTTATCAATTGGAACGATATGAGCTTTAACTCCTGCAGGAGCTGCTTGTTCGATAAGTTTTTTACGTAACTCATCTTTAGCTACTTTATCAGATACAACGATAATACGATCAGGTTTAACAGCTGGTGTCCAACCTGTTGCTACTTGACCATGTAATAGTCGTGAATCAATACGAGCCAATGGGATCTTAATTTCTCCATCTCCAAGTACAGTTCCTTCTGGAATTGGACCACTTGCCTTTGGTGCTTCAACTACTTCAGCAGTTGTGTCAGCAGGTTGTAATTCCTCTGGACGAACACGTACACCACCAGTTGCTTCTTTAATAATATTAGCAGCAACATCATGAACACGAGCTTCTGGGTTGAAGCGCTCAGTGTATGCTTGAATAAGCATTGGTAGATTTAATCCAGCGATGATAGTCATACGATCTTGATTTTCTTCAAAGATACGGTTTGCTTGGTTAAATGGAGATCCTCCCCATAAGTCAACCAAGAAAAGTACTTCATCGTCAGCATCAAATGAGTCTACCGCTTCAGTCAAGTGTGCGTACAAGTCATCAGGACCTTCGTTTGGCATAAAAGTAACTGATTGTACTTTTTCTTGCTCTCCGAAAATCATAGAACCTGATTGCTTGATACCATCGGCGAATTGACCATGACTGGCAATAATAATTCCGATACTCAATTGAGTTTCCTCCTAAAAAATATTTGTATAGACCAATTGTAAGTTATACCGACAAAAATAAGTTTATTAAGTGCATGAATCCTTAATTTAAAGGTATAAATCGGCATAAAAAAACAAAAAATCTACCTACGAGCTAATTATACATCTAAAGTCTGAGTTATGCAAAGGTTTTCTTAAAACCGTTTACAAGGACTTTCATTGAATTTTCATTAAATAACTTTTAAAATAAATCTGTAATAGTTATTAAAAAGCACAAATAAAACAGTTTTAGCAGTAAAACACGGTTCTAATCACTTTACATGAAACTGTACCTATGTTATTATAACTTTTGAAATTAATTTGTTTCAATCTTTCCTGTTATGATTAAAGCAAATTAAACCGTAACTAGGATGCTTGCTGAGATTCACTCCGAGCATCCTAGTTTTTTTGTTTTTAAAAGATTATAATAGTAGTTATATTAATTTATAGTTATTTTTTGTTGTTTATTAAATAACTTTAGTTTGGAGTATATTTATTAATGAACCATATAGCCTTATTTGAACCTAGAATTCATTTTAATACTGGAAATATTGCGAGAACATGTGCAGCAACCAATACTGTTCTTCATTTAATAGAACCATTTGGTTTTGAAATTACGGATAAGCACTTGAAGCGTGCAGGACTTGATTATTGGGATAAAGTTGATATTAGATATCATAAAAATTTAGAAGATTTTATTTCTTCAGTGGATGGAAAGCTTCATTTGATTACAAAATTTGCTGATAAGACATATTCAGATGAAGATTTATCAAAAGAAGAAGATAATCATTATTTCCTTTTTGGAAGAGAAGATACTGGTCTTCCAGAGGAATTTATGCGCCATAATCAAGAAAAAGCACTTCGTATTCCTATGAATGATGAGCATGTTAGAAGTTTAAATCTTTCAAATACCGCTGCTATTCTTATCTATGAATGTTTACGTCAACAGAATTTTTCTGGACTTGAACTTAGTCATACCTATGAAAAGGACAAATTGAAATGAAGCTATATTTTGTCAGACATGGGAAAACCGTTTGGAATTTGGAACGTCGCTTTCAAGGAATGACAGGTGACTCTCCTCTATTAGAAGAGAGTTATGAACAAACAGCGATTTTAGGTGATTATTTAGCAGATACTGAGTTTAAAAAAGTTATAGTTAGTCCTTCAAAGAGGGCACAAGATACTGCTAAAGGGATAATTGAAAAAAATAAGAATCCATTAATAATAGAAACTGATAAAAGATTATATGAATGGAAATTAGGGAATCTTGAAGGAAGAGAAATCGAAAAGGTTACAGAGCAATTCCCTGAGCAAATTTACGCCTTTCGTAATAATCCAGCAGAATTCGATGGTAGTATATTTGGTGCTGAAAATGTATCTCAAGTTATAACAAGAGTTAAAGAAGTAGTTGATGATTTAGCCACTGATCCAACAATTTCTCCAAATGATAATATACTTATCGTTAGTCATGGTGCTACCTTAACTTCAAGCATTCAAAGCCTTATCGGAACACCAAATGATCAGTTGAGAAAAGATGGTATTTTATCAAATTCAAGCTTGACTATAGTCGATGTTAAAAATCCTGATAATATTGAATTGATAGAGTGGAATAAAATCGTATATTAGAGTAGTAAGTATGATGAAAAATTTTGTACATAGTAAGTAGGTGAGGAAGTCATGGACGAAAAAACTTTTTTCACAGGAAATATTGAAGCAGTATTTTTTGAGAACCCATCAAATTTTTATAAGGTGCTTTTGATTGATATTACTGATACCAATTCTGATTATTTGGGGACGGAGATTGTGGTCAATGGAATAATTGGTGATGTGATTGAAGGGGAGGCTTATACTTTCTTCGGTCAAATGACTAATCATCCCAAGTATGGGGAGCAGTTGAAGGTTGATACTTATGAGAAGGCTGTGCCATCAAGTGGTAGTGGTCTTATTAAGTATCTTTCAAGTGACCATTTTCCAGGAATTGGTAAGAAGACGGCTGAAAAAATTGTTGATGCCTATCCAGATAATACAATTGATGCCATTTTAGAGGATCATGGTAAGTTAAACAGTATCCTATCTCCAGCTAAAAAGAGTGGATTTTTGAAGCTCTTATCTCAAAATCACGGTATGGAGAAGATTCTTTCAAAGCTGAGTGAATATGGCATGCCTAGTAAGATAAACTTTCAAATCTATGACTTATACAAGCAGGATACACTTGATATAATTGCTGAAAATCCTTATCAGCTTGTTGAAGATATAAAAGGAATTGGTTTTAAAACGGCGGATAAGATTGCAGCTGATCAAGGAATTGAGCCCACATCAAAAGAACGATACCGCGCTGCCATCATGCATCTAGTTCCAACTATGTCACTTGCAACTGGAGACACATATATTGAGGCTAAAGAGCTTTTAGAGTATACAGTTGATCTTTTGGAAAAATCGCGAAACGTAGAGATTCCTTATGATGATGTTGCGCTTGCCATTGGGGACTTAATAGATGAAGGTAAGATTCAGCAAGAGGGGACAAAAATATTTGATAATTCCCTGTTTTTTGCTGAGTCTGGTATTGTTAGAAATATCCAGAAATTGATGTTAAGAAAATCTGATTCTTTTAGTAAAGATGAAGTTGCTTCTGTAATTAAGGAAGCAGAAGAAGATTTTGCTATCGAGTATGACAATCTACAAAAAAAAGCCATTGAAGAGGCTCTAAATAATCAATTGTTTATCCTGACTGGTGGACCTGGTACTGGTAAAACAACTGTCTTAAATGGAATTATTCAATCCTATGCAAGGCTTAATGATATTAATCTTGATCCAACAAGCTATCATGATGATGTTTTTCCAATTCTTTTAGCTGCACCAACTGGGCGTGCAGCAAGAAGGATGAATGAATTGACTGGACTTCCTAGTGCAACCTTACATAGACATTTGGGAATTGGGACGGATGATGATATCTCTACTGATTTAACGGATGAACTATCAGGAAGTTTGCTGATTGTTGATGAGTTTTCAATGGTTGATACTTGGCTTGCACATAGACTTTTTGAATCAATCCCACCAAGTATGAAGGTCATAATCGTTGGTGATGCTGATCAACTACCCTCAGTAGGTCCTGGACAAATATTGGCTGACTTATTAAAAGTTGAGGCCATTCCGTCAATTACATTGGATAAAATTTTTAGACAAGGTGAAAATTCAACCATAACCGACCTTGCGCATTCAATCAAAGATGGTGAACTTCCAGCAGACTTTACAAGCCGTCAACCAGATAGAAGTTATTTTGAGGTTGGTCCTGGACAGGTTCCAAATATAATTGAACAAATTGCTACTTCATGGAAGAAAAAAGGAAATAATCCTTTTGAACTTCAGGTCTTAATTCCCATGTATAAGGGAGTTGCAGGGATAAATAATGTTAATAAGTTAGTGCAAGATATCTTTAATCCATTGCGAGACGGATTAGAGTTTAACTTTCAAGAAATTTCCTATCGAAGGGGAGACAAGGTTCTTCATTTGGTCAACGAAACAAGTTTGAATGTTTTTAATGGAGATTTAGGATTTATAACTGATTTAGTGGCTGCAAAATACACTGAGAGTAAGCAGGACGAGATTGTCATGGACTTTGACGGGTCTGAGGTCATCTATCCTCGTAGCGAGTGGTACAAGATAACCTTAGCCTATGCTATGAGCATCCATAAGTCACAAGGGAGCGAGTTCTCAACTGTCGTTGTACCAATGGTTTCTAGTTATTCACGTATGCTTGAGAGAAACTTGCTATATACAGGCATAACTCGGGCGAAAAAAAGTTTAATTTTATTAGGCGAATATAATGCTTATAATCAAGCTGTTCATAAAATCGGAAGTAATCGGAAGACTTATTTATTAGAGCAATTTGGTATTGAGCGTGATACTGATATTGAGTCATCTTCAGTGGCTGAAGATGCAAAAGAATACGAAGTCGTAGAAAATCCACAAAAAGTTAATTCGCTTTCTTCTGATATAGAGAGTAATGTAGAAGAAATAGCAAAAGAAGTAGATAATCAACCTAAAATATTAACTAAAGTTTTAGTTGATAATTATGGAGTGGATCCAATGATTGGATTAAAGGAATCAGATTTATTGATTTTTAGACAATAAATATGAAAAAAGGAAGTTAGTAGATTAATCTGCCCAACTTCCTTTTTTTCATAAAAAAATAACTCGGTAGACCGAATTATTTAGCGATTTTAGCTGCTAGACGTGATTTATCACGGCTTGCTTTGTTTTTCTTGATCAAACCTTTTGTTTCAGCTTTGTCAATTGCAGAACTAGCTTTTTGGAATAGTTCTTGAACGTTGTCAGCTCCTTCAGCTACAGCTGCGTCAAATTTCTTTATAGCAGTACGCATTGCTGATTTTTGAGTTGAATTTAATTCATTTGCTTTAACATTTAATTCAGCGCGTTTGATTGCAGATTTAATATTTGCCATGTCTTCCTCCTTTTAATATTACTTGTCAATTATACAGAAAATAATTCTGTTTTGCAAGACCTGTCAAGTTTTTTTCTTTACCATTCATTGGTATAGATTGAAACCGTCTATTTGAAAATATAGCACAAGCTCTTTATTAATTCAATAAATTGGTTCTACAATAAATAAAATTGATTTTTTTATAAAAATATTAATAAATCGTAAATTGGTATAGTCTATTCTTTAAAAAATATGGTACAATAGTTAAAAATAAAAATCAAAGGAAGATCTGTATGAGTATACAAATTGGCCGTTTTCGTCTTGGACTTCGAACCATAAAAACGGCAATTGCAATGGCGTTGATTCTTATTTTTTGTCAAATTACTAATCGTCCTGAAGGAGCAATGGCAGCCGGAGTTTCTGCGGTTGTAGCAGTAAGAGGGGATTTTAAGTCAACAGTCAATGTAGCAGGATCGCGATTTATTGGTGCTGGATTAGGTGGTCTTCTTTCTATTATTTTTTATTTGCTGTACTTCAATTCTGGACACAATTTTTGGGTCAAGTTATTTATAATCCCCATCTCTTTAATCATTATTATTGTGATAATGGATGGATATAATTTGAATACCGGTTTAGTAGGGGCTTGCGCATCATTTCTGATTATCTCACTAGGTACTCCAGAAGGCGAAACAATCCTCTATGTTTTTAACAGGGTACTTGATACCTTTATTGGAGTTGGATTCGCAATTTTTGTGAACTTAGTAGGGACCCACGATACTCCAGTAAAAATGGTAACCGAAAAAGTTATAAAGATTGGTAAAGATTTTAATATTGAAATCGATGTCGCTAAAAAAGTTGATGAAGATAATCAAGATAAAGATATAAATAAAGTGAGTGAAAATAAAGGAAAAGATAGCGCTGAAACTGGCACTAAGGAGAAAGAGCAAAAATGAAACCTGTTTATATTAAAATTCATGATGAAATAAAACAAGAAATTGAGAATGAAACATGGCCAATTGGAACAAGACTTCCAAGTGAACGTGCATTGTCTGAAAGATTCCATGTTAGTCGAATGACATTAAGACAAGCTGTAACTGCCCTTGTTGATGAAGGAATTCTTGAACGTCGTGCTGGATCAGGAACTTATGTATCTAGTCAACGCGTACGTGAAAGAATGCGTGGAACAACGAGTTTTACAGAAATTATTCAAAGTCAAGGTAAGCAACCACGAAGCGAGGTTTTAGCTTATACAAAGACCGCCGCAAATGAAATTGAAGTTGAAAAACTTAATCTTAAGTCAGGTGCACAAATTATTCGTATGGAGAGAATCCGTTATGCTGACGATGTTCCAATTTGTTATGAAGTAGCAAGTATTCCATATCTTTTAATTTCAGATTTTGATAGACAAGATGTAGCCAATCATTTCTTTAAAACATTAGTTGCAAGCGGTCGTGAAATAGGTCGAAGTGAACAAGTAATTTCATCTAAAATTGCAAATGGAAAAATTGCTGATTATCTGAAAATGAAAAAAGGTCAAGCAATATTGAGCTTGACTCAAACATCATATTTTACAGACGATACACCATTTGAATTTGTACTCAGTCAATATGCGGGGGATAGATTTGAATTCTTCCTTGAACGATAAAAAGATAATCTGTTGGATTAGTTTCCAGCAGATTTTTTGATTTTATCTTCCTTTAATTTTTCTAGTTCCTCTTTAAAATACTCATATTTTGAAAAATTGCCCATGAAATGTAGATAATTTATAACCGACTCAACTTCAATAAGCAGTTGAGGATTTTTTGTTTCTCTATATTTTACAAAGTTATCAAATACTTTAAAAAATGATAATTCTCTAAAGTGATTATATCTGATATTTTTAAGTGCCCAATCAATAATGAATTTACATTTTTCGATTTCATGCCTATCCCACAGAGTATACATACCATTTAGAATAGTCCTCAGTCTACTATATGTGTGACTTCCTTCAAAATTAAGTTCCTCAATATTTTTCATTAGTTCCTTACAGAAAATCAAAATATTATCTGAGTTTAAAAAATTTATAGAATGGCAAAGAAGTGTATTATCAAAATCAGTCCAAATTTCGCAGTTCCAAAAATAGTTCAAAAGAAATTCTTCGTCATTTTGAGATATTTTAAATTCTTGATTTGTCCAACTTAGCAGTATTTTATAGTTCAAGTAAGATAGTCTTTCTTGTACATGGTCAAAATTTGTTTGTTTTTCAAGATTATTTACAATTTTTTCCATTAAATTCATATCTTCCGAATATGCAGTCAAGGCAAATTCTCTGTATTGTTTCGAAAAGCTTGTATCTGAAATTTCAGCAAGATTTAGAAACTCAGTGATGGAAATATTTAATCTGTCTAAGAGCTTTATTAAAACATCAAGTGATAATAAACTTTCACCACGTTCAAAAGAAGCAATAGAGGAATAAGAAGCAATTCCTTTTGCTACTTGTTCCACTGACATATTTCTACTCTTCCGTATTTTTCTAAGATTTTCACCAAGTTTTTGCATATATATATCCTATCATTTGTATTCAATTATTCATTATACATAAATAAAAGTCATTTATGTATCTTATCTTTAATTATTATACTAGGCAATATTTAATTATCTTTTCTGCATATTTCCACAGAAAAGAAGATTCTCTTTTTTTGTGGTCTATAATTTCTTTAAGTATAAAGGAGAGATTTATGGATTATATAGAAGTTAAAAACTTAAAGCGTTCATTCAAAGTGAATAAAAATGAAGATTTCCATGCTCTCAAAGGAATTTCATTTGCTGTTAAGAAGGGAGAGATTTTTGGTTTATTAGGCCCTAACGGTGCTGGGAAAACGACTACCATGAAGATTCTATCAACTATGCTTGCACCAACAGATGGTACGGCGAAAGTTATGGGGTTTGATACTTTTGGGCAAGAAGATGAAGTGAGGGAGCATATAAATTTTGTCTTTGGTGGTGAGAGAAGTCTTTACTGGAGACTTTCAGCCTATGATAATCTTGCCTATTTTGCTGATTTGTATAAGATTCCTTTAAGTAGGCAGAAGGAGGAAATACCACGTTTGCTTAAGCTAGTTGGCTTGGAAGATACAGGGAACAAGTTAGTGGAAAAATTTTCTAAAGGAATGAAGCAGAGGCTTCAAACTGCCCGTGCATTATTGAATGACCCGGAAATAATTTTTCTGGACGAACCGAGTATTGGTCTTGATCCTATTGGAGCGCGTGAATTGCGGGAACTTATTCGAAAGTTAGCAGATAATGGAACGACAATTGTGCTCACGACTCACTATCTAGCAGAAGCAGAGGAGCTTTGTGACCGTATAGCAATCATTAATAAAGGTGAAATTGTTGCTCTCGATACGGTGGCTGGACTTCAAAATCTTCTATCGGTTGAAAGACGACAGGAAATTATTAGAAGAAAAGAAATTGAAAATGGGGAACGCAAACGTCAAAAATTAGAGGTTAATCTTGAGGATATCTATGTAGAATTGTTGGGAGGAGACTGATTTGAGAGCAATAATCACAAGTGCAATCGTGCAGATGAAACAATCAATTGCACGACCCATGTTTCGCTTTTGCGTCTTTTTAGGACCAATATTTGCAGGTTTTCTCCTCGGTATGATTTATAAAAATAAAAGTATTTCAGATTTCACTCTTTATGCTTTTCTTGGTTCAGGAATGACAACTTTTTGGTCAAGTATTTGCTTTTCATCAGCTAGTGACATTGATCGTGAAAAATGGGTTGGAACACTTCCAATATTATTTACAGCACCAATTGGCTTCAAAACTATCGTTTTGGGAAAAATACTAGGTAACACTATCTGGGGAGTAGTTTCGTTTTTTATAAGTATGTTTGTTGTAGGAGTTGTTTTTGCTCTTCCTATTAAGTTTGTAAATATTCCATATCTAATTTTGATTATTTTGTTAACTATTTTATCCATGGTAGCTTTGGCTCTTATTCTTTCTGGACTTTTTACAATATCAAGAAAGATAAGAATCTTGATGAATTTTATTGAATATCCAATGACAATTTTATCTGGTATGGTTTTTCCTATCTCAATTCTCCCTCAACCCTTACAATGGTTATCAATGATTTTAAGTCCTTCATGGGCAATGAAAGGATTTGAACTAGCAATAAATGGTGGTAAAAGTGCTGAAATGATACAAAATACTTTAGGATTATCGATAATTACAGTAA
Organism: Floricoccus tropicus; assembly: GCF_001832905.1. Taxonomy (GTDB): domain Bacteria; phylum Bacillota; class Bacilli; order Lactobacillales; family Streptococcaceae; genus Floricoccus; species Floricoccus tropicus. The sequence goes on along the minus strand of NZ_MKIR01000004.1, from coordinate 40,453 downwards.
TATACTTTGTTTTGTCCTATTATATTTTTGAACGTATTGATGCCTTATGTAGAATAAATGCTAGTTTGGAGGTTTTCTGATGGAAGTTATAAATAGATTTTTTCGCCGAATAAAATTTTCTTATAAGAGAGATTCAATAATTTCTGATTGGCGCACATATCTAATGGTGGACTTGTCATTACCAATTTTACAAATGCTTTGTTACTCACTAATTGCTTATTATGCCTATGGACCTGAGAAAGTATCAAGGTGGATGATAGGTAATTCACTTTTAGTCGTCGCATTCACAGCTATTTATAGGGTAGGATTTCTACTATCATCAGAAAAACACAATGGAACCTTATCCTTACTTATAGCTTCAAAGACCAAGCTTTGGGAAATTTCATTTACCAGTGCATTTTCGACAATAATTCAATCATTATTGTCCGTGTTTATTGGTGTAACAGTAATTAGTCTCCTCTTACATATTTCCTGGACGACTAGTAAGGTTCTTGAGTTTTTACTGGTTTTACTGGTTGCAGTTTTTGTCTCTATGAGTTTTGGTTTTTTATTTTCTTGTTTTATTCTAGTAAGTACCGAAGTCCATTTGGTTACAAATACAGCAAGCCAAATTTTATTGATATTTACAGGTGCAAATTTTCCTATTTCTTCCTTGCCAAAAGTATTTCAGTTTATTCCACCCATATTGCCACTCACAAGATCAATTTCAGTAGCTCAATCAATTATGGATGGTAATATGCAAGTTGGATTTTTAAATCCATTGAAAGCTGAAATGATTCTTGGGTTTGTTTATCTATTAATAGCAGTTGTAGTTCTTCATATTATGGAAAAAGTAGCTATAAAAAATGGAAATTTAGATATGCTTTAGACTAAAAAATACCTGCCTAATTAATAGGACAGGTATTTCATTTTATTTAGTTAACTCTTTTATATCTGCAATTGTAGAGTTAATATCACTTTCTACACGTTGAGCACGTTTACTTATATTTCCTTTTTTAAGAATTAGCCCAAGTATAGCACCAATTAGGAAAAGAACTGCAATTAATACTGCAAGTGGGATATCTGCATGCCAAACGAAAAATGAAAGTTCAATTGGTCTTAAATTTAAACAAATTACCACAATAACTAATACAACGATAACAACGGCAACAATTCTTGCAATAATATCTAATATTTTTTTCATATGTATAACCTCCAATTATGATTTTATAGATTTTTTTAAAATAAATCAAAAATTAGTTATTTTTTAAACTTGTGACTTCTTGCATAGTAACTAATATATTATCCGTTAAATCGGGGATTGGTTGTAAGTGTACAATGTAGTCAGATTTTTTATGATCAAAATGAAATTCTTTTGCATCTAATTCAGGGTCAACAAGTTTACTAACTAAGAAGGTTAAGAAATCGGCATCCTGTGAAAACATATCAAGACTTTCTCCTGCAGAAAAATCTCCTTTAAAAGCTTCGTTATAACGTTTTATTGAGCCTTTTCCATTATAAATAAAAATTGGAAAATCAAAGAATTCTATAAATTCATAAAGATTCTCTTTCTTCGGACGAGTTGATATTGCTTGATGTTGTATTTTTTCACCAAGTTTGTTAAGTTCCTTAGTTATAGGATCAGTTTCATCTGTAATTAGGTAGCTTTGTTCAAGAGGATTTCTAGATATGGCCTTAATTTTAGCTACAAGATTTTCCATATATTCTTTTGATTTTGTATATCTTAGATAGAATTGAAGCAACCAAACTAAGTAAATTATTAGTGCAAATATCACAAACAAAGTAATAATAAATGAATCATCAGTCTTCTTGTCGGTAATTCTAAGATATCCGATAATTTGGTTGTCAACATAACGTGGAATTGCTACAGAAATTGTATCTTTTTTAATTACACGTGATGTAGCAGCACCATCTTTTAAGATCGCAATATCTTTATCACTCGTTTGATCTTTTGTGAATGTTTCAACCTTGATATCATCAAAACGAATTGGTTTTCCATTAGTTAAATCCTTATCCACCTTATAGGCTTCATTTACTAGATTATCAGTATCACTAGCAATATAGTAGTTATTACTTATGATAACTACAGCTAAGACAGCTAAAAAATAACATATAGTATAGACGATAACGTTCTTGAACTTAATTTTCATAATTTTGCCCTTAAATTTTAATGTAATACTCTCTTATTATAATCAATTTTTTGGTATAATGGAAAGAGTAAGTTGAAAAAATTTATTTTTTTGACTATTAAATAAAAAAAAGGAGCAGATTTTGGAGATAGAAAAAACCAATCGTATGAATTCGCTCTTTGAATTTTACGCGGCTCTTTTAACTGAAAAACAGATGAACTACATTGAACTCTATTATGCTGATAATTATTCATTAGCGGAAATCGCCGAAGAGTATGGAATCAGTAGACAAGCTGTCTATGATAACATAAAGAGAACCGAAAAAGTGTTAGAAGGATATGAGCAGAAGCTACACCTTTACTCGAATTATATCGTTAGAGGTCAGATGATCGAAAATCTTTTGGAGAAATACTCAGAAGATGATTACCTAAAGACAAAGTTACAAGAGCTTCAACTCATTGACGAAGAATAAAAAAGTAATTTAAGAAGAATAGGAAATTAAAATGGCATTTGAAAATTTAACAGAACGCATGCAGGGAGTGTTTAAAAACCTCCGCGGAAAAAGAAAACTAACAGAAGAAGACATTGCACAAGTTACTAAGGAAATTCGCTTGGCCCTATTAGAGGCCGACGTTGCACTTCCTGTTGTTAAATCTTTTGTAAGAAAAGTAAGAGAACGTGCTACTGGATTTGAAGTTAGCGAAGCTCTTGATCCAGCACAACAAGTTCTGAAAATTGTTGATGATGAACTGACAGAAATTCTTGGTGGTGGTGAATCTCAACTTCAAAAATCACCAAAAATTCCAACGGTTATTATGATGGTTGGTTTGCAAGGGGCTGGTAAAACAACTTTCGCAGGTAAATTAGCTAATCGTCTTAAAACAGAAGAAAACGCACGCCCATTAATGATTGCGGCTGACGTTTATCGTCCAGCAGCCATTGAACAATTGAAAGTTATTGGTAATCAAGTTGGTGTTCCTGTATTTGATAAAGGGACAGATGTAAGTCCAGTTGAAATTGTTAAAGAAGGGCTTGAGCTTGCTAAACAAAATAAAAATGATTATGTTTTAATCGATACAGCCGGTCGTCTTGAAATTGATGACAAATTGATGAATGAGTTGGAGCAAATTAAAGAAGTTGCAAATCCAACAGAAATTCTTTTAGTAGTCGATGCAATGACAGGTCAAGTTGCAGCACAAGTAGCTAAGACTTTCAATGAACGTCTCGATATCACAGGGGTTATCGTTACAAAACTTGATGGTGATACTCGTGGTGGGGCAGCACTTTCAATTCGTGAAATTACAGGTAAGCCAATTAAATTTGCCGGTGTTGGTGAAAAAATAACTGACCTAGAAGTATTTTATCCAGAACGTATGAGTAGCCGTATCCTTGGTATGGGGGATATGCTTACTCTGATTGAGAAAGCTCAAAAAGACTTTGATGAAGAAAGAAGTATTGAGCTTGCTCAAAAGATGAAAGAAAATACTTTCGACTTTAATGATTTCATTGAACAGTTAGACCAAGTTACAAACATGGGACCTCTTGATGAAATTTTGAAAATGATTCCAGGAATGTCATCAATGCCAGGAATTTCTGATGTTAAAGTAGATCCAAAAGAAATCGCAAGAAAACGTGCAATGGTTCTTTCTATGACCCCAGAAGAACGTGAGAATCCAGATATTCTTTCACCAAGTCGTCGTCGTAGAATTGCAGCTGGTAGTGGTAATACTTTTATTGAAGTGAATAAACTTATCAAACAGTTTAATCAATCTAAAAAAATGATGCAAGGTATCATGAATGGTGACATGAATTCTCTTTTAGGACAAATGGGAGGCGGTAAGATGCCTAATATGCCAAAAGGTATGAATATGCCTAATGGAATGCCAGATATGTCTCAACTTGGAGACCTAGGTGATTTAGGTGACCTAGCTGGAGGAGAAATGCCAGATCTTTCAGCAATGTTTGGTGGAGGACTTAAAGGACGCATGGGTAAAATGGCAATGAACTCAGCCATGAAACGCGCCCAAAAGAAAATGCAAAAAGGTCGTAAGAAGAAAAAATAATATTGTTAATTTAAAAATTTAAAAGCTATTAAACCATTAGAATTTATGGTTTAATAGCTTTTTATAATTATTTTTTACATTTACCAAAAAATGTAAAAATTTTTATTTCTAGACTTTTGAAGCAATATTTAGTTATAACCATTAATTTCATTGACAATAAATTTTTAGATATTATAATTATATAAAACAATGATGTTTTGATAAATATTTGTAGTTGTCAATGTGGACACAATTTTGTAATTTGTCACAGAAAAGTAGGACGACTCACAGATCATAATATGATAGTCAGCTACCTTTTCGTGAGAATTGGTAGTTTTTTTAGAGAGGAAGAAAAAATAATGGGAAAGAGTATCATGATTCAAGGAACGGTATCTGATGCAGGGAAAAGTATAGTTGTAGCAGCATTATGTAGAATTTTTTGGCAAGATGGGTTAAGATCCTTCCCGTTTAAATCTCAGAACATGTCTTTAAATTCCTACATTACTTCAGATGGCCATGAGATGGGAAGAGCTCAAGTTTTTCAGGCAGAATCAGCAGGAGTAGAACCAGATGTTAGAATGAATCCCATACTATTAAAGCCTACTTCTGATACAAAATCTCAAGTTATTTATAAAGGGAAAGTATTAAAAGATATGGATGCTGTGGATTATTTTGCTTTCAAGCCAGTATTAATTGAGGAAATTAGTAATATTTATAAAGAAATTTCTTTAGAGAACGATGTTGTTGTAATTGAAGGGGCTGGCAGTCCCGCGGAAATCAATTTGAATAAAGATGATTTTGTGAATATGGGCATGGCAAAAATCGCTGATTCTCCGGTAATACTAGTTGCTGATATTGACAAGGGAGGTGTATTTGCTTCAATATATGGGACAATAAAAATTCTCGAAAAAGAGGATAGCGAAAGAATCAAAGGAATTATTATTAATAAATTTAGAGGTGATATTTCTTTACTTGAGTCTGGTTTAAAAATGATAGAAGATTTAACAGGTGTACCGGTTATTGGCGTAATTCCATATGGGAAATTTGATATTGAAGATGAAGATAGTATGGCTCTTTATAATATTAATCGTCAGTTCAACTATCAAAAAGATCTGGATATTGCAGTAATTGCATTAAATAAAATGTCTAATTTTACTGATTTTAAGAGCCTTGAAATGGAAGAGGATGTATCAGTAAGGTATGTTTTGCCGGGAGATAATATTGGTAATCCGGACATTGTTATCTTACCAGGGAGTAAAGATGCGATGGCAGACATGCAATATTTAAAAAATAGCGGCTTTGACAAAGAAATTATTTCATTAAGAGAAAAAGGAGCTACAATATTTGGAATATGCGGAGGATATCAAATACTAGGTAGTAGTCTAAGTAACCCGTTGAAAACAGAAGGGAATTGTGAATTTCTTCGTGGCTTAGGATTATTGAATGTTGACACAGTTTTTACAGATACCAAAACTACAACACAATCCGAAGGGAAAATTATTGAAAATAAAAATTATAAAGTTAAGGGCTATGAAATTCATATGGGAAAAACTGTTAATAATAAAGAAAGTGCATTTTCAGTTATTGACTTTGAAAATAATCATAAGACAAATCGATTAGATGGAGCTATGAGTTCAGATTTAAAGGTTCAAGGAACATATCTACATGGAATTTTTGATAATAGAGAATGGAGAAGAGACTTTTTAAATCAAGTTCGTGTTTATAAAGGATTACTACCAATAACACATCTTTCAATGGACTATAATGACTTTAAAAATCAAGAATATGATAAATTAGCGAATTTAGTTAGAGATAACATTGATATGAAAAAAGTTTACAAAATTTTAGAAGGGCAATCGATTTAAAAAACTCAGAAGAGGAATTATTATGGTTAAAGTACATGGTGGAAATATTTTAGAAATGGCAGAAAAATATAAAATTGAACCCAAAAATATTATAGATTTTTCAGCAAATATAAACCCTTTAGGACTCTCTGGAGAAATAAAAAAAGTTATTATTGAAAATATTGATAACATTATTCATTATCCTGATATCAATTACAAATCGCTTAAGAATTTAATTGCGATTCATCATTCATGTAAATCAGATCAGATTTTTCTTGGTAATGGAGCATCTGAGATTATCTATATGTTGCCAGCCTCCCTTAAAAGTAAAAAAGTATTAATTTTGAGTCCTACTTTTTCTGAGTATGAAGAAGCAATAAAATTAGTAGATGGAGAAGTAGTCTATTTTTCTATGGAAAGAGAAAATTTTATAATTGATGAAACAAAAATTATTGATCTATTAAATATTGAAAAGGTAGATACAATTTGGTTATGTAATCCTAACAATCCAACAGGTGATGTAATTAAGTTCAGCCAACTTGAAGTAATATTAAATTATTGTCAATTAAAAAATATTAATTTTATAATTGATGAAGCATTTATGGATTTTGTAGATGATCAACAGAACTCATTAATTAACAAAGTAGACGAAAACCCTAACCTTTTTATCATCAGATCTCTGACAAAAATTTTTGCTATTCCAGGTCTTAGACTTGGGTATTTGTTGACAAGTAACTACGATATTTTAAAAAAAATGGAAGAAGCATCTGTCCCGTGGAGAATAAATACTTTTGTTGATAAAATTGGTCAAGCAATGTTGAAAAATAATTTATTTATCAAGGAAAGCATCTCTTATGTTAATAAAGAGCGTAATTATTTGGTGGAAAATTTAGAAAAAGTTCAGGATATTATTTTATATCCTTCGGTTACAAATTTTTTATTCTTTTGTTGGAAAAACGATTTGGATTTGAAAGATAAGATGATGAAAAATGGTATTTTAATAAGATCATGTGAGAACTTCAAAAATCTTTCCAAAACGTATTATAGAATTGCAGTGAGGACACATGAAGAAAATATTTATTTTATTAATACTTTAAATAAAATTATGAGTGAGAATCTTTAAAAATAGAAAGTGAAATATGAAAAGTATATTTTATATTGGGATTGCCTTATTACTTGATTTTTTTATTGCAGATCCATATTCCTGGCCTCATCCAGTGAAAATCATGGGAAATTATATATATTGGTTTCAGAATAAATTTGTTAGACAAGATTATTGTTCAAAAAAAATGAGATTTTTAGGATTGATACTTTGGTTGACAACGGTTGCTCTGTCAGGATTGGTAACATATGTATTACTACTTATAGCTTACAAAATAAATATTTATATAGGAGCCCTGGTCTATGTCTACCTTAGTTATACAACTCTTTCAATTAAAGGATTAGCAAATGAGGGTAAGAAAGTATATGATAGCTTAATTAATAAAACATTATCAGAATCTAGAAGGCAAGTTGGTATGATAGTTGGTAGAGATACTAGCCAACTGACAAGAAAAGAAATAATTAATGCAACGATTGAAACAATTGCGGAAAACACTAGTGATGGTGGCATTGCTCCTCTAATGTATCTTTTTATTGGAGGACCAATACTTGCCATGGTTTATAAAGCTATAAATACATTAGACTCAATGGTCGGATATACCACACCAAAATATATAGATCTTGGATTCATCTCTGCGAAAGTCGATGATTTTGCTAATTATATTCCCGCACGACTTACTTTAATTTTTATGATCTGTGCAAGTTATATCATGGAGCTAGATTATAAGAATTGTGTAAGAATTGGTTTTAGGGACTGTCGTAAACATAAGAGCCCTAATAGTGGCTATCCAGAAGCTGCAGTTGCTGGAGTATTAGGTATTCAGCTTGGTGGTAGTCACGTGTATCATGGGGTAGAAATCTATAAACCATACATTGGAGATGATATAAGAAATGTGGAATCAAGTGATATTTTGAAGACAAATAAAATTTTATATCTATCAGTTATCATTTCATTTTTCATTTTTGGATTATTAAAGACAATGATTATAATGATAAATTGTTTCATATAGTCTATAAATATAATTGAATTTGACAACTATTAGCTTATATGTTACGATTTATGCAAATAGACAGCGAAGTCAAATCGATTAGACAATGAAGTCAGTCATCCTATAAGTAAATGGGATACTGGCTTTTTTGTTTAGTATTAATGAAGGGGTGCTTTTTGAAAAAAATAATGTTAATGGGTGCAATTGGTTGTGGGAAGACAACCTTAACTCAGTATCTTCATGGACAAGAACTTAAATATAATAAGACACAGGCAATACAATTTCACTCAGATGTAATTGATACTCCGGGAGAATTTATTCAACACAGAAATTTATATAGTGCACTGTTGATTACAGCTGCAGATGCAGAGTTACTCGTCTTAATAGCTAGTGCTGTGGAAAAAATACAAACTTTTTCACCACAATTTGCCTCAGCTTTTAATAAACCATGTATTGGAGTAATAAGTAAAATTGATTTGGCAACAAGTGATGAAATTGAAAAAATTGAAAGACAGCTAAGAATTGCAGGTGCTAGAGAAATCTTCAGAGTATCGTCAACAACAGGTGAGGGTATGGAGCAGTTAATTGAATATTTATCAGATGATGATTAGGAAAGGAAGAATATATGAAAATCTATACTAAAAGTGGTGATAAAGGAACAACTAGTATTATTGGTGGGGAACGTGTTCGAAAGGACTCACCTCGCGTATCAGCTTATGGATCTGTTGATGAGTTTAATTCTTATATAGGTGTCATTCTAAGTGATATGCCCTATTATCGTGACGTAAGAGCAGAACTTGAGGAGATTCAACAAATTCTTTTTGACTGTGGAACAGATCTTGCGACTCCGAATGCTAGTCGAGGTTATAGGATGTCAGAGACGTACACAAGATGGTTGGAGAAGAGAATTGATTATTATTCAGAAAACACTCCGGAAATAACTGAGTTTATATTACCTGGTGGTTCTCCTTTAGCAGCAAAACTTCATTATGCGCGTGCTATGGTTAGGAGAGTTGAAAGGGAAGTTGTTTCACTTCAAAATTTATCTGAAATAAATGACGAAGTTGTAAAATTTTTAAATCGATTATCTGATTATTTCTACGCTCTGGCTAGATATGTTAATAATAGAGACGGAAAAAAAGATATTTCATATCGAAGAAATATAAAAGTTTTCCATTGATTACAAAAAACTATTGACAAATATTATACTATAAATTATACTGTTGTCAGATAGAATATCATAACTAAAAAACATTATTTATAAATGGAAGTTTGGTGAAAATCCAACGCGGTCCCGCCACTGTGAAAAGCGAAAGCTTAAAGTCAGGTCTTTTTATTAATAATGCTGTGTGCTACTGTTTCGTGGTCAAAGCAGTAGGACTCATCCGCAACATGATGTCCATTGCTAGCACTGTTTTAGTGTTAAGTATATTTTATCGGCAATGGGCATACTGTACAATGGTGTAACTAAGGCACAAAGTCGTGCCAATATGCCTGTCTTTTTAATATGTTGCTAATATAACTGAATATTGAAGTACAATGTTGTACTTTTTAAAAGCAAAGAGGCTAAGAATGAGTGTTTTTTTACACGCTTATTTTTAGCCTCTTATTTTTGTAAGAAAAGGAGAAAGAGATGGAAATTAACTATCCAACAAAGCTTTGGATAGGTAGCGATTCTTTACAACGTTTAGCTGAATTAAAAAATGAACGAATTTTTGTAGTAACTGATCAAGCAATGAAAAACTTACCAAGTTTTGAAAAAGTAGTTAGCATGATTGATTCAACAAATGATTATGAAATTTTTTCAGAGGTAACTCCAGATCCTCCAATAAGTGTACTAATTGCAGGAATTGATGCAATGAAAACATTAAAGCCAAGTATGATTCTTGCTATAGGAGGCGGCTCAGTTATTGATGCTGCAAAAGGGATGAATTATTTTGGAGCTCAAACTGGAGTAACTGAAAATGTTACTTTCATAGCAGTTCCAACAACTAGTGGTACAGGGTCAGAGGTAACAAATTTTTCTGTAATAACAGATGAAACAAAAGGACAAAAATATCCTTTGGTTACAGATGAAATTCAGCCTGATGAAGCCATTTTGGCTACTGATATTTTATTATCAATACCTCCTCACATAACTGCTGATACTGGAATGGATGTGTTGACTCATGTGATTGAATCATATGTTTCAACTAAGTACAATGATTTTTCAGATGCATTGTGTGAAAAAGTTGTTAAATTAGTATTCACCTATTTACCTATCTGTTTTGAAAATGGAAATAACTATCAGGCTCGTGAGAAGATGCATAATGCATCAACGATGGCTGGTATGGCTTTTAATACAACATCTTTAGGACTTAATCACGGACTTGCTCATTCTTTAGGTGGTCGTTTCCATATAGCCCATGGAAGATTAAATGCAATTTTATTACCAAAGGTAATTCTATATAATGCAGGAATGTTATCAGGGCAAGAAATTAATGAAGATATTGCATACAGATACAGTAAACTTGCTTCTGCAATCACTAAAGAGAGCTATAATCCAAGGATGGGAACTAAGAAACTTGTACGATTGATTGAGCAATTGAATAGGAAACTTAAAATCCCTTCAAGATTAACGGACACAGGTTTACCAAAAGAAGAATACTTAAATTCTGAAAATGAAGTCGCTATAGCTGCTTTGAAAGATGGATGTACTGCTACTAATCCAGTAGTACCGACAACTAATGATATAAAACAAATTCTCAAGGAAGTAATTTAGTATGAATGATTTATTAAATAGTTCTGGTGAAAAGCAACGTATGATTCAGGAATATGTTCCTGGTAAACAAATTACTTTAGCTCACATCATTGCTAATCCAACAGTAGAACTGTATGAAAAACTAGGTCTTATGGATGTTAAAAATGATGCTATTGGAATTATGACAATCACTCCAAGTGAGGCAGCAATTATTGCAGTAGATATTGCAACAAAATCGGGAGATGTTACAATAGGTTTTATAGATAGATTTAGTGGTTCTGTAGTTATTACAGGAGATATATCTTCTGTAGAAAGTGCTTTGAGAGAAGTCGTAAGAGGCCTAAATCAAATCCTAGGATTTCCTAGAATAGATATAACTAAAACTTAGCAAAAGGATGTAACAATATGAATGGAAGAATTGTCATTGTAGACGACGAGCCACTAACAAGAATGGATATTAGAGGTTTGCTTGAAGATGAAAACTATGAAGTTGTAGGTGAAGCATCTGATGGTATTTCGGCAATCGAGATTTGTAGAAAGCAATTACCAGACTTGGTAATAATGGACATAAAGATGCCAATATTGGATGGTTTAAAAGCTAGCAAAAAAATAATGACTGATAAACTTGCAAAAGCTGTTGTAATTATGTCTGCACATAGTGATCGTCATTATATTGAGCAAGCCAAAAAATATGGAGTCGGAGGTTTCGTTGTTAAACCTGTTGATGAAAAATCATTCATTCCAACAATAGAAGTCTCAATGGCAAATGGTCAAGTTAATCAAGAATTGAAGTCAGAAGTTAACAAATTAGCAAAAAAACTTTCAGACCGTAAAATAATTGAAAAAGCTAAGGGAATAATCATGGAAGAAAATTCTTTAAGTGAAGAAGAAGCTTACCAGCGATTAAGGTCAATAAGTATGGATAAGCGTTGTTCAATGATTGATATTGCTGAGATGATTGTTGCCAATGACTAATAGATTACGTTCATTGTGTGCAAAACATACTAATTTATCAAATGATGATATAACTGAAATTGAAAAGCAAATTAATCAGATATCAGATAAAAATCTTTATCCTGAATCCGATGTTTTTATAGATATAATTGATTGCTATTCTGGTGAGGCTATTGTTGTTTTTCAAAGAATGCCCATACGTGAAAAATCATTATATTCAAAAGACATAGTAGGTGATATTGCGAAAAGAAAAAATGAGCCTGCTGTATATAGAACAATGGAAACTTCCTTAAATTCTTTGGATCTAATGGGTAAGTCCCAAGAGGGTCAAAGCATGAGACAAAGGGTTTATCCGATTCGAAATAATAAAAAAAATATTGCAGTCTTGATTGTTGAGAATAAGTTAGATGATTCTAACAATGCCGATACAAAAATTGATGAAAACATTTATGAAATTAGTGCAGATGATGACTTCATCATAAATAAGATTGATTCTGCTGTGCTCTCATTTAATGACAAAGGAAAGTTATATCGTGTTAATCATTCTGGTGAAAAGTTATACGCAAGATTCGGTTACCAAGATAATCTAATTAATCTTCATTATGACAATTTATCTCTTGATTTTTCGACATTTGAACAGATAATGTACTTTAAAACTGTTGCAGAGAATACAAGTAGTATGGAACGGAAAGTCTTTTTTAATAATTCATATTTTGATGTGAAATATATCTTTGCTGAAAACCACATTGGATTTACGATGATTATTAAGGATATAACAGAAATCAAGATGAAGGAAGAAGAGATAGTTCATAAGACCGTGGCAATAAGGGAAATTCATCATCGAGTTAAAAATAACTTACAAACAATTATCTCTCTATTGAGAATTCAATCAAGAAGAACAGAAATCGAAGATGCTAAGCAGATTTTGGATGAAAGCGTCAATAGAGTACAAGCTATTGCTAGAACTCATGAACTTTTGTCACGACAGCTTGAAGACAATATAAAACTTGAAGAAGTTCTAATATCTGTTATGAGCAATTTGCAAAGAGGTTCGGATGAAAACAGGAAGATCACTGTTGAAAGAGATATAAATTCTGATATTTATTTGAGCAGTGATAAAACTGTTGATGTTGCACTTGTTATCAATGAATTAGTTCAAAATTCATATAAACATGCATTTGAAGGAAAAGAAGTCGGAACAATAAAAGTTTCAGCTGACTATGATCAAGGACAGAGATTTATTAAGATTTCTGTTGAAGATGATGGAGTTGGCTATGATGTTAATGATGAAGAAGCAATAAATTTGGGTCTTCAGATAATAAAGAGTTATGCAGAGGATAAATTGAGAGGAATACTCAAAATTCAGTCTGATTCAAATGGCACAAAAACTACAATTAAATTTAAACCCTAAACCATGACAATGATGTACATGGAGAAAGATAGCAAAGACGCTAGAAGATAGGAGAAAACAAGTCAGTTTTCTAATCTTTTAGTGTCTTTTTTGGAGGAAAGTAATGAATGAATCCATGCTTAGTGTAGGTATCGACCTAGGTACGTCTACTACACAAATGGTAATATCTGAACTTACTATAAAGAATATGGCATCAGCATTCACGATTCCACGTGTTGAAATAACTGATAAAAAAATTCTATATTCAAGTGATATTATTTTTACTCCCTTGGTTAGTCCTGATATTATCGATGTTGAAAAAATAAAAGATTTTTTAGATCTTCAGTATAAGAAGTCAGGATTTAAGAGAGATGATATTCAAATTGGGGCAGTAATAATTACTGGAGAGACAGCAAGAAAAGATAATGCAAGTGTTGTACTACAGGCGATGAGTGGTTATGCAGGTGATTTTGTTGTAGCTACTGCTGGCCCTGACTTAGAGAGTATTATTGCTGGAAAGGGGGCAGGTGCTCAACAATATTCAAAAAATTATCATACTTCTGTGGCAAATTTGGATATTGGTGGTGGAACAACAAACATATCCTTATTTAAGGATGATGATTTAATTGATACAGCTTGTTTTGATATTGGTGGAAGATTAATTAGGATTGATAAGAAGACTGAAAAAATTGTATACATATCTCCTAAATTAGAAAAAATCATCGAGAAAGAAAAATATCCTGTTCATGTTGGAATGAAGGCGAATCCAGAAAATCTTAAACCAGTTATTTCAGTATTAGTTCGTGCTTTAGAAGAGTCTGTAGGTATTGGACAGATGTGCGAAAATACAGAAATACTAATAACGAATAAATCTTTGAAGCAAAATCAAGAAATTGAATGCTTATCATTTTCAGGTGGTGTTGCTGATTGTATATTCAATGATTATAGTGAAGATATTTTTAAATATGGTGACATTGGAGTCCTTCTTGGAAGAGGCATAACTTCTTCTAAGTTAATGACTGAAAAGAAAATAATAGATTCTTCTGAAACCATTAGAGCAACTGTTGTAGGAGCTGGTTCACATACTACAAAAGTGAGTGGAAGTACAATTGCATACACAGAAAAAATACTTCCAATTAAAAATATTCCTGTAGCTAAATTAGCAGATAGTGAACTTAATGATCTTGAGAATTTACCAAAAGCTATTGAAGAAAAAATCAATTGGTTTGCTGTAGATGGAGAAATTCAAGCTATAGCTTTAGGATTTGAAGGATATAAAAATCCAACTTTTCGTCAAATTGATTCGCTGGCTCAAGAAATCGTTAACGGTTCGCAAAATCTAATTAAGAAAAGCTTACCATTAGTAATTATTGTTAATGCAGATAATGGGAAATCTTTAGGTCATGCAATTCAAGCAAAGCTTCCTAAATCGTATCCATTTGTTTGTATTGATACTATAAAAGTTGAAAATGGTGATTATGTAGATATTGGAATGCCTGTTGCACAAGGGGAAGTTTTACCCGTTGTTGTTAAAACATTGGTTTTTGAATAAAAATATCAATATATTTATAAAGGAGAAAAGATGATTTTAAAAACAAAATTGTTTGGTAAAGTATACCAATTCAGTTCTGTAATGGACGTCATGGCTAAGGCTAATGAAGTCAAATCAGGAGATCAGCTAGCTGGTGTTGCAGCTGAATCTGCTGAACAAAGGGTTGCTGCTAAAGTAGTATTAGCTCAACTTACATTGGAAGATTTATTTAATAATCCAGCTGTACCTTATGAAATTGATGAGGTAACTAGGATAATTATTGATGATGTCAATCTAAGAATTTTTAATGAAATCAAACATTGGACTGTTGAAGAATTGAGAGAGTGGTTACTGGATTCTAGAACAACTGATTATGATATTAAACATGTAGGTCGTGGTCTTACATCTGAGATGGTGGCAGCAGTCGCAAAACTTATGTCAAATTTAGATCTAGTATATGCTGCTCAGAAAATAACAGTAATGAAAACTGCAAATACCACACTAGGCGAAAAGGGAAGATTTTCAGCACGTCTACAACCAAACCACACTACTGATAATATAGATGGGATAATGGCAAGTCTCATGGAAGGATTATCTTATGGTATTGGAGATGCTGTAATTGGTCTTAATCCAGTTGATGATTCAACTGAGAGTGTAAAATCAATTCTTCATAAGTTTGAAGAGTTTAGAAGTGAGTGGGAAATTCCTACTCAAACATGTGTGCTTGCTCATGTAAAAACACAAATGGAAGCAATGAGACAAGGTGCTCCTACTGGTTTAGTTTTTCAATCAATTGCAGGTTCCGAAAAAGGGAATACAGCATTTGGATTTAATGCAAATGATATTGCTGAAGCAAAAGCAATGGCTTTACAACAAGGACAGGTTGCTGGTCCAAATGTTATGTATTTTGAAACTGGACAAGGATCTGAATTATCATCTGATGCGCATCATGGTGTTGACCAAGTTACAATGGAGGCAAGATGTTATGGTTTTGCTAAAAGGTTTGATCCATTTATGGTAAATACTGTTGTTGGATTTATTGGTCCAGAATTCTTGTATGATTCTCAGCAAGTAATTAGAGCAGGACTTGAAGACCATTTTATGGGTAAACTAAGTGGTATTTCAATGGGTGTAGACGTGTGTTATACAAACCATATGAAAGCCGATCAAAATGACGCAGAAAACTTATTGATGTTACTTGGTACTGCGGGGGTTAACTTTGTAATGGGTATCCCAAATGGTGATGATGTAATGCTTAATTATCAGACTACTGGTTACCATGAGACAGCAACAATGCGCGAAATGTTGAATCGCCGTCCAACAAGAGAATTTGAACAATGGATGGAAAAAATGGGATTCATGGCTGATGGTAAGTTAACTGATTTAGCTGGTGATGCATCAGTATTCTTGAAAAGATAAAATGAAAGGAGAAAAAAGTGGTTGAAGAAAATGCATTACGTTCAATGATAGTATCAATTTTAGAAGATATGACGAAAAATGATCAGAAAATTGATATAAACGTAATAGAAGAAAAGATTAATAATAAACCTGAGATAAAAGAAGTTAAGTCAGATGTATCCGATGAAATTTTAGATGATATAACTGAAGTTGATATAAAGAAACAATTTTTGGTACCAAATCCTGTTGATAGGGAAGGTTACTTAAAAATGAAAGAGAAAACTCCAGCAAGATTAGGACTCTGGAGATCGGGACCTCGCTATAAAACACAACCCATGTTGAGATTTAGAGCTGACCATGCTGCAGCTCAAGATGCTGTATTCTCGTATGTCCCAGATGAAGTTATTGAAGAAATGAAATTGATACCAATTGAAACAAAGTGTGGTGACAAAGATACTTATGTTACTAGACCAGATTTAGGTAGACAATTTGATGAAGAAAATACATCAATAATAAAAAATAAAGTTACACCTAACCAGAAAGTTCAAATTATCGTTGGTGATGGTCTAAGTTCAGCAGCTATTGGAGCAAATATAAAAGATATATTACCTTCAATAAAGCAAGGTTTAAAAACTCATGGACTCGATTTTAATGATAATGAAGTACTATTTATAAAACACGCAAGAGTTCCGGCAATGGATAAAATTGGTGAAATTACTAACGCAGATGTAATCTGTTATCTCATTGGTGAGCGACCAGGGTTGGTAACAGCAGAATCAATGAGTGCATACTTAGCATATAAACCAACAGTTGGAATGCCTGAGGCACGTAGAACAGTAATTTCAAATATCCATAAAGGTGGGACACCTGCCGTAGAAGCAGGTGCATATATTGCAGATTTGATTAAAAAAATGCTTGATTACAAGAAATCTGGTATTGATTTGAAAGAAGTTGAATAGGAGGAAGTAATGATAGGAGAAAGACTGGGTGCAAGTGTTTTAAGTGTTAAAGTAATTTCAAATATTTCACCTTCAATGGCAAAATCGTTGAATTTACAAGAACACCATCATAGCCTTGGACTTATTACATCAAATTGTGATGATGTTACCTATGTTGCTCTTGATGAAGCAACTAAGGCTGCATCGGTAGATGTGGTTTATGCAAGAAGCTTTTATGGTGGCGCTGATAATGCAACAACAAAATTGGCAGGTGAGGTAATTGGAATTCTTGCAGGTCCAAGTCCTGCAGAAGTTAAGAGTGGACTTGCAGTAGCAGTTCAAGAGATTGAAGAAGGTGCTAGCTTTATTAGTGCTAATGATGATAATAGTATTCCATACTTTGCTCACTGCGTATCAAGAACAGGTACTCATTTATCAAAAGAAGCAGGAGTTGAAGAGGGACAAGCGTTAGCTTATCTAATTGCTCCCCCTTTAGAAGCTATGTATGGTCTCGATGCAGCACTGAAATCTGCTGATGTAGAAATCGCAGCATTTTATGGTCCACCATCTGAAACAAATTTTGGAGGAGGATTATTAACTGGTAGCCAATCAGCCTGTCATGCAGCTTGTGAAGCCTTCAGTCAAGCAGTTGAACAAGTGGCTCAAAATCCACTAGATTATTAGGATGGAGATTAAGTAATGCAGTCATTAGGTTTAATTGAAGTAAGGGGAATGTTAGCAGGAATCGCCGCAGCCGATGCAGCTTTGAAAGCTGCAAATGTTCAACTTCTTAGATCAGAAAAAATAAGCGGTGGTTTAACAACTATTGAGTTAATTGGTGATGTTGCAGCTGTCACAGCTGCTGTTGAGGCAGGTAAATTTGTTGCTGAAAATCTAGGACAGTTAAGATCAAGTCATGTAATTGCAAGACTTGATCCAGAAACTGAGAAGATTTTGTTGGACAAACCTGAAGCAAAGGATATTGAAGTTAAAAAAACAATTACAGAAAAAGTAGTTAAAGAAGACAATAATTCAATTTCAAAACCCTCAGTAAACGAAAAAAATAGTACGGTAAACAATAAACCAGTATCTGAAAAATAAATGAAGGGAGGGATGAATGATTTCACTAGATAAAGACTTGGTTTCTATCCAAGAAGTAAGAAATCTAATTGGTCAAGCAAAAGAAGCTCAAGAGAAACTTGCATTAATGAGTCAAGAACAAATCGACAAAATTTGTATAGCAATTGTGAATGCTGCTGAAAGAGAAAGTGAAAAACTTGCAAAGATGGCTCAAGAAGAGACAGGTTTTGGTATCTGGCAAGATAAGGTTATTAAAAATAATTTTGCTTCGTCGACAGTTTGGAATTATGCAAAAGATATGAAAACTGTCGGAGTAATTAACGAAGACAAGCTTAATCAAGTTACAGAAGTTGCAGTTCCTATGGGTGTAATAGCTGGTTTAATACCATCAACAAACCCAACATCAACTGTAATTTACAAAGCATTAATTTCAATTAAAGCTGGTAACTCAATAGTATTCTCTCCGCATCCAAATGCATTAAAAAGTATTTTAGAAACTGTAAGGATAATTTCCGAAGCAGCTGAAAGTGCAGGATGTCCAAGGGGAGCAATATTATCAATGACTACACCTACACTGCAAGGTACTGATCAGTTGATGAAACATCCAGATACAGCATTAATTTTAGCAACTGGTGGATCTGCAATGGTTAAAGCAGCATATTCTTCAGGAACTCCAGCTATTGGAGTTGGACCAGGGAATGGACCTGCTTTTATTGAAAAATCTGCAGATATTTCAAATGCAGTTAGACAAATAATGGAATCTAAAACATTTGATAATGGCACAATATGTGCTTCAGAACAATCAATTGTTGTTGAAGATTCAGCGCGTGATAAAGTTGTTAGAGAACTTGAGTCTCAAGGGGCTTACTTCTTACCAGAAGAAGATGCTAAAAAACTTGAAAAATTTATAATGAGACCAAATGGGTCTATGAACCCACAAATTGTTGGAAAATCGGTTTCAACAATAGCGAAACTTGCTAATATTAAAGTTCCTTCGAATGCGCGAGTTTTGATTGCTAATGAGACTAGAGTTGGTAAAAACATTCCATATTCAAGAGAAAAATTAGCACCAATTTTAGCATTTTATAGTAGAGCTAGTTGGCAAGAAGCAAGAGACCTATGTACGGATATTCTTAATAACGAGGGTGCTGGTCATACAATGACTATTCATTCAAAAGACGAGGATATTATTAGAGATTTTTCTCTTAAAATTCCTGTTTCAAGGTTGTTAGTTAATACTCCAGGAACTCTAGGAGGGATTGGAGCAACAACTAATATTGCACCTGCTCTTACATTGGGTTGCGGTGCAGTTGGAGGGAGCTCTACTTCAGATAATATTAGCCCATTAAATTTGATGAATATCAGGCGAGTGACATATGGAGTTAGAGAATTATCTGATTTACGTAATACTCAAAAATCATCAATTGATGATGGTAATAGTTTTGATTTTCAGACTATTTTGACTAATGAGATGGTTGATTCACTTGTGAGTCGAATATTAGAACGTTTGCAATAGAAATTTGTAATATATAATCATTAAGACAAGGAGGGGACATATAAGTTCTTAGATATAAAAGTAATAAAAAATTAAAAAGTCGCTTAATAACAATATAAAAGATAAATAGGAGAAAATAAAATGAACACAAATGCATTAGGAATGATTGAAACAAAAGGTTTAGTTGGAGCAATTGAAGCAGCAGATGCAATGGTAAAAGCAGCAAACGTTGAATTAATTGGTAAAGAACAAGTCGGTGGTGGTCTAGTTACTGTAATGGTACGTGGTGATGTTGGTGCAGTAAAAGCTGCAGTTGATGCAGGTGCAGCAGCAGCAGAACGTGTTGGTGACTTACTATCTGTTCATGTAATTCCACGTCCTCATGCTGAAGTTGATGCAATCTTACCAAAAGCTAAATAATTAAGTTTTTGTGAAAAAGCTGGGACCTATTATTTTGTCAAGTCTCAGCTTTTCTCACATTTGTCTTATTATAAATTGTAAGATTTTAGAAAGTTAAAGAGGGAATTAGAACAAATGGATGATAAACTAATCGATTTGTTGGTTGATAAAATTTCGGAAAAATTGAACGAATCCCAAAGTTTTCTAGTTGAAGCAAGTGGTCGACATGTTCATTTATCACGAAAGGATATTGATGCTTTATTTGGAGAAGGTTACCAGCTGAAGCTTGATAGATATCTATCTCAACCAGGTCAATTTGTAAGTAGAGAAAGATTAACACTTGTTGGACCAAAAGGTGTTTTACAAAATGTTGTAATTCTCGGACCCGAGCGAGCAGATAGCCAGGTGGAAGTATCAGCGACAGATGCTCTTACATTAGGACAAAAAGTTCCAATACGTGAAAGTGGTAATATTGAGAATACACCTGGAATTACTTTAGTGAATGGAAACAGAAGCGTTACAATAGATAAAGGCTTGATTGTTGCTCAAAGACATGTTCATGTGGCAGAAAAAGATGCAGCGAAATTGAATGTCAATCACGGTGATATCGTTAAGGTAAAAATTGCAGGTGAAAATCGGTCGTTGATCTTTGATGATGTAGTTATTAGAGTAAGTGAAAAGTTTGCAACAGTTATGCATATAGACTATGACGAAGCAAATGCGTGTGGATTTACTAAAGGAATCAAAGGAACCATTGTAAAGTAGGTGCTAAAATTGATTACAGAGGAAAATATGGAAAAAGTAATTTCCTATATTACAGATAAGGTAATAGAACGCCTAGATGAATTGAAGAACCCACTAATTGTAAGGATAGGACAATCAAATTTAGACTTATCTGATGAAAGCTTATTAAAGTTTCTTACAAAAAAGTATTATAAACTTGATGGAAGATTATATATTGTTGATAGTTTTTCTTTGGAAAATTTAGCTAGAATTACAAATTTACAAGCTGAAAGTGATAAAGAGAAAAAAATACAAAATATTTTGTCCCGTGGTGGAAAAGTATACATTATTAAAGAAGGTAGGGATTACTCATCCGTACTTAATGATTCTAAATATGGTTTCCGCAAACAAATTTTGGATTTAGAAGAGAAGTTGTATAGATACGGAGCTGAATTTATATCAATTTCATAGTGTATTTGTATCTGTAGGTATAAGAGATAATTTAGTAAGAAAATAAGAAATATCAAATATAAAGTTAAAGGAAGGACAATTGTTATGCAAATTGGTCTAGTAAAAGGAAGTCTGTGGGCAACACGTAAAGCTGAACATTTAAGTGGATTAAAATTTTTAATTGTTGAGATTAAGGATCCCATTACAAAAATTACTAGTAGTGTAGTTGCGGCTGATATAATTGGAGCAGGTTTGGATGATAATGTTCTTATCACAACAGGTAGTGCAGCAAGAGTTGCGCTCGAAAATCCAGAGATTCCAATAGATGCAACAATAATAGGTATCATTGATTCTGTGGAACTTAATAAAAGTTAATGGAGATACTAAATGAGTATTAACGAAATTATAATGTACATCATTGCTTTCTTCTTGGTTCTAGGTGCAGTTGATAAATGTATAGGAAATAAGCTTGGACTTGGGCAACAATTTGAAGAAGGAATAATGTCAATGGGTTCATTGGCTTTGTCAATGGTCGGAATTATTACCCTAGCTCCTGTATTATCAAATATTTTGAAACCAGTAGTTGTACCATTATATACAGCATTAGGAGCAGATCCCGCCATGTTTGCTACTACACTTCTTGCAAATGACATGGGGGGATTTCAGTTAGCAAAAGAACTTGCTCAAACTCCAGATGCAGGTTTGTTTGCAGGTACTATTCTAGGAGCAATGTTAGGACCAACAATTGTATTTACAATTCCAGTAGCATTAGGAATTATTGAAAAAGAAGATCGTAAATATCTAGCAACTGGGGTTCTTTCTGGGATAATTACTATACCGATAGGGTGTCTTGTTGGAGGATTAGTAGCAGGTTTTGATTTAACAATGATAATCAAAAATCTTATTCCAATAGTTCTAGTTGCGGTATTAATTGCTCTGGGATTAAAATTCTTCCCAGATGGTATGATTAAAGGATTTAGTGTTTTTGGACAAGGTGTTGTAATTGTTGCAACAATCGGTTTAGTTTTAGGGGCATTGGAGTTCTTAGTTGGAGTGAAGGTAATTGACGGATTAGCACCAATCCAAGAAGGTATTGAAGTTGTTGGTGGAATTGCATTAACATTAGCAGGCGCATTTGGTCTAGTATTTGCAGTTACAAAAATATTTAATAAACCATTGATGAAAATGGGTAAACTTCTTGGAATGAATGAAGTTGCTGCTGCTGGAATGGTTGCTACACTTGCAAATAATATCCCAATGTTACAAATGCTTAAAGATATGGACCCAAGAGGGAAAATTATCAACATTGCATTCGCTGTATCAGCATCATTTGTCTTAGGAGATCATTTAGGATTTACTGCTGGTGTTGCTAAAGATATGATTTTTCCAATGATAGTAGGTAAGCTAGTAGGTGGAGTTACTGCCATCTTTGTAGCTATGTTTGTAGCAAATAAATTTATAAAAAATGATGATAAAAAAGCTTAATAATATAATAAGCTAGGAGAAAAAATTATGGATCGTTCAGTGATTGAAAAAATAGTTAGAGAAGTTCTCATGGAACAAATGTCATCTTCAACTAAACATGTTGATCCAAGTGGAGTACTTTCAATTGCCTTACCAAAATTGAACGTGTCAGAAGATGATCGTTTAGATACAGGGAATCCATTAGATAGGGTTTATTGCAAGGATCTTGTAACACTTGAGGAAAGTCCAAGATTAGGTTGTGGCTTAATGGTAATGAAAGATACAACTTTTGATTGGAGACTTGAATATGATGAGGTTGATTATATTATTGAAGGAACACTATCAGTGATTGTTGATGGTAGAAAAACAACAGCGGGTCCAGGGGAAATAATATTGATTCCTAAAGGTAATTCAATACAATTTTCTGTAGAAGGTGACGCAAGATTTA
The DNA here is from genome assembly GCF_001832905.1 of Floricoccus tropicus. Taxonomy (GTDB): domain Bacteria; phylum Bacillota; class Bacilli; order Lactobacillales; family Streptococcaceae; genus Floricoccus; species Floricoccus tropicus. Next base: position 17,338 of record NZ_MKIR01000004.1, on the reverse strand, counting down.
TCTATGTTACATATCCAGCTGATTGGAATAGTTAGTTTATGAGCAAATAATCAAGCAAAATTAATATTAAGTATTATATATGTAATTAACTTATTAATTTTAAGTTTATGACATATTGACTTATAGGTGTGATTAACTATAATAGAATTATATTAAACAACGGAGTTTAATAGCATTAATTAGTGGTCAACGAAGACACAAAAATAACTTATTAAATGTCAGGGAATGAGGTTTAAATCCTCAACAGGCCTACCTACTGTAAATTTGATGAAACTAGAATACCACAAGAAAAATTCTTGGAAGGTCTAGGAGTAAAGTGATAATGAGTCAGGATACCGGTTTAGTAAGTGAATATTTCTTTTGTAGGAGAAAGATGTTCGACTTCGCTAGACTTATTAATGTTATTATTAAAGCGTTGTTGAAAACCATCTTCTATAAAAATAGAAGATGGTTTTTTTGATAAATAATGAATAAGGAGGATAAGGTATTAAGGACACCAGTACAAAAAAGTTAACACTAACTGCTTTATTACTAGCAGTTAGTGTCATAGGTTCAATGATAAAAATCTTTGGATCTATAGCTTTAGATTCATGTGCAGCGTTCGTGGGTTCAGTTATACTAAATCCACAGACAGGTTTTGTTTTAGGTTTTATTGGACATCTAATTTCAGCATTTTTAGCAGGTTTTCCTTTGACATTACCGGTACATATAGTTGTAGGGTTGTGTATGGGAATTTGTTCATTTGTGTTTGGACTGGTGAGAGGGAGAAGTGATTCAATTTTTAATTTCTTATTTGCAAGTTTGTTAGCATATATTATTAACGTTCCTTTTTCTTTACTAATTATTACAATGTTCCTTGGGTGGTCAGTGTGGGCTTTCTTTGTCCCTCTATCAATCGCTACATTGGTTAATTTATTAATTGCAGAAATTGTCATTAGATTTTTCAATAAGGGAGCCAATAATGGAAAAGTATAGGGATCTAGTTATTGACCATATAAATGACGATTTATCTATTGTGTATGCTTGTGATAGTAGTGCAGGAATTGGCTTAAAAGAAAATGATTACATAAAAGTTGATCCTGGTCTTACTAATGCATTATGTCTTAGGGTAGCACTAATGGAAATCTTATCATTCAATGCACAACCCAAGCTTGTAATAAATACGCTTTCTGTTGAAAGAGAGCCTACAGGTATGAAAATGATGGAAGCAATGAAATCTGAACTTGATATTGCTGGATATTCTGATATTACTATAATGGGTAGTACAGAGGATAATATTCCAACAACTACAACGTCCACTTCTGTTACAGTAGTTGCACATAAGAAGCCAGAGTCTAAAAACAATGACATTGAAGAAATTATGCTTTATCAGTTAGGAAATTCATTTGTTGGTGAAGAAGTTATTGAAAATATAACAAATATTCCAAACTATAATTTGATAAAAAAAATTAAAGCTGATAAAAAAATTATTGAAGTAATACCGGCTGGTTCAGGAGGAATTTATAGTGAACTTGAACAAGTGAAAAAAATTTACAAGGAGTATGAATTTAAACTTTGGAAAGACCTAGAGACCCTTAGTAAGTCAGCAGGTCCAGCTACAAGCTTTCTTTTATTAACAAGCTATTGTATCAATGAAAATACTATTGATAATATAGCTATTGAAAAAATTGGATGCATGATAAGAAAGGGTGAATAATATGACAATTTCACTTGTCACAGGGGGAGCCAAAAGCGGAAAGTCTTCATTTGCTGAATCACAATTAAATGAAAGAGAAAACGTTGCTTACATTGCAACAGGCGTACAGGAAACAATTGACTTAGAGATGGAAGAGAGAATTAGAAGACATCAAGAGTCAAGAAATAAAAAATGGCATACTGAAGAAAGATATTTGAATATAGCTGAATTTATTGAAAAAAATTCAAGAAAATATCCAAATATGATTTTAGATTGTGTAACAGTCATGACGACTAATTTATTTTTCCATTATTTAAAAGAAGAGCAACTTTTAAGTTTGGACTTTGAATTATTAAACAATAAGCAACTATCTGACATGGAAGAAAAAATCTTTCTCGAATGGAGCAAAATTTTAAAAGAAATTAAACGAACAGACATTGATTTTTGGATTGTGACTAATGAAGTAGGCTCAGGAGTAGTGCCTATATCTAAGATGGGCAGATGGTTCCAAGATTTATTAGGGAAAATTAATCAAAAAATCGGAAAGGAAGCCGAGAATGTTTATTTCGTTGTTTGTGGAATCTCGCAAAAAATAAAATGATAAAAGATTATTTATCGGCGCTTCAATTCTTCACTAGACTTCCAATTCTTATAGAGATACCGGATTTTGCAGTTCATCTTAGGAAAAGTGTAGGACTTTTTCCACTGGTTGGGGCTCTACTAGGAGTTATTGAAGTCATTGTTTTTTTGATCGGCACAATGCTTTTTCCAAAATCAATGTCCTTTATAATCGTTCTTATAACTGATGCTTTTTTGACTGGAGCATTTCATCAAGATGCATTAGCAGATACAGCAGATGGTCTATTTTCAGCAAGAAGTTCAGATAGAATGCTCGAAATAATGAAGGATAGTAGAGTTGGTAGTAATGGTGTAATTGCATTAATTTTCTATTATTTACTCCTTATCACTCCCTTTTTTTCCATTAATTTTAGTCAATCATTAATTATAAAAATAGTTTTCATTTTACCATTGATTGGTAAGTGGGGAATCAGCAATCTATTCTATAAAATGGACTATGCCGGAAGTGAAAATGGATTAGGGACTATATTTTTAAATGTATCTAATTCATCAATTCTTATAAGTAATTTTATATGTTTAATTTTTATATATTTATTATTTGGTCTAAAAGGTATAATTTGCTACTTTGTTATACTAGTAGTTACCTTTTTGTATAAAAAGTATGTCTATAGTAAGGTTAAAGGCATGAATGGGGATACTTTAGGTGCATTTAATTGCATAGCTCAGATTGTATTTCTGTGGACTTTGATTGGAGCATATTAAAGTGGAAATTTACCTCATGAGACATTGCCAAACATCATTAAATAAAAAACATTGTTTTTATGGAAACATTGATGTTGATTTAAATGAAGAAGGGAGAAAAGAAGCAAGAGAAATGCACGAACAATATGTAAATCTTACTTTTGATCACCTTTTTGTTAGTCAAAAAACTAGAACAATAAATACAGCACAGATAATTTTTCCACAAGCAAACCCAATCATTATTCCCAATTTAAACGAATTTGATTTTGGAGCGTGGGAAGGATTGACTGCTGATGAGATTCAAAGTAGCTATCCATATTCGTGGGACCGCTGGATGAAAGATTGGCAGGATCTTAGTCCCGAACAAGGGGAAAACTACCATTCTTTTCAAAAAAGAATTTTAAAAGAATGGAAGATATTGCAACAAAAATATTGCAATAAAACAATAGTAATAGTTGGTCATTTAGGTGTTTTAAGAACCATTGCTCAGGATATAAGAAAAAATAACTATTGGGATAATCAATTTCCACAAGGGAAATTGGTAAAAATAAAAATTTGAAAGAGGATTAAAAATGAAAAAATGGATGAAATCACTTGCTCTAGTAATGGGACTAAGCTCAGTTCTTGTATTAGGAGGTTGTTCAACTAGTAAGGACGCGAAGAAATCAGATGATAAGGCTAAGCAAGAGTTTGTTTTGCCAACAAAAGACCGTGCAGGAGATGACATTAAAATTCCTGAAAAAGCTTCAAAAATCGTTTCATTAGTTCCTTCAGTTACTCAAGTTATTGATGAATTAGGTGATAAGGACTTGCTAATTGGAGTTGATAATCAAAGCATGAATTCAACTGAAGGAGTTGATAAACTACCTCAATTTGACATGATGTCTGTTGATGCAGAAAAACTTATTGCTCTAAAACCTGAAATGGTTTATATAAGTGATCTTAACAAACAATCTGCTGAGAGTGTATGGAAACAAGTTAAAGATGCTGGAATTACTGTAATTGATATTCCAACAAGTACAAGTATTGATGCAATTGAAAAAGATGTTCAGTTTATTGCTGATACACTTTCTAAGCCTGAAGAAGGTAAAAAATTAGTTGATACTATGGAAAGTGAAATTGAAGAAGTAAAAACTATCGGAAGCAAGATTGATAAAAAGAAAAAAGTACTATTTGAAATCGCCGCAGCTCCAGATATCTATAGTTTTGGTAGTGGAGTATTCTTAAATGAAATGATTGAAACTATTGGTGCTGAAAATGTTTTAGCTGATCAAAAAGGATGGGTACCAGTTACTCAAGAAGCAGCGATTGCAAGTAAACCAGATGTTATTTTGACAAGTGTTAACTATACAAAAGATCCTGTTGGGGATATTCTTAATGCCAAAGGTTGGGAACAAGTACCAGCTGTTAAAAACAAAGCTGTTTATCAAATTGATACAAATTCAAGTACTTTACCAAATAATCACATTACAAAAGCATTAAAACAAATGGCTAAATCAGTATATCCTGATGAATATAAGGACTTAAAGAATGACTAAAAAAACCCGATTGATATTTGCAATTCTTTTGACTCTAGTGATAGTTTTTCTGGGGATTAGAGTAGGTAGTGTTCAAGTATCTTTGGGTGACATTTATCAAGTAATATTTGGGACAAATATACAAAGTGAACAAGATCCAATAATTAGAAGTATATTGGTAAATGTGAGGTTTCCAAGAGTTGCTCTATCCTTTCTTGTTGGAGCATCTCTAGCAGTCAGTGGTGCAGTAATGCAATCACTTTTAAGTAATCCATTGGCATCAGCTTATACCTTAGGGGTATCATCAGGTGCTTCCTTGGGCGCTGCATTGATTATTATAAGTGGGATTTCAATTCCAATAATTTCAATTTATTTGCTACCAACCACTGGATTTATATTTGGATTACTTACAGTTTTAATTGTTCTATCAATTAGTAAGCAACTAGATAATAGTTTGAGCAATCAGACGGTAATTTTAGTCGGAATGGTTATAACGTTATTTGTAGGAGCGATAATAACTATGATAACTGCCTTTGCACAATCACATCTTCAACAGCTAGTTTTTTGGCAGATGGGAAGTTTTTCTGGAAGCTCATGGGAAAAAGTTGGTGTACTTCTTCCTATAACTGTATTAGGAATTACCATTTTATGGGGAACATCGAATGAATTAGATATATTATCCTTTGGAGAGGAACAGGCGAAAATAGCAGGTTTAGAAGTTAATAAAGTGAAGTTTAAAGTAATGATAATTGCTTCTTTGTTAACAGGTGCTTCTGTCTCTTTTGTTGGTGTTATAGGATTTATTGACCTTATAGCACCACATATTGTGAGAAAAATATTTGGTGCTACACATAAATGGCTGATACCAATGTGTGCTCTTCTCGGTGGTGGAATGATGGTACTTGCTGATGTGATTTCTAGAAGCCTATTATCTCCAAGAGAAATACCAGTTGGTGCCGTAACTGCATTAATTGGAGCTCCGTTTTTCATGTATGTATTTTTTGGAAAAAGGAGAAATTCATTATGATTAAGATAGAGAATTTATCTGTAAGAGTTCAAGATAAACAAATATTAAAAAATATAAACCTAACAATTGCAGACGGAGAAAATATCTGTATCCTTGGACAAAACGGCTGTGGCAAAACTACTCTTCTTAAAGCAATTGCTGGATTAATAACGTATGAGGGAAAAATTTCAATAGATAATGTTGATATTCAAACTTTGAAGAGAAAAGATTTAGCAAAGAAATTAAGTATGATGAGTCAATTTACAAATGTTGCTTTTGATTATTCAGTCTATGAGACTGTAATGATGGGACGTTATAGTCAGTTAAAAAGCAAAAGCCTGTTTCCTACTGTAAATTCTGAAGATCGAAAAATTGTTGAGGATGCCCTTAAACTTAGTGATCTATATGAACTATCAAATAGGTCGATAAATTCTTTATCAGGCGGGCAACAGCAAAGAGTTTTTCTAGCTAAAAACCTTGCTCAAAATCCTGATATACTACTTTTAGATGAACCGAATAATCATTTAGATTTAAAGAATCAAATAGAATTAATTAACTATTTGAGGGAATGGTCAAAGAGTAAGAATAAAAATGTAATAGGGGTATTTCATGATTTACCTCTTGCTCTTTCGCTAACAGATCAAGTTATCTTTATGAAAGAAGGCCAAATAGTCAAACAAGGATTATTTACTGATATTGCTACTAAATCGTTACTTGAGGAGGTATTTGAAGTCCAATTACTCGATTTTTATCAGAAACAATCTGACTATTTCAAACATATTAGAGATTAAAATTATTATTTCGTTTTCCTAAAAATAGTAAATAATTTGACAAAATATCTATTTTTGTTAAACTATCTATATCATTATGAATAAGTAAATCAGATTTAGCGAGCATGAATAGTGAAAGCATGCATGGATTTATGAGGCGCATAATATTAGAAAAAAATTAAATCACGAATGAAGGCAAAATCTATTTATGATTTTGTAAATCAGGGTGGAACCGCGATATAGTCGTCCCTGTGCTTATATGTTTATTATGAGCACAGTGGGCGATTTTTAATTTGAATAAATCATCCACTGTTCTCAAAACTTGTTGAAATCATTCTTATAAAAGGAGAAAACATGTCTAAAAAACTTTCTTTCCAAGAAATCATCTTAACACTTCAAGAATTTTGGAGTGCACAAGGTGCTAACCTAATGCAGGCTTACGACAATGAAGTCGGAGCTGGAACAATGAGTCCTTATACTTTCTTAAGAGCAAATGGACCAGAACCATGGAATGCTGCGTACGTACAACCAAGCCGTCGTCCAGCAGACGGTCGTTACGGTGAAAATCCAAACCGCTTATTTCAACATCACCAGTTCCAAGTTGTAATGAAACCAAGTCCAAAAAATATTCAAGAATTGTATCTACAATCGCTTGAAGCTCTTGGAATTAACCTACTTGAACATGATATTCGTTTCGTTGAAGATAACTGGGAAAACCCATCAATGGGTTGTGCTGGTATCGGATGGGAAGTATGGCTTGATGGTATGGAAGTTACTCAGTTTACTTACTTCCAACAGGTTGGTGGTATCGAAGTTGATTCAGTAACTTCTGAAATCACATATGGTCTTGAACGTCTTGCAAGCTACATTCAAGAAGTTGATAGCGTTTATGACCTTGAATGGGGGAACGGAGTTCTTTATGGAGATATCTTTAAAGAGCCAGAATATGAACACTCAAAATTCGCCTTCGAAGACAGTGATCAAGAAATGCTTTTGACACTATTTGATACATATGAGGCAGAAGCTACTAAATTGCTTGACCTTGGTCTAGTTCACCCAGCATATGACTACATACTCAAATCGTCACATACCTTCAATTTATTAGATGCGGCAGGAGCAGTATCAGTTACAGAACGTGCTGGTTACTTGCACCGTGTACGCGCTATGGCTAGAAAAGTAGCTAGAACATTTATTGATGAGCGTGCTAAACTTGGTTTCCCTCTTCTTAAAGATGAAGATTTACGAGAAAAATATCTTGGAGAAAATGGAAAATATAGCAAAAAAACAGGTGAAGGAGAAGAATAATGGCAGAATATTTATTAGAAATTGGTCTTGAGGAAATGCCTGCACACTTGGTTACTCCTTCAATTAACCAGTTGGCAGAACGTATGGAAAAATTCCTTGCAGAAAACCGTGTGGACTTTGAATCAATCACTAAATTCTCTACACCGCGTCGTTTGGCTGTCTTGGTGAATGGACTTGCGGAAGAATCTGAAGATATTACTGAAAAAGTAAAAGGTCCATCAATGAAGATTGCTAAAGATGATCAAGGAAATTGGTCTAAGGCAGTGCTTGGTTTCTCACGTGGTCAAGGTGTAAATCCTGATGACTTGGTAGAAGAAAATGGCTACCTATATGCTGATAAGCATACACCAGGTGTTGTGACAAGTGAAATTCTAGAAAAAGTTGGTTCTGATGTAATTGAAAAAATGAACTTTTCTACTTATATGAAATGGGGAAATAATACTTTATTATTTGTCCGTCCAATTCAATGGTTAGTATCACTTTATAATGATCAAGTTGTACCATTCAGCATCCTAGAAGATACTGCATCAAATGTTAGCCGTGGACATCGTTTCCTAGCTAACAATAATATTGTAATTAAAAATGCTTCTGATTACGAAAAAGATTTGGCTGATAACTTTGTTGTAGCTAACGCTGATGTTCGTAAAGAAGAAATCACAAATCAAATTGATGCTCTAGCTAAAGAAAATGACTGGCAAATGTATTTAGAACCAGGTCTTTTAGAAGAAGTTAATAATATTGTTGAATATCCAACAGCATTCATTGGAAGTTTTGATAAAAAATATCTTGATGTTCCAGATGAAGTTTTAGTAACAAGTATGCGTGAGCACCAACGTTATTTTGAAGTTCGTGATAACCAAGGTGACTTACTACCAAATTTTGTATCTGTAAGAAACGGTAATGCAGAACACATTGATAACGTAATTTCAGGAAATGAAAAAGTTCTTGTAGCTCGTCTTGAAGACGGTGAATTCTTCTGGCGTGAAGATCAAAAACTTAAAATTGAAGATCTAGTTGAAAAACTTAAAAAGGTTACCTTCCATGAAAAGATTGGTTCAATTTATGACCATATGGGACGTACTAAAGTTATTGCTGAAAAACTTGCAAGTCATTTAATGCTTAGTGAAGATAAAATTGAAAAGATTGATCGTGCTGCTGATATTTATAAGTTTGATTTACTTACAAATATGGTTGGTGAATTCCCTGAACTTCAAGGTGTTATGGGTGAAAAATATGCCCTTCTTGCTGGTGAAGATGAGGAAGTTGCAGCAGCTATTAGAGAACAATACATGCCTTTATCAGCTGATGGAGAACTTCCAGAAAGTGAAATTGGAGCAATTTTATCAGTTGCTGATAAGTTAGATACATTATTAAGCTTCATCACAGTTGATTTAATTCCGAGTGGTTCTAATGATCCTTATGCTCTCCGTCGTGCAACACAAGGTATCGTAAGAATTATTGAAGATAAGAACTGGGATATTGAACTTGATAAAATTATTGATGAACTTTACCCGCTTCGTATCAATGGATTCAAGTACAGAAATCGTAAAGCAGTAATGGAATTCATTCGTGCCCGTGTTGCTAAAATTCTTGAAGGTCGTGCTCGTCGTGATATCATTGACGCAGTTATTGCTACTGGAAGCCTAGATATTGCAAGCCTTACTGAGAATGCACAGATTCTTACAGCTAAGTCTGAAAAAGACGGCTTTAAAGAGTCAGTTGAAGCACTTGCTCGTGTAGCTAATATGGCAGGGAAACTTGAAGGTACTCCAGTTATTGAAGAATCACTATTTGAAAATGACAGCGAAAAAGCTCTATTCAAAGCAATCCAAGCAGTTAATATTGGTGAAAATGCAGAAGAAAATATTGATAATCTATTTGATCTTGCAAAACCAATTTCAGATTTCTTCGAAAATACAATGGTTATGACTGAAGATAAAAAACTTAAGAATAATCGTCTTAGCCTACTTTCAGACCTTAATAATAAGGCACAAAAGGTTGCTGATTTTTCAAAAATCAATACAAAATAACTTAAATTTTTGCAAGTTGAAAGTCAATTAACTATAATCATATTATAGAATAAGTAAATGAGGTGCTATTATGGCAATTACTGATGAACATATCAATCGTATTAACGAGCTAGCTCGTAAGAAAAAAGCTGAAGGATTGACTCCTGAAGAATTAGAAGAACAAGCTAAACTTCGCAAAGCCTATATTGAAGGTGTAAAAGGAAGCTTACGTTCTCAAATTGAAGGCGTAAAAGTTGTTGACGAAGAAGGAAACGATGTTACTCCTGACAAATTAAAGAAAGTTCAAGCTGAAAAAGGAATTCATGGAAGAACTTTAGAAGATTTGAATGACTAATTAAAAAGAATCCACTTAATCGCCAAGTCTAAACCGATTAGGTGGATTTTTGCTATATGATTTAGAAAGAAATTCTTATGAAAAACAAACCTCTAGTATTCAATCCAAAAGTTGCCAAGGAAAAACCTAATAATAATAGTGTTTGTCCCTTCTGTAATACAGATACATTAACAAATATCTTGGCAACAGATGGTGACATTATCTGGTTAGATAACAAATATCCAACGATTGAAGATACTTATCAAACAGTAATTATCGAATCAAGTAATCATGAGGGTGACATTTCTAGTTACACCTATGAACACAATCGCAAGTTGTTTAAGTTTTCAATTTCTCACTGGTTGGAGACGATTGCTTCTGAAAAATTTGAGACAGTTATACTTTTTAAGAACTTTGGTCCTTTATCTGGTGGCAGTCTTCGTCATCCACATATGCAGATTGTCGGTCTTAATCATACTGATGCCTATCAAAATGTCATACAGGAAAATTTTCTTGGTCTAAAAATCTTAGATGAAACTTTTGAAAATGCTGAAATTAATATATCTCTTGATCCGATAATGGGATATTCTGAGTTTAATATCATTATTTCAGATAGTTCACAAATTGATTTTTTGGCTGATGGTGTAAAAGAGGTTACAAACTATTTATTGGGTAGATACTTTGATGGAAGGTGCATATCCTATAATTTATTCTTTTATTTAATTAGTGGAAAATATATATGTAAAGTGGTTCCTAGATTTATCACATCACCGTTTTTTATCGGTTATAAGCTTTCACAGATCAGTAATGATGAGCGTCTTGAAACTGTGAAAGAAGAATTCTTGGAAAATAGAAGTAATATGAGAAAATCAGAATTTTAAAATCCTTCTCTAATTGAAAAGGATTTTTTGTTTATGAAATAATATTAATTTCTAAATTAATGTCATTATTTTGACTGAGAATACTTGATATCTTACAATGACGATGAATAAACTTTTGAGCTTCATTTATCTGTTCAGAATTAAGTTGAGCATTTGTAGTAATAATCACTGTGGCATCTAAAAACCATGCTTCACTTTTATATGAAAACTCGCCATCTATATGAGCTTTCAATATTGAATAAGGAACTTTTTTGAGATTGAAGAAGGAAACAAGGGTCATTAGGTGGCAAGATGCTAAAGATACTAAAAGCATATCAGTTGGTGTTGCTCCCTGACTGACGACGGTAGGATCTTTTTCAATATAGTCTAAATCGTAAGTAAATCCTTTTGTTTCAGCTTGCACAAAATAATTATTAATGATTTCAGCGTCTGTAGTTTGTTTTGACATAATTCTCCTTTTTGATATATGATTTGATAACTAATATTATCATTATAAGAATTATCTATAAAGAAATAAGACTTTGACTAAAATTAACTATGTTATATTATAAAATTTTCATACTTAAGTCTTAAAAAGGCTTACATTAATATGATATAATGTAGTTATTAAAAAATTAACAATTGAGGAGAAGAAACATGGGATTAATTAAGGCAGCAGTAGATACTGTAAGTGGTGGTTTAGGGGATCAATGGCTAGAAGTCATCGAACCAGAAAATATGGGTGATACAACTGTTATGACCAAAGGTGTAGCAGTTCGTAAGGACTCTCGTCGTGGCTCAAACACACATGGAACTGAAGATGTTATCTCAGATGGTTCAGTCATTCACGTTTATCCAAATATGATGATGCTATTAGTTGATGGCGGAAAAATAATTGATTATACTGCAGAGCCAGGCTATTATACTGTTAAAAATGCAGCAGCACCTTCACTTTTTAATGGATCATTAAAAGATGCAATTAAAGAAACATTCTCACGTTTCAAATTTGGTGGTGTAACTCCCCAAAAGCAACAAGTTTTTTATATCAATTTACAAGAAATTAAAGGAATTAAATTTGGGACACCAGCTCCTTTAAATTATTTCGATAATTTTTATAATGCAGAATTATTCTTACGTGCACATGGTGTTTATTCAATTAAAATTACTGATCCAATATTATTCTATGTGAATGCAATTCCTAAAAATCAAACTCAAGTTGATATTAATGATATCAATGAACAATATCTATCTGAGTTCTTAACAGCACTTCAATCAACTGTTAATCAAATGTCAGCTGATGGTATCAGAATTTCATATGTTCCTTCTAAGAGCATGGAATTAAGCAAATATATGGCAGATGTCTTGGATGATGAATGGCGTGAAAACCGTGGTATGGAAATAGTATCAGTTGCAGTAGCAAGCATTTCTTATACTGATGATTCAACTGAATTAATAAATATGCGTAATAAAGGTGCAATGCTTGGTGACCCTAGTATTCGAGAAGGATATGTTCAAGGGTCAGTTGCGCGTGGTATCGAAGAAGCAGGTAAGAATCCAAATGGAGCAGGTGGAGCATTTGTCGGCGTTGGTATGGGAATGAATGCTGGTGGAAGTATTATCGGACAAGCTAGCCAAAGTAATCAAGCGCAGATGGATAGACAGGCTGAAGAAGCAGCAAAAGTAGCTCAAAATGATGCAGATACATGGACATGTCCAGAATGTGATACAAAAAATATTGGAAAATTCTGTTCAAACTGTGGACAAGCAAAACCAGTACCAGCAGGTGCTGCAAAAATTGAAATGAAGTGTAGTGAATGTGGAGAAATTGTTGATTTATCAGCAGGTGTTCCTAAGTTCTGTCCACATTGTGGTAAACCATTCCAAGGTCTTCCAGTCTAAGGACGACAAGGAAGTGATTGGTAAAACCATTAGAGAGGAAAAATAAAAATGGATTCAACATTCACTTATAAATGTCCTAGTTGTGACGGCCCCTTAAAATTTAATCCAAAAGATCAACTCTTTCACTGCGAATATTGTTTAAATACATACACAGAAGAAGAACTTGATAAGTACGATAAGGCACGCAAGATAAATGAAGCCACAAAATCTAGTAATGAAGAGGTAAATAATTCATCTAATAATGAACCAGGTAATGAAGCACATGATAATACTGAAGAAGATGTAATTGAAAATACTCAAGTTGATGATAAAAAAATTGATTTAGATAATGGAAAGACAGTTGAAGAAGAGCAAGTTATGGAAGTCTTCAATTGTTCAAATTGCGGCGCTCAGATTGTCACTGACTCTACAACAGCTGCAACCTATTGTTACTATTGCCATAACCCTGTAGTACTCACTGGGAGGGTATCAGGTAAATACATGCCTGATAAAATACTACCTTTTAAAATTGAAAAAGATGAAGCGATTGAAACATTTTTATCTTTAACTACAAAGAAAAGATTCATTCCAAAGAATTTCTTTAACAAGAAACAGATTTCGTTAATGACAGGCGTTTATTTTCCATATTGGGTTATCAAAGCTCAAATTGAAGGACAAGTTGAAACTATAGGTTATCAATATAGAATATGGACTGTAGGAGATATTGAGTATACTGAAACTAAAGAGTTCATGGCTGAGAGACAAGGTTCTATTGTTTTCCGAGATATGGTGAAAAATGCCTTGGAAAAAAATACAAAACAAGGTTTTGTAGAAGCTGTACAACCATATGAGTTAGGCGAATCTATTCCATTCAAGAGTCAATATTTAGCTGGCTTTCAAGCTGAAAAGCGAGATATTGAGTATGGTCAAATGAATGATAAGGTAAAGGATGAGCTTGGAAAATATTCGGGAACAATAATGCGTGAAACAGTTGCTGACTATGATTCATTGAAGAGATATCAAGCTGATATGGAATTATCTGCAATTAGGACAGAATACACATTATTACCAGTTTGGCTTTTAACATATCAAAGTAATGATAAATCAAAAAATGTTTACTATTATGCAATGAATGGACAAACAGGAAAAGTTAGTGGTGAGTTTCCAATTGACTATAAAAAGTTTATTTATATTGCATTAGCAGTATTTGCTCTTGCAACATTAGTAGGTCTATATTTAGGAGGTAACATTTGATGAAAAAAATAATTCTGACTTTCCTTCTATTTGTTGGAGCGCTATTTATATTTGCTAATCCAGTATTTGCTTATGAAACTTTTTCTACAAGAGTAGACGACAAAGCAAATCTTTTTACACCTGAGCAAAAAACTCAACTTGAAGAAAAAATAAAAGAGGTTGAAGAAACTAGTAAATCAGCTATAGCCATTGTAACAATTACAGAAAATGATCGTGGTAGTAGTAGAACGTACGCTGATTATTATATTCTTGATAACCTGGGGAAAGATAAAAATGCTGCAATTTTTCTGATTGATATGGAGAGACGGAATCTTTGGATTTCAACTTCAGGAATAATGATTGATTTTTTATCTGATAAAAGAATTGATAATATTATAAACCAAGCATACCCATTAGCGACTGATCAGAACTACTATTCAGGTGCTCAAATATTTCTAAATGATACTGAGCAGTATGTAAAAGATGGCATAGAAAAAGGTCATTTTAGAATTGATGAAGAAACAGGGGAAGTTACTAGAACTAAAGTTAAAACACCGGTTTCTACAACAATTTTTGGATCAATAGTTGCAAGTCTTGCAGCAACATTTGGAGTAATTTTTACAACACGTTCTAGATACAAGGTGAAGAAAGTTCCCTATAAATATGATTGGCAAAATAATTATAAATTAAAATTAAATACCTCAAATGATTCTCTTATTAATACGTTTGTAACTACAAGGAGAATTCATCGAGATAATTCAAATAATTTCACGGGAGGTGGATCATCAGGAGGTGGATCAACTACACATACTACCGGTGGTGGAACATTTGGTGGTGGAGGACACAGCTTTTAGAAATTAAAAGACTTAGAACTAAGAAATCTAAGTCTTTTTAATGTTTTTTTTAATTACTATTTACCAGTACAAATGAAGTATGTTAAAATATGGTTAAAGAAGGATGTAATTTATTCACAAGCAAAGTAAAAAGGAGAGTTATTTTATGAAATTATTTAAACCAAGAAAAGTTACTGGTTCTCCAGATCAAATTAATGAACTTCGACAAGCTCATAAGAAACAAGAAGGAAAGAAAAAAAGTCCTGCACCTCAAAAAGAAAATATTCCATTAAAAATGAATAGTATTTTTAAGGATAAGTAATACCCGTTTATATACGGGATTTTTTTATAGAATATCAATAACCGAATTCTTAAATCTTAATAAAGATGAGATTCCTCAATATTTATTAGATAAGCACTATTTTAGAAAACATGGAGCTAACGCTTACTACGGTCAGTAAATAAATATGTTATAATAATAAAGAATATAACCAGTCATAAGATTGGTTATTTTGATAAAAATATGGAGAGTAAAAGATGAAATTTGATAATGTCGATCAACTTGCAGTAAATACTTTAAGAACACTGTCTATTGATGCAATCCAAAAAGCGAATTCTGGTCACCCAGGACTACCTATGGGTGCAGCACCTATGGCTTATGTTCTATGGAATAAATTTTTAAACGTAAATCCAGCAACAGGTAGAGAATGGTCAAACCGTGATCGTTTCGTCCTTTCAGCAGGACATGGTTCAGCTTTACTTTATAGTTTATTACATACAGCAGGATATAATCTATCAATTGATGATTTAAAAAATTTCCGTCAATGGAGATCTAAAACTCCTGGTCATCCAGAAGTTGATTGGACAGATGGTGTCGAAGCAACAACTGGTCCTCTAGGACAAGGGATTGCAAATGCAGTTGGTATGGCAATGGCAGAAGCACACCTAGCAGCAACATATAATAAACCAGGTTTTGATATCGTTGATCATTATACATATGCTATAAACGGTGATGGTGATTTAATGGAAGGTGTTTCTCAAGAAGCAGCAAGTCTTGCAGGACAATTAAAACTTGGTAAACTGGTGCTTTTATATGATTCAAATGATATTTCATTAGATGGACCACTTGACAAATCATTCTCTGATAATGTTCAACTTCGTTTTGAATCTTATGGTTGGCAACATATTCTTGTAAAAGATGGCAATGATTTAGAAGAAATTGCCTCAGCAATCGAAGCAGCTAAGGCTGAAAAAAATAAACCAACAATCATTGAAGTTAAAACAATTATTGGATTTGGTGCTGAAAAACAAGGTACTTCAAGTGTGCATGGTGCTCCTTTAGGTGCAGAAGGAATTGCTTACGCTAAAAAGACTTACGGATGGGATTATCCTGAATTTACGGTTCCAGAAGAGGTTGAAGCAAGATTTAATGAAGGTGTTAAGGACCGTGGAGCTAAATTAGAAGCGAACTGGCAAGAACTTTTTGATAAATATGCATTGGAGTATCCAGAACTTGCTGAGCAGTATGCTAAAGCATTTGAAAATAAAACTCCAGAACTTGATATCACTAAGTATGAAGAGGGAACTTCATCAGCTAGCCGTGTAACAAGCCAAGAAGTAATTCAACAATTAGCTGATCAGATGCCTAACCTTTGGGGTGGATCTGCCGATTTATCAGCATCAAATAACACAATGATGAAATCAGAAGATGACTTTACAGCAGAAAACTATGCTGGTAGAAATATTTGGTTTGGAGTTCGTGAATTTGCTATGACTGCTGCAATGAATGGTATTGCTCTACATGGTGGAACTCGTGTATACGGTGGAACATTCTTCGTATTTTCAAATTATATGTTACCAGCAATTCGAATGGCAGCGTTACAAGAATTACCAGTTACATATGTATTAACTCATGATTCTATTGCTGTTGGAGAAGATGGTCCAACACATGAACCTATTGAGCAACTTGCAAGCCTTCGTTCAATGCCAAATATCGATGTAATTCGTCCAGCAGATGGTAATGAAGTAATTGCTGCATGGAGACGTTCAGTTAATAGCATGACAAAACCGACTGCCTTAGTGTTGACTCGACAAAATTTACCTGTAATTCCTAATACTGCAGAACTAGCAGAAGAAGGTGTAAACCATGGAGCTTACATCGTAAGTAAAGAAAATGGTAGTGAAATCGATGGAATTATTATTGCAACTGGTAGCGAAGTATTACTTGCAGTTGAAGCTCAAAAAGAGCTTGAAAAACAAGGGAAATCTGTTCGCGTTATTTCTATGCCAAGTCAAAATATTTTTGATGAACAATCTTCTGAGTACAAAGAAGAAATTTTACCATCATCTGTACGTAAACGTTTAGCAATTGAAGCAGGTTCAAGTTTTGGTTGGGCAAAATATGTTGGTCTTGATGGAGATACATTGACAATCGACCGTTGGGGAGCAAGTGCACCTGGAACTAAAGTATTCGAAGAATATGGTTTCACCGTGGGTAATGTTGTTTATAAATTTAATAACTTGTAGAAACTGTTTAAAAAATGACCATCCGGGTTGGATTGGTCATTTTTTGGCTCTATAATTTCTAGTGTGGGTGGT
>NZ_MKIR01000003.1 GCF_001832905.1 Floricoccus tropicus | reverse complement strand
AATATTTGATAAGACTTTCTTGAGCAATTGAGAATTTTTTATTATATTCAATAGTATTCCGGCATAGCTCAGTTGGTAGTAGCGCATGACTGTTAATCATGATGTCGTAGGTTCGAGTCCTACTGCCGGAGTAATATTATCTAGTACTTCTCGCGAAGTACTTTTTTTGTGCAAAATTTATGCTTTTCTATAGTGTATGCCGGCTTACTTTTTAACTCTTTTATGTTAACATTAATATATAAATAGAAAACACAGAGGAATCAATGAAAAAATTATTATTAATAGATGGAAGTTCCATTGCTTTTAGAGCTTTTTTTGCTTTATATACTCAAATTGATAAATTTAAAGCTCCTAATGGACTGCATAATAATGCTATATACGGTTTTCATACTATGCTTTCAAACGTAATTGCTGCTGAAAATCCTTCTCATATCTTAATTGCTTTTGATGCTGGAAAAACGACTTTTAGAACAAAGATGTATCCTGAATATAAAGGTGGTCGTGCAAAAACTCCTGATGAGTTTAGAGAGCAGTTTCCATTCATTAGAGAGATGATTGATGCATTAGGTATTAAACATTATGAGTTAGACGATTATGAAGCTGACGATATAATTGGTACTCTTGCTCATCAAGCAGATCTTTCTGATTTTGATGCAATCACTGTTGTAAGTGGTGATCGAGATTTAACTCAATTAACTACTCAAAAGATTACTGTAGAAATTACTATAAAAGGTGTTGGTGAGCTTGAAACTTATACACCTGATTACATGATGGAAAAACTTGGCTTAACAACTGATCAATTTATTGACTTAAAAGCATTGATGGGTGATAAATCTGATAATATTCCAGGTGTAACTAAAATTGGTGAGAAGACAGGTATAAAACTTCTTCTAGAGTATGGAAGTCTTGAAGGTATTTATGACAATATTGATAGCATGAAAAAGTCTAAAATGAAAGAAAATCTTATCAATGACAAGGATCAAGCTTTCCTATCGAAAGAACTTGCTACGATTGATAAACATTCTCCTATTACAATTACTCTTGATGATACTGTTTATAATGGTCCAGATTTTGATAAACTTATTAAATTTTATGATACTATGGGATTCAAAAAATTTAAGGATGAGCTATCTGGTGATAATATTCCACAAGTTGAAAAGTCAGAAATTGCTTATACATTGATATCAAACCAAGATGAATTGAATGATTTGGATTTTTCAAGTGATCAGTTCTTATACTTAGAAATTTTAGGCGAAAGCTATCACAAGTCTGATATTATCGGTTTTGCTTGGGGTAATAAAGATAACTTTTATGTGTCTAAGAATCTTTTACTTCTTTCAGATGAAAGATTCAAAATTCCACAAAATACTTATGATTTTAAGAAAAATAAGGTTCTTTTCCATCGTCAAGGTGTAGATTATCCGTTAGTTGAATTTGATAGCATGCTTGCTAAGTATCTTATTAGTACGACTGAGGACAATAAGATTGCAACAATAGCTGACTTCTACGAACTGGAGCCGATTGCTAGTGATGACGAAGTATATGGTAAGGGGGCTAAGATTGCTGTACCAGAAGATGACGAGTTATTTGACCATCTAGCTCGTAAAGTGAGAGTTCTTGCTGAATCAAAAGGACTTATGGAAGAAGATTTGAATAACTATTCTCAAAAAGAACTGCTATCTGATATGGAAATGCCTTTATCTGACGTCTTGGCGAAAATGGAAATTCGCGGTATAAAAGTAAACCGTGATACCCTTAATCAAATTGGCCAAGAAAATGAAAAGTCGATTGAAAAGTTAACTTCAGAAATCTATGAGATGGCTGGTGAAGAGTTTAATATTAATTCTCCTAAGCAACTCGGTGTAATTCTTTTTGAAAAAATGGGACTTCCTGTCATTAAGAAAACGAAAACTGGCTACTCTACTGCTGTTGATGTGTTAGAAATTCTTGCGCCACAAGCTCCAATTGTAGATAAGATTTTAAAATATAGACAGCTTACTAAGATTCAATCTACCTATGTACAAGGATTAAGTAATGAGATTGCTCCAGATGATAAAATTCATACAAGATATGTTCAGGACTTAACTCAAACTGGTCGTTTAAGTAGTGTTGAACCTAATCTTCAAAATATTCCAGTTCGTCTTGAAGAAGGTAGAAAAATACGTAAAGCTTTTGTTCCAGAATGGGATGATAGCGTACTTTTATCAAGTGATTATTCTCAAATTGAGTTACGTGTTTTGGCACATATTTCTGGCGATGAACACTTGATTGCTGCTTTTGAGAATGGTGATGATATTCATACTTCAACGGCTCAACGTGTGTTTGATATTGAAAACCCTGATGATGTAACTGCTAATGATAGAAGAAATGCTAAGGCAGTAAACTTTGGTGTGGTCTATGGTATTTCCGATTTTGGATTATCAAATAATTTAGGTATTTCAAGAGCTGAAGCTAAGAAGTATATTGATACTTATTTTGAACGCTATCCGGGTATTAAAAATTATATGGAAGAAATAGTACGATTTGCTAAGGATAAAGGTTATGTTGAAACTCTTTATCACAGACGTCGTAAACTTCCTGATATCAATGCCCGTAATTTTAATGTTCGCCAATTTGCTGAGAGGACAGCTATCAATTCGCCAATTCAAGGAAGTGCGGCAGATATTTTAAAAGTTGCCATGATTAATTTAGATAAGAAATTAACTGAAGGAAACTTCAAATCTAAGATGCTACTTCAGGTACATGATGAAATTGTTTTAGAAGTTCCCAATTCAGAACTAGAAGAAGTTGGGAAATTAGTTAAAGATACAATGGAAAGTGCTATTGAATTGAAAGTTCCACTAATTGCAGATGAAAATAGTGGTAAAACATGGTATGAAGCTAAGTAATATGCTTAGCTTTTTTCTCTTATAGTCACTTAAAAATAGATTAATACATCGTTGCGATTTATACTAATTAAGCTTGCTTATTAAAGTATAATCGACATCGGAGCAAGGCGTAGTGACTCATCTCAATGAACGCTAGTTATATCATCAATTCGTCGCCACTAGAACTAATTGCTTCAGTAATTTAAGTTCTATGGACATCGTAGCGAAGCGAAGGGTCTTGTCTTGCGACTTACACTAATAAGTTTGCTTATTTAAGTGTAATCAACAGCGTAGTAAAACGAAGGTATTTCTATTTTAATCAACTATAGAACTTTGTGAGTTTAAACGCTTACAAAATGTGATAAAATATACTTATACAAAGGAGGACGAATAATGAATTATGAATTTAAAAACCCATCAGATGAAGTGATTTATTCTTATCTAGAAAAAGCTAAAAATATTGCGGTAGTAGGGCTTAGTGATGACGAAACTAAGACAAGTAATAGGGTAGCTAAGGTGCTACAAGATTTTGGTTACAAAATTATTCCTGTTAATCCTAGTCTTGCTGGACAAGAAGTTCTTGGTGAAAAAGCATATGCGAGTATCAAGGATATTCCAGTTCATATTGATATAGTAGATGTATTTCGTAGAAGTGAATTTTTACCACAAGTTGCTGAGGAATTTATTGAAACAGATGCTGATGTTTTCTGGGCTCAACTTGGATTACAAAATGAAGAGGCAGAAGAAATTTTACGCTCTAATGGTAAAAATGAAATTGTAATGAACAGATGTATAAAGATAGAATTAGCAAATTCAGGACTTGTACGTAAATAATAAACAAATCTTTTGGCAAATTCTTTTTCACTTGCTAGAATGGATACAACGTAATATTAATAAGTGAAGGAGAGAAGACTGCTTGCAGTCTTTTAACAATTATATGTATCAAGTAGTAAAATTAGTTGGAGATACCGAACCCTGGTGGTTTTTTGAGGATTGGAAAAAAGATATCATAACTTTAGAAGAATTTGATAACTTTTATGAAGCTTTAAAAATATATAAGAAGAATATAGAGCAGGCGGTTGACTCTTATGAAATGTATCAAAGTAGATCAGATTTTCTAGCAACATTTTGGAATACTCAAGAACAAATTTGGTGTGAAGAATGTGGTGAAGATTTACAACAGTACCATTCTTTAACCTTGCTAGAGGACTGGCATCCAGTAACTAGTTATGAGAAAAGAAATCCATACTCTAAAACAAGTGGTTGTACACCATTCAAGATGTGTTCTAGAAAATTAAAAAATGAATAACAAAAAAATCGTTTCTTTTAAATAAAGAAGCGATTTTTGTTATATTTTAGTCTATTTTTCGTATTAAAATCTACAAAGGAGAAACACATGGTACTGGAAAAAGCAAAAATAATAATTCAATTAGCTATAGAAAGAAGCGTTCATGATATATATTTCTTACCTAAAGAAAATTCCTATGAGATTAGATATAGATCATCCAAAGAAAACATACTGCATGAAAAACTTTCTATTGAAGAATCAATAACATTAATTTCACACTTTAAGTTTATCTCAGGTATGAATGTAGGCGAAAAGAGACGGTCACAACTAGGATCCTGTAATTATAGTATTGGTTCAATAAAGAGAAGATTACGTCTTTCAACTGTTGGTGATGTTTTTGGACTAGAAAGTTTGGTAATTCGTATTCTTTATAGTGAGGAAGATGATTCCCAGTTTTGGTTTAATGGGCAAGAAGAAGTTGCGAAGATTATAAATGGACGTGGTCTTTATCTCTTCTCAGGTCCTGTAGGGAGTGGTAAGACGACTCTAATGTACCTTTTGGCTAGGTTGAAATTTGAAGGTAAGCAAGTTATCACCATTGAAGACCCAGTTGAAATTATTCAAAAAAATTTTTTACAACTCCAATTGAATAGAACGATAGGGAATGACTATGATAGTTTGATAAAACTATCTCTCAGACATATGCCTGATTTGGTTATTGTTGGAGAAATTAGAGATGAACAAACAGCTCGAGCGGTAATACGTGCTAGTTTGACTGGCTATACAGTTTTTTCAACAATTCATGCAAAGAGTGTTAAAGGTGCCTATGAAAGACTTTTAGAACTAGGAATAAGTAAATCAGAAATTGAAAATTCCGTATCAGCAGTTATTTATCAACGTCTTTTAGTTGGTAAAGGCCTAATTGACTTTTCTATAGGTAATGTACAAAATCACAGAGGGGAGAAATGGAATGAACAACTTGAAAAATTATTTGCAGATGGACATATCTCTCATGATGAGAAAGAATCCGAAAAAATTATCACTTAAAAAACAAGTGAAGCTTATTCAACTCATGAATAATTTATTCTCAAGTGGATTCACATTAACCGAAATTGTTAATTTCCTGTCAAAAAGCGGACTAGTGGAACAAGGATTTACACAAGTAATGTATAAAGACTTGACGGAAGGAAAAAATTTGTCAGAAATATTGGATCATTTAGGTTTTTCTAAAAATGTTGTAACTCAGGTGTCCCTTGCTGATTATCATGGAAATATTGAGCAATCATTAAATTTGATAGAAATAAATTTGAGAAAGATACTTGATGTTAGAAAGAAAATAATTCAAGTTGCTACATATCCAGTAATTCTTATTTTTTTCTTAATAGCTATTATGGTGGGACTTAACAAGTATTTATTTGAACAAAATGACTCTGAGAATTATGCAAGTTTTTTCGTAAGGAATTTACCACAAATATTTTTTATTGGATCTGTATTTATTAGTATTTTAATAATATGCATATTGATATATTTCAAGAGAAAAAAATCAATTAATAACTATCAACTAATAATGAATGTCCCTTTTATTTCTTCAGTTGTGCAAACATATTTGACCGCATATTATGCGCGTGAATGGGGAAATTTAATTGGACAAGGAATTGAAATGAACTGTATTGTAAGTTTAATGCAGGGGCAAAAAAATAAACTTTTTTCTGAACTTGGATTTGAATTTTCAGAGCAAATGAAGAAAGGTCAGGAGTTTAGCAAACAAGTTGAATCATATTCTTTTTTTAAGAGAGAATTAGCACTTATAATCGAATATGGAGAGATGAAATCGAAACTTGGTAAGGAGCTAGAAATTTATTCAGATGAGTGCTGGAATGAATTTTTTATAAAAATAGATAGGTATCTTCAACTTATACAACCTGCAATTTTTCTTTTTGTAGCACTTATGATAATTATGATTTATGCGGCTATGTTGCTGCCAATTTACCAAAATATGGAGGGATTTATATGAGAAAAATCTTACGAAAACGTCTACCAGCCTTTACTTTAATTGAAATGTTAATAGTACTTCTTATAATCAGTGTTTTGATTTTATTATTTGTACCAAATTTATCGAAACAAAAAGAAAAAATAAATGAAACCGGTCAAGGAGCAGTAGTAAAAGTTGTGGAGAGCCAAGCGGAGCTATTTGAGCTAAATAATGGAAAATCAGCTAGTTTAAAGGAACTACTAGCGGATAATAGTATCACACAGGAACAGTATAAGACTTATAAGGAATACTATGAAAAAAATTCAAATAAGACAGCTAAGATTCCGAATTAGTGCCTTTACATTATTAGAAAGTGTGATGAGTTTATTCGTAATATCCTTTATTTTTATGATGTTTACAATATCATTTACAAATACAATAAATATTATAAAGGGAGAGCTATTTATTTTGAGATTCGAGCGTATTTATAGAGATACCCAATTTCAAAGTATGGTAAGAAAACAGTCCAATAATTTAGAGATTGTAAATAAAAAACTTTTGTATCTTGGAAAGGAAGTTGAAATTCCTAATCAAGTAGAATTTCTTAATTCATACAAGATACGCTTTTCTGAAGATGGGGGAAATTCAAGTTTACAAAAAATTGAAATTTATCTTCCATACACGGAAAAGAAGATGAATTATCAGTTGTATGTAGGGAGTGGTAAGTATAGAAAAAGTATTAGTTAAGGGATATATATTATTAGAAAGTTTATTTGCATTATTAATTTTATCTATGCTTACTACGATTATTCTATTCGAAGTGGATAGAAGCCGTAGACAGCATACGGAATTATTGCGTCAAGCAGAAGTCTTAAATGTGGCGAAAATGGCTTACGACTCTGAAATAAATGATTTACAGATAAATGGCGTATCTGTAAAGATTGTAAAAAGCGAAACTACAATAAAAATTTATGACAATCAAAAGGAGGTATTAAAGCTTGAATTTAAATAGAATCAAAGCTTTTACTTTGATTGAGTGTTTAGTCGCTCTTTTTGTAATATCTGGAAGTTTAATGGTTGTACAAGGTTTAACAAAACTGTTAAGTGAAGATGTGAGGTATATAAATACAGATAAAACACTTGATTGGCAACTTTTTTGTGGCATGCTTAGAAGAGAATTAGATGGAAGTGAATTAATAAAAGTTGAAAATAATTACTTATATGTGAAGAAAAATAATGACCTTAGATTTGGTCAATCAGTGGGAAGCCCAGATTTTCGTAAGACACATTCAAGTGGTAGAGGATACCAACCAATGCTTTTCGATATAAAGTCAGCAGAAATTAAAGAACTCGATAAATTAGTTAAATTTAAAATTACTTTTGATAATGAACAAAGCTTTGATATGCTCTATAAATTTCAAGAAGGGATTGAGTAATGAAAGTTAGAGCAGGTATATTAATACATGTTTTATTTTTGGCAATAATTTTTACATTCATTTTAGAATTTTATATCACGGTGACTATAGATGATAGAAAAAATATCGAATCTCAAACAAATCAAATTAAGGCAGAAATGATTACTGATTTAGCTAAAAATAAAATTAAAACAACTGGGGAGAAAAAAGGGCAGTTAGAATTCGATAGTGGAATTTGCTATTTTGAAACTGAAGATGAGCACTATAATTTTAAGATTCAATTTAATAAAGAAAAAGCTCAGTCTTATTCTTTTAAGGTCGCAAAATAAATTTGATTTTGCTATACTTTAGATTATGGAAATAACAGAAAAAGCACCCGCGAAAATTAATTTAGGGTTAGATATAATTGGGAAAAGACATGATGGCTTTCATGAACTTGATATGATTATGGCAAGTGTAGATCTAGCTGATCGTATAACTATTAAGGAGCTTGATAACGATAAGATAGTTATCAAGTCAAATAGTATATCAGTTCCGCAAAATAGTAAAAATCATGCTTATAAAGCTGCTCAAGTAATTAAACGCGAATTTAATATTAAAAAAGGAGTAGAAATTTTTATTCATAAGATTACACCTGTTGCAGCTGGTTTAGCAGGGGGATCAAGCGATGCTGCTGCTACACTTCGTGCTTTGAATACTTTATGGAATCTACAACTTTCCAAAGAAGAGCTTGCTGAGCTAGGTGAAGAAGTGGGGAGCGATGTCCCATACTGTGTTTATGGTGGAGTGGCGCGTGTTGGTGGACGTGGTGAAATCGTACAGCCATTACCTAACAATTTAAGCTATTGGGTAGTGCTAGTTAAGCCAGAATTTGGAGTGTCAACACCTGCAGTGTTTAAAAAAGTTAAGCTAGATTCAATTAAACATGCGAATATTGATATTTTAGAAGAAGCTGTCATCAACCAAAACATGGATATAATAAATAAGAACCTATCGAATTCATTGGAGCCTATAACAATAAATATGCACCCAGAAATATTAAAGATAAAGGAAGTTCTTTCTGAAGCTGGTGCCGATGGTGTTTTAATGAGTGGAAGTGGACCTACAGTATTTGCAATTTTTGATAAGAAAAGTAGAGCTGAAAGAGCAGTAAATAGTATAAAGGGATTTTGTAAAGAAGTATATTTGGTAAGAAATTTATGATTACACTTGTAAACGATAAATATATTTGTTATAATTCAAACATACATTAATAAAGAAAGTATAGGATATAACAAACATATGAAAAAAATAGTAAGTGTTTTTGCAATTTTAATCGTTGCAGTAGGTTTAGTAGCCTGTAGTAAACCAAAAACAAGTGATAAGATTCAAATAAGCACAACTTTTTATCCCATGTATGAATTTACTAAAGAAGTAGCAGGAGATCATGCTGACGTGTCTTACCTAGTACCTGCGGGTCAAGAAGTTCATGATTATGAACCAAGTGCGCGTGATATGGCAAAAATCACTGACAGTGACGTCTTAGTTTATAATAATGATAATTTAGAAAAATGGTTCAGCGATGCTAAAAAGAACATCAAAGATAAAACATTAATTATTGAAGCAAGTAAAGATATAAAAATGTTAGATTTTGATCAAGAAGCCGGACATGATCATGGGGAAGATTCCGATAGTGATCACAGTCATGAAGAAGGCTCAGTTGATCCTCATACATGGCTTTCATTGAAGAATGCGCAGATTGAAGTTCAAACTATTGCTGATGCTCTTTCAAAAAAATATCCAGATTTTAAAGATGATTTTCAAGAAAATACCCAAGCATATCTAGAGAAACTTGATAATTTGGAGAAAGAATATGCAACTAGTTTAGATTCTGCTAGTAACAAGAAATTTGTGACCCAACATGCTGCATTTGGATATTTAGCTAACGATTATGGATTGACACAAATTGCAATTGCAGGTCTTACTCCTGATGCTGAACCATCAAGTGCTACTCTTGCAAAACTCAAAAAAATAATGCAAGAAAACAATCTTAATATTGTTTACTTTGAAGAAAATGCTGATGATAAGATTGCTAAAACTTTAGCTAATGAGGTTGGTGCAGAAACCCTTGTTCTTAATACTGTTGAAGGTATAACAAAGGATGAGCAGAAAAATGGAGCAACTTACATTTCAATAATGGAAGCAAATCTAGAGAATTTAAAGAAGAGCGTAAAGTAAATGCGATATATTGATGTAAAAGATTTGTCTTTTTACTATGATGATGAGCCAGTATTAGAAAATATAAGTTATTATGTTGATGACAAAGAGTTTGTAACATTGACAGGAGAAAATGGGGCTGCTAAGTCTACTTTATTAAAAGCAACCCTTGGAATATTACATCCTCAAAAAGGAACTGTAGAAATATCAAAACTTAATAATAAAGGAAAGAGATTAAGAATTTCATACCTACCACAACAAGTAGCAAGTTTTAATGCGGGATTTCCTAGTACAGTTTATGAATTTGTATCTAGTGGGCGTTTCCCAAGAAATGGGTGGTTTAAGAAACTAACTACCCATGACTATGAACATGTTGAAAAATCTTTGAAGTCAGTGGGAATGTGGGGATTTAAAGATAAGAAAATTGGGGAACTATCTGGAGGACAAAAGCAAAGAATAGTCATTGCTAGAATGTTTGCTTCTGATCCTGATTTATTTATTCTTGATGAGCCTACAACTGGGATGGATGACGTAAGTAGACGTGATTTTTATGAGTTAATGCACCATAGTGTCCATCATCATGGAAAATCAGTTTTAATGATCACACATGATGCTGAGGATGTTAAAGAATTTGCTGATAGAAATATTCATTTAGTACGAAATCAAGATTCACCTTGGCGTTGTTTTAGCGTCCATAATGAAAGTCATGACGATTGGAGGAGTGAATGATGGAGATACTTCAATATGACTTTATGGTACGTGCCCTTCTAGCAATTGTTGCAATGTCACTTTTTGCCCCATTACTTGGTGTATTTCTGATTTTAAGAAGACAAAGTTTAATGAGTGATACACTAAGTCATGTTTCATTGGCTGGTGTTGCTTTTGGACTATTACTTGGCATCTCTCCAACTATTGCAACTCTAATAGTTGTAGTTTTAGCTGCAATATTACTCGAATATCTAAGAACCGTTTATAGTGATTTTCTCGAAGTAGCAACAGCTATATTGATGAGTTTGGGGTTATCAGTTGCTCTGATTGTTACAAGTAAATCAGGTGGTGCAAATTCGGTAAATATAGATCAATACCTTTTTGGTTCAATTGTTACAATTTCAAATACTCAAGTTATATTACTTTTTGTTATGGCTGCAGTTATTTTGGTTTTATTTCTACTTTTTATTAGACCAATGTACGTTTTAACTTTTGATGAAGATGTAGCCTTTGTTGATGGACTACCAGTGAGATTCATGTCAGTTGCATTTAATATAGTTACAGGTATTGCAATTGCCTTGATGATTCCAGTTGCTGGTGCCTTACTTGTGAGTGCTATCATGGTAATGCCAGCTAGTATTGCGCTTCGTTTAGCTAGATCATTTAAGACAGTTATGTTAATTAGTGTAGTTCTTGGATTTATTGGTATGGTTAGTGGATTACTTATATCCTACTACGCATCAACACCAGCCAGCGCAAGTATTACAATAGTATTTGTCTTTATGTTTATATTGATGTTTGTCTATAAGAGACTAACAATTAAAAATAAATAAACTAAAAATCCTCAGTTAACTTCTTGAAAAAGTTGTTCTGAGGATTTTTAGTTAAGTAAATTTTAAGAAAAAATTTGTAAAGTATCATCAAATGTCTTACTAGGAGCAAAAACTTGTATTTTTTGCTCAGTGAGAGGGTGGTTAAAAGAAAGTTCTTTTGCATGGAGCATAAGTCTATTAGCTTTTAACTTACCATATACTTTATCACCAATAAGGGGATGTGACTCGTAAGCAAGATGAACACGAATTTGATGTGTCCTTCCTGTCTCCAGTTTACACTCTACAAGAGAAACTTGAGAAAAGTTTTTAATAATTTTCACATTAGTTATTGCTTTTTTACCAGATGAACTTACAATCTGTTTCTTTTTATCATGACGGTCTCGTCCTATAGGCTTATTGACAGTGAAGATTGTTTTGTTAAAATTACCTTGAGAAAGTGCTTGGTAAGTACGATGTATTTGTCGTTTTTCAAGCATTTGGCTGAGAATCGGTAGAATAAACTGGTTTTTAGCAAAAAGGATTGCTCCACTTGTTTCTTGATCTAGACGATGGACAACATAAGCAGGATGATTAAGATATGCTGAAACGTGGTTCAAAAGAGCAATTTCGTTTGGATTATTAGGATGAGTTTTCATACCTTCCGGTTTATTAACGATTATGATATGTTCATCTTCGAAAAGGATGTCTACAAATTCTTTTTGACCATATGTTATTTTTGTTTGCGGAAAATCCTCAAGGTCAAATTTTATTGTGACAACATCTCCTTCCATAACCTTGTCGTTCCAATTGACATTTTGGTTATTTACAAGTATATTTTTTTTAGTCCTTAGAAAATGACGTTGTTTACGAGGAACAAGCCATTTTTCTTCTAGCAAGTTATTTATTGTTATATTTTGAAATTTTTGTGGTATTGTAATCTTATATTCCATAATAAATATTTTATCATAATATTGCATTAATTATTAATAAATAAAAAACAAGTGGAGGTTAAACACTTGAGCGAAAAATATAGTCGAACAAATAGAAATGAAAAATCAAAGAAAGGAAGAAGTAAATTTTCTCCATTTGCTGATGAAAAAGAAATAGATAAAGGAAATCAACAAACTACTAAAGAAGATACAGTTGAAGTTTTATCTGATAAACCAATAAAAAAAACAGTTGATAATGATAAGGAAAAAAAATCAAAACACCCCAAGTGGAATAAGTTTAGAAATTGGTGGAAACGTCATAACTTAACTAAAGCATTATTATTATTAGTTTTAACATTTATTTTGGTTATTGGAGGCTATCTTTTTTATCTTGCAAAAACAGCAAATGTTTCAGACTTACAAGAGTCTTTGAGGACCACTACCACAATTATGGATAAAGATGGTGATGCAGCAGGTACAATGTACGGTCAGAAAGGGACGTATGTTGATATCGACAAAATATCGCCTAACGTCATTAATGCTGTTGTTGCAACAGAGGATAGGACATTTTATGAAAATAGGGGTGTTAATATTAAGCGTACCTTACTTGCCGTAGCTACTTTTGGTAGATTTGGAGGTGGTTCTACAATAACGCAACAATTAGCAAAGAATGCATATCTGTCTCAAAATAGAACAATTGATAGGAAGGCCAAAGAGATATTTTTGGCTATGGAGATAACTAAGAAATACAAAAAAGATGACATCATGGCTATGTACCTTAATAATTCATATTTTGGTAATGGAATTTGGGGCATCGAAGATGCATCACATAAATATTTTGGGAAGAATGCAAGTGATTTAACAATTGATGAAGCTGCTACATTAGCTGGTATATTAAAATGGCCTGAAGTTTATAATCCTTTATATAAAGATGGTACTTATGCAACAAATAGGCGTAATACTGTTTTACAAAATATGGTTAATGCTGGATTACTAGGACAGGCTGATGCTGATCAATATTCTTCAATTGATATTCAAAGTGTATTAGCTGATAATTATGTTGGAAAAGATGATGATTATAAGTATCCTTCATATTTTGATGCGGTTATTCAAGAAGCAATAAGTAAATATGGACTAACAGAAAATGAAATATTAAATAATGGATATAAAATATATACAGGATTAGATCAAAATTATCAATATGGTCTTCAACAAACTTATGCAACTTCAGGGTTATTCCCGGTTGCTGCTGATGGAACTGTTGCTCAGAGTGCCAGTGTTGCCTTGGATCCTAGTAGTGGAGCAGTTGCTGCCTTAGTTGGGAAGGTTCCTACCTCAGCTGATAATTCTTTTCGAGGTTTTAACTTTGCAACACAATCCCAAAGGAGTCCAGGGTCAACAATTAAACCATTAGTTGTTTATAGTCCAGCTGTTGAGGCGGGATGGTCAATTAACGAGATGCTTGATGACCAACCACATGATTATAATGGTTATAAACCTGAAAACTATTCAAAAACTTATCAAGGTCAGGTTCCAATGTATCAAGCACTTGCAGATAGTTTGAATCTTCCTGCTATCTATACAGTCGATAAGCTTGGTGTTAAGACGGCTGTAGCTAAAGGAAAATCTTTTGGTCTTAATTTATCAGAGAAAAATGAAGAGTTACAGGTGGCTCTTGGTGGAGGAGTTGTAACAAATCCATGGCAAATGGCACAAGCTTATGGTACATTTGCTAATAATGGAATTATGAATGAAGCACATTTAATTACTAAAATTGAAAATTCAAGTGGACAAGTAATTAAGACATATCAACAAAATCAAAAACGAGTAATTGACAAAAACACAAATGATAAGATGACAAGTATGATGCTTGGAACATATACTAATGGTACAGGTATATATGCTGCTCCTAGTGGTTATACATTAGCTGGGAAAACGGGTACAACTGAGACTCCTGATAATACAGGTAATACTAATGACCAATGGGTTATTGGCTATACACCGGATATAGTTATGGCATTGTGGTTAGGATTTGAAAAAACAGATGAAACACATTTCCTACAAGGATCTAGTACCGATCAAGCATCCACAATATTTAGAACAGCAGCAAGCTATATTCTTCCTTATACCAAAGGTACACAATTCTCAGTAGAAAATGCTTATGCAATGAATGGGCAGGATCCTATAATAAATCAAACAGAGAAACCTAACACAGAGGCTCAGGATAATATACTTAAAGATGCTCAGGAAAAGGCTAAAGATATTTCTGGCAAAGTTAAGGATAAAGTTAAAGAATCTGGCATAGGAGATAAATTAAAAGATTTCTGGGATGATTTACGTTCAAGATTTTAGTAATTGTCAATTATGTTATAATATGATAAAATAAACTTTCGATAGGAGTAAACATGTTAAAAAAAGCATCTCTTGCGTGCACAGTATGTGGATCACGCAATTATTCAATAAATGTAAGTAGTAATGCTAAAGAAAAACGTTTAGTTGTAAACAAATTCTGTAAGCATTGTAAAAAACACACAGAACATAAAGAAACGAGGTAAGAGCTACTAGCTCATAAGAAAGTATGAATTTTATCAAAAGTGTCTTCGATTTAATGAAAAAAGTTACTTGGCCAACTAAAAAAGAAGCAGCAATTGATTTCGCGGGAGTTATCGAATATTCTGCTTTCTTCTTAGTTATCATTTATGTATTTGATACTTTAATCAAAACAGGTATCACATCGATCTTAAGTTTATTTGCAAAATAGTATAGCTAATTTAAACTTTTATGATATAATAAAAAAAACAAAGCCTTTAGGGGCTTTTTTAAGTTGAAAATTTGTTTTCTTGATGGTTAGACGAATAGAAAACTAGTGTAATTGACTAATTAAAAGGAGAAAAAATGGATAATTTAACAAGTTTCGATCAAGGTTGGTTTGTAATTCAAACTTATTCAGGATATGAAAATAAGGTAAAAGAAACTTTACTTGAGCGTGCACAAACTTATAATATGACTGATAATATTCTTCGAATTGAAATTCCAACAGAAACAGTAACTCAAGAAGTTAATGGAAAAGTTAAAGAAACTGAAGAAAATATGTTTCCAGGTTATGTTTTAGTTGAGATGAATATGACTGATGAAGCATGGTTTGTTGTCCGTAATACACCTAACGTTACTGGTTTCGTAGGAAGCCATGGTAATCGTAGTAAACCAACACCTTTGTTTGAAGAAGAAATTCGACATATTCTTAATGGTATGGGCAAAACATTACGTACTCAAGAACTTGACCTTAATATTGGTGATCCAGTTAAAATTATTGACGGAGCATTTGCTAACATGGTCGGAAATGTTGTTGAAGTTGTTGATAATCGTAAGCTTAAAGTTTCAATCGAAATGTTTGGTCGTGAAACTATTGTTGACCTTGACATAGATCAAATTGATGAAATTGGTGAATAATCTAAAATTAGAGAGCTTGCTCTCTCTTTTTTTTGAAGAAAAAATTTTTGTATTATAGTCACTTAAAAATAGATTAATACATCGTGGCGATTTATATTAATAAGCTTGCTTATTTAAGTGTAATCGACAGCGTAGTAAAACGAAGATATTTCTATTTTAATCAATTATATTTTTCTAAAATATTTTCTGTAAATTTTGAAAATATTCAACTTAAGGATTATTTTTGTTATAATAGTAAAAACAAATTCAAGGAGAATCAGATGTCAATAATATATCAAAGTACAAGAGATAAGAACAATAAAGTAACATCAAGTCAAGCAATACTTCAAGGTCTTGCAGTTGATGGGGGTCTATATGTTCCTACAGTTATTCCGAATATTGACTTAGATTTTGATTTCTTAAAAAATGCAAGTTATCAAGAGGTAGCAAAAGTTATTTTGTCGGCTTTTCTCGATGATTTTACAGAAGAAGAACTTTCTTATTGTATTGATAATGCTTATGACAAAAAATTTGATGATTCTTTAATTGCTCCTTTAGTAAAGGTAGGAGAACACTACAATTTAG
The DNA here is from genome assembly GCF_001832905.1 of Floricoccus tropicus. Taxonomy (GTDB): domain Bacteria; phylum Bacillota; class Bacilli; order Lactobacillales; family Streptococcaceae; genus Floricoccus; species Floricoccus tropicus. The sequence continues at coordinate 39,330 of NZ_MKIR01000003.1, read as the reverse complement.
AATTATTCCATGGAAACACAATAGCTTTTAAGGATATGGCCTTATCGATCTTACCTTATTTACTTACAACTTCTGCTAAAAAAGAAGGGGTTGAAAATGAAATTGTAATCCTTACTGCTACAAGTGGAGATACTGGGAAGGCTGCAATGGCTGGTTTCGCAGATGTTCCTAATACTCAAATTATTGTTTTTTATCCAAAAGATGGCGTAAGTGAGATTCAAAAACAGCAGATGGTTACTCAAACGGGTGATAACACACATGTTGTTGCTATAGATGGTAATTTTGATGATGCTCAGACTCAAGTTAAGAAGATGTTCAATGATACCGACCTTAGGGAGAAGATGCTAGCTAACAATAAGCAGTTTTCAAGTGCTAACTCAATGAATATCGGTCGACTAGTACCACAAATCGTTTATTATGTTTATGCTTATGCCCAGCTCCTGAAAAATGGTGCAATAACGGAAGGTCAGAAAGTTAATTTTAGCGTTCCAACAGGTAATTTTGGAAATATTTTAGCGGCCTACTATGCTAAACAGATCGGTTTACCAATTAATAAATTAATCTGTGCTTCAAATGAAAACAATGTTCTAACAGACTTTTTTAATACAGGAGCCTATGATAAAAACCGTGATTTCTTTGTTACATCAAGCCCGTCAATGGATATTTTAGTTTCTAGTAATCTGGAAAGATTAGTTTTCCATGCAACAGATAATAATGATGTTGAAACACGTGACTTGATGGATAAACTAGTTCAAAGTGGCAAGTATGAAATATCTGATGAGATGAATAATAACTTGGAAGATTTTATTGCAGGTTTTGCCAGTCAAAAACAAACAAGCGATGAAATAGCTACTATCTCTAATAAATTCTCTTATGTGGAAGACCCGCATACTGCAGTGGCAAATGCAGTTTATGATGTTTATAAGGAAGGGTCAGATGATAAGACAATCACAGTTATTGTTTCAACTGCGAGTCCATATAAATTTCCACGTGTAGTAGTTGAAGCCTTAACTGGTAAAACAAGTGAGCTAGATGACTTTGCTTTAGTAGATGAACTTGAGAAATTATCAGGAGTTAAACAACCCGCAGCAGTTAAAGATTTGAAGACAGCACCTATTCTTCATAAAACAGTAGTTGATGTCGATCAAATGCAAGACGAAGTTGAAAAATATTTGAAATTAAAATAAAGAATCGAGGGAGTTAGTTTTCCCTCGATTTTTTGGCATTTTTATTAATGTATGATTCAAATAATACATCTATAAGAAAGATAAATAGTACTATCATATGGAGATTTAAACTATTATTTGTATCAATAAGAGTTGTGAACCAGAGCATTATTATACTCACGTTAGCAACAAAATATTTTTTAGAGATAGTTTGTAGTGCTAACTTGTAGTTTCTCTCATCAGTCAACTCAATCCTTTTTTTGTGGAGGACATTTTCATCTTTCATCTCGCTATATTCGTTATAAAGCATGTAGAGGTGGTAGCTAATAAAAATAAGTGAAAGTGTAGTTGCGAGAACGGGGCTATTTTTAAAGACAATACTTCATAAAAGAAAAACAATAAAAGTAACCATAAGAGTTAAGGTTAAAATCTTCAAAGGAAAAATCTTTTTTCGATAAAGCTTTTCGAATTTATCATCTGTTGAATAGTCATCCAAATCAAATAAATACCATAATAAATTACTTGCATCCCAAAACATATAAGGCCCCTTTCTGATAAAAAGCAAACTTTCTTCTATATAAATGATTAGCTATTAATTTTAAAAATCTTTTTCTTCTGTAAAAGGTAAAGAAATATAAATACCGTTGATAAGGGATAAAATAATTACTGACATCAATAGTAGATCTATATTATTTGTTAATATACCTAAGCCTGTGATAATTATAAGTCCCAAATAATTAATAACTTCTAATTTAGTGAATGCAATTCTCACAATTTGTAAATTTCTCTCGTCTAAAAGTTCAATTCGAGCTTTCTTTAAATTTCGAGAATTACTGTAGTATTTAATATCACGTGCTGTACCCTTAACGGCGAATATGATACAAATGCTGCAGACTAAAATACTGATTAAAATAGAATGAAATAATAAATTTACAGATACTGTTAAAATGATTGTAAGAACCATATATTCAATAATATTTATAAATAAAATTTTTTTGAAAAATAATTCTTTAACATCTGAATCACTTTTAAGTTTGTTAAGATCAAATAAATACCAAATCATAAATTTTCCTCCTCCAGGTCAAAAATGAAAATGTCTTCTATGGTTTTATCAAAGTATTGAGCAATTTTATGTGCTAATACTAATGATGCTTTATATTTTCCAGATTCAAGTGAAATAATTGTTTGTCTAGATACCTCTAAGATATCAGCCAGAGCTGTTTGTGATATACATTCAGCTTCTCTCAGTTCTCTAAGTCTAGTTTTCATCTGCAATGTCTTTCTATTAAGTATACTTTACACTTGAAGTATAAAATATAAAAACTTCATTGTCAAGCTAGCTTTACATATCAAAGAAATAAAAAATATTTTTCAATTTATAGGGAAAAAGACTTGCAAAGACAAAAACATTTTGTTAGTATAGTCAAGTACTGCGTAAAGCGCAGACTATGGCATTGAAGCAAGAGGTTGCGACACACCCGGGAGCATTGCCAAGCCCGAAATGTTGGTTTTCTTGTGGAGCTAGCCTATTCAAGACAATAGACGAGAGGAGAAAAAATGGCAAACAAAAAAATTCGCATTCGTTTGAAAGCTTACGAACATCGTATCCTTGATCAAGCGGCTGAAAAGATCGTAGAAACTACAAAACGTACAGGTGCTAAAGTAAGTGGACCAATTCCATTACCAACTGACCGTAGCCTATACACAATCATCCGTGCGACTCATAAATACAAAGATAGCCGTGAACAATTCGAAATGCGCACACACAAACGCTTAATCGATATCATCGAACCAACTCAAAAAACAGTTGATGCATTGATGAAACTTGATTTACCAAGCGGTGTAAACATCGAAATTAAATTATAAGAAAGGGAACTCTAATGACAAAAGGAATCTTAGGGAAAAAAGTGGGAATGACCCAAATCTTCACTGAGTCTGGAGAATTAATTCCAGTAACTGTCATCGAAGCAACTCCAAACGTTGTTCTTCAAGTTAAAACTGTTGAAACTGACGGTTATGAAGCAACACAAGTTGGTTTTGATGATAAACGTGAAGTTTTGAGTAACAAACCTGCCAAAGGTCATGTTGCTAAAGCAAATACGGCTCCTAAGCGCTTCATTCGTGAATTTAAAGGTATTGAAGGCTTAGAAGTTGGTTCAGAAATTACTGTCGATACATTCGCAGCTGGAGATATCGTTGATGTCACAGGTACGACTAAAGGTAAAGGTTTCCAAGGGGTTATTAAACGCCACGGACAATCACGCGGGCCAATGGCTCACGGTTCTCGTTACCACCGTCGTCCAGGGTCAATGGGTCCTGTAGCGCCTAACCGCGTGTTCAAAAATAAACACTTGGCAGGTCGTATGGGTGGTAACCGTGTAACAATTCAAAATCTTGAAGTTGCACAAGTAGTTCCAGAAAAGAATGTTATTCTTATTAAAGGTAATGTTCCTGGATCTAAAAAATCGCTCATCACAATCAAAACTGCAGTAAAATCTGCGAAATAATAGAGAAGGGAGAAACTTACCAAAATGGCTAACGTAGCATTATTTAAACAAGATGGTAGCAAAGCTGGCGAAGTTACTCTGAATGACGCAGTATTTGGTATTGAACCAAATGAAACTGTAGTTTTCGATGTAATCCTAAGCCAACGTGCTAGCAAACGCCAAGGTACACATGCTGTTAAAAATCGTTCAGCAGTATCTGGTGGTGGTCGTAAACCATGGCGTCAAAAGGGTACTGGACGCGCTCGTCAAGGGTCAATCCGTAGCCCACAATGGCGTGGTGGTGGAGTAGTCTTCGGACCAAACCCACGTAGCTATGCATACAAACTTCCACAAAAAGTTCGTCAATTAGCACTTAAATCTGTTTACTCAGAAAAAGTTGCTGAAGACAAACTTGTTGCTGTTGATGCATTAAACTTTGACGCACCAAAAACTAGCGAATTTACAAAAGTTCTTTCAGCACTAGCAATCGACAAGAAAGTTCTTGTTATTGTAGAAAACGAAGGAAATGAATTTGCTGAACTATCTGCTCGTAACATTTCAAACGTACAAGTAACAACTGCTAACTCAGCAAGTGTACTTGATATCGTTAACAATGATAAATTATTGGTTACTCAAGCAGCTCTATCTCAAATCGAGGAGGTCCTTGCATAATGAACCTTTATGATGTAATCAAAAAACCAATCATCACTGAAGCATCTATGCTTGCAATGGATGAAAAGAAATATACTTTTGAAGTTGACTCACGTGCTCACAAATTAGTTATCAAACAAGCTGTTGAAGCTGCCTTTGATGGAGTAAAAGTTGCTTCTGTAAACACAATTAACGTTAAACCAAAAGCAAAACGTGTTGGACGTTATTCTGGATATACAAACAAGTATAAAAAAGCAATCATCACACTAACAGAAGATTCTAAGAACATCGAAATCTTCGGTGAATAATTAAAGGAGGAAAAACGTGGGAATTAAAGTTTATAAACCTACCACTAATGGTCGTCGTAATATGACTGGTAGCGACTTTGCAGAAATCACTACAAGTACTCCTGAAAAGAGCTTGTTAGTTTCTCTAAAAAGCAAAGCAGGTCGTAACAACAACGGTCGTATCACTGTTCGTCACCAAGGTGGTGGACACAAACGTAAATACCGTTTAGTTGACTTCAAACGTACTAAAGATGGCGTTGTTGCTAAAGTATCACAAATCGAATATGATCCAAACCGTTCAGCTAATATTGCATTAATTACATACTCTGACGGTATCAAATCTTACATTCTTGCACCTAAAGGTCTAGAAGTTGGAATGACAGTTGTTTCAGGTCCTGATGCAGATATTAAAGTTGGTAATACATTACCACTTGCTAATATCCCAGTTGGTACATTGATTCACAACATCGAACTTAAACCTGGTAAAGGTGGACAACTTATCCGTTCTGCTGGAACAAGTGCTCAAGTACTTGGTAATGAAGGTAAATACGTATTAGTTCGTCTTAACTCTGGTGAAGTTCGTATGATTCTTTCAACTTGCCGTGCAACTATTGGTGTAGTTGGGAATGAGCAACACAGCCTTATCAACATTGGTAAAGCTGGACGTAACCGTTGGAAGGGTATCCGCCCAACTGTACGTGGATCTGTAATGAACCCGAACGATCACCCACACGGTGGTGGTGAAGGTAAACAACCAGTTGGTCGTAAAGCTCCAGTATCACCTTGGGGACAACCAGCAATCGGACTTAAAACACGTAGCAAAAAAGCTAAATCTAATAAGCTTATTGTTCGTCGTCGCGGTCAAAAATAAATCTTCAAAGTTGAAATTTTACAAGGAGTTGATTGCTTAGCAATCAACTATCTTGTTGAAATATATCAATCCGCCAACCCTGCCATAGTAGCAGTCGTGGTTAATATTTAAAGGAGAAATTAAATAAAATGGGACGCAGTCTTAAAAAAGGACCTTTCGTCGATGAGCATTTAATGAAAAAAGTTGAAGCTCAAGCAAATGACGAAAAGAAAAAAGTAATTAAAACTTGGTCACGTCGTTCAACGATTTTCCCAAGTTTCATCGGATACACTATCGCTGTTTATGATGGACGTAAACATGTACCAGTTTACATTCAAGAAGACATGGTAGGTCACAAGCTTGGTGAATTTGCACCAACTCGTACTTACAAAGGTCACGCAGCAGACGATAAGAAAACAAGACGTTAATAGGAGGAGAATGAAATGGCAGAAAATACTTCAGCTAAAGCTACTGCACGTACAGTACGCGTTTCGCCTCGTAAATCACGTTTGGTTATCGATTTGATCCGTGGAAAAAACATTGCAGAAGCAATTACAATTTTAAAATTTACACCAAATAAAGCAGCAGGAATTATTGAAAAAGTATTGAACTCAGCAGTTGCAAACGCTGAAAACAATCTTGGTCTTGAAAAAGCTGATTTGTATGTAAGCGAAGCATTCGTAAACGAAGGACCAACGATGAAACGTTTCCGTCCACGTGCGAAAGGTAGTGCTTCACCAATCAACAAACGTACAAGCCACATTACAGTGGTTGTAAAAGAAAAATAAGGAGGTAAAATCGTGGGTCAAAAAGTAAATCCAATCGGTATGCGTATCGGAGTTATCCGCGACTGGGATGCCAAGTGGTATGCTGAAAAAGAATACGCGGATTACCTTCATGAAGATCTTGCAATCCGTAATCTTATTCAAACTCGTTTAGCAGATGCTTCAGTATCAACTATTGAAACTGAACGTGCTGTGAATAAAGTAATCGTTACTATTCACACTGCTAAACCAGGTATGGTAATCGGTAAAAGTGGAGCAAACGTTGATGCACTTCGTGCAGATTTAAATGCTCTTACTGGAAAACAAGTTCATATCAACATTGTTGAAATCAAGAAACCTGATCTTGATGCTCATCTAGTTGGTGAAGGAATTGCACGTCAATTAGAAGCACGTGTAGCATTCCGTCGTGCACAAAAACAAGCTATCCAACGTACAATGCGTGCTGGAGCTCGAGGAATTAAAACTCAAGTATCTGGTCGTTTGAACGGTGCTGATATCGCTCGTGCTGAAGGTTATTCAGAAGGAACTGTTCCTTTACATACACTTCGCTCAGATATCGACTATGCTTGGGAAGAAGCTGATACAACTTACGGTAAACTAGGTGTTAAAGTCTGGATTGACCGTGGAGAAATTCTTCCAACAAGAAAATCAGTGAAAGGAGATAAATAGTTCATGTTAGTACCTAAACGTGTAAAACACCGTCGTGAGTTCCGTGGGAAAATGCGCGGTGAAGCTAAAGGTGGTAAAGAAGTATCATTCGGTGAATACGGTCTTCAAGCGACAACAAGTCATTGGATTACTAACCGCCAAATCGAAGCTGCCCGTATCGCAATGACTCGTTACATGAAGCGTGGTGGGAAAGTTTGGATTAAAATCTTCCCTCACAAATCATACACAAGTAAAGCCATTGGGGTTCGTATGGGTAAAGGTAAAGGGGCTCCAGAAGGCTGGGTTGCACCAGTTAAACGCGGTAAAGTAATGTTCGAAATCGCAGGAGTTTCTGAAGAGGTTGCTCGTGAAGCTCTACGCCTTGCTTCTCATAAATTGCCAGTAAAAACTAAGATTGTAAAACGTACGGAGGATTCAAATGAAGCTTAATGAAGTAAAAACACTTTTGACTGAACTTCGTGGACTTTCTGCAGATGAGCTTGCAACTCGTGAGCAAGAACTTAAGAAAGAATTATTCGAACTACGTTTTCAAGCTGCAGCTGGTCAACTTGAAAATACAGCGAAAATTGACGAAGTTAAAAAATCAATCGCACGTGTAAAAACTGTTGCACGTGAATCAAAATAATAGATAGGGGAGGAAGATCATGTCTGAACGTAACCAACGTAAAGTTTATCAAGGTCGTGTGGTATCTGACAAAATGGATAAAACAATAACTGTTGTTGTCGAAACTAAACGTAACCACCCTGTCTATGGTAAACGTATTAACTATTCTAAAAAATACAAAGCTCATGACGAAAACAATCAAGCGAAAACAGGCGACATCGTTCGCATTATGGAAACTCGTCCATTGTCAAAAGACAAACGTTTCCGCTTAGTTGAAATCGTTGAAGAAGCTGTAATTATCTAAATCTGAAAGGAGAACAAAACAGTGATTCAAGCAGAAACTCGTTTGAAAGTTGCTGATAACAGCGGTGCTCGTGAAATCCTTACTATCAAGGTTCTTGGTGGTTCAGGACGTAAAACAGCAAACATCGGTGATGTTATCGTTGCAACTGTAAAAGCTGCAACTCCTGGAGGAGTTGTGAAAAAAGGTGAAGTTGTTAAAGCAGTAATCGTACGTACTAAAACAGGCGCTCGTCGTGCTGATGGTTCATACATTAAATTTGATGAAAATGCTGCTGTTATCATCCGTGATGACAAAACACCTCGTGGAACTCGTATCTTTGGCCCAGTTGCCCGCGAATTGCGTGAAGGAAACTTCATGAAGATCGTTTCACTTGCACCAGAAGTTCTATAATAATAGAATAATCGCATAGTCCCCTCCTCTAATTTGAGTGAGGGTGTCCATTGGACGTAAGAAAATAAAGGAGAAACCTAATAATGTTTGTAAAAACAGGCGATAATGTTAAGGTCATTGCTGGTAAAGACAAAGGCAAGACAGGTAAAGTTATCAAAGCTTTACCAAAAGTAAATAAAGTTGTTGTTGAAGGTGTTGCTATTATGAAAAAACATCAAAAACCAAACAACGAAAATCCAAACGGTGCTATTCTTGAATTAGAAGCACCAATCAACGCATCAAATGTTCAAGTACTTGATAAAAATGGTGTTGCTGGTCGTGTTGGATACAAAGTTGAAGGCGACAAAAAAGTTCGTTACAACAAAAAATCTGGCGAAATCCTAGATTAATCACGTAAGAGAGGAGGAAAAAAATGGCTAATCGTTTAAAAGAAAAATATAGTGCTGAAGTAATTCCAGCTTTAACTGAAAAATTTAACTATACATCTGTTATGGCAGTGCCTAAAGTTGAGAAAATCGTTCTTAACATGGGTGTTGGTGATGCAGTAAATAACTCTAAGAACCTTGATAAAGCAGTTGAAGAACTTGCTATTATTTCAGGACAAAAACCACTTATCACAAAAGCTAAGAAATCAATCGCTGGTTTCCGTTTACGTGAAGGTATGCCAATCGGTGCGAAAGTAACTCTTCGTGGCGAACGCATGTATGAATTCTTAGATAAATTAGTAACTGTCTCTCTTCCACGTGTACGTGACTTCCACGGTGTGTCAAATAAATCATTTGATGGACGTGGTAACTACACACTAGGGGTGAAAGAACAACTAATTTTCCCAGAAATCAATTTTGACAATGTAGATAAAGTTCGTGGACTAGACGTAGTAATTGTTACTACTGCTAACACTGACGAAGAAGGACGCGAATTGCTTGCCCAAATGGGTATGCCGTTTGCTAAATAATATAGGAGGCAAAAGACGTGGCAAAAAAATCAATGATTGCTAAAAACAAACGTCCAGCAAAATTCTCAACACAAGAATATACACGTTGTGAACGTTGTGGACGTCCACATTCAGTTTACCGCAAATTTAAATTGTGCCGTATTTGCTTCCGTGAACTTGCTTATAAAGGGCAACTTCCGGGCGTTAAAAAAGCTTCATGGTAAATTGAAGCGGCATACGCCACTTCAATTTAACTATTGCTTATAAGCAAGATTAATTTGCAAGTGGGATAATGACGTTTTAGACAATAAAACAACCCAAACTACAAATAATGAGGAGAAAACCACAATGGTAATGACAGATCCAATCGCAGACTTTCTAACACGCATTCGTAATGCTAACATGGTTAAGCATGATGTTGTTGAAGTTCCTGCATCAAAAATTAAACGTGAAATTGCTTCGATTTTACTTGAAGAAGGATTCATCAAAGATTTTGAATCTATTGAAGATGACAAACAAGGAATCATCCGTGTTTATCTTAAATACGCTCAAGATGGTGAACGCAAAGGTCAACGCGTAATCACAGGACTTAAACGTATTTCTAAACCAGGTTTACGTGTATACGTTAAATCTGCAGATGTGCCAAAAGTTCTTAACGGACTTGGTATCGCAATCGTTTCTACTTCTGAAGGTGTTGTAACTGATAAAGTTGCTCGCGCTAAAAACATTGGTGGAGAAGTATTAGCATACGTTTGGTAGAATAAAGGTGGTTGTAGTTTAAAACTACTCTCGCCCCCGTGAAAACCCATTATTTCAATGGGAAAATTTAACAGGAGGAAAATATGAGCCGTATTGGTAATAAAGTAGTAGTACTACCTGCTGGCGTTACTGTTGACGCTAAAGATGGTCTTATTACTGTTAAAGGTCCTAAAGGAGAACTTACTCGTGAGTTCCCTACAGCGATCGAAATGAAAATTGAAGGACAAGAAGTAACATTTGTACGTCCTAACGATTCAAAAGAAATGAAAACTATTCATGGTACTACTCGTGCCAACTTTAATAACATGGTTATTGGGGTATCTGAAGGTTTCAAAAAAGAACTTGAGATGCGTGGGGTTGGTTACCGTGCACAATTACAAGGAAATAAACTTGTATTGAGCGTTGGTAAATCTCATCCTGACGAAGTTGTTGCTCCAGAAGGAATTACTTTTGAAGTTCCAACTCCAACTACAATTAACGTAACTGGAAGCAACAAAGAAGTTGTTGGTGAAGTTGCGGCTTACATTCGTAGCAAACGTTCACCAGAACCTTATAAAGGTAAAGGGATTCGTTATGTTGGAGAATTCGTTCGTCTTAAAGAAGGTAAAACTGGTAAATAATTTTAGTAAAATAGTTATTAGATTTTTCAGCAATTTATATTCTATTGAGTCTATAAACTGCTGAGCATCTTACTATTTTTATTAAATTGTTAACAAGTAAGATAGGCAAAAACTTATCATATTAAAGAAATAGAAGAGGTAGAATTGTGATTTCTAAACCAGACAAAAATAAAACGCGTCAAAAACGCCATCGTCGTGTACGCGGTAAAATCTCTGGTACTGCAGAGCGCCCACGTTTGAACGTATTCCGTTCTAATACAAACATCTACGCGCAAGTAATTGATGACGTAGCAGGTGTAACGCTCGCAAGTGCCTCATCACTAAATGAGACTGGAACTAAATCAGAACAAGCTCAAAAAGTTGGTGAATTAGTAGCAAAAGCAGCAACTGCCAAAGGTATTACTGAAGTTGTCTTCGACCGTGGTGGTTACCTATATCATGGACGTGTGCAAATCCTTGCAGAATCTGCACGTGAAAATGGACTTAAATTCTAAAGAAAGGGGTAATCATAATAATGGCTAGAGATACAGAAGTAAATGAATTCGAAGAACGCGTTGTTGGAATTAACCGCGTAACTAAAGTTGTTAAAGGTGGACGTCGTCTTCGCTTTGCTGCATTAGTAGTTGTTGGTGACCGTAATGGTCGTGTTGGATTTGGTACTGGTAAAGCTCAAGAAGTTCCAGAAGCAATCCGTAAAGCAGTTGAAGCAGCTAAGAAAAATCTTATCGAAGTTCCAATGGTTGGCACTACAGTACCTCATGAAGTTATTGGTCAATTTGGTGGAGGACGTATCCTTATCAAACCAGCCGTAGAAGGATCTGGAGTAGCAGCTGGTGGAGCTGTTCGTGCCGTACTTGAGCTTGCTGGAGTTGCTGACGTTACAAGCAAATCATTAGGTTCAAATACTCCAATTAACGTTGTTCGTGCAACTGTTGATGGACTAAAACAACTTAAACGCGCTGAAGAAGTTGCTGCATTACGTGGCAAATCTGTAGAAGATTTGGCATAAGGAGGATAAAATGGCTCAATTAAAAATTACTTTAACTAAGTCTCCAATCGGTCGTCTTCCTGTTCAACGCAAAACAGTGACTGCATTAGGACTTAACAAGTTACAATCTAGTGTTGTTAAAAATGACACACCTGCTATCCGTGGAATGGTTAACTCAATTTCACATTTAGTAACTGTAGAAGAAATTTAATTAATTCTACAAAATATATAATATAAGCGAGCTAGACTTTCGCCGACTCCGGCGGAAGTTTTGGCGCATAGTAAAGAATTAGGAGAAAATATATAATGAAACTTCATGAATTAGCACCATCGGCTGGTAGCCGTAAAGTTCGTAACCGCGTAGGTCGTGGTACTTCATCTGGTAATGGTAAAACATCTGGACGTGGACAAAAAGGTCAAAAAGCTCGTAGTGGTGGTGGCGTTCGTCTAGGTTTTGAAGGTGGGCAAACTCCATTATTCCGTCGTATGCCAAAACGTGGATTCTCAAACGTAAACCGTAAAGATTATGCTGTTGTGAATCTAGAAACTTTAAATCGTTTTGAAGACGGAGCAGAAGTAAATGCTGATACTTTAGTTGCTGCAAAAATTGTTAAGGATGTTAAATCTGGAATTAAAGTTCTTGCAAATGGAGAACTTACAGCAAAAAATCTTAAAGTAACTGCTACAAAAGCTTCAGCAAGTGCAGTAGCTGCAATCGAAAACAACGGTGGAACTGTTACACTACCAAAAGCTGACTAGTAAGGAGGCGTTATGTTTTTCAAGACATTGAAAGACGCTTTCAAGGTAAAGGATATTAGAAATAGAATTCTATTTACCATTTTTATACTTTTCGTTTTTCGTTTAGGAACGCATATCACTGTTCCTGGTATAAATGTTAACAGCTTAAACCAATTAGCTGATTTACCATTTATTAATATGATTAACTTAGTGAGTGGTAATGCGATGCAGAATTTCTCTGTCTTTGCAATGGGTGTGTCGCCGTATATCACTGCGTCAATCATTGTGCAACTTCTTCAAATGGATATACTTCCAGTTTTTGTTGAATGGAGTAAGCAAGGTGAGGTTGGACGTCGAAAACTTAATCAAACTACTCGTTATATAACTTTAGTTTTAGCAATGGCTCAGTCAATTGCTATTACTGCAGGATTTAATGCTATGAGCTCTACTGGTATTGTTAATACACCAAACGTTAATACATATCTTATGATTGGTATGATTCTGACAACAGGATCTATGATCGTAGTGTGGCTAGGTGAACAAATTACTGATAAGGGATTTGGGAATGGTGTATCAATGATAATCTTTGCAGGTATCATATCATCAATTCCACAAGCAGTTAAAACAGTATATGATGAAAAATTTGTTAATATTCGTCCTGAGCAATTGCCTAGTTCAATTGTATTTGTAATTGTATTATTAATAGCAATGGCTATAATTATCGCTTTTACTACATACTTTACGCAAGCAATTTTAAAGATTCCAATTCAATATACTAAGCTAGTTCAAGGTGCACCAACAAGTTCATACTTGCCGCTTCGCCTTAATCCTGCTGGTGTAATCCCTGTAATCTTTGCAAGCTCAATTACTGCTCTTCCAGCCACTCTTTTACAACTTTTAAAAGCGACTAAAGGAAATGTTGGTTGGATTGAGAACTTACAACATGCATTAGACTATAATACTTGGACAGGTATGTTGGTATATGCGATATTGATTGTTCTCTTTACATTCTTTTATTCATTTGTACAGGTTAATCCTGAAAAAATGGCGGAGAATTTACAGAAACAAGGATCATATATTCCAAGTGTGCGTCCTGGTAAAGGAACTGAAAAATATATTTCTTCAATTCTTATAAGACTTGCTACTGTAGGTTCAATTTTCTTAGGTCTTATTTCAGTTATTCCAATTGTTGCAACAAATCTTTGGTCTCTACCAAAAATGGTTGCACTTGGAGGGACAAGCCTATTAATTGTAATTACAACAAGTATTGAAGGTATTAAACAACTTGAAGGTTATCTTCTTAAAAGAAAATACACTGGATTTTTGGATAATCCTATTGAAGAATAATTCAACATTGAGGCGATTCTCTTCGCCTCTCTTGTTTTGAATTATAAATTGAGATATAATCGTTATGTTTGAATTTATAACTTAAAACATTTAATAATATTTAAGGAGAAAAAAATGAATCTTTTGATCATGGGTTTACCTGGTGCAGGTAAAGGGACTCAAGCAGAAACTATTGTTGAAACTTATGGTGTAAAACATATTTCAACTGGTGATATGTTTAGAGCTGCTATGAAGAATGAAACACCTATGGGGCAACTTGCTAAACAATATATTGATCAAGGACAACTTGTTCCTGATGATGTTACAAACGGTATTGTAAAAGAAAGACTTGCTGAAAGTGATATTAAAGAATCTGGTTTCTTATTAGATGGATATCCACGTACAATTGAACAAGCATATGCTTTAGATGAAATGCTAAAGGAACTAGGAATTGAACTTGATGCTGTTATTGACATTGAAGTAAATCCTGATATTCTTGTTGATCGTTTAAGTGGTCGTTATATTTGCCGCACATGTGGGGCAACTTATCACAAAATTTTTAACCCAACAAAAGTTGAAGGAACTTGTGATAAATGTGGTGGACATGATTTCTATCAAAGAGAAGATGATAAGCCAGAAACAGTTAAGAATCGTTTAGATATTAATATCGAGCAAGGACAACCAATCCTAGAACATTATTCAAATCTTGGACTAGTCAAAGAAGTAGACGGAGAACAAGATATTGAAAAAGTATCTGAGGACATTATTAATATTCTTTCATAATGGATAGTCTAAAGGGCTTGCAGAATCAAATATTATATGTTAAAATAATCTAGTCCGACTTTTAGATATTATTATCGTAGCGGGAAATTTAAAGGAGGTGCTTTTGCGTGGCAAAAGATGATGTAATTGAAATCGAAGGTAAAGTAATAGATACTATGCCGAATGCGATGTTTACAGTTGAGCTTGAAAACGGTCATCAAGTTTTAGCGACTATTTCAGGTAAAATGCGTAAAAATTATATTCGTATTTTGACTGGTGACCGTGTTACCGTTGAACTTAGTCCTTACGACTTATCTCGTGGGCGTATTACATACCGCTTTAAATAAGCCCAAAGGGGGTTTACCCCTATAAAATAATAGGAGGTATTATAATGAAAGTAAGACCATCAGTAAAACCAATTTGCGAATACTGTAAAGTTATTCGTCGTAATGGTCGTGTTATGGTAATTTGCTCTGTAAATCCAAAACACAAACAACGTCAAGGTTAGAAAGGAGAAAAAACTAAATGGCTCGTATCGCTGGAGTTGATATTCCCAATGACAAACAAGTAGTGATTTCACTTACTTATGTATACGGAATCGGTCTACCAACATCTAAGAAAGTTCTTGCTGCTGCTGGAGTTCCTGAAGATGTTCGTGTTAAAGACTTAACAACTGATCAAGAAGATGCAATTCGTCGTGAAGTAGATGCACTTAAAGTCGAAGGAGACCTTCGTCGTGAAGTAAATCTAAACATTAAACGTTTGATGGAAATCGGTTCATACCGTGGGATTCGTCACCGTCGTGGATTGCCTGTTCGTGGTCAAAATACTAAGAACAACGCTCGTACGCGTAAAGGACCTGCGAAATCTATCGCTGGTAAGAAAAAATAATAATTAGTTAGAAAGGAGATAAACATTGGCTAAACCTACACGTAAACGTCGTGTGAAAAAGAATATTGAATCTGGGATTGCTCACATTCATGCTACTTTTAACAACACAATCGTTATGATTACAGATGTTCATGGTAACGCTATTGCTTGGTCATCAGCTGGTGCTTTAGGATTTAAAGGTTCAAGAAAATCTACACCGTTTGCTGCTCAAATGGCAAGTGAAGCTGCTGCGAAATCTGCTCAAGAACATGGTTTGAAAACTGTTGCTGTTACTGTAAAAGGACCTGGATCAGGACGCGAATCAGCTATCCGTGCATTGCAAGCTGCTGGTCTACAAGTTACTGCTATCAGTGATGTGACTCCAGTACCTCACAATGGTGCACGTCCTCCAAAACGTCGTCGTGTATAATTTTCGTAAGTGCTGAATTACACACTTTTATAATTTAGGAGATATACACATGATTGAGTTTGAAAAACCAAAAATTACAAAATTTGATGAAGAAAAAACATACGGCAAATTTGTCGTAGAACCTCTTGAACGTGGTTATGGTACAACTCTTGGTAATTCATTACGTCGTATCTTGTTGTCTTCTCTTCCAGGTGCAGCTGTAACTGGTATTCAAATTGATGGAGTACTCCATGAATTTGCTACTATTCCAGGTGTGCGTGAAGACGTGACTCAAGTTATCTTGAATATCAAAGGTCTTGCGATTAAATCATACGTTGAGGGTGAAAAAAATATTGAATTAGATATTACTGGACCTGCTGTTGTTACTGCTGGTGACATCTTGACAGATAGTGATATTGAAATTACAAACAAAGATCATTACCTATTTACCATTGCTGAAGGACATAGTCTGAAAGCTAAAATGACTGTAAATACAGGTCGTGGTTATGTACCTGCTGATGAAAATAAAGTGGATGATGCACCAATTGGTTTACTAGCTGTTGACTCAATTTACACACCAGTAAATAAAGTTAACTATCAAGTTGAACCTGCTCGAGTTGGTGGACAAGACGGTTTTGATAAACTTACACTTGAAATTGTAACAAATGGTACAATTGATCCAGAAGAGGCGTTAAGTCTTTCTGCTAAAATTTTAACTGATCATTTAAGTCTTTTTGTAAATCTTTCTGAAGTTGCACAAAGTGCTGACATCATGGTTGAAAAAGACGAAGTTTCTCCAGAGAAGACTTTGGACAAACCTATTGAAGAACTTGATTTATCAGTTCGTTCTTATAACTGTTTGAAACGTGCAGGTATCAATACTGTTCAGGATTTAACAGACAAGACAGAAGCTGAAATGATGAAAGTTCGCAACTTAGGTCGTAAGTCAATGGAAGAAGTTAAATTCAAAATTGCTGATCTTGGTTTAAAATTTAAAAACGAAAAATAAAATTTAAGAAGGGAGAAATAATGAGTTACCGTAAACTTGGACGTAAAAGCGCACAACGTAAAGCAATGCTACGTGATTTGACAACAGATCTAATTATGAATGAATACATTGTTACTACTGAAGCTCGCGCAAAAGAAATCCGTAAATCAGTTGAAAAAATGATTACTCTTGGTAAACGTGGAGATTTACATGCACGTCGTCAAGCAGCTGCATTTGTTCGTAATGAAGTATCTTTAAAAGACTTTAACGAAGAAACAGAAACATTCCCAACTGCATTACAAAAATTATTTGATGATATCGCACCTCGCTACGAAGGACGTAACGGTGGATACACACGTATTCTTAAAACTGAACCACGTCGTGGAGATGGCGCACCAATGGCTATCATTGAATTAGTATAAAAAATAAATAGAAGTGCTTTCTTCATCACTTTTTGTTGAGTGTTATGATGGTGGTATAGGTGAAGAGAATATATCTTTTCTAACGAAAGTTGGCCTGTACTTAGTCTAGCTCTGGCTTTCCGGGGTAGGTTACCTACTCCGGAGCACTCATCATAAAGTGTTATTTTTTATTTTAAAAGCAATATTTATACGCACGCAATGTGCTTTTTTTTTGCATTTTTTTATTAAATTTAGTCATTAATATTTTTTATTAGCTCTTTCATTTTTTTTATTACAATTTTCAGAAAAAATATTGTATAGTAAAGGAACTAGAATTTTAGAGGGGCACTTCATCATGAAAACAATAGCTAAAGAGCTTTTAGAAAAAGCATATTTTGAAAAACTAAAGGAAACTCCAATCCTTTATACGGGAGTTGAATTAGAATTTCCAATAATTAATTTAGATGGAAGTGCGACAAATCATCAGTTACTTATTAACTTACTAGATAAATTTACCGATGAGGAAGGTTTTACAATTACTCATACAGACTTTGATGGTAATACTATTGAAATTATTTCAGAGGATAATGAGGATACAATCCTTTTTGAATGTGGATATAATACATTAGAGATTGCATTTGCACGTACTCAAGATATAAATGAAATTGCGAAACGATTTAAGAAGTATTTTTCTGTGATTCAACCATATTTGCTTGAGAATAATCATAGTCTTACAGGTTTAGGTGTTAATCCTTTTTGGAATAAAAATGATAATACACCTATAAATTCTTCTCGTTATCGCATGCTTCGAGAATATCTTTTGATGGCAAAGAATATGGATAGTGAATTTAGATTACATAGTCATTATGAGTATCCAACTTATATACAAGGTAGTCAGGTTCAATTTGATGTTTCAAAAGAACAATTGACTCAAACTATTAATTTGTTTAATAAAATAGAGCCAGCTAAGGCATGGCTATTTGCAAACTCATATATGTGGGACGAGATTTGGAATACTGGTATAAGTAGAGATATTCTTTGGGAGGATTCAATGCACGGTATTCTTAATGAAAATGTCGGAGTATATGATCATGAATTTATAGATGCAGATGAAGTGTTAGAGAGTCTTGCTGACACAGCAATTTTTACTGTTGAAAGAGGATCTGAAACTTATTATTTTCAACCATTAACAGTTTCCGAATATTTTAATCGAGAAGAAATTAAAGCTTTTGATATCGAAGGAAGAGAAGCAATACTTGTACCAGATATAAATGATTTAAAACTTCATCGTTCTTACAAATATCAAAGTTTAACAAAACGTGGAACTTTGGAGTTTAGGAGTATTTGTACTCAACCGCTAAATGCAACTTTTTCTACTGCCGCTTTTCATTTAGGGTTACTTGAAAATTTATCAAGTTTAGATACTTTATTAAATCAATACTTCTTTTTTGAAAAATATGGTTCTGATATTAAAAAATTAAGGAGGAAGTTTGCTTTCTTTAATCTTTCAGAGGAAGAAAAAAACGATGTTATCAAGTTTTCTAATGATTTATTAAATATTTCAAAGGAAGGACTTGAGAAAAGAGGTTATGGGGAAGAAAAATATTTACAGGACTTAGTGAGAAGGACTCAAGAAAAAGAAAATCCAGCTGAGTATGGTGTAAGACTGTTAAAAGAAGGAAAAAGTTTAGTTGACATTTCCAAAGAGTTTGCGAATATTGACGCATTAAAATAATTGTTCTATAGTTAAATGAAATATAAGAATTTTACCCTTATGAATATTATTTAATTTTTAAATGAGATTAAATCATAATTTGCATATTATTATATTGCATAAAATATTTCTAAAGAAGTAAATAAGCTATCTTTAAGTAATATATATTATATTATTAACTATATTTCTTAGTTAGGATGTTTCAATTTAATGGATGAGAAAAAAAATATAAATAAAAAATGGATTTGGCTAATAGTTTTAATCTTACTAGTAATAATTTTATTGATCAGTTCAAGTATGACATATAGCCAGCAGAGCTTAGTACCCGACCTTGATAAGCTATTTCCAAACCAACCGTTTAAGGATGTACTAAGTAAAATTTCATTTAATTATGCTGGTGAGAATATATCTATTGCTAATTATGGATATGCCAAGTTTATTGAATTTTTTATTCGTAAACTAGCTCATTTTGTCACGTTTGGAGTACTATCTCTTGCAATCTATAAATCACTTTATGCTTTTCTTTCAAAAAAAAGGACGAGACAGAATGAAAATAATTTTTATAACAAGATTTTAGCAATTTCATTGGTTATTATAATAATCTTGGCTTCATTAGATGAATTTCATCAAATGTTAACTGGTGGAAGAACACCAACAATTGAAGATGTAATTTTAGACTCTGTAGGTGGGTTAACTTTTCTATTAATTAATCGTTTTATTCAGTATCGAAAACAACAAAATAAATAATTAAGTAAGGGTAAAATAGTTACTCTTCTTTTTTATTTTCTTTTTGGAGGAATTAAGAATTTAAATAAAATTAATTAAAATTTTCTGACTATTCAATTGATTTTTAATTTTTAGATGTTATAATGTTACTAACGTTTTTGAAAGTGAAGGAGAATTTATGCGTAGTGATACTATAAAAAAAGGAATAGAACAAGCACCAGCTAGATCGCTTTTGTATGCAACTGGTCAAGTAAAATCAGCAAGGGATATGAATAAGCCATTTATTGCTATCTGTAACTCTTATATTGACATTGTCCCAGGCCATGTTCATTTAAGGGAATTAGCTGATATTGCCAAGGAAGCGATTAGAGAAGCAGGCGGGATTCCTTTTGAGTTCAATACAATTGGTGTTGATGATGGTATTGCTATGGGGCATATTGGAATGCGTTATAGTCTTCCAAGCCGTGAATTAATCGCAGATAGTGCTGAGACAGTAATTAATGCTCATTGGTTTGATGGTGTATTCTTTATTCCAAACTGCGACAAGATTACTCCGGGTATGATTATGGCATCAATGCGCACAAATGTTCCAAGCATATTTTGTTCGGGTGGCCCGATGAAGGCAGGCGTAGATGTACGAGGACATCAAACAACTCTTTCATCTCTCTTTGAAGCTGTTGGTAGTTACAAAGAGGGAATAATGAATGAAGAAGAGCTCAAGTTCATGGAGCAAAATGCTTGTCCAACTTGTGGATCATGTGCTGGTATGTTTACAGCAAACTCTATGAACTGTCTAATGGAGGTTTTAGGACTTGCCTTACCAGGAAATGGAACAGCACTTGCTGTTGGTCAAGAACGGAGAGATTTAATTAGAGAAGCTGCTTTCAAACTAATGGATCTTGTCAAAAATGATGTAAGACCGAGAGATATTGTAACTAAAGATGCTATTGATGATGCCTTTGCACTGGATATGGCTATGGGTGGAAGTACAAACACAGTACTACATACTTTGGCTATCGCTAATGAAGCAGGAATCGACTATGACTTGAGTTCGGTAAATGATATCGCAAAACGTGTACCTTATCTTTCGAAAATTGCTCCAAGTTCGGAGTATTCTATGCATGATGTTCACGAAGCTGGTGGTGTTTCAGCAATTATAAAAGAACTAGTCGATATAGACGCCATCCACTCAGACCGTATAACGGTTACCGGTAAAACGCTGAGAGAAAACGTAGCTGATGCTTCAATAAAAAATACAAAGGTAATTCATCCAGTAGACGATGCTTATTCAAAAGTAGGTGGTTTATCGATTTTATATGGAAATATTGCACCTAAAGGTGCGGTAATTAAGGTAGGAGGAGTAGATCCTTCTGTTAGAAAATTTGTTGGGAAAGCTATTTGTTTTAGCTCACATGATGAAGCTGTAGAAGCAATTGACAATAAAATTGTTGATAAAGGTCATGTGGTGGTAATTCGTTACGAAGGACCAAAAGGCGGACCAGGAATGCCTGAAATGCTTGCACCGACAAGTTCAATTGTAGGTCGTGGTTTGGGTAAAGATGTAGCCTTAATTACAGATGGTCGTTTTTCAGGAGCAACACGTGGTATTGCAATTGGTCATATAAGCCCAGAAGCTGCTAGCGGTGGACCAATTGCCTTAATTGAAGATGGCGATGAAATTGTAATTGATCTTGATGAAAGAACTTTGAATGTTAGCCTAACACAGGAGCAACTTGAATTTAGAAAAAATCATGTTCCAGTCTTTGAGCCTAAGGTTAAAAGTGGTTGGTTAGCTAGGTATACAGCTCTTGCTACAAGTGCAGATACAGGCGGTATCTTACTTTCACCAGCAGAATTGCAACGACTTATCCAAGAAGAAATCGAAAAGAGATAATTGAGTAAAAAGGAAAGAGAGCAAAGTTTCCCTTTCCTTTCTTATAATATTTTTTTATAAAACTTTACTAATACTAGTAATTAATGAATTAGAAATTCCAAAAATTAGTAAAAATATAGAAAAAATGAAAGGACTAATGAATGAATAAAATAAAGCTTGAACAACCTAAATCAGGTTCACGACTTGTTTTGGATACCTTAAAAGATTTGGGTGTAGATACAATTTTTGGATATCCTGGTGGTGCAGTATTACCCTTTTATGATGCTCTCTACTCTTTTGATGGATTAAGACATATTCTTGCTCGTCATGAACAAGGTGCGGTACATGAGGCAGAAGGATATGCAAAATCAACTGGTAGACCAGGAGTTGTTGTTGTAACTAGCGGACCTGGTGCGACAAATGTTGTTACAGGTATCGCAGATGCTTATATGGATTCTGTACCTTTAATTATCCTTTCGGGTCAAGTGGCAGTGCCTGGTATTGGAAGAGATGCTTTCCAAGAAGTTGATTTCCTTGATATTACCTTACCAATTACAAAATATAACTATCAAGTAAGAGACGCATCAGATATTCCACGTATTCTAACTGAAGCTTATTACCTTGCCAATACTGGACGTAAGGGTCCAGTTGTGGTCGATTTTCCTAAAAATATTTCGTCTGATATTGTAGAAGAAATTAATAATCCATTATTAAATCTTCCAAACTATGAATATACTAAGTATCCTAATGCTGATAAATTAATAGAAATTTTTCAAGGATTAAAGAATGCAAAAAAACCACTAATTTTAGTTGGTGGTGGTGTTCAGTATGCTAATGCTCAGGAGGAATTTCTTAAATTTGTAGAAGCTAATAAAATACCAGTAACTGCAACTCTTTTGGGCCAAGGAATTATGAATGTTGCCCATCCACTGTATTTAGGTATGGCAGGGATGCATGGTACATATGCAGCTAATCAAGCTTTAATGGAAACTGATTTTCTTTTAAACATTGGTAGTAGATTTGACGATCGAGTAGTAAGCAATACAAAGTCTTTTGCTCCAAATGCTACTATCGCTCATATTGATATTGATGAAGTTGAAATTAATAAGATAGTTAATACTGATATTGGGCTTGTTAGTGATGCCAAAAGAGCTTTAGATGCTTTGGATGAGCTAGGCGAAATTGGTGGTTCTTATGATGAATGGATTGAAAAGGTCCAATCAGATAAGAAACGTGCTCCTTATTATTATAAAAAGCATAAAAATTATATTAGTCCACAAGAAGTTGTAGAACTTATTGGTGAATATACTAATGGAGATGCAATTGTTGTTACAGATGTTGGTCAGCATCAAATGTGGGCTGCACAATATTATCCATTTAAAAATAGTAAACAGCTAATTACAAGTGGTGGATTAGGTACTATGGGATTTGGTATTCCCGCAGCTATTGGTGCTAAAATTGCTAACCCGGAAAAAGAGGTTGTTCTTTTCGTTGGTGATGGTGGTTTCCAAATGACTAACCAAGAACTTGCTCTTTTGAATCTTCATTATATTCCAGTAAAGATTGTTCTCATTAATAACGGTTCATTAGGAATGGTTAGACAATGGCAAACTAGTTTCCATGATGAGAATCTAAGTCACAGTGTTTTAGGTAATAATGATCCAAACTTCCAAAAGCTAGCTGAGGCTTACGGAATCAAACATTATAAACTAACAGATCCATCGACTTTGTCCGAAGATTTATTAGCTATCAAGGAAAATGTTCCCATGTTGATTGAAGTTATTGTAAGTCCGACAGAGAAGGTCTTGCCAATGATTCCACCAGGACAGGCAAATGATAAAATGATAGGGGTGAAATTTAATGACGATTGATACTGAGTTTCCAGTCCATAAATTGAAGGCGCTACTTTCTAATAAGGCAGGAGTATTGGGACGCGTTATGACCGTACTTACTCGTATGCAAGTTAACGTTTTAAGTGTACACGCAGACGTTACTGAGAATCCTGATATTTCGGAAATTATTTTTACTTTCACAGAAAACAATAAGGGTGAAACTGAATTGGTGAGTAAACAACTTCGAAGACAAGTTGATGTTTTAGATGTTGAGAATTTGACAGAATATTAAAAAAATCATGAAATTGTTGCTAAATTATGATATTATAAGTCCTATATTATTTTATTGAGGAGCAATTTTTTATGAATAGCAATAAATTAACTAAAAAAGATTATTTTTTTATAGGCTCAATGTTGTTTGGCCTATTTTTTGGTGCAGGTAATCTAATATTCCCTGTCCATATGGGACAAGCAGCAGGTGGCAATGTCTTGATGGCCAATTTAGGCTTCCTAGTGACGGCTATTGGATTGCCATTTTTAGGTGTTATTGCAATGGGTCTTACTCGTTCAAATGGTTTATTTGATATGGCTAAGCGTGTCAATAAAGCTTATGCCTATATTTTTACTATAGTATTGTATTTAGTAATTGGTCCATTCTTTGCTTTACCTCGTCTTGCTACAACATCTTATCAGATTGGGATAGCGCCATTTGTTCCTGAACAAAATACCAAATTGGTTTTAGCAATATTCAGTATAGTTTTCTTTGTAGTAGCTTGGGTAGTATCTAGAAAACCTGGTAAAATATTGGATTATGTCGGTAAGTTCTTGAACCCTATATTTTTACTTCTTTTAGGAGTGCTAATTGTTTTAGCTTTCCTTAACCCAATGGGTTCAGTATCAGGTTCTGCAATACAAGAAGCTTATGTTAATAATGCTTTTCTAACAGGTTTTACTGATGGATATAATACTCTTGATGCACTAGCATCACTAGCCTTCGGTATTATCGTTATCAATGCAATTCGTTCAAAGGGGGTTGAAGAACCTTCTGAGATTGCAAAGGATACCGTTAAGTCTGGTGTTATAACGCTTCTTTTGATGGGATTAATTTATACTTGTCTTTCTTACATGGGTGCCATGAGCCTTGGAAAATTTGAAATTAGCGAGAACGGTGGGATTGCTCTTGCTCAAATTGCTAAGTATTATTTGGGAACTGGTGGGTCAATCCTTCTTGCGCTTATCGTAATCGTAGCATGTTTAAAAACAGCAATCGGCCTAATTACTGCTTTTTCAGAAACATTTGCTGAGCTATTCCCTAGCGTTTCTTATAATGTATTTGCAGTATTTGCAAGTATCCTACCATGTATTTTTGCTAATTTTGGATTGAATAATATTATTTCTTATTCGCTACCAGTATTATTCTTTATTTATCCACTAGCAATAACATTAATTCTATTGTCGCTTGCAGGTCCTTTGTTTAATCACGACAAGCGAGTTTATCAAATGACTACTCTATTAACAGTAGTTGCATCATTCTTTGACGCTATAAATGCAAGTCCAGAGTGGATTAAAAAAACTGATTTTGCGCAAAATATGATTGAATTTGCTAAAAATAATCTCCCTTTTTACAAGCTTGGTATGGGTTGGGTTACTCCAGCACTTGTAGGGTTAGTAATTGGATACGTTTGGTACATTCTTTCTAGAAAAAAAGAAAATTAGTTTATCCTTTACAAATTTCCTTAAAGTGGTATTCTATTGCCAGAATATAAGAGGGATAAAATGAAGGAAGATAAGAAAGAAATTGAAAATCAAGAAGTAGATGAATTTTTAGAAAGAATACATGCTGCTTATGAAACAGAAAATCTACTACCAGAAATTCGCCAGATTTTTGAAAACGCATATTTGGAGTTGGGTAAAAAAAGAAATTTAGATAATTTATCATATAGACTTTTTTCTGACCTTAGAATTTATGCTGTAAAAAATCAATTACCAGGAGAAGCTGGAAAACTTTTTCTATCTATAAGTAACGATTCAGATACTTTGAAAAATATTGGTAATTCTGCTAAAGGATATTCAACAATATTTGGAGTAAATGGAAATCATTAACATAAAAGATGAACGATAAGTATTAAATAAAACTTGTCGTTCGTTTTTTTATTAAATATATAAAGAAAATATATCAGGTTTATGATATAATGTTAAAAAATTCAAAGGAGAAATTAAAATATGCGTGGAATTTTAACAGTAATCGGAAAAGATAAGGTAGGGATTGTTGCAGCTGTAAGTAACAAGCTTTCCCAATTGGATATTAATATTGAAGATATCAGTCAAACAATCATGGATGACTATTTTACAATGATTATGTCTTTGACATTGCCACAGGATTCAGATTTTAGTCAATTAAGGACAGAGTTTGATAGCCTTAGTGAAGAACTGGCAGTGAAGATTACTATTCAAAATGCAGAAATCTTTGATGCCATGCATAAGCTATAATAAGGAGAAATCATGGAATCAAATCAAATACTTGAAACAATTAGAATGGTTGATGAGGAGAATCTAGACATTCGTACTATTACAATGGGGATTTCATTGTTGGACTGTATGGATGCTGATGTTGATAAGGCTTGTCAAAAAATTTATGATAAAATCACAACTAAAGCGCGTGATTTAGTCAGCGTTGGGGAAGCAATTGAAGCTGAGTACGGTATTCCAATCATTAATAAGAGAATTTCAGTAACTCCCATTGCCATTGTGGCGTCTGCAGCTAAAGCAAGTTCAGAAGAATGTGTTAAATACGCCCAAACTCTTGATCGTGCTGCACAAGAAGTCGGTGTAAACTTTATTGGTGGATATTCTGCTCTAGTTGAAAAAGGATATCAAGGAAGTGATATTGAACTTATTAAATCAATTCCACAAGCTCTAGCTAAAACAAATTTTGTCTGTTCTTCAGTAAATATCGGCTCTACTAAAGCGGGTATAAATATGGATGCAGTCAAATTGATGGGTGAAACTATTAAGGAGACAGCTGCAGCATCAGATATGGGATGTGCTAAACTTGTTGTATTCGCTAATGCAGTTGAAGATAATCCTTTTATGGCAGGAGCATTCCATGGAGTAGGAGAAGCTGACTGTGAAATAAATGTTGGTGTTTCAGGTCCAGGTGTTGTTTACAAGGCTCTTGAAAAAGTTAAAGGTCAATCATTTGATGTGGTTGCTGAAACAGTTAAGAAAACAGCATTTAAGATTACACGTATGGGACAAATGGTTGGACGAATTGCTTCGGAACGATTAGGTGTACCTTTCGGAATTGTTGACTTATCCCTTGCTCCAACTCCGGCAGTAGGAGATAGTGTTGCACAAATTCTTGAAGAAATGGGTCTTGAATCAGTTGGAACGCATGGAACAACTGCAGCTCTTGCTCTCCTTAACGATGCAGTTAAAAAAGGTGGAGTAATGGCATGTAATCATGTTGGTGGATTATCGGGTGCTTTTATTCCAGTTTCAGAAGATGCAGGTATGATTAAAGCTGTAGAAACTGGTCATTTAAATCTTGAAAAGCTTGAAGCTATGACTGCAATTTGTTCAGTTGGACTAGATATGATTGCTTTTCCAGGTGATACACCAGCTTCTACTATTGCTGCTATGATTGCAGATGAAGCAGCAATTGGGGTAATTAACCATAAGACTACAGCCGTCCGTATTATTCCAGCCAAGGGCACTAAAGTTGGAGATATGGTAGAGTTTGGTGGACTTCTTGGAACAGCTCCAGTCATGAAGGTTAATGATGCAAAGTCAATAGATTTTATTGAACGTGGTGGTCGAATTCCAGCACCTATTCATTCATTTAAAAATTAATTATTACGATAGCATATGCTATCGTTTTTTTATAGAAAATATCTAACTTCATCTTCAAAGATTACATGGCTTAAATCAATAATTATAAACTGTAAGTAACTGAAAAGTGTGTTTTAAAAAGTAGTAAACGCTTTATTCAGAAAATTATAGAATATTTTTAAAAAACTTTACAATTACCCTTGATAAATTGTCAGAAAAATTGTAACATTATATAAAATTCAAAAAGGAGAATTTATAAATGCCAGTAACTATGTATTATGAAAACGATGTTAAAGAAAATGCTCTTGAAGGTAAAAAAATTGCAGTAATTGGATACGGAAGCCAAGGTCATGCCCATGCCCAAAACTTACGCGACAGTGGTCAAGATGTGGTTATTGGTATCAGACCAGGTAAGTCATTTGATAAAGCTAAAGAAGATGGATTTGATGTATATCCAGTAGCTGATGCAGTAGCTCAAGCTGATGTTGTAATGATTTTAGCACCAGATGAGATTCAAGGTGAACTTTATAAAAATGAAATTGAACCTAACTTAAAGGACGGAGTAGCAATTGGATTTGGTCATGGATTTAATATTCATTTTGGATTTATCCAACCACCAGAAACTGCTGATGTATTTATGTTAGCACCTAAGGGACCAGGACATCTTGTACGTCGTACATTTGAAGATGGCTTTGGTGTTCCTGCTTTATTTGCTGTTTATCAAGATGCTACAGGTACAGCCCGTGATATTGCAATGGACTGGGGACGTGGTGTAGGTGCTGCACGTGTTGGTATGCTTGAAACATCTTTCAAGGAAGAAACAGAAGAAGATTTATTTGGTGAACAGGCAGTTCTATGTGGTGGTGTAACAGCCCTAATTGAAGCAGGTTTTGAAGTTCTTACAGAGGCAGGTTATGCTCCTGAACTTGCATACTTTGAAGTATTGCATGAAATGAAACTTATCGTAGATCTATTCTATGAAGGTGGATTCAAGAAGATGCGTCAATCAATTTCAAATACAGCAGAATTTGGAGATTATACAGCTGGTCCACGTTTAATTACTGAACAAGTAAAAGATAACATGCGTGAAGTTCTTAAAGATATTCAATCAGGTAAATTTGCTCAAGAATTTATGGATGACCATAAAGCAGGTAATCCTAAGATGAAAGAATATCGCGAACGTGCAAAAAATCTAGAAATTGAAAAAGTAGGTGCAGAATTACGAGCTGCAATGCCATTTACTCAATCAGGTGATGAAGCTGCCTTCAAGATTTACGAATAATAATTAGAAAGAACACATGGAATTTACAGTAGATAGAATTTTAAGAGCCCAAGAGATACTAAAGGATGTTGTTTCTAGGACACCTCTTATAAAAGATCCATCCCTGTCTGAAAAATATCAAGCAAACATTTATCTTAAACAAGAAAATGTTCAGCTTGTACGCTCCTTTAAATTAAGAGGAGCGTTTTATGCTATTTCAAACCTACCAGCTGATAAATTAGCTAAGGGAGTTGTAGCAGCCAGTGCAGGGAACCATGCTCAAGGCGTTGCTTATACTTGTCATCAATTAAAAGCTCCAGCAACAATCTTTATGCCAACAACCACTCCACAACAAAAAATTACTCAAGTTAAATTTTTTGGGGGAGAACATGTGACTATAGCTCTTGTCGGTGATACATTTGATGAATCAGCTAAAGCAGCTAAAGAATTTTCACAAGAACATGATATGACTTTTGTAGATCCCTTTGATGATTATGATGTTATTGCAGGGCAAGGAACAGTAGCTTATGAAATATTTGAAGATGCTAATAAAGAAAATGTAGCTATTGACTTTCTCCTATCAGCAGTTGGTGGTGGAGGATTGATTTCAGGTGTATCAACCTATGCAAAATCAGTTAGCCCTGAGACTAAAGTTATTGGTGTAGAAGCTGCAGGTGCACCTAGTATGCAAGCTGCTTTTGATAATGATCATCCAGTCAGGTTAGAAAAAATTGATAAATTTGCTGATGGAATTGCAGTTCAACAAGTCGGTCAAAAAACCTATGAAATAGCTAGAAATAATGTAGATGAGCTAGTAACAGTTGATGAAGGATTGATTGCTGGCACTATAATCGATCTTTATTCTAAGCAAGGTATAGTTGTAGAACCCGCAGGTGCTGCAACTGTTGCAGCCTTGGATATAATCGCTGATCAAATTAAAGGTAAAAATGTAGTTTGTATCATCAGTGGAGGTAATAATGATATAAATCGCATGCCGGAAATCGAAGAGAGAAGCTTAGTTTATCAAGGACTGAAACATTACTTCATCATTAATTTCCCTCAAAGGCCAGGAGCATTACGTGAGTTCGTAAGTGATGTTCTGGGAGCCGGAGATGATATTACACGCTTTGAATACATGAAGAAAGCAAATCGCGGTCAAGGACCAGCACTAGTTGGTGTCCTTCTAAGTGATAAGGAAGATTATGAAGCTCTTATATCACGAATGACTCAGTTTGATCCAACATTTATTGACTTAGAATCAAACAATAGTTTATATAGTCTCTTAGTATAGAAAAAGATAACGCGCGTGATTGCGTGTTTTTCTTTATTTACCAATAAATTTTTCAAAAGTGCTATAATTGCAATAAATAATAAAGGAGAAATCATGAAAATTTACGATCAACATTTACATTCAAACTTTTCTTTCGATTCAGAAGAAAATATCGAAAACTATTTTATAAGTAATGAAAATAATATTGTCACAACAGAGCACATGGATGTGGCAAATCCTGTAACTGGTAAAAATGATTTCCCAGATTATCCTAGCTATGATAAAAAAATCAGGGAATTAAATGAAAAATATAATAATCGTGCTTATAAGGGAATAGAAATTGGCTTTTTCCCAGAGAAGGAAGAAGAAACACTTAAATACCTTGATGGTAAGACATATGCCTTAAAACTATTGTCGGTTCACCACAATGGAAAATTTGATTTTATGGACGATATTGTGACTACTTTGTCAATCGATCAAGTGCTTGATGATTATTTTAATCGAATGATTCAGGCATTAGAGAGTGATGTTTCAGCAAACGTACTCGCCCACTTCGACTATGCTTTGCGTAAGTTAGATGTCACTCCAGAACAATTAGATTCTTATGCAAAAAAATATTTAGATAAAATAATTCACCTTACAGTGGGTAAAGAGATGTCGCTGGAATTAAATGCTAAAAGTATGTACCTTTATGGTAACGAGAAACTATACTCGTATATGGTTGAAAAGTATATTGGTTTAGGTGGCAGACTATTCACATTGGGGTCTGATGCTCATAGTCTTGATCAGTATGGTAATAAATTTGATAAAATGAGAGAATTTTTATTGAAGTATAAGATAAGTGAAGTTGCTGAATATACTAACGATTTAAAAATGCGACCTCTAAGATAAGAGACGAAAAAAATGAATTATATTAAAGATATTGAGAGTCCAGTAGGAACGTTAACTCTAGCCAGTGATGGTCAATCTTTGACGGGACTTTGGATAAAAAATCAAAAATATTATGGGCTGGGTATAGATGAGCCATCTAAAAGTATTGACCTTCCTGTCTTTGCTGAGACAAAAAGGTGGTTAGATTTATACTTTTCAGGAACCAATCCTGACTTTTGTCCACCACTAAATCCTAAAGGTACAGAATTTCGTCAAGAGATATGGAAACTTTTGACTCAAATTCCTTATGGTCAAACAGTGACTTATGGTCAACTATCACAAATGATGAAAGAAAATGGACTAAAGTCCTCACCTCAGGCTGTAGGTGGAGCAGTAGGACATAATCCGATATCAATTATAATTCCATGTCATCGTGTATTAGGTTCTGACGGAACACTGACAGGCTATGCTGGTGGTCTTGAGAATAAAATGAAGTTTTTGGAGTTAGAAAATATTAAATATGAAAAATGAAATAAAAAATATATATGCCTTTGAAACAAAGGAAGAATATCATCAGGTGGAAAAGACAATTTCTAATTTAAAAAATCAGATTGTTAACTATCAAAAAATTTTAGAAGATAAATAATTTTTTATTGGAGCCACCTAAAGCAATAGTTTGGACAAGCTCTTTTGCAGCGAAAAATTTTTTTTCTAATACCTGGATAATGGCTTACACTAGGCAAGATTCAATATTTATATCAGTGAATAAAGTTGATTGGTTAGAAGTTTTTCATGAACAGTTGGATGGAAATAATATAACGGAAATTGATGATTATTACACAAATAATATCGATCTTCAATTACGAGAATTAGTATGTCATGAATTAACACATCATATTGACTTATTCCCTGGTGATTTTGATGACTATGAACTTTTTGAAATGTGGTTTGAAGAAGGAATGGCCTTCTACTTGCCAAGAAAATATTTATTATCTGATGAGGAGTTTAAAGATATTTATCATGTAGAAAAAAAGTTGTTCCAAGTTTTAAATTCAAAATATGGGAATCATTCTATCTTAGAATTCGGAAAAGGTGAGATAGAAAAAAGCATACCTTCAATGATGTTTGATTATTGGAGAATTTTCCTTATAGTTAATTATTTGATAGAAAATAAATTTGTTGATGATATGGATTTCTTTGAACAATATAATAAATTTTTTCCTAAGAGAAGAGAAGTTAGTTTTGAAGAGTATTTCGGAGTGAATTTTACAGAAATTTTTAAGGAGATTGAGTATGATAATTGAAACTGAAAGAATGGTTCTTCGACCGTGGAATGATAGTGATGCAGAGAGTTTATTTGAGTATGCTTCTGATCCGAGAATAGGACCATCAGCTGGTTGGCCAGTACATGAAAGTGTAGAATACAGTCTTGAAAGTATTAGAAAATACTTGAGTGATGATTACACTTTTGCCATTACCTTGAAAGGTATTGACAAGGCTATTGGCTGCGTAAATCTGAAATTTGGTGAAGACTTGAAGTCATTTGCAGATGAAAATGATACGGAAATAGGTTGTTGGATAGGAGCTCCTTTTTGGGGGCAAAGTTTGGTTCCTGAAGCAATCAATGCCTTGCTTGCCGTAGCTTTCAATGAACTGAAGAAAGATAATGTCTGGTATGGATACTTTATTGAAAATGACAAATCAAAGAGAGTACAAGAAAAACTTGGATTCAAATTTAGTCATATTGAAAACAATGCTTATGCTAAACTTCTAGATAAACATATAGAAGAAGCTTTCTCAAAAATTAGTCGTGAAGATTGGTTAAATAGATAAAATAAAAAAATAACTATGAGATAGATTAAATCTCACAGTTATTTTTTGACTGCCGCAAATAGGAATCGAACCTACGACCTTCACCTTACCATGGTGCTGCTCTACCGACTGAGCTATTGCGGCTTATGTTTTTATTATAGCAAATGTTGTTTCACTTGAAAATATGCCGTGTATAAGTTTTTTTATATCATATTTGTGAAGTTGAGCACTAAGAATATTGATATTTCAATAAAAAAGTATTACAATATAACAATAGATATTAGGAAATTTTTTATTTTTAAATGTAGATGTCAGAATTTTAAGATAAATTTTGGCTAGAAAGAGAAATAAATTTATGATGTATTTAATAGCCTTAGTTCCAGCTTTTGCTTGGGGTTTAATTGGACTTGCTCTAGCTAAGACCAAAGCTAAACCAGAGGAAGCGACTCTTGGATCGATGACAGGGTTCCTAATCTTTTCCACCGTCATTACTATATTCAGTGCAACTTTTATGTCACCAGCTTTATTTGTAGTAGGATTCGCTAGCGGATTTCTGTTGTCACTTGCAAACATTGGACAATTTGCTGCCATGACAGAATTAGGGGTATCAAAAACTGTACCTTTAGTTGCTGCCCTTCAATTAATATTAAATTCTTTATTAGGTGCCTTCCTTTTCCATGAGTGGACACAACCTATGCAATGGATACTAGGTATTGTCTCTATTATTTTAGTAATTGCAGGAGCATCTTTGACAAGTTACCAAGAAGGTTCTGATAAAACAAAATCTAAAATTTCAACTAAAGGAATAGTAAGTGTTTTAGTAGCAGGAGTTTTTGGAGGACTATATTCAGTGCTACCAAAAGCTTATCAATATTTTAATCATATTGAGGGCAATAGAGAATTTACAAATAGTTTATTATTACCTCAAGCAATTGGTGGTATGGTAGGCGCCTTGATTATCTATGCAGTAGTAAGCAAAAGTAATCCACTTACTGGTTTTAAGAAAATTCCAGTATGGAAATCTACTTCAATTGGATTTTTATGGGCAATTGGTAATATGTGTTTGATGATTGCGTCTACGAGTGATCTAGGACTTGCAACAGCCTTTACCTTCTCACAATTAAATCTAGTAATTGGAGGATTTAGCGGAATTTACCTACTACATGAACACAAAACTAAAAAGGAGTTTAAATATTTCTTAGTTGGTATTATTTTAGTAGTCATTGGTGCTATAATTACCGCTTTAATATAAAAAGTGTTCTAAGAACTGCCTTTAAATTTATACAATTTGAAAAATTAAATGACTGTTCCAGTTTGTAATTGGAACAGTTTTATAATTTTATAGCCTTTAGCACTATAAGATTGAAAGATAAATTAATGAGAGATTATACACTTTTGTCCGTAAATACTAATAACTTTTAGCTTGCCTTAAGTTTGCAAAGATATACTAATTTCATTCCTAAAAAATAGTCTTAAATTTGCTGTAAAAACTTTTTCATAAATTAAACTCCTAAGTCTAGCTTTGACAAGTTAGACTTTTTTCGTATTAATTACAATTAAAGAATGAAGCTAGATTTATATACTAATATACAAAAAACGAACAATTAGGTTGATAAAAGTAAAAATTTATCGGATATTATAGATTTTTAAGAAAAAGATGATATAATTATCTCTGTTGAATGTCATAATGCTAATAAAAGAGCAATATGAATAACGAATGTACATATTTTAAAATAAAATCTTAGTTATCACTTATTTATACTTGGAATTGGCCAAGCGTCTCTACCGAACACCGTAATGTTCGACAATGAGTGAAAGTCGTCTTATCATTTTCGAATGGGCTAGCACACTTTCACATAAGTGGCTAGTTTTTATTTTGAAGAAAGATAGGAGAATAAGGAATAATGCAATTACTTGAAGAAAGAATTAAAGCTGATGGACGTGTTTTAGGAGATAGCGTTCTTAAAGTCGATAATTTTTTAACTCACCAAGTTGACTACAAGCTAATGAAGGAAATTGGAAAACAATTTGCTGAAACTTTTGCAGATGCAGGTATTACAAAGGTCGTTACTATTGAAGCAAGTGGTATCGCACCAGCAGTATATGTAGCAGAAGCTCTAGATGTTCCTATGATTTTTGCTAAAAAATCAAAAAATATCACTATGAATGAAGAGTTGCTTACTGCTGAAGTTTACTCATTTACAAAACAAATCACAAGTACAGTGTCAATTTCCCGTAAATTCTTGAGTCCTGATGATAAAGTTCTAATCATTGACGATTTCCTTGCTAATGGTCAAGCAGCTCTTGGTTTAATTAAAATAATTAAAGAAGTTGGAGCTGATATTGAGGGAGTTGGTATCGTAATTGAAAAATCTTTCCAAGATGGAAGAAAATCTCTTGAAGATGCT
Organism: Floricoccus tropicus; assembly: GCF_001832905.1. GTDB lineage: Bacteria > Bacillota > Bacilli > Lactobacillales > Streptococcaceae > Floricoccus > Floricoccus tropicus. The sequence goes on along the minus strand of NZ_MKIR01000003.1, from coordinate 4,746 downwards.
GGTTATAAAGTAGTATCCCTTGCTAGAGTTGCTAAGTTCGAAGATGGTCAAGTTGTCTTTGCACAAGCAGATGCATAAGGAGGGGTAAATAAAATGGAATTTAATGAAAATAAAAATGGTCAAGCAGCTGTACTAGGTTTACAACATTTACTTGCCATGTATTCTGGAAGTATTTTAGTTCCTATTCTTATTGCCGGTGCTTTAAATTATAGCCCTCAACAATTAACATATCTAATTTCAACTGATATCTTCATGTGTGGAGTTGCAACTTTCCTTCAATTACAACTTAACAAATATTTTGGTATCGGTTTACCAGTAGTTTTAGGTGTAGCATTTCAGTCAGTAGCACCACTTTCAATTATTGGTGCAAAGCATGGAGCTGGAGCAATGTTTGGCTCAGTAATTGCATCAGGTATCTTTGTGGTATTAATCGCAGGGGTCTTTTCGAAAATTAGAAGTCTCTTTCCACCAATCGTTACAGGAAGCGTAATTACAACTATTGGTTTAACACTTATTCCAGTAGCTGTAGGTAACATGGGAGGAAATTCTGACGCACCAACGATGCAAAGTGTAATCCTTGCCTTTACAACAATATTTATCATTTTAGCAATTAATTATTTCTTCAAAGGATTCATCCGTTCAATCGCTATTCTTATTGGTTTAGTAGTTGGAACAATAATTGGAGGATTCTTCGGAGTAGTTGACACTAGCGCATTAGCCAGTGCGCCATGGGTTCACGTACCAACTCCATTTTATTTTGGTAAACCAGTTTTTGAATTATCAAGTATCGTAATGATGTGTATCATCGCTTTAGTTTCTCTAGTTGAGTCAACAGGTGTATACTTTGCCCTTGCTGATATTACTGGTGAAGAGTTGACGGAAACACGCTTAAGAAATGGTTACCGTGCAGAAGGTCTAGCCGTTATCTTAGGTGGTATCTTCAATACTTTCCCTTATACAGGCTTCTCACAAAACGTAGGACTTGTTCAACTTTCAGGTATCAGATCTCGTAAACCGATTTACTACACAGCAGCCTTTCTTGTAATTCTTGGTTTGCTTCCTAAGTTCGGTGCCCTTGCTCAGATGATTCCAGAACCAGTTCTCGGTGGAGGAATGCTCGTAATGTTTGGTATGGTAGCACTCCAAGGTATCCGTATGCTTACACAGATTGACTTCAAAAATAATGAACACAATTTATTAATCGCGGCAGTTTCGGTTGCTAGTGGAGTTGGGTTTAATGGAACAAACCTTTTCCAATCTTTCCCACAAAATGCTCAAATGTTCCTAACAAACGGAATTGTAATTGCGGCAGTTGTTTCTATCGTACTTAACCTTATTTTTAATTCAGGTAAGAAAGATAAATAAAATAATATTTAATTAAGCAGATAAAGAAATTTATCTGTTTTTTACTTGCCTGACTAAGGCAAGAAAGTCTTCAAAGTTTCTTAATTTTCTTCTATCTGAAACACTATTCAACTTACAAACCTATAACTTTTTATAGCTAATAACTATAAGTGTGGATGTGTTTATAGCCTATAATAATGATATAATGTTGCATAAAAAGAAAAGGGAGTCTTTTATGGTAAAGGATATAGAAACAATTTTGGCCCATACGGGTGTAAACTCAGATAAAGAGACTGGGGCATTGACCGCACCCTTGCATTTTTCAACCACTTATCAGCACCCAGAGTTTGGTCAGTCAACAGGCTTTGACTATACTAGGACTAAAAATCCAACAAGAGCAATACTAGAAGAAACCTTGGCATTAATTGAATCTGGAAATTATGCACTTGCTACCTCAAGTGGAATGAGTGCAATCGTTCTTGCTTTTGAGATTTTTCCAGTTGGAGCAAAAGTAGTATCAAGCCGTGATTTATACGGTGGTAGTTACAGGTGGTTCCAGCAAAAAGAAGATGAGGGAAGATTTAATTTTTACTATGTAAATAATCAAGCGGAGTTTGAAGACGCTATTGATGATGATACTGATATAGTCTATATTGAAAGCCCAACAAATCCACTAATGGTCGAAGTAGATATTGAAAAACTAGTAAAAATTGCTCACTCTCATGGAGCAAAAGTAATTGTCGATAATACTTTCTATACCCCCATTTATCAGAAGCCTTTAGAACTAGGAGCAGATATTGTTGTCCATTCAGCTACAAAATATCTTTCGGGCCATAATGACGTTTTGGCAGGAGCTGTGATTGTCAAAGAAGAAGAACTATATCAAAAATTGATTTTTAATCTTAATACGACTGGAGCAGTGCTATCCCCATTTGATAGCTATTTGTTAATGCGAGGAATGAAAACCTTAGCCCTACGTATGGAGAGATCAACTGAAAACGCACAAAAAATAGTTGAATTTTTAAGGACCAAAGAAGAGGTTGAAGAAGTCATCTATCCAGGTAAGGGTGGTATGATTAGTTTCAAAATTCATGATGCTAAAAAAATCCCTCATATTTTAAATAATCTTAAAGTTATTACTTTTGCTGAGAGTCTTGGTGGTGTAGAAAGTTTAATTACCTATCCAACAAGCCAGACACATGCTGATATTCCAGTAGAAATTAGAGAATCTTACGGGCTAACAGATAACTTGCTCCGCTTATCGATTGGTATTGAATCAGCAAAAGATTTAATTGATGATTTAGATAAAGTGCTAGATTAACTAATGAATAGAAGAAAGGTAACATATGTATAATTTTACTGATAAGCCAAATAGATTAAATACCCATAGTATAAAGTGGGTGGAAACAGAAGCTAATCCCGAGCTATTGCCTTTGTGGATTGCTGATATGGATTTTAAAGTATTACCAGAAATAAAAGAAGCTATTAAAAGTTTTGCAGACTATGATGTTTATGGATATTCTTACGCACCTGATAGTTTATATCAAGCTATAATAAACTGGGAGGAAAAAGAGCATGGATATAAAATTTCTAAGGATGATATTACTTTCATAGATGGAGTTGTTCCAGGTATTTCAATAGCAATTCAAGCATGTACAGAAGTTGGAGACGCTATTATCATAAATAGTCCAGTTTACCATCCTTTTGCCAGAACGATTAAACTTAATGAAAGAAAATTAGTTGCAAATTCCCTTTTGGAGCATGACGGTCGATTTGAAATAGATTTTGAAAGTCTTGAACAAGATATAGTAAAAAATGACGTTAAACTTTATATTCTATGTAGTCCTCATAATCCTGGCGGACGCGTGTGGTCAAAAGAAGAATTAGTTAAGATTGGTCAACTATGTAAAAAGTATGGAGTAATTTTACTTGCTGATGAAATCCATCAAGATTTAGTTCTGTTTGGAAATACTCATCATTCTATAAATACCGTTAATCCTGATTTTTCTGATTTTACAGTTGTGCTAACTGCTGCTACAAAGACATTTAACATTGCCGGTACAAAAAATTCTTTTGCTATTATTGAAAATCAAGAATTAAGAGAGAGATTTAGAGCTATTCAGTTAAGAAATAATCAGTCAGAAATCTCTACAATTGGCTACATTGCGACAGAAGTTGCTTATAACAATGGTTTAGAATGGTTGAAGGAACTAAAAGTTGTCTTAGAAGATAATATTAATTATCTAATAGAATACTTTAAAGTGAACGCACCGAAATTGAAAGTTATGGAGCCACAAGGGACTTATCTTTTATGGCTGGATTTTACGGAGTATGGTTTAGATGATTCAGAACTTGACCGATTACTTAAGGAAGATGCAAAAGTTGAGCTTAATCAGGGTATAGATTTTGGTCCTGAAGGAATCGGACATGCTAGATTAAATGTTGCAACCCCATTAGAAATAATCAAGGAAGCAGGCAAACGTATAGCAGGTAGTCTCGCAAAGATTAATAACATCTAAGTTTATTTTTGAAATTTTTTTGCTATAATTAGCATAGAAATAATAGAGGAGACTTAAAATGGGAACTTTTCAAGTAATTGATCATCCACTTATTCAACACAAATTAACGATCATCCGTCAAACTAAGACTGGGACAAAAGAATTCCGCGAAATAGTAAACGAAATCGCTATGCTTATGGGATACGAAATCAGCAGAAATCTTCCGTTAGAAGACGTTGAAATCGAAACACCAATAACTAAGACAGTTCAAAAACAACTAGCTGGTAAAAAACTTGCTATTGTACCTATTCTTCGTGCCGGAATTGGAATGGTTGATGGTATTTTAAGCTTGATTCCTGCTGCTAAAGTTGGACACATCGGAATGTACCGTGATGAAGAAACACTTCAACCAGTAGAATACCTAGTGAAACTTCCTGAAGATATTGATCAACGTCAAATTTTTGTTGTCGACCCAATGCTTGCAACAGGTGGTTCAGCAATTCTTGCTATTGATAGTTTGAAAAAACGAGGAGCAACAAATATAAAATTTGTATGTTTAGTTTCAGCACCAGAAGGTGTGAAAGCTCTGCAAGAAGCACATCCAGATATTGATATTTATACTGCAGCTCTTGATGATCATTTGAATGAACATGGATATATTGTTCCTGGTCTTGGAGATGCTGGAGATCGTTTATTCGGTACAAAATAATACTATTTGTCAGTAAATATATTAGATTATATTAAAAAATAAAATTACAAGAATACGAACTATAAAAATATCGAGTTGAACAAATTCGATATATAGTTCGTATTTTATTTTAAAAATAATTCTATGTTTGAATTATAAAAAGTTAAAGCCGAACAAAGTTGTATTGAGAAGTAAAAAGATTGAAAATAAGATTGT
>NZ_MKIR01000002.1 GCF_001832905.1 Floricoccus tropicus | reverse complement strand
ATTATATTATATGTTAAAAATTAGGTTATGTATATAAAAATAAAAACAAAAAATTCCTTGAATTAGACAAGGAATTTTAATTTATTTGATATATGACTTTACTTTTTTACCTAATGGGCTTATAGCTATAAGGGCACCAATTATATATCCCAAAACATTTGTTATTATATCTCCAGTATCAAATATTCCTAGGCTAAATACGTATTGGCAAATTTCAACAGCGGTAATTGATAAAGTTACTAAAAGTAGATTCTTACAATTAAGTTTTACTATAAATCCAAGTGGAACGAGCATAAAGATATTAAGAATTGATACAATTTCTCCATACTTTATGTAAGTTAAAGTGTTAAATGGATCTAAATCAAAGCCACGCACACCTATATTTTTCAAAAATAAAGCGTAGAAGAGAAACATAAAATAGAAGATATAGAGGATTATAATTGTCCATTTTGGTATGTATCTTAATAAGATAACTTTAATTATTGCGTATAAAAGAAAGGCGAAGGCAATAATTATTAAAAGATTTATCCATAAATCATTATCGGTTACGAATCTTGGCATTATGCGCATACTCAGCTCATAGATATATAATCTAAAAGCTAATAAACTTACTATCATACATGCTGTGAAAATTAAAATATTTTTAAAAATTTTATTCATAAGATTTCTGTTAGTTTTTATTATTACATTCAATAAGCTACATTTTTTTTAAAGAACTAATTTTAAAAGTCCTTGTTTTTATAGTTTCACATATAATTTATAGCGTTGTTTTTCAAAAAAGAGTGAGATATTAACCAAAAAATGAACGAAAAAATTATTATTTATTTCGCGTCTAATAAATCTTCTTTTGCATGAATTAAATCAGTTAAAAAGTCACAATATGGAGTTGGAATACCGTACTTAGTCCCTTTGCGTGAGATTGCCCCATTTATGTAATCTATTTCAGTTTTACGATGATTAATAATTAAGTCTTGATACATTGAAGGATAATGATTCCCAAGTTTATTAATATCATTAAACTCAAGAATTTTATCATAAATATAATCCAAGTCTAGATTAATATTTTCAAAGTCAGCAACTGCTCTAAATTCTTCCATTATTTTCCAAATCATGGTTTTTGAAGTAGAGGTTGCTCCTACTTCATTCATATTTCCATCAAGTAATGTACACAATCCATTCATTGTACCATTAACACAAGCTTTTTGATAAACAGAAAATTTAATGTCATCAGAGTACTTAGCATTAAGTCCAGCAGAAGATAAAGCTTCAGCTATTTCATTGGCTTCTTTTTCAAATCCAGGAACAATATTTTGAAGTTCTAATGCACCTGTACCGAATAATTTTACCTTTCCAGGACCAGTCATACCAGCTGTCCATACGGTATTTCCTAGATAAATATTTTCTGCAGGTAAGTATTTATCAATGACATCTTCGTGACCTAGACCATTCAATAAACAGAGAATCTTAGTCTCCTTTGAAATTATAGGTTGTAGGTCCTTCATCATTTCATCAAGTTGCATTGCCTTTGTAAAAACTATTATTAGTTCAGCTTTGCTATTGATATCAAGATCTTTTTGATTGTAAATTGGAATTTGAATATTGAATTCTTGTCCATTGTAGTTAACTTCTAATCCATTTTCTATTATTGCATTAATGTGATCTTGCCACCCATCAATTAAGCTAACTTCATTACCTGCTTGATGAAGCATAAATCCAAAGCGACTTCCCATGGCACCAGCACCAGCGATAAAAATTTTCAATTTAATTCTCCTATTCTTTTAATTATTATATATTTTTTTATAAATTTATTCTATGTATATTTCGTTTATTATTAATAACAAAAAACACGATTTTTCAACCGTGTTAAATCTTAACTTTTATAGTCTTTACGCATAATCCTTAATGTATTCATTACAGCTAAGAAGGTAACTCCAACATCAGCGAATACTGCTTGCCACATGCTTGCAATTCCAAAAGTTGAAAGAATCATAAATAGTGTTTTTACACCCAGTGCAAAGATGATGTTTTGCATGATGATTTTTCTTGTATATCTTGAGATTTCAATCGAAGTAGGTATTTTTGAAGGTTGGTCTTGCATTATTACTATATCAGACGCTTCCACAGCTGCATCTGAGCCAAGTCCGCCCATTGATATACCGATATCAGCAAGTGTTAGTGCAGGAGTATCATTTATACCATCACCAGTAAAGGCAATTTTTTTCTTCTTAGAATGAGATTCAGCTTTTAGTTTTTCAAGAATTGCTACCTTATCTTCTGGAAGAAGGTTAGCATGTACTTGTGTAATTCCCAATTCCTTGGCGACTATGTCGGCAACAGCCTTATTATCCCCAGTAAGCATTACAAGATTTTGAATTCCCAAATCCTGAAGTCTTTGAATGGCCTTTTTAGCATCGGGTTTAATCTTATCAGATACTGTGATTACTCCTTGATATGTACCATCAATAGCTACATAAACTAAAGTTCCACTTGACGCTTTTTCAGTAATCTCAAGACCTAAAGCCTTCATAGCTTTCATGTTTCCAACAGTTACATCACGACCGTCAACTTTTGCTTTTAAACCGTGTCCTGCGACTTCCTCTACTGAAGAAAGAGTAAATTCAGTCAGATCAGCTTCATTATATGAAAGGATTGATTTGGCAATTGGATGATTCGAATTTTGTTCAACAGCGGCAACTAGCGCTATGAAATCATCATCTGACATTTGAGATTGATTGTCGATATTTGTTACTTCGAAAACCCCTTCTGTCAAAGTACCAGTCTTATCAAAAACAACTGTATCTAAGTCATTTAGTGCTTCAAGAAAATTACTTCCTTTGATAAGTACACCATTTTTAGATGCTGAACCAATTCCTGCAAAGAATCCAAGAGGTACTGATATAACTAATGCACATGGACAAGAGATAACTAGGAATGTTAATGCTCTACCAATCCATACTGACCATGATTGTCCAAAGAATAGTGGAGGAATTACTGCAAGTAGAAGAGCTGCAAGAACTACAACTGGAGTATAGTAGTTAGCAAATTTGCTAATGAATTTTTCAGTTGGTGCTTTAGACTCGCTTGCATTTTGAACTAATTCAAGAATTTTTGCGACTGCAGAATCTTCGAAAACTTTTGTTGCTTTAACTTCAATAACACCTTCTTGGTTAACAGAGCCACCAAGAACTTGATCACCATCAGTAACAGTTACAGGAACTGACTCGCCAGTAAGAGCAGCAGTATTAACACTTGATGAACCAGAAATAACTAAACCATCTAGTGGAATTTTTTCACCAGGTTTAACCAAGATAATGTCATCAATTTTTACGACACTAGGATCAACTGTTTGCCAATCATTGTTAACTTTTAAATGTGCAAACTCAGGTTTGGCTTCTAAAAGATTTGATATTGAGCGTTTTGAACGATCAACAGCCATATCTTCAATAATATCTCCGATTTCATAAAGAACCATAACAGCAATCGCCTCAGGATATTCACCAATCAATAAAGCACCGATGGTAGCAATTGACATAAGAATATTTTCACTGAAGAAATTACCAGATTTAATATTTTTCCAAGCCTTACGAAGCACTCTTTGAGCAGATACAAGATAGGCAATTAGAAAAATTATTGTGCTAATTAGCGGTTGGCTTCCTCTAAGGAACATAGCAATAATAGTTAGTACGATACTAATAACTATTAGAGTCATTTTCTCCCTTGCTTCTTCATCAAAGTGTAAGTTAAATTTTTTCATTTATATATTCTCCATACATGATATTTATTTCATATGTAAATAATATCATATGTATGTTTTTTGTCAAGAAAAAACTTATTCTTTTAAGAAAAATAACATTCTTTAAGTTCTATTCCACAAAATATTTTTCCTATAACCTATAATTATGGTAAAATATATGGAAAACAAAATTAATATTAGTCTAGATTAAATATAAATTTAGCTAAAATAATAGACAAGGTGGTAGAACATGTCTGAAATAAAAAAAATCAATCAAGATGTACTTGATGATGCTAATAAAATTTTTAAATTATTGGGTAATCCTGTAAGACTTCAAATTCTTTATATCCTTTCACAGGAAAAATTAAATGTAGGAAATATTGCTGAAATTTTAGAACTTGAACAATCAGCAACTTCACATCAACTTTCGCTTTTGAAAGAAGCGCAATTAGTTACATCAGAGCGTGATGGAAAATCAATTTATTATCAATTAGATGATAACCATGTATCTCATATTATTGAGGATACTCTTAAACACGTAGAGCATAGTCAAAAACATAAAAAATAAGACAGCCATAAGGTTGTCTTTTAATATTTCTTCAAATATATTTTATCAATAAAATGATCGTCACCTTTATGAATGATTACATCAGCACGATTCCTTGTTGGTTTTATATATTCCTCAAGGTTAACTAAATTAACATCCCGCCAAGTATTTTTAGCAAGTGCAATCACATCTTCAAACTTCCACTTAGTAAATTGATAGTAGTAGTTTGATGGATCATCTTTTGCAAGTGCAAGTAAACTATCAAAGCGTTCAAGATACCATTTTTCAATATTTTCTTCGTTCGCATCTACATAAATAGAAAAATCAAAGTAGTCACCAATATACAGTTGGTCATTTTGAGGGCTTTGGAAGACATTGATACCCTCAACGATTAAAATATCAGTATTATCAATAACAATTTTTTCGTCAGGAACAATATCATAAGATTCATGTGAATAAACAGGAGCTTCAGCAGTCTTTCCACTTTTCACTTCATATAAAAAGTTTGTAAGTTTCTCCATATCATAAGATTCTGGAAACCCTTTACGATGCATAATACCTTTTTCTTTCAATACATCATTAGGATATAAGAATCCATCAGTCGTAATAAGATCAACCTTAGTATGCTTAAAAACACGGCTAAGTAAAGTTTGCATCAGACGTGCAGTAGTGCTTTTCCCAACTGCTACACTACCAGCAATACCAATAATAAGTGTTGGAGCCTTTGAAATTTTTTGCAGAAAAAGTCCCTTAGAAAAGCGCATATCTTCAATATTCTTCTTATAAATACGAAAGAAATGAACAAGAGGCAGATAGACATCTGTTACGTCTTGCATATTAATTTGGTCATTTAAAGAACGAATATTTTCAAGCTCTTCCTCAGTAAGGGGTGGAATGTTATTTCTATATAATTCTTGCCATTTTTCACGGCTAATTTCATCAAAATTTATTAGTTCATTCATAATACAAATATAATAACATAAAAAAGCGTTTGCAATCAAAAAATTGTGTTAGAATGTAATAGAATGCGTGTTTTATTTTTGTTTTTTGGAGGCAAGATGAAGAAGATATCAATATTTGGAGATTCAATTTCGACAGAACCTATACTTAAATGCCTGGTGGAAAAGAAACTCAGTGATAAAAGTATAGATGCAAAAGTAGATATTTTTGCAGTTCCTGGTGAATCAAGTAAAGATGGTCTGAAAAGATTATACCAAGTTGTTCAAGGTGCTTATGATTATAATATTGTATTCTTTGGAGCTAATGACGCAGCTCTCCATTATAATGTGAGCCCATCTGAATTTGTCGAAAATCTGCAAAGAATTGCTTCCACTCTAGGGCAAGATAAAACATCAATAGTTACTGTACCTTACTTAAATGAAAAACTAACAAGCAAGTACAGAAGTAATGAACAAGTCGCTAAATATGTAGAGGCAGAAATTAATGCCTTTAAGGATAGCCCAGTTAATATTATTGATTTAAATAAGGCTATGTGGCAAACAAAAAATCCTAATAAATTAATAATTGATGATGGCCTACATTTCACTGAAGCAGGCTATCAATTATTAAGCGATTTAATTACTGAAAATATTAGAAAGAAGGTTGAGTAATTGGCTAAAATGTACTATGATGAAAATCCTGATGCTAAGCATGATATTCATCAACTTAATATCAAATTATTAGATATTCCTATGACATTCCTAACAGATAGTGGAGTATTCTCAAAAAAACAAATTGACTTTGGAAGTCGAGTTTTACTTGAAAATATTGAAATTGAAGCAGGACAAAGTCTTTTAGATGTAGGTTGTGGATATGGACCAATCGGTCTTACTTTAGCTAAGAAATTTTCTGCTATTCCTACATTGATAGATGTTAATAATCGTGCTCTGGAACTTGCTCAAAAGAATTCCGTTCAAAACCAAGTCGATGCTAAGATTTATCAGTCAGATGTATATAACAGTTTAGAAGATGATAAATTTGACCATGTGATTAGTAACCCACCGATTCGTGCCGGTAAATCTGTCGTTCACTCTATAATCACTGGAGCCTATGACCATCTTAATGATGGGGGTGACCTTACTATTGTTATCCAGAAGAAGCAGGGGGCACCGAGTGCTAAATCACGCATGGAGGAAACTTTCGGAAATGTTGAGATTGTGGCTAAGGATAAGGGATATTATATTTTAAGGAGTGTTAAAGATGACTTATAGAATGGTTGACCTAATTCAAAAAAAACGTGATGGGTTAGAATTAGATAAAGAGGAGATTTACTGGATTGTGAATGGCTACGCAGCTGGAACAGTTCCAGATTACCAAATGTCAGCATTCGCTATGGCTCTATATTTCCAAGGAATGACTACTGAAGAAACAACAAACTTAACAATGGCTATGGTTGGCACTGGTAAGCAAGTTGATCTATCTTCTATTAAAGGTATCAAGGTAGATAAACATTCAACAGGCGGCGTAGGAGACAAGGTTTCTATCATTTTGGCACCTTTAGTTGCATCATTTGATGTACCCGTTGCTAAAATGAGTGGTCGTGGTTTAGGACACACGGGTGGAACAATTGATAAGCTTGAGTCTATTACTAATTTCAAGACTGAACTGACTGAAGAAAAGTTTATCCAACAGGTACAAGACCTTGATTTAGCAATAATATCTCAAACCGATGACCTAGTTAAAGCGGATAAACTTCTTTATGCCTTACGTGATGTTACGGCAACCGTTGATATTATCCCTCTAATTGCAAGTTCAATTATGAGCAAGAAAATAGCTGCAGGGGCTGATGCGATTCTTTTAGACGTTACAGTTGGTGAAGGCGCATTTATGAAGACGATCGAAGATGCGCGTGTTTTAGCATCTACTATGGTTGAGCTTGGAAAAGCAGTGGGGCGTGATACGATAGCAGTATTGACCGACATGCAACAACCACTAGGTATGACAATCGGAAATAAACTCGAAATCATTGAATCAATTGAAGTTATGCAGGGGAAAGGTTCGGAAGAATTAACTGAATTTATCTGCCATTTAGCTAAAATTATGCTAAGCCTAGCTGGTCTTGAAAAAACTGGGGCAGAAATTCGAGAAAATCTTGTATCAGGTGCTGCACTTAAGAAGTTTGAAGAGCTAGTGGCTGCGCAAGGTGGGGTTGTTGAAAATATTTATGAAATAAATCCAACTAAACACTCATACGAATTTAAGGCTGATTTATCTGGCTATATAGAAACATTACCAGCAGATAAATTAGGAATCCTTGCAATGAAAGCGGGAGCAGGACGAGCTACAAAATCAGACAAGATTGATTTTGATGCAGGAATTGTTCTTAATAAAAAAATTGGTGACCAAGTAGAAGAAGGAGAAACAATCTTTACTATCTACTATAATAATGATCTTGCGACTTCTGAAATTGAAGAATTGAAAAATCATATAAACATAGGAAATCAAAAGAAAGAAATAAAAGAAATTTTGGAGATAATTAAATAAAATGACTAAATTAAACAAATATATCGACCATACAATCCTTAAAGCTGATGCTGCTAAAGAAAAAGTTGATCAAATCATTGACGAAGCAAAGAAATATGACTTTATGAGTGTATGTATCAATCCAACTTGGGTTGAATATGCAGCCAAAGAATTAAATGATTCTGACGTTAAAGTTTGTACAGTCATCGGTTTTCCTTTGGGTGCAAATACTCCGGAATTAAAAGGATTTGAAGTAAAAGACGCAGTAGCAAACGGTGCTGACGAAGTAGATATGGTTATTAACATTGGTGCCCTTAAATCTGGTAATTTAGATTTAGTTGAGCGTGATATTAAAGCAGTTGTGGATGCAAGTGGGGAAGCCTTAACAAAAGTAATCATTGAAACTTGTCTATTAACTGATGAAGAAAAAGTTACAGTATGCGAAATCGCTAAAAAAGTTGGAGCAGATTTTGTAAAAACATCAACTGGATTCTCAACAGGTGGAGCTACAGTAGAAGATATAGCTTTAATGCGTAAAACTGTTGGTCCAGATATGGGTGTAAAAGCAAGTGGTGGAATATATTCAGAAGCTGATGCACAAGCAATGATTGAAGCAGGTGCGACTCGTATCGGAACAAGTGCTGGAGTAGCGATAATGGAAGGTGAAAAAGCTAAAGATGGATATTAAGAAGCTTCAAGATGTAGCTGTTAATGCAAGTAAAACAGCATATGTTCCTTATTCAGATTTTCAAGTAGGAGCAGCATTACTTACAATTGATGGAAAAATATTTGAAGGTTGTAATATTGAAAATGCATCTTTTGGACTGACTAATTGTGCTGAAAGAACAGCAATTTTTAAGGCAATTAGTGATGGCGAAGAAAAAGGTGATTTTGTTGCTCTTGCAGTATACGGTGAAAAAGCCGTAAAACCTATTTCACCATGCGGAGCATGTCGACAAGTCATGGCAGAATTCTTTGATAAGGATTTACCTGTTTACTTGATCTCTAAACATTTAGAAGTGAAGAAAACAACCGTAGAGGAACTTCTTCCTTATCAATTTGATGAATTGAATTGATATTTTTCACCCTTTAGGTAAATTTATATTGTCATTTTACAATATCTATAATATAATGGACGATTGTAAGCATAATTATGCGTATAGAATCAAATAAAGGTGGTTTATTATTAAATGAACAAAAAAGTTTTAGGTTTTGGACTCTCAGCAGTTGCTGTATTATCACTTGTTGCGTGTGGTTCACGTGACAAATCTTCTAGTGATAAAAAAGGTGATACTGATCTTAAAGTAGCAATGGTTTCAGATACTGGTGGTATTGATGACCGTTCATTCAACCAATCTGCATGGGAAGGTTTGCAAGCTTGGGGTAAAGAACATGGATTATCAAAAGATAATGGTTTTACCTATTTTCAATCAAATACTGAATCTGAATTTGCTAACAATTTTGAGCAAGCAGTTTCTAGTGGCTATAATTTAGTATTTGGTATTGGATATAAGCTTACAGATGCTTTGACTGAAGCAGCTAATAATAACAAAGATACAAAATTTGTTATTATTGATAATGTAGTTGATGGGAAAGATAATGTTGCAAGTGCAACTTTTGCTGACCAAGAAGGAGCATATCTAGCGGGTGTTGCTGCGGCAAAATCTACTAAAACAAATAAAATCGGATTTATCGGTGGAGTTGAGAATGTTGTAATCAAACGCTTTGAAGCAGGTTATGTTTCTGGGGCAAAATCAGTAAATAAAGATATTGAAGTAAAAGTTGACTATGCTGCAAGTTTCTCTGATGCTGCAAAAGGTAAGACAATTGCAAGTGCACAGTATGCAACAGGGACAGATGTCATCTTCCAAGCTGCAGGCGGTGTTGGTAATGGTGTTTTCTCTGCTGCCAAAGCTGAAAATGAAAACAAAAATGAAGCAGATAAAGTTTGGGTTATCGGTGTAGACCGTGATCAAAAAGACGAAGGAAATTACAAGTCTAAAGATGGAAAAGATTCTAACTTTGTACTTGGTTCTACGATTAAAAAAGTTGGACAAGTTCTTCAAATTGTAAGTGATGAAACTGTTGATGGTAAATTCCCAGGTGGTAAACATACTGCATACGGAATAAAAGATGGTTCAGTTGATTTTGCCGAAACTAATCTAAATGATGAAGCAAAAGCTGCAGTAGCTGATGCTCGTACTCAAATTAAAGACGGAAAAATAACAGTTCCAGAAAAATAAAATCATAAATAAACCCTTGATACTACAGTATTTAAGGGTTTTATTGTACAAAACAATTAAATTAATAAATTTTTAACGTTCGGTTTTTGGAGTTTTGCAAACACTTACAGTGTTTTTAAACTTAAGAATATGTTGAAAATATGACCTAAATATATTATAATTTGTATGAAAAGTGATTACATAAGTAATTATCTCAACTAAAAAAATAGAAAAAATGGAGGCTTCATTTTATTATGAACAAACGTGTTTTAGGTACTGGACTTGCAGCAGTTGCTGTATTGTCACTTGCGGCTTGTGGTTCTCGTGATGCTAAAGATTCAGGTAGCAAATCTGAAGGAAAAACTGATCTTAAAGTAGCAATGGTAACTGATACTGGTGGTGTTGATGACCGTTCATTTAACCAATCAGCTTGGGAAGGTATGCAAGCTTGGGGTAAAGAACATGATTTAAGTAAAGATAAAGGTTTTACTTACTTCCAATCAACAACAGAAGCTGATTTCTCAAATAACTTTAATGAAGCTGTTTCAAATGGATATGGATTAATCTTTGGTGTTGGATACAAGCTAACTAAAGCTGTTTCAGATGCAGCAGATGATAATAAAGATACTAAATTTGTATTGATTGATGATGTTATCGAAGGTAAAGATAACGTTACAAGTGCGACTTTTGCAGATAATGAAGGTGCATATCTTGCTGGAGTTGCAGCTGCTAAAACAACAAAAACTAATAAAGTTGGATTTATTGGTGGTGTAGAAGGACCTGTAATCACTCGTTTTGAAAAAGGTTTTGTTGCTGGTGTTAAATCAGTAAATAAAGACATCGATATTAAAATTGATTACGCAGCAAGCTTTTCAGATGCCGCTAAAGGTAAAACTATTGCAGCTGCTCAATATGCAAGTGGAATTGATGTAATTTATCAAGCTGCTGGTGGTGTAGGTAACGGAGTATTCTCTGCTGCTAAAGCTGAAAATGAAAGCAAAAATGAAGCTGATAAAGTTTGGGTTATTGGTGTAGACCGTGACCAAAAAGATGAAGGAAACTACAAATCTAAAGATGGTAAAGATTCTAACTTTGTACTTGGTTCAACAATTAAAGGTGTTGGCGCTGTAGTTAAAAACCTAAGTGATGAAACTCTTAAAGGTAACTTCCCTGGTGGAAAACACGAAGTATTTGGTATTAAAGATGGATCAGTTGAGTTTGCTGAAACTAACTTAAACGATGATGCTAAGAAAGCTGTTGATTCTGCTCGTACAGAAATTAAAGAAGGTAAAGTAGAAGTACCTGAAAAATAATTATTTTAATTAAAATAAATTAAAAAAACGAGAGTTCTTCTCTCGTTTTTTTAAATTTATAGTGATTACAAATATAAGGATTTTTGATATAATTAATGATATATATGTTATTCAATATGAACTTATTTTATTTATGTAGGAAAATTATGAGGACAAAAATTAATGACTGAAAATGTTATTGAAATGCGAAATGTCACAAAGGTATTTGGCAACTTTGTTGCAAATGATAATATCAATCTGACACTTCGTAAAGGAGAGATTCATGCCCTTCTTGGTGAAAATGGTGCGGGTAAATCAACATTAATGAATATGTTGGCTGGACTTTTGGAACCTACAAGTGGTGAAATATTAATTAATGGCAAAGTCGAAAATATCGATTCACCATCAAAGGCTACAAAACTTGGAATTGGTATGGTCCACCAACATTTTATGTTGATTGACGCTTTTACAGTTACTGAAAATATTATACTTGGTGACGAAAATACTAAGGGACTAGTTTTAGATACAAAGGATGCTGCAAAAAAAATAGAAGCCCTTTCTAAGCGCTATGGATTACAGGTGACACCTAATGCCTATATTAAAGACATTGGGGTTGGACAGCAACAAAGGGTTGAGATTATCAAGACTTTGTACAGAAAAGCAGATATAATTATTTTTGATGAGCCTACAGCTGTATTAACTCCTGCAGAAATCACTGAATTGATGCAAATTATGAAAGAACTTTCTAAAGAAGGAAAATCAATAATTTTGATTACTCATAAGCTTGATGAAATTCGTGAAGTTGCTGACCGTGTAACAGTAATCCGTCGTGGTAAAATGATTGATACTGTTAGTGTAGAAGGTAGAAGTAATAAAGAGCTTGCCGAGATGATGGTAGGGCACAGCGTTTCATTCAAAACTGAAAAGAAACCTGCTCAACCTAAAGAAGTTGTTCTGGAAATTGATTCATTAGTTGTTAATGAAAGTCGCGGTGTACCAGCTGTTAATGACTTAAGTTTACAAGTTAGGGCTGGTGAGATTGTTGGTATAGCAGGTATTGATGGTAATGGTCAAAGTGAACTGATCCAAGCAATAACTGGGTTACGTAAGGTTGAAAGTGGAGTAGTCAAAATTAAAGGTCAAGATGCAACTAACCTCACTCCACGAAAGATAACCGAAATGGCTGTTGGTCATGTTCCTGAAGATAGGCATCGTGATGGACTTGTTCTTGACATGACATTGGCAGAAAACATTGCCCTACAAACTTATTACAAAGAACCACTTAGTAAAAACGGTATATTAAATTATAACAATATAAATTCACATGCAAGAAAACTTATTGAAGAATTTGATGTTCGTACTGCAAGTGAAGTTGTACCAGCAAAAGCATTATCCGGTGGTAATCAACAGAAAGCAATCATCGCACGTGAAATAGATTTAAATCCAGATTTACTAATTGTAAGTCAACCGACGCGTGGACTTGATGTTGGTGCAATTGAATATATCCATAAACGTTTAATTCAAGCACGTGATGAAGGTAAAGCCGTACTTGTTGTTAGCTTTGAACTTGATGAAATTCTAAATGTTTCTGATAGAATTGCTGTAATCCATAGTGGTAAAATTCAAGGAATCGTAACTCCAGAAGATACCGATAAACAAGAACTTGGTATTCTTATGGTAGGTGGGAAAGGAGGAGAGGCTAAGTAATATCTCTTCCGAGATTTAGCCAAAATAATTATGAAATCATTAGATTTAAAGAAAATCTTAGTACCAGTTTTAGCAGTATTGTTTGGGTTTGCATTTGGAGCAATCATCATGTTAATATTTGGATACAATCCTTTGTGGGGCTATGAAGATTTATTAAATTCTGCATTTGGTACTACACGAAGTGTTGGTGAAGTGTTTAGAACTATGGGTCCGTTAATTTTAACTGCACTTAGTTTTGCAGTAGCAAGTCAAGCTGGACTTTTCAACATTGGTATGAGTGGACAAGCATTGTGTGGATGGGTAGCAAGCATTTGGTTTGCTCTATCATTCCCTGATATTCCAAGACCTCTCATGATTCCTTTACTAGTTATAGTTGGTATGATCGCAGGTGCGCTTTCCGCAGCTATTCCAGGTATTCTTAAAGCTTACTTAGGGACAAGTGAAGTTATCGTGACTATCATGTTAAACTATGTTTATCTATTTATCTCAACATACCTAATTCATTATATTTTCAATCCAAAAATTCTTGCTGAAAAAGATTCAACTATTCAAGTAAGTAAAAATGCAACATTTAGAACTAGTTGGCTGTCATCTATGACAAATAACTCTCGTTTAAATATAGGTATCTTTATTGCAATAATTGCTATCATACTTATTTACATCCTAATTACTAAGACAACACTTGGTTTTGAAATTCGTTCAGTTGGTTTGAATCCATATGCAAGTGAATATGCAGGTATGTCGAGTAAACGTATCGTAGTAAGTTCGATGCTTATTGCAGGATCTTTATCTGGTTTAGGTGGAGCTGTTGAAGGTTTAGGAACTTTCCAAAATTTCTTTGTCCAACCAACTAGTCTATCAATTGGTTTTGATGGAATGGCCGTAGCACTTTTGGGACAAAATAGTCCACTTGGAATCCTTTTCTCTTCGTTCTTATTCTCAATACTTAAAGTAGGAGCACCAGGAATGAACAAGACGGGTATTCCTCCTGAAATTGTAAGTGTAGTAATTGCAAGTATCATCTTTTTCGTTGGTATTAAATATGTTATTGAAAAAATTGTACCAGACTTCAAGAAAAAAGGAGGTAAAGCATAATGAGTTTAACTACAATGCTACAATTATTAGTATCTTCAATGTTAATCTATGCAACTCCTTTAATTCTAACAAGTTTAGGTGGAACTTTCTCTGAACGTGGTGGGGTAGTAAATGTTGGTCTTGAAGGAATTATGGTTATGGGTGCATTCTCATCAATCGTATTTAACTTAACTTTTGCTTCTCAACTTGGGAAAGCTACTCCTTGGATTGCTTGTTTAGTTGGTGGTGCAATTGGAATACTATTCTCATTAATTCACGCCCTAGCATCAGTATCACTACGTGCAAATCAAATTATCTCTGGTACTGTAATTAACCTTATGGCCCCAGCATTATCAGTCTTCCTTACTAAAATTCTTTACAAAAAAGGGCAAACAGATAATATCAATCAAAGTTTTGGGTATTTTGATTTTCCAGTTCTTTCTAAAATCCCTGTTATTGGACCGATTTTCTTCCAAAAAACTTCATTAGTTGGATATGTTGCAGTATTAATTTCATTTATTGCATGGTTCATTCTATTTAAGACACGCTTCGGATTGCGTTTACGTAGTGTCGGTGAAAATCCTCAAGCAGCTGATACACTTGGTATCAACGTTTATAAAATGCGTTATGCTGGAGTCATGATTTCAGGTTTCCTTGGAGGCTTAGGTGGAGCAGTATTTGCTCAGTCAATTTCAGTAAACTTTAGTGGAACAACAATTGCAGGTCAAGGTTTCATCGCCATGGCAGCAATGATATTTGGTAAGTGGAATCCGATAGGAGCAATGCTTGCCAGTCTATTCTTTGGATTATCTCAAAGTTTATCAGTAATTGGTGGACAACTTCCATTATTCTCAAATATTCCAATTGTTTACCTACAAATTGCGCCTTATGTATTAACAATAGTAGTACTTGCGCTATTCTTAGGTCGTTCTACTGGACCAAAAGCTAATGGTATCAATTATATCAAATCAAAATAAAAAGATTTTGATAAATATTTTGGCAGTGCGAGCACGCACTGCTTTTTTTCTATCAAAATGTTATAATGGTTAAAAAATATAGAGGAAAGAATATATGAATTTTGATAAAAATACTAATAAATTACTAGAAAATATTATAATTTCATCGAAAAACATATTAAAAGAAAATCTTCTTGGCATATATCTACATGGCTCTACAGTACTTGGTTCTTTTAACCCGTCAATTAGTGATCTTGATTATATAATTGTAGTTAATAAAAAATTATCAACTTCTGTTAAAGAAAAAATAATGCAGGATGTAATTGAAAAACTTTTGCCTTTAGCACCTAGAAAGGGTTTGGAATTTCATATTTTACTTGCTGAAGATTGTAGAAAAGTAATTGAAGAAGAGATGGAATTTGATTTTCATTTTTCTGATTATCATTTAGAAAATTATTTAAGCAATCCTTTGAAATATATTGAAGAAATGCATGGAGTTGACGGTGATTTAGCAGTTCACATTGCAGTGATTAATCAAAGTGGAAAAGCATTATATGGACCGAGTCCAAAAGAAATTTTTTCAATAGTGTCTAAAGATATTTACTGGAATTCAGTTTTAAGTGATATAGCCGAAGCTGAGATTTCAATTATTTCTACACCAACATATACAATTTTAAACCTTTGTCGAAGTTTGGCTTTTAGGAATACTGAAAAAATATTTTCTAAGGTAGATGGTGGTAGATGGATTTTAAATAATATTACTGATATTAGTGAAGAGTTTAAGATATTAATTTTATCAGCCATAAATGAATATGAAGGTCAAGATGCATGCTATAGCGACGGAAGTCTTGTTTTATTTGCAAAATATATGCTAGATCAATTAAATATACAATAAAAAAACTTCCCCAATGGAGAAGTTTTTAGTTTCTTAAAAATTAGTTTTTAACTGCAGAAGCGAATTCTTCCTTGCTAAATGCTTCATCAATAATTGCTTGAAGTTGTTTAGCAGAAGCTTCCATTTTTTGTCTTTCGCTATCGTTAAGTGGGATATTAACTGGACGAACTACACCGTGAGCACCAACTACAGCTGGTTGACCAAGATAAATTCCTTCAACACCGTATTGACCATCTTGGAATACAGAAAGTGGAAGTACTGAGTTTTGGTCTTCAAGGATTGCTTGAGTAATACGAGCTAAGGCAACAGCGATACCGTAGAAAGTAGCACCTTTCTTTTCGATGATTGAATAAGCTGCATCACGAACTGAGATGAATAGATCAACTAAACCTTGTTCGTCGATTCCTTTGTTATCTTGTAACCATTGTTCTAATTTAACACCAGCAACGTTTGCATGAGACCAAACTGCAAATTCTGAATCTCCGTGTTCACCCATGATGTATGCGTGTACGCTACGTGCATCAACACCAACTTTTTCAGCAAGTGCTTGACGGAAACGAGCTGAGTCAAGTGAAGTACCTGAACCGATAACTTTTTCTTTAGGGAATCCAGAGAATTTCCAAGTAGAGTAAGTTAAGATATCAACTGGGTTAGCAGCTACTAAGAAAATACCATCAAATCCACTTTCAACGATTTTTGTAACAACATCTTTGTTGATACGTAGATTTTTTTCAACTAGGTCAAGACGAGTTTCACCTGGTTTTTGAGGAGCACCAGCAGTAAGAACTACTAAGTCAGCGTCATGTGCATCAGAATAATCAGCTGAGTAGATTTTTTTAGGTGAAGTGAAAGCTAATGCGTGGCTTAAGTCTTCAGCATCTCCTTCAGTTCTTTCTTTGAAAATATCAACAATACCAAGTTCTTGAGCAATTCCTTGATTTACAAGAGCAAATGCGTATGATGAACCTACAGCTCCATCACCAACAAGAATTACTTTTTTGTGTTGTTTACCATCAGTCATTTTATAATCTCCTCTATAAATTAATATGTATGGCCAAACGACCATCAAACATGTTAATTATAACACTTCCGACTTTTTTTGTCATTTAAAAATAGCCATATTCTGTGAATATTTTCAGTAACTTTCAATGAAAATTTCACTATTTGTGTTTTTCTGTACTAATCAAATTAAAAAGTATTGCAACAAAAGATCCAGTAATAATTACGAGACCTTTTAATATCCTTTTTATAAATTGTATCCTTTTATTTTGATACTTTCATTTCTTTAATTTTATCCTCATCTGGAGTTACACGGATGGTCTTTTGTCCAGTATAGGTAACAAATCCGGGAGGAGTACCTGTAGGTTTATTTAGTTTTTTGGTTTCAATCATATCAACTTGAACTAAATTAGACATTCGGGCTTTTGAAAAATAAGCTGCAAGCATTGCTGCTTCAGTTATAACATCATCACTTGGGTTATGATTATCTTTTAAGATAACGTGACTACCAGGAATATCTTTAGCATGGAACCATAGATCATCTTTTCGAGCAATTTTAAAGGTCAACTGTTCATTTTGTAGATTATTTTTCCCAACTAAAATAACACTGCCATCACTTGCAATATATTTTTCTGGTTCTTTTAATTTTTGGCGTTTATTATCACGGCGTTTAATTTTAATATAACCAGTTTGGATTAATTCTTCTTTGATTTCCGCTATTTCAGATA
Source organism: Floricoccus tropicus (assembly GCF_001832905.1). GTDB lineage: Bacteria > Bacillota > Bacilli > Lactobacillales > Streptococcaceae > Floricoccus > Floricoccus tropicus. Next base: position 54,659 of record NZ_MKIR01000002.1, on the reverse strand, counting down.
AATCTGCTTGTGCAAGTGAATTTTCAACTGACTCTAAATATTGAATTGTCTGTTTGGTCTGTTCAATCAATCCATTTAAATGTTTAACAGCCTGTTTTAATTTTTGATAGCGGTGGAAGTAACGTTGAGCATTTTGATTTGGTGTCAAAGCCTTATTAAGGGGGATAGTTATTTTTTCGTTTGTGTAATAATTATCAAGTTCTACGCTATCTTGATTATTTGGAACATCATGTAAAAACGTAGTTAGCAATTCACCTTTTTGCCTAAAGTCTTCAGCATTATCAGTTGCCGCTAATTCCTTTTCTTGCTTTTTGAGTTTTTGGCGATTCTTTTTAAGTTCGTTATCTACTTTTCGAATTACTTCACTTGCTACTTGTCTAACACGATCACGTTCAGCTTTATCAGAATAGTAACTATCCAGAAGTTCCGAAAGATCATTAAACTCAATATAGTCATCAGATAATTTAACAGCAGAGAAAGTATCAATTTCTGAATAAATAGAAGGAACCTCAGTGCCTAAAAAATTTCTGAAGGATTTGATTTTATTGTTTGATTCAATATTTTCACCCAAAGCTTTAGCAGTGTCTCTAGACAATCCTTGAAAAACTTTTTGTAGATTACTCTCAGTATGGAGAATATCAAATAATTTTTCATCACTTACAGTGAATGGATTAATTTTATTGTCACTTGGTGGCGCAATATAAGTACTACCAGGTAAAATTGTACGATAAGCATTTTGAGAAAAACCGACGTGCTTTATTGATTCTAAAATCTTATTCGAAGTTCTGTCTACTAATAAAATATTAGAATGTTTTCCCATTATTTCACAGATTAATGCAATCTGCATAGCATCCCCAATTTCATTCTTACTTGCAATTTCGAAAATAATTTGGCGATCATTTTCGACTTGCTTAATATCATTAATCAATGCACCACTAAGATATTTACGCAGAATCATGACAAATGTTGTTGGAGTCTGAGGATTCTCAAATATAGTATTTGTTAACTGAACACGTCCAAAAGTCGGATGTGCTGAAAGTAAAAGTTTATGAGATTTTCCGTTATTTCTAACAGAAAGTACAAGTTCCTTATCAAAGGGTTGATTTATTTTTTGAATTCTTCCACCTACAAGATTATCTACAAGTTCAGTAGTCATGTAGTGAAGAAATACTCCATCAAAAGCCATTTTTATTTATTCCTAAAATCTTTTATTTCAAAACTAAGATCAATATTCTCATAATCTGATTTGAGAACAGCCTTACCATTTTCGAGTGATAGTTTCATTTTATCAGAAAGATAAGTCCTTGAGTAGTCTTTAAAAGGTAATTGACCAATATTACTATCCATGATTCCATTATATATGTCAGATTCAAAACCTGGATCAACAATCAGAAGTCTAAAATGTGTACCTAAGCTACAAGTCCCTGCAATTGAAAATGGACCAGCACCGTCATCTGTATCAAAGATTAGCTTTCCATCTTTGTTACCTTTTAAATTATTTATCTTATTTTGTACATTTTCATCAATTTCTAAATACATAATATGCCTCCATTCCTATATATTTTAACACTTTATAACTATTTCTTCTTGTGAAAGATCTTATTTTTAGGTATAATTAAGAAATCAAAATACTTTCTGAAAATTTTTACAGCTAGGAGAAAAGGAAATTGGATTTTGTAGAAAAAATTAAGGGAATTTCCAGAGAAACATGGATTGCTCTGGTAGCGTTGGTTATTATTTTCGCATCTATTGCACCTATTATTCACAAAAGTGTTCGTGCTGAGCAGACAGACTTAGTTAAATATGTGGCAACAAATGATAAGATTAAAGATATTTCTGATAAGGATGTAGGTAAATATTTATCAGAAAATTTAGCTACAACGATTATCTTTGTTGATCCAAGAAACAGCGATCTAAATAAAGATCTATTTAAATATATATTAGAAAGTAATGGTAATACAAAGTTAAACCGTGAGATTTTCATTTATGAAGAGATTTATCCGACTACTTTTCTAAATAATTTAAAATTGGATATGAATGATAAAATACCAGTTGTCTTCTTTGAAGGAAATAAGAAAACAAAAGTAGTTAATCTTGATAAGAAAACAAATCTAAAAAAGGATTTTGCTAATATAATTAACAAAATTTCAATGGGAGAATAGTTTATGAAAAATAAAAAATTACTTATTACTATTGTTGCTCTTGTAGTTATCATAGCAGGTGCGATAGTTGCGCCTAAACTTTCTGGTGATAAAAAAGATAAGCCAGTTGATTCTAAAAATTTACAAGTTGGTGTGCTACAATTTGTAACTCATCCAGCACTTGATGAAATTTATAAAGGTGTACAAGATGGTCTTTCTGATGAAGGTTTTAAAGATGTCAAAATTAACTTTTTAAACGGCGAAGCAGATCAAAGTAAACTTCAAACTATGAGTAAGGAACTAGTTTCTCAAAAGAATGATGTTTTAGTTGGTATTGCTACCCCATCAGCTCAAAGTTTAGCAAATGCGACTGATTCAATTCCAATTGTTATGGGAGCTGTGAGTGATCCTGTTGGAGCAAAATTGGTTTCTGATCTTAAGAAACCTGATAAAAACGTTACAGGTGTATCTGATAAATTCCCAATTGATAAACAATTAGATTTAATGCGTCAAATTTTACCTGAACTTAAAACTGTTGGCGTGCTATATTCAAGCAGCGAAGATAACTCTAAATCACAAGTGGCCGAATTTAAAAAAGCAGCAGAAGCTGCTGGAATTCAAGTTGTCGAGTATGCTGTACCTTCAACTAATGAGATTACTTCGACAGTTGAAGTAGCAGTTGGTAAAGTTGATGCAATTTATACTCCAATGGATAATACTATTGCAAGTGCATTTCCTACTGTGATCAGCGTTGCCAATAAAGCTAAAAAACCTGTTTTTCCAAGTGTTGATACAATGGTTGAACAAGGCGGGCTTGCTGCTGTTGCAATTAATCAACACGACTTAGGAGTTGCTACTGGAAAAATGGCAGCTAAGATTCTTAGAGGTGAAAAAGTTGTTGATATTCCAGTTGAAGAGTTCAGTCAAGTAAAACCAATCATCAACGAAAATGCAGCTAAAGAATTAGGAATTACTATTCCTGATAGTGTTGCAAAGGATGCTGACAAGGTTAAATAATAAACTTACGACTCGTGACTTTAAATCACGAGTTTTTCAAAACAATAATTTATATAAAGGAAAATGTTTTTATGATTTTATCTACTATTAATCAGGGTCTTTTATGGGCTATATTAGGTCTAGGTGTATATCTAACCTTCCGTGTGCTTAACTTCCCTGATATGACTACTGAAGGCTCGTTTCCACTTGGTGGAGCAGTAGCTGTAACTTTAATTACTAATGGTTTTAGTCCTATAATTGCAACTATTGCAGCATTTGGTGTTGGTTGTCTTGCTGGGCTAGTTACAGGACTTTTATATACCAAGGGTAAAATTCCTACTTTACTTGCTGGAATTCTTGTCATGACAAGTTGTAATTCGATTATGTTAATGATAATGGGACGAGCAAACATGGGACTTCTTAATAATAAGCGACTACAAGACTATTTTTCTTTTTTACCGAGTGATATTGCTCCAATCGCATTAGGTGTCCTTGCAGTAGCTATTGTAATTGCAGCAATGATGTACTTTCTCAATACAAACTTGGGACAAGCATTTGTTGCTACTGGTGATAATGATGATATGGCTCGCTCATTTGGGATTAATACTGATAATATGGAACTTCTAGGACTTGTAATTTCAAATGGAATTATTGGCCTTGCTGGTGGACTTATTAGTCAGAGTGACGGTTATGCTGATGTTAATAAAGGTGTAGGAGTAATAGTAATTGGTTTGGCAAGTATTATCATAGGGGAAGTATTCTTTGCAAATGTGACTTTCCTAGAGCGTTTAATCGCAATTGTTATTGGTAGTATTTTTTATCAAGGATTAATAATGCTAATAATTCGTCTTGGATTTAATACTAACTATTTAAAACTTTTCAGTGCAATTATTTTAGCAATTTGCTTGATGATTCCGACACTAAAAGAAAAGTTCTTTAAGGGGGTAAAATTAAATGCAAGCAATCGTTGAATTAAAAGATGCAGTTAAAATCGTTGATAATGGTAGTGATGAACAAAAAGTTATTCTAAATAATGTAAGTCTTGATATATTTGAAGGTGATTTTGTTACAGTTCTTGGGGGAAATGGAGCTGGAAAATCAACATTGTTTAATGCAATTGCTGGTAATCTAGTTCTAACAAGTGGACAAGTCTTCATAATGGGTGAAAATGTTACAAAGAAAACTCCAGAAGAACGTGCTAAATATATTTCTCGCGTGTTTCAAGATCCAAAAATGGGAACAGCGCCTAGAATGACAGTGGCTGAAAATTTAGCAGTTTCTAGACTTCGTGGGGAGAAACGTGGCTTGCAACTCAGAAATCTATCTAAATATAAAGATGAATTTTTAAAATTGACTTCAAGAATTGGTAATGGTCTTGAAAATCATCTTGATACACCAACTGGAAATCTCTCAGGTGGTCAAAGACAAGCATTAAGCCTATTAATGGCAACTAGTAAACGTCCTAATTTATTACTTTTAGACGAGCATACAGCAGCTTTAGATCCAAAAACTAGTAATTCTTTAATGGAATTAACAGATGAAATAATTAAAAATGATAAATTAACATCCTTAATGATTACACATCATATGGATGATGCTCTAAAATATGGAAACAGACTTCTAGTAATGAAGGATGGTCAAATAATACAAGATTTAGATAGTAATCAAAAATCGAAATTGAGTATTCAAGATTTCTATGAGATATTCGAGTAATTTTTAACATAAATATAATTATGTTAAAAATTTAAAACAAATCATACCTAAGTTTATACTTTACATAAAAAAAGTTATGTAAAGTATAGATAAAGTGGGGACTTATGTTAAGATACTTCAAAAAAATTAAAAAAACTACAATAGAAAGCTTTATCGTTTATGCTATTTATTCTTTAACCCTTTCTCTATTTCCATTAGTTTCTCAAAAATTTTTGGATAACTATAATAAAGGTTTTTCATATCTAATAAATTTATTTTTTATTTTTCTAATAATTGTATTGCTAAATCTTATTTCCGAGTATTTCAATAGGGTGTGGGAATGGAAATTAGCAAAAGAAATACAGTTAATTATTGAAGGTAAACTTTTTGACTCCTTTATCTCGCAAGATAAAAAAAACTTTAATGATCAAAAATCTATTGATTATGTCTCTATTATTAATAATAATGTATATTAATAATAATGTATCAGTTGTTTATGATGACTATTTTTCTGCCATAATTGATTTAATAAAAAATATTTCTAAATTGTTGATTTTTTGTATAAGTATGGCCTATGTATTAAATTTACAAGTGATGTTTGTCATTTTGCTGTTTTCTATGCTTACTTCGATATTACCAAATCTAACTCAATCTCGTCTATCAACCCTTAGAAAACAGGATCTCAAAACTCAAAAAACATATAATAAAACTTTATTAGATTTATTTGAGGGCCATAAATATGTTACACCACGCACATTCAGTGTATTTCAAAGGCAGCATTTACAAATATTAAATTTACGAGAAAATGAACACTATAAATTTGGTAAATTCAGAGTATTAAGTGACATGATTTTTAGCATTGGTACTAACAGCATGTATTTAATTATCTTCCTCCTAACTGGTTACTTATTAATTAATGGTAATATGAGTCTTGGTGCTGTTAGTGCATCCCTTTTATATACAAATGATTTGACTGGTTCTATCAGTGATGTATTATCGTGTATCAATGTCTTAAATTCATCTAAGCAAGTTGTTAGTGAGATAGATGAATACCTTAATAAACCTATTTTATCTGATGATTTAAGTCTACCTGGTGATGTCGATTCTTTTAAAATTGAAAAATTAAAGTTTAATAGAAATGACCTAGAGTTATTACTTGATAGTTTCAAAATTTCTAATAAAGAAGCAGTAGCAATTATTGGCAGTAGTGGATCTGGAAAGTCAACTTTTATTGAAATTATTTCTGGAAATTTAAATATAGAAAATGGTGATTTTTTCAATTCTAGTAAATTACTAAATAGTGAAGATTTAAAAAAATTAACATTTACTTTGCACCAAAGAGAGCATTTATTTGATACTGATTTTATTAATAACGCGACTATCTTTAATCAATTTCCCATGTCTCAAATATCTCTTAATTTAATGGAATTATTACCTAGAGAGATGACAAACAGACTATTAAATTATCAAAAGGTTGATGATCTAAGCGGTGGTGAAAAGCAAGTCGTCAGCATAATAAGGCTATTAAATATGGACTATCCAATATTACTGATGGACGAACCCTTTGCTAGTATCGATAAAAACACTAAAGAAATTATACTTGATTATATATTATCAACTAATAACAAAATCATTTTTGAAGTTACTCATGATCAAAGAACAGAAACTTTAAGTAAATATGACAAGATATTAAAAATTGAAAATGGGAATATACAAAATATAAAATAAGTCACAGAATTGTGGCTTTTTATAATTCAGAAGACAAGCACGTTGCCATAAATTTTGGTATAATTGTAAAGCTTAGTATATTTGAATACAGTAATTAATTAAAATATTTATAGGAGGACAATAATATGGCAACAATTCAATGGTTCCCGGGTCATATGTCTAAGGCTAGACGTCAGGTACAAGAAAATTTAAAATATGTTGATATTGTTTTTGAACTTGTTGATGCAAGGTTACCCATTTCATCAAGAAATCCAATGTTGGGTAAGATTATTGGCGACAAACCACGTTTAATGATATTAAATAAGAAAGATTTAGCTGATGAAAAGCTTTCAATTGAATGGCAAAATTATTTCCGTCAGGAAGGACTAAATAGCCTTTTGATCGATTCTAAAGAACAAGCCACAGTTAAAAAAGTTACCGCAGCAGCCAAAAACGTTCTAGCTGATAAAATTGCTCGCGATAAAGAACGCGGTATTCAGGAAAGAGCTATTCGAGTTATGGTTATCGGAATTCCAAACGTTGGAAAATCTACTCTTTTAAACCGTTTGGCAGGGAAAAAGGCAGCGCAAGTTGGAAACCGACCAGGTGTAACAAAGGGACAACAATGGATCAGATCAAATAAGGATCTTGAAATCTTAGATACGCCAGGTATTCTTTGGCCAAAATTTGAAGATCAATTAGTTGGTCTTAAGCTTGCACTTACTGGTGCGATAAAAGATGATTTGATTCCAAAAGATGAAATTACGATTTATGGTTTGGAATATTTCATGACCAATTATCCTAATGAAGTTGTTAAGCGATATAAATTGATGGATGCTGATATGGAACTTAGTGCTGTTGACTTAATCATCTACCTAACTAAAAAGCTTGGCTTTAAGGATGATTATGATCGTTTCTATGATCTCTTCATTAAGGATGTAAGGGATGGGAAACTTGGAAAGTTCACTTTGGACCGCGTTATTGATTTTGAAAGTGAAGATGAAGAAGTAAAGTAAATGACTAAGAAGAAAACAATTAAGGAAATTAGTCAAGAATTAGCTTTAATTGAAACACTAGATGATTTATCATTTGATCAATATGACTTAGATGAACGTTCTGGTGTAAAAAAAGCTGTTTTAAAGCGTAAAAAAGAGATTCAAGCAGTGATTGATGAAGATGCGCGACTTGAAAAGATGTTGGAATTTGAAAAAGATCTTTTTAATCAAGGAATTAAATTGGTTGCAGGTATTGATGAGGTTGGACGTGGTCCACTCGCAGGACCAGTAGTAGCTGCAGCAGTTGTATTGCCTAGTGGTATAAAGATTGCAGGTCTTAATGATAGTAAGCAAATACCTAAATCAAAGCATGAGCAAGTCTATCAAAATGTTAAAGATGTGGCTCTAGCTATCGGAGTTGGAGTAGTAGACAACAATATGATAGACAAGGTAAACATCTACGAAGCAACAAAGATTGCCATGCTAGAAGCAATTAAAAACTTAAACATAATACCTGAACATCTATTAATCGATGCTATGAAACTTGACATACCTATTAAACAGACAAGCATTATCAAAGGTGATGCCCGTTCAATGTCGATAGCAGCAGCAAGTATTATTGCAAAAGTTACACGCGACAAAATGATGAAGGAATTCGACTTAGAGTATCCTGGGTATGATTTTGTACACAATGCCGGATATGGTACAAAAAATCATTTAAATGGTCTTGATAGCATTGGTATTACTCCAATTCATCGAAAATCTTTTGAACCAATCAAAAGTATGATAGAAAATAATTGAGCTTTTAGCTTGCCATAGATGGCTAGTGTGCTAAAATACTAATTAGGTTAAACCTCCTGACGAGAAACACCGTACCAGGTTACGCACGACGGTGAAAATTAAAAAGAGGTTTTTTATTATGTTTATTCAAATTTTTGGTTCTATGTTAGTACTTGTAAGTTTTCTTTTAGTTCAAGCTAAAAAACTTACACCTGATTCTCAGATTTATCTTTTATTGAACTCTATTGGTTCAGGACTTCTTGCTTTTGATGCATTAAGAGATTCACAATGGGGGTTCCTTCTTTTAGAAGGATGTTGGGCTATCGTATCAATAGTAGGTCTTGTACGAAGTTTAAGAAGATCATAGTATGGAAATTAATGAATCTCTGACTAAATCAGGGATTTTTTTCGTATATAAAATAAAAGGGGAAAATATGCGAATTTCCAATGGTTTTGATATATATAAATTAAAAAGAGCAGGCATGACAAATTTATCTATTTTAAGGGTTCTTGAAAATAATGAAAATCAGTCATTAAGTCAAATTGCTCAATTAGCAGGTATAAAGAACCAAGAGATTTTTATTGAGAAATATAAATCTTTAGATATAAAGAATGAAAAGAAAATTTATAGGCAGTTTTCTTCTATTTCAATACTTGATTCTGAATACCCTACGCGCTTAAAAGAAATATATAATCCACCTGCACTTTTATTTTACTCTGGAAATATTGATTTACTTCAAAAACCTATTTTATCATTTGTAGGAAGTAGGAATGCTAGTAAGATTGGTATTAAAACAGTACATAAATTAATTACTGAATTAGGGAACAAATTTGTCATTGCTTCTGGTCTTGCGACTGGTATAGATACAGCGAGTCATATTTCTACAATGAAAAATAAAGGAAAAACAATCGCAGTAATTGGAACAGGACTCGATAGATATTATCCAAAAGAAAATAGAGAAATTCAAAGTTTTATAGGTAGAAATCATCTTCTTTTAACTGAATATTTGCCTGGAGAAAGTCCGAAACGATTTCACTTTCCAGAAAGAAATAGAATATTAGCGGGTATTGCCCTAGGTGTTGTGGTTATAGAAGCAAGAATTAAGAGTGGTAGTTTGATTACATGTGAAAGAGCTTTAGATGAAGGAAGAGATGTTTTTGCAGTTCCAGGTAATATAATAGAAGGAAATTCTTCGGGTTGTAACTTTTTGATTCAAGACGGTGCAAAGCTTATAAATAGTGGTTTAGACATCATACTTGAGTATGATTTTTAATCAAGTTTTCCTATAAGAAAACAATTATTGTTGACAAGCACTAAAAAAGCTATTATTATTAGTTGAGTTTTTAGAAAATATATTTTTACTAAAGAAAGAAGCGTAATGGTTACAAAAACAACTGATAATACAAAAAAGAAAACAACTAGAAAAAGAAGTAAAGTTAAAAAAAATCTTGTAATCGTGGAATCACCTGCCAAGGCTAAGACAATTGAAAAATATCTTGGTAGAAACTATAAAGTAGTGGCTAGTGTCGGACATATTAGGGATTTGAAAAAATCATCAATGTCTGTAGATATCGAGAATGACTATACTCCTGAATATATTAATATTCGTGGAAAAGGCCCTCTAATTAAAGATCTTAAAAAAGAAGCAAAAAACGCTAAAAAAGTTTATCTCGCAAGTGACCCGGATAGAGAGGGAGAAGCTATAGCTTGGCATTTAGCACATATTCTTGATTTAGATCTTAATGATGAAAATCGAGTAGTCTTTAATGAGATTACTAAGGATGCTGTCAAAGATGCCTTTAATCAACCACGAAAAATAAATATCGATTTAGTAGATGCACAGCAAGCTCGTAGAATTTTAGATAGACTTGTTGGTTACTCAATCAGTCCTATCCTTTGGAAAAAGGTTAAAAAGGGATTATCTGCTGGACGTGTGCAATCAATAGCATTAAAATTGATTATTGATCGCGAAAATGAAATTAATGCCTTTGTACCTGAAGAATATTGGACGATTGATGGTAACTTCAAAAAAGGTGCCAAAAAATTCCAAGCTGCTTTCTATGGTATAGATGGTAAAAAGAAAAAGTTAGACAACAATGAAGATGTTATGGAAGTTATGGCACGCATAAAAGATAAAGACTTCAATGTTGATAAAGTAGAGAAAAAAGAGCGTAGAAGAAATGCTCCTCTCCCATATACAACTAGTAGTCTGCAACAAGATGCAGCTAATAAAATAAATTTCCGTACACGTAAGACAATGATGGTTGCTCAACAACTTTATGAAGGTATTACATTAGGTACACAAGGTCAACAAGGTTTAATTACCTATATGCGTACTGACTCAACTCGTATAAGTCCAGTCGCTCAGGCTGCTGCTGATAATTATATCACTGATACTTTTGGTAAAGAGTATAGCAAGCATGGAAGCAAAGTAAAAAATGCATCTGGTGCTCAGGATGCCCATGAGGCAATACGACCATCAAATGTCTTTAATACACCGGAATCAATTGCTAAATATCTTAATAAAGATCAATTGAAGCTTTATACTTTGATTTGGAATCGATTTGTTGCTAGCCAAATGTCAGCAGCAATATTTGATACAGTTAAAGTTAATCTATCCCAAAATGGTGTAATGTTCATCGCCAATGGTAGCCAAGTTAAATTCAATGGTTACATGGCAGTATATAACGATTCAGATAAAAACAAGATGCTACCTGAAATGGCTGAAGGTGATATTGTTGTTAAAGATACATTGAAACCTGAACAACATTTTACACAACCACCTGCAAGGTATAGTGAAGCAACACTTATTAAAACATTGGAAGAAAATGGAATTGGACGTCCATCAACGTATGCACCAACACTTGAAACAATCCAAAGACGTTACTACGTTAAATTAAATGCTAAACGTTTTGAACCAACTGAATTAGGTGAAATAGTTAATACATTAATTGTTGAATTCTTCCCTAATATTGTAAATACAAAATTTACGGCTGAAATGGAAAATCAATTAGACCAAGTGGAAGCTGGAAAACGTGAATGGGTTCATGTAGTTGATCAATTTTATAAACCATTCTCACTTGAGCTTGATAATGCTGAAGAAAAAATGGAAAAAATCCAAATTAAAGATGAACCTGCTGGTTTTGACTGTGATGTCTGTGGTCATCCAATGGTTATTAAACTTGGTAAATTTGGTAAATTTTATGCATGTAGTAATTTCCCAGATTGTCATAATACAAAAGCAATTGTAAAAGAAATCGGAGTTACGTGTCCTATATGTAAAGAAGGACAAGTAATTGAGAGAAAAACAAAGAAAAATCGTATTTTCTATGGGTGTGATCGTTATCCAGAATGTGAATTCACTAGCTGGGATAAACCAGTAGGACGTGACTGTCCTAAATGTGGTAAATATCTAGTAGAGAAAAAAGTTCGTGGTGGAGGCAAACAAGTAGTTTGTAGTGAAGGCGATTACCAAGAAAATGTGGTAAAATAGACTTTAGTTAAAAACATGATTATTCATGTTTTTTCTATGAAAAATATATAGAAAAGGAATTAAATTTATATTTACATACATTAAATTATGTAAATATTTATATAAATGACAAATGAAAGAATACATTAACGTTATTGGTGCAGGACTTGCTGGATCAGAAGCAGCATATCAAATCGCTAAAAGAGGAATACCTGTAAAATTATATGAAATGCGTGGTGTAAAACCAACACCTCAACATAAAACGGATAATTTTGCCGAATTAGTATGTTCAAATTCCCTTCGTGGTGATGCTATTACAAACGCTGTCGGTTTACTTAAAGAAGAAATGCGTCAAATGGATAGTATTATTATTAATTCAGCTGAAGAAACTCGTGTACCTGCTGGTGGAGCTCTCGCAGTTGACCGTGAAGGCTTCTCTCAATTAGTAACTGATAAAATTTATAATAATCCACTTATTGAAGTAATAAGAGAAGAAATTACTGAAATACCTGATGATGTAATAACTATTATTGCAACTGGTCCTTTAACTAGTGATACTTTAGCTAATAAAATTCATGAGCTTAATGATGGTGATGGGTTCTACTTTTATGATGCTGCTGCACCAATTGTAGATATATCTACAGTTGATATGGATAAAGTTTATCTAAAGAGTCGTTATGATAAGGGTGAAGCAGCATACCTTAATTGTCCAATGACAAAAGAAGAATTCACCAATTTCCAGCAAGCTTTAATAGATGCTGAAGTTGCTAAACTTAGTGAATTTGAAAAAGAAAAATATTTTGAAGCATGTATGCCTATTGAAGTTATGGCAGCACGTGGTTATAAAACAATGCTTTATGGCCCTATGAAACCTGTTGGTCTAGAATATCCTGATGATTATACTGGTCCACGTGATGGTGAATTTAAAACACCATATGCAGTCGTTCAACTTAGACAGGATGACGCAGCAGCAAGCTTATACAATATTGTTGGTTTCCAAACTCATCTTAAGTGGGGTGAGCAAAAACGCGTATTCCAAATGATTCCAGGGCTTGAAAATGCTGAATTTGTTAGATATGGTGTAATGCACAGAAACTCATACATGGACTCTCCAAATCTTCTTACTCAAACATATCGTTCAAAGAAAAAAGATAATTTATTCTTTGCTGGACAAATGACAGGTGTTGAAGGTTATGTTGAGTCAGCAGCAAGTGGATTAGTAGCTGGTATTAATGCAGTAAAACTATTCAATTCAGAAGAAGAAGTAGTATTCCCAAGAACTACTGCTCTAGGAGCACTTCCGTACTACATTACTCATGCTAACTCTAAAAACTTCCAACCAATGAATGTTAACTTTGGTATTATAGAAGAATGGCCAGAAAGAATTCGTGATAAAAAAGAACGATATACAAATGTTGCTAATAGAGCATTAGAAGACTTAAAAGAATATACAAATATTTAAAATAAAAAAAATAGAATCTCGAATTGAGGTTCTATTTCTATATATATCGTATTTACATAAATATATTTATGTAAATCATAATTTATCTAAGGCATTTTTTTGCTCTTCATCGACAATATGGGTATATAAGTCAGTAACTTGAGTACTAGAATGTCCGAGTTGATGACTTACTAATACTTGAGAGTTAGTTTCAGCATACAATCTTGTAGCAAGTGTATGTCTTAGTTTATGGGGGGTAACACGTACTTTAAATGCTTCTGAATATTTAGCAACCATTTTTTCAATAGAAGAAGCATCCATACGATTTGCTACACCTTTATAAAGTGTAAGGAAGAAGGCAACATCTTTTTTCTCAGCCTTATATCTCTTATCTCTGATAGTTAAATATTCCTCAATATAAGGTCGAGCGAAGCTTGCAATATTTACTGAATCTCGTTTGCCACCTTTCCGAGTAACTTCAACAATCATCGTTTTAAGGTTTAAATCACGCAAATCTATATTTACAACCTCAGATAAACGGATACCACTAGCAAGGATAAGGGCAATTATTGCAATATCACGTTCCATATTTTTCTTGAAAGATGCAAGTGCCCTTGGACTTAATAATTCTTCATAATCATTATTGATAAAATCAATGAAGTCTTGACTTTCATCACCTAAAAATAACTTACTTTTTATATTTTCAGCTCGTGCAGCAAGTGTTTCTCTTTTCTTCTTAGTAGCTACTTTCTTCATAACATTTCGGTAGAAGTAGGGCTCACCATCAGCATTCTCAACCTCTTCTGTGAGATATTTATATAAAGAAGATAAGGCTGATAGCGTACGGTTAATGGTCGTCTGAGAAACACCATTTTGCTTAGAATATGTATTTAGACGAGGACGTTCACGTAAATAGTTAATATAGGCTTCTAAATCTTTTTTTGCCAAATGTTCCAAGTCATTAAGCGAAATTTCCGAAATTTTATCAGCATTTGAAATTCCAGCGTCAATTAACCAGTTAAAAAATCGATTATATTCTTTAAGATATTCATATAAAGTTGTCAAAGAATACGGTACAGTAAGTTTTGATTGATAATATTCCAGGACGAAAGGAGGCATTTCCTTTTTTAATTGTTCAATATTTTCTATAAGACGTTCACGTTTCATGTTTTTTTCCTTTGTAATTAGAGAGTTATCTATGATAGTAGTCTATCACACACCTAGACTTTTTTCAAGAAAATTATAGTTTTTCGGAAAGATGTTATAGGAGAAAATGATAGTCCTTTTAAATACCCTCATTTAACTAATCCAGGACTTTTTTCCACTTTCTAATAATTATAGAAAAAAATTTTTCTTACAACCACTGACCATCAAATTTCATCTGCAACTTCTTGTCCTTTCTATTAAAATTTTAATAACCAGAAAGCATTCAAATCTTTTTCTGATTATGTTGATTAACTTAATTCAAAATACGTCTTAATCTTTCTTGCTCAATTTTACATAAATTTAACTAACTTTATCATATTCAGTTTTCTTAATCTTAATCAACTATCATTTATCCTATTTTATCCATTTTCACTACAAATATTGTACTTTTATATTCTGAGTACTTTTTATTGACTATTATTTATATTAGAACTACTATTAAGTCATAAATAAAGAAATGGAGAAAAATAGATGGCTACATATGATGAAAATAACTTTCTAACAAGTGCTGAGGGTGCTCCGATTGGTGATAATCAACATTCATTAACAGCAGGTGAAAATGGTCCAGTATTACTGCAAGACTATCATCTATTGGAAAAACTAGCTCATTTTTCTCGCGAAAGAATCCCTGAAAGGGTTGTACATGCTAAAGGTGCAGGTGCATTTGGTACATTTACCCTAACTCATGATATGTCGGAATATACTAAGGCAGATATTTTTAATCGTCAAGGTAAAGAAACTGAGATGTTTGCTCGCTTCTCAACTGTTGCTGGGGAATCAGGTTCATCAGATACAGCTCGTGATCCACGAGGATTTGCCTTGAAATTTTATACTAATGAAGGTAATTACGATATTGTTGGTTTAAGCTTCCCAGTATTCTTTATCAGAGATGCTAAAAAATTCCCAGACTTCATTCACACGCAAAAACGAAATCCTCAAACGCACCTTCATTCAGACAGAGCAAAATGGGATTTTTGGTCACTATCACCCGAATCTCTTCATATGATTACTATGCTTTTTGGAGACCGTGGAATACCTGCAACATACCGCAATATGAACGGTTTTGGGACACATACCTTCATGTGGGTTAACGCTGACGGTAAACGTTCATGGATAAAGTATCACTTTAAACCTAAAGATGGCGTTAAAAGCTTGATGTCAGACCTTGCTCAAAAATTAGATGGTGAAAATCCTGATTCAGCAACACAAGATTTGTTTAATTCAATCGAATCTGGTAATTATCCTGAATGGACAATGTATGTTCAAATAATTCCTTTCGAGGAAGGTTGGAACTATAAACAAAATATCTTTGATGTAACCCGTACAGTTTCGCATAAAGATTATCCTCTTATTGAGGTTGGTAAGTTCACTTTGAATCAAAATCCGAGAAATTATTTTGCTGATGTTGAGGAAGCAACTTTTTCTCCAGCAAATCTAGTACCAGGAATTGAAGCTTCGCCTGATAAAATGCTTCAAGGACGATTATTCTCATATGCTGATGCACATAGATACCGTGTAGGAGCAAACTCAGCTCATATTCCAGTCAATGCACCTAAAACACCAGTTCATAACTATCAAGTAGATGGTGTGATGGGTGTTAACGAGCATCAAAGTCAGATAAATTATGAACCAAATAGTTTTGATGGTCAAAAAGAAAAGCCCGCAGCAAAGGAAAGAGGATACGAAGTTGAAGGAGAAATTGGTCATTATGTTACTTATGATGATGACTTCTACTCTCAACCACGCGCTTTGTATAATTTGATTTCAGATGATGAAAGAGAACGATTGATTAAAAACATTGCTGACAGCCTTGGAAATGTTAAAGAAGATGAAATAAAACGTAGACAAGTAATAAATTTCTATAAAGTTGACCCAGATTACGGACAACGAGTCGCTAAAGCTATAGGTTTAGAAATTGATTTTGATAAGATTTAATAATTAGATAAATAAAAAGACAGATATCTTTCTGTCTTTTTATTTGGTCTATAAAGATTTATCTTTTTCTATAGTAATATCGAAGATTGGATAAACACAATCTTCGATATTCATTATTGAAAAAATTATTTTCCAAAAACCATTAAGATACTCAGATAAAAATGATACAACTATAAATAATGCTCCTAAAACACATGTAAATTTCATTTTTTATTTAATATATCTATCTGCATAATCCTTATAACTTGGATAATCGTTCTTATTCATGGCAAAGATTAATGTGCCATATAAATAATCATCACTCGATTCAGGTTTCATCATATAAGCGATATTTTTATCTTTCTCTGGAAAGACAATTACATATTGGATATCATCAACCATTATTCCTTTATATTTTAACCCATTCTTATTTCCAACTGCATTTTGTTTATACTCAAGCTTATTACCATCAACAGTTATATCTTTATCACTTATTTGAATTGTAACATTCTTTCCATCATTATTCTGTGCTTTCCAATTTCCTTGGATATCTTTTGATCCTTTACATCCTGTTAGGATAATCACAAAAATAATCAATAATAAACATGAGGTGCTTTTTTTTATAATTTTCATATGTTTCTCACTTTCTTTAATTGAACTTATTTGCGCTTTTTTCTTGTAATATCTTCCTATTTGACTTATATAGCTTTAAAGATTAATTTTATACACATCATTTATTTCACAACTGTTCATATCCCTCTTCATCAAGAGGTAAAAGAAGACTTATGAAATAATTATTAATATTTTATCTTAAAGCTGTCTACTATTCAAGTTAAAATACAAAATTATGTAGTAACTCTGTTTAACCTATATAAAATCTTTCCTGATTTATTTAGATTTGATTCCATACCTGTTACTAGAGATTGTGAGTCTGTTGCCACATATAATAATCCCATAACTATTTATCCTCAATTAATTGTGATTGAATTTGACATATATTCCATTTGATAATATGAGAATTTTCTATTCTCCAATTTTCGTATATTTTACGAAATTCCTCTCCTCTTCATCAAAGTACCCTTCAAATATCACTTCATCGATATTTTCTTCATTAGAACAAAGAATATTCTTGGGATTAAGACCAAAAGGATATACTGTCCCACTGTAATCAAACAAAATCGGATTTTTTTCGAATTTAATTTCAGTTACAACTCCTCTGTTAAGAATCATAATTTTCTTAGTACCTTCTTTTAAAGTTACAATACTACCAATTGATATCATATTTTTTCCTCATTTTTTTCTATGTATATCTTTGAATCGTTGAGTTTGTATAAAGCTTGTAAAAAAAATCTATATAAATTACTAATTACTGAACAAATAATGATTTCTAATATCAATAAAGAAGCAACATCATTCATATCATTTGATGAATAAACAACTAAACTCATACTAGAAGCAATTAGTAGATTTACTCCATCATATTTTAGCTTTTTAAAAATAATTTGATTTTGTACAGTATTTAAAGATTCGAACACAAAATTATAAGTATTAAAGTCTAAATCGAATTGATTTTTTTTAACAAACATGAACAAATATATGAATTTATAAAAATAAATACTTTTATAGCTAACAAACTAATAAAAAATATACTAATTTTATAAAAAATATTCTGGTGATCTAGAAATAAATTAATATATTTTGCCATTTGTCTTGAAAAGATTAATGCAAACGGCATGATAGTGTAAATTGAAATATCTCTATAAGTTTTGTTTGTTTGTTTTATTTCTTTAAATTGTTTTTTATCAAGTTTAGCTACATAAAAAAGCGATTTCTTTTTTAAAATATTTTATAAGTTTTGTTTAGTGTATATTTTGTCAGTATCAATTAACCAATCTTAATTCTGATTATCCGTAAAAATTTTGTATCTACCCCATTTTGACTATCTTATATCCATTGCATACCTTACTTTCCAACATTAATTTTTTTATAACTCTTTTTGCTACAATACCTTTAATAAAATAGAAATTATATTTACTAAATACGGTGTTTTATAATTTCCGATAGCATGATTATGCCTTATTGAATATTCATAAACTTCTTCAAAATAGATAATTTGATTATCTAAAGTTAGCAGAAATATTTGTCCCAATCATCTGTTCGTTTTTAGTGTTAACATGAAAAATGAATTTCTTGAATGGTATTACCACTCAAATCCCCATCCTTTTTTTCGAGGAATAGAATTGTTAAATTCTTCAACATTTCCTTTTTCAATTTTTTTGTTTTTATTATTTTTCCAATTTGTAAATAATTCAATAAGGCGTTTCCCGTCGTCATCTAGGTAGCCATCAAAAATAACCTCATCAATGTCTTCATTATTAAAATAGTACACTTGCTCTGGATTAACTCCTTCTGGATATATACAACCTGTATAATCAAAATAGTATTCTTTACCATCTTTTTCTACAACTGGTCCAACATTTATAATCATGATTTTTTGATTTCCGTCTGCTAAGTAAACAATACTTCCGATTGATTTCATTTTTATTTCTCCTTTTTTTCTATGTGATATTTAGTATTATTTATATCTACAAAATTTAAAAATCTTGAAAAAGGTATAGGGAAAACTGGAATTATTCCAAAAAATAATAACTGACTATAGCTGGAACTTCCTATGCCTATAAACAATAATAATATTAAAAAAATTATCATTACTATATATAACAACAAACGTTTAAATTTAGATAATTTTTTAGGTATATTTGTAGATGGAACAAGTAAATATTCTTTCTTCCCTTCCAAATCTATGTATGTTTTTTTTAAGTATAAGTAGACAATTATAAATAATGAGCCAATACCCATTAACAATATTATTGTTTTCCAACTTTCTACTATTCTTGGATCATATGTTAACATGGCTAAATTCAACTTAGCGGGAAAAACAACTATATTTACAAGATATGTGACTGCTATAAGATAGATTAATTTTTCATTTCCAGATTTTTCATACCACTTTAATGGTTTTGCATTGTATTCCTTCTCATGACCTGTAACATCATAAATTGTCGTATAATCTTGTAACTCTTGAAACATTCCAGGGATGTATTGTCTTAAATCCTTAGGATTAGAATAATCAGCTATATAGTATCTTCCGTGCAATTCAAATAGATAATATCGAGTATTTATTCGTTTCACACTTTGAATTACAAATTTATCTACTTCACTTTCCACTACTTATGATTTCCTTTCAAATATAAATTTCCATTTATTTATTATTTAATTTATTTTTTATACTTCTAATTACCCATAACACAAACATAATCAACCATGATATCAAAATAACTAATGTAATCAAAATAATTAATAAATTGAGTTGGTTACTAACATTATCAATGTAATCACTAAGTATTATGAAGATAATCACTGATAATAATAAATAAATTATTTTTATCCAATGTATCTTTCTAAATTTTTTATCTTCTGGACTGATATATTTCTTATAGTCAAGATCATAATCTTCCCAATATTTTTTATCTTGAAAACGAAGGTAAGCTATATATAAGGCCTCAATTGTAAGTCTAGAAAAAACTACTGCCAATAATATGCTAATGAACCAATAGCTATACTTGCCAATGAAATTCCACCAATTATAGAAAGAGATTTAGGAGAGTACACAATCGATTTTGTAGAGTAATTCTTTAATACCCTATTTTCAGAAAAGCCTTCTTTCAATTGATTTTTTAACCAAAAATAATTGTATACTAACGATATAACATATATTAGTAATATGCATATTAGATAGATTTTAGAAATCATATCACCAAAATTTAAACCATTTATATAATCATCACTATCTCTTAAAATTATATAAATAGTTGTTTGTATAGAGATTGGAAGAAGTAGCGTGAAAATTACAAACATGAATGAGGAGAACATTTGGTATTTATATAATATCCGAGGGATATAAGAAAGTATAACGCATATGGTCATAAATACAAAATTTATTATTATAATATACATCCAAATGCTCGTCCATGGTCTTATATTTGAATCTATTAATGTCCACCATATCATTAGACAATCCATGCCAGCAAAAAACATGCCAGCCCAAGCTACTCGAAGCATCCCTAACGAACCACGAGTACTAGCAAAAGACATCAAATACTCATTGTTTAATTGCTGGGCGGTTTTTTTAATGTTACTATTCTTTTTCTTACCCATTATTAACTCCTGTTTATTTCTCCTTTTTTTCTATGTGATATTTAGTATTATTTATATCTACAAAATTTAAAAATCTAGTAAATATTGTAGTATATATAGGAATTAACCCAAAAAGTATTAACTGCGTATAACTGGAACTCCCAATTCCAATAAACAGCATTGCGCTTATACAAATAAGAAAAATAATATAAAAAAATAAACGTTTAAATTTAGATGCTTTTATAGGTATGTTTGTAGATGGAACTAGTAGATATTCATCCTTCCCTTCCAAATCTACATATGTTTTTTTAAAGTATAAGTATACAATTATAAATAATGAACTAATAACTATCAACAATATTATTAATTTCCAATTTGCAACTATTCTTGGATCATATGTTAACATGGCTAAATTCAACTTATCGGGAAAAGCAACTGCATTAAAAGTGTATGCCACTGCTATTAGATAGATTAATTTTTGATTTCTAGATTTTTGATACCACCTTAGCGGTTTTGCATTGTATTCCTCCTCATGACCTGTAACATCATAAACTGTCGTATGATCTTGTAACTCTTGAAACATTCCAGGAATGTATTGTCTTAAATCTTTAGGATTAGAATAATCAGCTATATAATATCTTCCGTGCAATTCAAATAGATAATATCGAGTATTTATTCGTTTCACACTTTGAATTACAAATTTATCTACTTCACTTCCCACTACTTATGATTTCCTTTCAAATATAAATTTCCATTTATTTATTATTTAATTTATTTTTTATACTTTTAATAACCCAGATTACAAACATAACCAACCATGATATTAAAATTGCTAACATAGTTAAGATAATTAATAAATTGAGTTGTTTACTAACATTATTAATGTAATCACTAAGTATTATAAAGATAATTAGTGACAATGATAGATAAATTATTTTTATCCAGTGTATCTTTCCAGATTTTTTTTCCTCTGGACTGATATGTTCTTTATAATCAAAATCATAATCTTCCCAATACTTTTTATCTTGGAGACGTAGATAAGCTATATAGCTAGTTTCAATGGTAAGTCTGGAAAAAGCTACTGCAAATAATATACCTATAGATAACATAAGAATCTTTTCAAAATCACCAGTTATAAATGAACCGAGAGCTATACTCGCCAATGAAATTCCCCCAATTATGGAAAGTGATTTTGAAGAATATATACTAGATTTTGCCAAATAGTTTCCTAGTATTCTATTTTCAGAAAAACCTTCTTTCAATTGATTTTTTAACCAAAAATAATTGTATATTAATGACAAAATATATATTATAGGAATACAAATAGGAAATACTTTAGCTACTATACCTGTATACATAAAACTACTTCCTATAATAAGAGCATAGACTGCTACCTCCATAGAAATCAGCAGCAACACTGTAAAAACTGCATACATAACTGAAGAAAATTTCTGGTATTTATATAAAATATTAGGAAAGTATGAAACTGTTACGCATACAATCATAAAAATAAAATCAGCAAATGTTAAATACATCCAAATATTTGCCCAAGGATTTATACTGAATTCCTTCAGTGTTGACCATACAATTATACAGTCCATGATGGCAAAAAACATACCTGCCCAAGCCGCTCGAAGCATTCCTACTGAACCACGAGTATTAGCAAAAGATGTCAAATACTCATCGTTTAACTGCTGGGCGGTTTTTTCAATATTACTATTCTTTTTCTTACCCATTATTAACTCCTTATTTTTATAATTACTAAATAAAGTATATCACAATGTAAAATATCTAACATAAAAAAGTTAAAATAATACAAAAAAGAACCCTTATCAAGAGTTCTCTATTCATAATCAATCACTTTTTATAAAACTATTTATCCCTAAGTGCTTTTAAGGCATATAGAATTGATACTGTATCAACAACTTCTTGTAGAAGTGCTCCTACGATAGCTGGAATGACTCCTGTACTTGCAATTAACATAAGTATTACACAGATGAAGATACCAATCCAAACACTCTCACGGGCTGTTTTAAGTGTATCACGACTTATCTTGATTGATGTAACTAAGCTTGATAAATCATTTTTCAGAATAACAACATCAGCACTTTCGCTTGCTACTGTCGAAACTCCCTCACTACCTATTGAAACACCTACATCAGCATATGCTAAAGCTAGTGCATCGTTTATACCATCTCCAACCATTAGAGTAGGCTTATCATCTTTAGAAACTGATTTGATCTTATCAAGTTTTTCTTCTGGTAATAAGTTACTATAATATTGCTTAATTCCTAGTTCGTTTGCTACATTACCTGCTACTGATTTATCATCACCTGTAAGCATGATAACATTTTTAATTTGGAGGTCATTTTCAAGTTCATTAATAACTTCCTTAGCATCGGGTCTTAATTGATCTGAGAGAGAAATCTTACCAATATATTTACCGTCTTCAGAAATATAAACATTTGTAGTTCCTGTTTGATTGTCTTCAGTATGAGCAAATGTATCTCGGCCTAAATTATATGACTTGCCATTTAACTGAGCAACTATACCTTGACCAGGTACTTCTTTGATTTCTTGAACTTGCCCAAAAGAAATTTTTTCTTCTTTTGCCTTTGATACAATTGCTTTGGCAAGAATGTGATTACTAGACTGTTCGATACTTGCTGCTAGGCTTAGGAGCTCATTTTGATTATAGTTTGAATCACTAGCTGGGATAATTTCTTCCACACGCATATTTCCTTGAGTAAGGGTTCCGGTCTTGTCAAAGAATGATGTTTTAACATCCGCCAGCTTTTCAATGATAGAACCATTTTTTACCAGGATATTGTTCTTTGATAGACGGCTCATCCCTGCAACAAAGGCAATTGGGGCAGCTAGTATCAATGGACATGGACTTGCTACTACAAGAACTTCCGCAAATCGATGAGCATCTTTTGAAATAAACCAGGCAGTACCTGCTATCAGATAGGCAATAATTGTAAAGGGAACTGCATATCTATCTGCCAAACGCACGAATTGAGCAGGTGTACTTTTTATTTCTTCAACTAAAGATACTATTTGTTGAAATTTTGAGTCCTTAGCTAAACGTATTGCTTCAATTGTAATCGGAAAATCTCCATTAATTGAACCTGATAGTATTTCAGTACCTTCAGTCATCTCAACTGGTTTACTTTCCCCCGTAAGAGAGGATTGGTCAATGGTTGCAGTCTGAGAAATAAGCTTAGCGTCGACTGGTACTAGTTCTAGTGGGCGAACTACCAACTTATCACCAATCTGTACGTCGATTACCTTAATATCTTTAAGGCTACCATCCTTTCTTTCGAGGTGAGCTTCAACTGGTGTTTTAGAGATTAGTAGGTCAAGTTCCTTACTTGCTCTATTTGCTGCGAAGTCTTCTAGTGATTCACCACCGACTAGCATCAAAATGATGATTAGGCTTGCCCAATACTCGCCAATTGCAAGTGTTGAGATAATAGCTGTGATTGCCAAAATATCGACTCCGTATGATCCAGAACGAAGTGTTTTAATCATTTCTATAAACATTGATAAGGCCAAAAGTGAACCAGCGACTGTGACTATTAGTCGTGCAAGGTTATCATTATTTAAAACAAATCTGCAAAATAAAGCACTTATGGCGATAATAAATACTAATACAAGTTTTTGCCAATTTTTCATATTTCTTCCTCCTATACATATGATATATACTTCATATATTCATATTAACATTATGAAAAACATTGTCAAACCCTTATATACCAGGGTGTCAAAGCTTTTAGACAAGACATGTCCAACCCTTTTTACAAAGACAAAAAAAGAACACATAAATACAAATGTGTTCTTTAAATTTCTGTAGTTATCTATCTTGGTTCTCTATACTAGTCTACTTCTCCTCTAATTTGGTTCCTTTAATATATTTATCAAAATATTTTTCTCCGTACCACTCAAGTTGAGTTTTACCTTCATATAATCTGTACTCTTCAGAATATTTTTCTTTATAATAACCATACAATAAATATGGATAAAACATATATACATTTAACATTATTAAGCCTATATTTATTATAATCCACATTCCTACTAAACATATAAATCCAAAAATATCTGTATGTCCTGATAAACTTGGGAATACAAATTTCCCAACAATTACCAATTGCTACAACCATTCCACCGTATTTTAGGGTAGATGTGATTATTTTTTCAATAATACTCTTAGTTTTAGTGTCATTCGTAGCACTGAATAACAATTGTATCATCGCTTGATTCTTATAAGGAATTCAAACTAATTGTTATAAATAATAAATTTATTTCTAAAGATAACCAATTTAAAAAGTTTATTGTATTAATATATCCATAAACAAATTTTGTACTGTTATTTCTTCTATGAAGAGTTATTAGCCATACCAATAAATATATAAATAGACAAAACAAAAATAATGATGTAGGTAGAAAATTTTTAGTAACAGGTGGAATTACACTGTTCGGATCTGGATTATTTATAATATATTTTACTATTAAACATAAGCCATATAATATAGAAATAGAACTTATTGCTAGAATTTTTAATAGTATGGGTTTTTCTTTTACACCTGGTCTCTCAACATCTTTTTTAATATAAATAATTGAAGGATCGTCTTGTAAATTCAGACTCTGCTCAAATGTAGCTTTAAAAATATTTATTTTAATTTTATTTTCTAATCTGATCTTCCTTTTCAATTACAAAACCTTCGCTACTACCCTTTTGTCTTAAGTTTATTATTTTTGCACACATAAAATTTTTTTATACTCCTTAAATTAAAGTAACAACAAATAAAAACGGAATTTATATCCGTTTTTATTATATAGTTGTAAATATGAAAGGAAAATTAAATATTTTTATTATCTTCTGAGCTTGCTTCAGTACTGCTTGATTGATTATTTGAATCATCGCCTTCTGTTTTACCATATACTTCAGCTCTTGAGTTCTTAACTAATCCTTTATATGTTTCATAATCAGCAACATAGTGATTTCCAGATTTTTTAAGTCGGAAATTAATTTCTGTTTCTTCATCAGCGTATGGTGGTTTTTTACCCATGTCTCCATAATAAACACCGTATAGTTTCAAAGTAATCAAGCGATTAATTTGCTTAACATCTTTATTTTGTGATTGTCTAACAATTGTATCATTATCTAAACCACCAAATATTTTTGTTCTTGCACCACCGATAGGGTTTGCTTCTGAAAGTCCAGCAATAGGACGGATTTTAGCTGTGACAGTCGCTTCGTCACCATTCATTTCTACTTTTTCAACAGCAATATCAGGTAATGTAGCTGTAATTTTCATATATGCTTTAGCATAATCATTGATAACTTCCTTAGCAGTATATTCAGAACCATCTACGATAAGTGTATAGTCATCTAACTTTCCATTTTCTTCAAAATATTTAACTTGTTTGTCTGCAACTCCATCTTGCAATTTTTGTTTCATTGAATCAAAAGATTCACTTGATACGTCATTAGCCATAGTTGTATCATTTTGATAGATCGCTTTCAGTACTGTCTGAGCATCTGTTTTAGCGATTTCTTCATCTGTTAATTTCTTTGTTTCACTCGTTTTACTTTCTTTACTTTCTCCTGCTTTTGAACTATTTCCACAAGCGACAAGCGGCCCTGTAGCCAATAAAAGTAAAAATGATGTGGCGATAAGCTTGTTGTTAAGTTTCATATTTTCTCCCTTATAAAAATATAATATTAAAAACCATTTGATTTATTAATAAATTTATATTTTCAAATTATTTATATCTAAATTATAGCATAAATAGGTGAAACTATACTAAATTTATTATGATAGACAAAAAATATTTCATGATATTTTTAAGAAAATTGTCTATGATAGAATAATTTACACAAAAATCTAAAATAGATTAATCTACTTTAGATTTTTTAAGTTCCATTCGGACATGAGGTATATCATCTTCAAGAAATTCTTCTGACACCACTTCAAATCCAAACTTCTTATAAAAGTCTATAGCATAAACTTGAGCTTCAATATAAATCTTCTCAGCATCTAGTTCATCAAGTGCTACTTTAATTGCTTGATCAAAAATCTTATATCCTAAGTTTTCTCCACGTACGGTAGTTAAAACACGACCAATTTGACTTATCTTTTTGTCCAAAAGACGATTAAAAACTCTAGAGTATGCGACTACTTCTCCTGATTCATTCTTCATAAATACATGTAGGCAAGTTTTATCAATTTCATCTATATCTTGGTAGGGACAATTCTGTTCAACGATAAAAACCTGAGTTCTGACACGAAAG
This sequence comes from Floricoccus tropicus, assembly GCF_001832905.1. GTDB lineage: Bacteria > Bacillota > Bacilli > Lactobacillales > Streptococcaceae > Floricoccus > Floricoccus tropicus. Next base: position 27,816 of record NZ_MKIR01000002.1, on the reverse strand, counting down.
ATCTCAAAAATTTCTAAGTTTGTAAGTTCTGAAAATGATTTAAAATAAATTTTCATTTTATACTCCTTAAGTTTATATTTTAGATATTATATCATTAAATGAATTCTAATAAATATATAAACAAAAAAAGAACCCTCAATGAGAGTTCCTTCTAATAATCTAAAGTGATTATTTAACTTCAACTGATCCGCCAGCTGCTTCGATTTTTTCTTTGATTTCTTCAGCTTCGTCTTTAGAAACACCTGATTTAAGAACTGCAGGAGCTCCGTCAACAAGTTCTTTAGCTTCTTTAAGTCCAAGACCAGTGATTTCACGTGCAGCTTTGATAACTGCAACTTTCTTGTCTCCAGCAGAAACAAGTTCAACGTCAAATTCAGTTTTTTCTTCAGCAGCAGGTCCAGCAGCTCCAGCAGCAGCTACAGGCGCAGCAGCAGATACACCAAATTCTTCTTCGATTGCTTTTACAAGATCGTTAAGTTCTAAAATAGTTGCTTCTTTGATTTCAGCAATAATGTTTTCAATGTTTAATGCCATTGTTTTTCTCCTATGAATTTTTATTTTTTATTATGCGTAGTTTATTTTAAACGTATTGTTTAAAATTATGCCACGTCTTCTTTTGATTCTGCCACAGCGTTGATAGCGTATGCCACGTTGCGAACAGGTGCTTGAAGTACTGAAAGTAGCATAGATAGTAATCCTTCGCGTCCTGGTAGAGATGCGATTGCTGCGATTTCTTCTTTAGAAGAAACAACACCGTCGATTACACCAGCTTTAACTTCTAGTGCGTCAGCAGTTTTTGCAAATTCGCTAAGAATTTTAGCAGGTGCGATTACATCTTCGTTAGAAAATGCTACTGCACTTGGTCCTACAAAAGTTTCAGCAAGATCGTTAAGACCTGCTTTTTCAGCTGCACGACGTAAGATTGAGTTTTTAACAACTTTAAACTCAACACCAGCTTCACGTAATTGTTTACGTAAAATAGTATCTTGTTCAACAGTTAAACCACGAGAATCTGCTACTACAACACTTGCAGCGTCAGCAAATTTTTGTGCATAAACGTCAACCAATTCAGCTTTTTTAGCAATTGATGCTTCACTCATTTATTTTTACCTCCATATTTATTCTTTCGGGCAAAAAGAAAACTCTTTGCCCAAGACATAGAGAGTACAAAAATATCATATTTAATCGATAATCTTCGTCCTCGGTAGGAATTACGGATTGCTCCACCTACTGTCTTTGGTACGGTTATTTTTAAACCTTAGTTATAATAACATTAATTAAATAAGAATGCAAGTGCTTTTTCCGGAAAAAATCAAAAGATTATAAGAAATATAAATACCCTATAATCTTTTTGATGCTAAATTTTACTTTTAGTAACTTTTGAGCTTTCTTCCATTCTATCTGCTACTTCTTGTGCTTGCAGCATATTCAATACTTTTCGGTATTCAAAATAATCATCTTTACTAAATGAGTCTGCTATAGATTCATATTGTTCAGGGAAAATAACTTCCATTATCCTCTTATAAGCGTCTACAAATCCATTATTATAAGAATCAGTAATGACTGAATCTTGAATTTCTATCCTTGGAATATTATCGTAAATTCCTTCAACTCTTTTATTACCTTCGTCTATTGTTTCCCATACTTCATTAATATTTTTAAATTTACCGTTTGTTTTAGCGTTGACTTCTCTTACAATTTTTTGATAGTAATCTTGTTCAATAATCATTTGATTTAAATAATTGTGAATATCATCTCCATAGACATATAGAATTTTTGTAAGTTTAACTTTATCGCTTGCGCTTAATTCTGGATAAATTTTCTTATTAAAATATGCGATTGTATCTAGCGGTGTTGCTGTGTCATTTATCGCCATACCATCAACAAAGGTATCATAGTATTTATTTAAGTCGGAAATTACAGAAGCAATTTCTCCATCTTCAGTAAATGAGTGATTTATCACACTTTTATTCTTTTGTTTATTTGAGAAATAGTAGTAAAGCATAACTACTAATAGAATTACTACCACTATAATAATTAGTTTCATCATTTGATTTCTACTTCCTTATTTACAAATTTGATATCATCTCCAACATTAATTTTATCATATTGTTCCTTAGTTAGTAAGATTGAATAATCTTTTTGGCTTTTACTATCTTTTATTGTAACCCAGTATGTGGTTTCTTTTGGATTTATAATTTTTTCTGGATCAATTCCGACAGCTTCCATTGCCTTTTTATCATTTTCATTTGGATTAAGGTACCTTGGACTTATGTAATAATTATAAAATCTTAAATTACCTCTTCGATATGGACTATAAAGGTAATCACTTGGTCGATAATTATTACCTCCTTTAAATCCATTATACATTTTCCCGGCGCTATAGGTATTATTTGAATTTATATGACTTCTACTTGATGGATTTGATTCACCCACCTTATGCGAACTGCTACCTCTACTACGAGTTGATGGATTTGAACTTCCAATCCTATGATTAGAGCCACCATTTCTTGTTGAAGGGTTAGAGTGACCAGCTCTATTCCCAGTATTAGAACGACTTCTTACTGACGGATTAGAGTGATGTGATTTTGATCCGCCTGATTTGCTACTACCATGATGGCTTCCATGACCTCCACCGTGATGCCCACCTCCATGGCCTCCATGAGCACCTTTAGCATATACAATATTACTATTTGGACCATCCGTACTTATAAAAAAATCAGTAATAGGTAAAGTAATTGATAAAGTAATTATTAAAAATAGAAATATTTTGTTTTTTTTCATCTATGTACCTCAATTACTTACTAGATTCTGGTGTAATTTCTTTTTTATCTTGGACTACTCCCTCAATAGGCTGTTGATTATAAACTTGATATGGTTGGCGATATACATTTAGAATAATTTTACCATCAGAATCCTTTTTTATTTCAACATAAGGATCTATGGTAGGATCTTCAAGAATATTTTCATTGTATGTACTTACAGGAGATGATGATTGCAATGCATATGCATCAGAACTTGCTGTTGATGTTGTAGGTAATTTTAGCACCTTCTGTATATCACCATCTTGATAGCTTATAATCAGCCAAGTAATGCTATCATTCTTTGAAATAGATGTTTGACTATCCATATAATTTAAAGGGTATTTTTGAGTTTCTCCAGCTGATAATTGGTTACTCATATCACTTGTTGCAGTTTTTGTTGCGTCATCTATTGAAACTTTAGTTTGATCATCACAGGCAGTTAAGAACATTAAAGATAGGATTGTTAAACTAGTATAAATTATTTTTTTCTTTCCCATTTGTTTTGTTTCCTCCATTATGGAATATATATTACACCCACGGTATTAAAAAAACAATAGCAATAAAAGAATTTTACACATAGTTGTTAAATATAAGTTTTATAAATCTTTTATAATTCGCTATATACTTAAATAAAAAGCACTTCAATTCCTTGAAGCACTCTTTATATCCTCTTCTTATCAAACACAAGTATTGAAATTACTAGATTGAAAATTAAAAGTACACATATTATCAATAGTAAATTTCTATAATCGGAAGTCCCGCTATTAGTTTTAATCAACTCAGAAGCTGACAGTAAGTAGGTTGGTACATACATTTTTAATTTACTAATCATACCCAGCAAGTATGAAGCTACAAATATGATAAAAATAAGCATGAGACTACTGTAGTTACAAGAGGTAAATACCGAAGTAAGGATGATGAGTGAAATTATCCAAAGGCCAAACATATATATGAGAAAGACTGAAAACATCAGATTATGAACTATGCTGTTATCCCAGTAATAAGCATTATATAGGTAAGTAATGGCAAAACAAAGCCAGTATACAATAGTCCAAATAATAGCCAAAATAGAAAACTTAGCTAGTATCACATTTCTTCTCTTAAGTCCTTTGGTCAATATTATTAGTAGGCTTTCCTTTTGCAGTTCCTGAGTCAAAATACCTGAAAACATAATCACAAAAACCAAAATTAACATAGGAGCGTTTTTGAAAAATTGAGCCCAAGACATAAGTGCATCTACCTTTATATCAGATAAGGTAACTCCCATATTATCAAAATCGTCCGAAACCAATTTCATAAGTTGAGGAGTGAGTTTGGTAATCAAAGGGTTCATGATACCAAAGATAATAGCAATTAACGTAACTATCAATAGCTTCCCAGTTCGAAATGCCTCTACTCCTTCTTTATTTAGGAAAGCATTAAATTGCGCCATCGTCAATAACCTCCATAAACAAAGAATCAAGACTTGGCTCAAGCATTTCGATTTTCTCAACCATTATCTTTCTCTCTGCTAGATTTCCCATGGCAAATAACATGTCCTCTTGGCTTCCATTCTTAAGAACAAGAGTCTTATCACCACGCGCCTCGAACTCCATATAATCTTGATTGAACTTAACACAGTCTTCATGATTAACAAATACTATTTCAAAGCCATCAGCCTTTCGAATTTTCTTAAGGTCTACGAGTTTCTCATTGAGTACTATCTTCCCACCGTTAAGAAACGCAACATGGTCACAAATTGATTCCACATCTGACAAAATATGAGTTGAAAAGATAACAGTTGTTTCATCCTTAATTTTCTCAAGAATCTCAAGCACATCATTTCGACCAAGAGGGTCAAGCGCACTAGTAGGTTCATCACATAATAAAAGTTTTGGTTTATTTAGAAGTGCTTGTGCTATTCCTAACCTCTGCTTCATACCACGGGAATACGACTTTATTTTCTTCTTATCGTCACCAAGACCAACTAAGTTTAGTAGCTCATCCGAACGCTTTTTAATCTGAATTTTAGACATCCCCGTAATTTTTCCACATAGAATAAGATACTCTTTTGCTGTCATATAGCCATAAAACTCAGGAACATCAGGTAAATATCCCATATACTTATTTGTTTCACTTTGGCCAAACTTAACTTTTTCTCCATTGACTAGAACTTCCCCCTCATCTGCTTGAAGAAGTCCTAAAATTATTTTCATAGTGGTTGTTTTCCCAGCACCATTCTTCCCGATAAATCCATAGATTGTGCCACTAGGTATTTGCAGATTAATTCCGTCTAAAATCTTGTTTGAACCAAAACTTTTGGTCAGGTTGTTAATCTCAAGTATGTTAGCCATTAGTTTTCTTCCCTTCCGAGTAGAAAGTAAAGAATTGGACCGACGAAATTCATACCAACGATTGTAATGATAAGCCACATAGCGCGTGTGCCGTGTTTATAGTGGTCGTGTTTGAAAATGTCGACCAGTGTATATATAAGTAGTGCTAACTCCACGATAACTAGTGGTATTAAAAATGGTAGTAAATCATGAATTTGTTGCATTGTCATAGCTATTTTCCTTTCTTGTAATCCTATCCTGAATTTCTATAAAGTCTGGGTCATCACTCATTGAAGCAAATGCTGGTTGTGCGAGAGTTGCGGCCATACTTTTAACTATCGTTTTCTTTCCCCTAACAAGCTTAGAACCCATATCCTGCTCCTCAATTATCGAATCCATTAAATCAAAATATTCATCTCCATGAAGATATCTATCACCCAAATCAAGAAGCTCAAAAGCAAGGTCTAAATAAAGATTAAGTCGCTCTATCGCTTCATTTTGCTCACCAAGACTCGCATAGGCTAGCGCACAAAAGTAATTGTAAGAAGCTACTGAGTTTTGATTCAGTCTATCCAATTTATATGTCTCAATTAATGAATCAGTCCTTTTAATTGTTTCTTCCACTACTGGTACATTATCTAGATTCATTGATAAATACTGTGCAGAATTGCTTACAATATTAGACAAATCCTTAAATAAACTAAACTGATTAAAGGATTTTGCCTTATTAATTTCACCAATCATCAGATAAGCTCTAATTAAGAGGATATCTGATTGATTTGATAAATTACTTGGATTTAAAATGTCTTCAAGAATGTTTTTTGTTTCCTCCGCATGACCAGCCATTAAGTCACAAGATGCTTTGAGCATTATTGCATTATTAACCAAAGAATTATCATCTGAATTCTCAATAATTCTTTCGCAAAGCTCAGATGAGCGAGATAAAATTTTATTAACATCCTCTATACTAGAAGCAAGTTCAGAATGGTTCATATAAAGCAGAGCCATATGGAATAAGAATGGGTAGCAAGAATAATATCTGGATATTTCTCTCTCGACATTCTCTTTTACTTCTTCAAAAGAAAGATTTACAAAATCATCAGAGAACTTCTCATAATATTCTCTTATTTCTTCCTTAGTTAAATTCGGCTCATAACCAAGCAAATCATCAATTGACACATCAAAATATGATGCTAGACGTGGTAAAAGTGTAATATCAGGATATGATTGCCTATTCTCCCATTTAGAAACTGAAGCTTTCGTTATACCCATTGCATTTGCTAAATCTTCCTGAGTTAACTTTTTATCAGTGCGTAGTTTAATTATCTTTTTTGAAAAATGTATATCTTTATTCATACTTTTTTTATCTCCGAATTATTTCATAAACAAATTATAACCCATAAATATATTTAAACAATGGACTTATAAGATATTTAGGTAAATTAAATCAACTAATACGATACTTTTAATGTGTTAGCGTTTTCAAACAAAATAAGATATACTGTTCTTATAATATACAAAGGAGAAAGTTATGCCATACTTATTTAACTAAATGACGCCTGCACTTTTTATAATAGAAAGTTTAAGATGAAAAAAGAATTAAAAAATCATTTAGAAAAATTACACCAGTTAGAAGAAAAATACAATTTCAATGGGGCAGTATCAATCACAGACGACAAAAATCTTTTAGATGTTTTCTCGCTTGGTTACTCAGATATTGAAAATCAAATACCGTTCACAAGCAACACAAAATCATGCATTGGTTCCCTCACTAAACAATTCACTGCTCTTGCCATTATGCTTTTAGTAGAGGAAGATAAAATAAAGTTAGACCAACTGATAAGTGACTTCTTCCCTAGCTATCCATATTCAAATCAGATAACAATCAGGATGCTTCTTAATATGACATCTGGAATTCCTGATTACGTTATAATTTGCATGGAAGAAAGAAAATTAGAAGCTAATACAAAAAATTTTTCAGAAGAAGAACAATATTTTTTTGACCTAGAAAATGATGAAAAAGATTATCAATATGATACAAAACGTGTGTTAGATATTATTGGTAAGCATCAATTAAATTTCTCGCCAGAAAGTAAGTTTGAATACTCAAATAGCAACTACTTTCTACTTGGGGATATTATCGAGCAAGTAAGCAATACTACTTATTCAGATTATATTTCTGAAAATATTTTTAATAAACTTGCTATGAAAGATTCTTCATGTTACGCTTTGGATGCTGAGGCTGAAAGCTATCTATTTGTAGATAATAAGTTGAGAAAATTTAGTCGACAAAATCATTCAGGTGCTGATGGTTCTATTGTCTCAACGATTGCAGACTTATCAATATGGGCACAAGCTATATTAAATCATGAGATACTATCAGAAGAGTCTTGGAAGGAAATATTCAATCTAAAATTTGATGCATATGGTTTTGGGTGGTTTAAACTCGGTGATTGGTTTTACCACGGTGGTCTTATAAAAGGTTATCAAGCAGAAATATTCATATCATTTGAAGCTAGAATTGCCATGCTCATGCTCTATAATCTAGAAAGAAAACCTGAAATTGGACAAGTAGCAATGGATAAAGAGGGTATCTGGAGAAGCAAATTACTTGAAATACTGAAAATTAAGTAAAAAAATAGAGGAAATTATCCTCTATTTTTTCTTACTTATAAATTTCACCAAAGCTAAAAGTGTATAAATTTAACCAATCAATGATTGTTCCATTATAATAATAATTTTCGCCTTCAACATCTACGATTAATATATATTGATTATTATTAAATTTTTCAGTATTTATGTATAGAGTGGCTGTATCTTGTAAGGTTGCAACAGGATACGTAAACTCATAATTCGGAAAAAAACCACTTTCGTCATTAAATTTCTTTTCAAATAACATTTCACTTATAGAGTAAAATGATAACTTACATCCAATATATAACCCATCATATTTAGCATGAAACAATTTAAATCCATTGCTATATGTAAATAAATCAATGTACTCAGTTGGAAAGTCTAAATTTTTTAATATTTTTATATCATCATCACTTGCTGGTTTATAAAATTCATTGCTTAACTCGATCACAGTTCCATCTACTACGGATTGTATGAAATAGTCATCACTATTCTTACTTAATTTTTTCATTTTATTAAATAGTATATCTAACTTATTATTTTTATTTTCCATAATACATACTCCCAAAAAATTAACAAATCTAATGATATCAATCTATATAATCTAACTCTACAAAATAAGCTAAGAATGAATTTGTTTCCTATTATTTTTGAAATTTAACTTCTTGTGTAAAGTTCTCAAAATGATTAATATCTATAATCTGTCTGTTACAATTTTGACTATCAGTACAAATATAGTTTCCTTTTTTAGTGTATGTTCCTTCACTACCTGTTTTAGTGGTTGCAAGGAACAAGGCTACTTGAGAAGTTTTATGGCAGATAGAGCATACATTTTTTATTGAATCATTGGATTGATTTCCATAAATTCCTTCAAGTTTACCATCTGCATAGTAAATAATAAATTTCTTTTGATTTCCTGAATCATTCCATCCAATAAATGAAGATTCTTTCAAATCAAAACTCTCAAAGTTTGGGACTTTAAGTTTCTTAACTTTTTTAAATGTTTTTTCTAACTGTTTGTTTGTTGGAATTTTAAAAGGAATTACCACCTCTTTTATATTTAAAAGTAGTCGATCAGCCTTTTCATTTGTCAATGAACGATCTAAAATGACTTCTTTAAATTCAGCAAAAATTTGTTCCTCAGATAAATCATCAAGAATTTGATTGATTTCTTCTACTGCTTGTGCCTGAACGGCTTCAATTGTTTTAGGGTCGTTTACAGATTGATATGATGATATCAGAAATTTCACTTGGTTTTGAATAGCAAAATACTGATATGGATAAATTATCTCTTCCATTTTCTCTTCTTTCTTTGATACAAAGAGTATATTGCATTTGTATAGAAAATAATTTTAATTTAGAAATGGGACAATGTCAAATATCTTAAATTTCAGGTAAAAATAGTAAACTAAAACAATCCAAGAGTGATTCTTAGATTGTTTTATATGATGTATTAGTCTTTTATAGCACGTACTTTGATAATATTTTCATTTTCAGTCAGAACATCAATAATACGATTGATTTTTTCATCTGATGTTTCATTGACGTCAACAATTGTATATGCAAAATCACCTCGTCCACGATTAATCATATTATCAATATTGATATCTTCTGCAGCAATCAGTGATGAGATAACTCCTAACATGTTTGGTACGTTTTTATTTATGACTGTAAGTCTATATGGAGATGAAAAGCGCATTTCTACTGTTGGGAAATTGACTGAATTCTTGATATTTCCATTTTCTAGGAAGTCTTTAAGAGTTGCGGCTGCCATCTTGGCACAGTTGACTTCTGCTTCTTCTGTTGAAGCACCTAAATGAGGAAGAACAAGAATTTTATCATTATGAAGTAATCTTGAATCAGCAAAATCACTAATATATCCTGCGATGTTTCCATCATTAACAGCTGAAACTACTGCATCTACATCTACGATTTCTCCACGTGAGAAATTGAGTAGGGTAGCATCTTCTTTCATCATTGCAAGTTCCTTATTGCTAATTAGTCCTTTAGTAGAGTCTAATAAAGGAACATGGATTGTAATGAAGTCACATTCTTTTAGAACTTCAGACATATCCTTAGCACGCTTAACACGACGTGAAATTGACCAGGCTGTATCAACAGACACATGGGGATCATAGCCCATAACATCCATTCCAAGACGGTATGCATCATTAGCCACCATAGCACCAATTGAACCAAGACCAATAACACCTAGCTTCTTGCCATATAGCTCATGACCTGCAAATTGCTTCTTATTAGCTTCAACTTGCTTTTCAGTATCATCACCTTCAAGCGTTTGAACCCAGTTAGCTCCTTGAATCATAGGGCGTACACTTAACAAAAGACTTGCTATGACAAGTTCTTTAACTGCATTAGCATTTGCTCCTGGTGTATTGAAGACAACAATTCCATTTTCAGCACACTGTGTAACTGGAACGTTATTAGTACCAGCTCCAGCACGCGCAACTGCTAAAACTGATTTTGGAAAATCATAGTCATTTAGATTTTGACTTCTTAAAATGATACCGTCAGGATTATCACTTTCATTAATAGAATAATTTGCCTTATCAAAGCGTTCAAGACCTTCTGAAGCAATAGCATTGAATGTTTTTAAATGGTACATCTATTTCTCCTTATTTTCTTCTTCAAAATTCTTCATGAATTTAACCAACTCTTCAACACCTTCTTTCGGAAAGGCATTATATAAACTTGCTCTCATTCCACCTACTGAACGGTGTCCTTTTAAATTTTCGAAGCCATAATTTTTTGCTTCAGAGTTGAATTTTTTATCTAGTTCATCATCACCTGTGATGAAAGGTACATTAGTTATTGATCTATCTTCTTTAGCAACTGGGCTGATATAAAAGTCAGTTGAATCGATATAGTCATAAAGTAATTGTGCTTTTTCTTGATCTTGTTTAAGAACCTCATCAAGTCCACCAAGGTCCTTTAACCATTCAAAGACAAGTCCTGCAATATAAATAGCATATGTTGGTGGTGTATTGTACATTGAATCATTGGCAGCAAGAACTGAATAATCAAGCATTGGAGGAATATTTTGTCCCTCTTTAATCAAATCTTCTCGTATGATGACAACTGTAAGACCAGCAGGGCCGATATTTTTTTGAGCACCAGCATAGATTATACCGAAATCACTCACATTATAATCATTTGCTAAAATATTTGAAGACATATCAGCGATTAAAGGAACATCCCCAGTATCAGGAATATCTGTATAGCGAATACCACCAATTGTTTCGTTGGTTGTAATGTGAAGATAGGCGGCATCTTGATCCACCATGTCTTTAGTAATTTTAGGGATGTAAGTGAAGTTTTTGTCTTCACTTGACGCAATAACTTCTACTTCTACGTCTTCAATTTGCTTAGCAGCAGATATTGCTTTTTTAGCCCAAGCTCCAGTATTTACATACAGAGCTTTCTTACCTTGTGCCAAGTTTAATGGAATCATCGTAAATTGCAGGCTTGCTCCGCCTTGTAAGAATAAAACCTTGTAATTTTCAGGAATATCCATTAATTCTCTAAGTAACTTTTCAGCATTTTTAATAATTTCATCAAAAAGTACGGAGCGATGACTCAATTCCATTACGGACATTTGGCTAGATTTGTAGTTAACAAGCTCTTCTTGGGCTTTTTCCAAGACAGGCTTTGGCAAAACAGCTGGACCAGCAGAAAAATTGTAAATAGTCATAATCTCTTCCTCTTCTTGTTCTTTGCTTGAATAAATTATCCAAACATATGATATGAAAATATTTTTTTAGTAAATGCTGATAAAAGTCTTTACTATGTGATTAGTATAACATATTTTTTGAATTGTGCAACAAAATATGTATTTTCTGAAAATAATAAAAAAGGAGCTTATTCACTCCTTTTTATTATTTTAAATTATTTATAAAATTAATTATTTTTGCAAAAATAATTTTCAGTTTATCCCTTGTTTCTTCAAAAGTATCTTTATCAATTATTGAAGAATCAAGTTCCTCATCACCAAATTCTCTATTACCTATATAAGTTGAATAACGAATTTCTATCTGTAAACTTTCAACATTATGATCTAAGCCATAGTGTTTTGTAATATAACCACCAGAAAATGGAAAATTATCTGAAACTGAAAAACTTGAATCTTCAAGTATACTTGTTATCATTAGACGAAAATCTTTACTGCTAGTTTTATCTGAATCATTACCTAGAACAAAATCACAGGTATCTAATTCTTCATACTTTGGATATAAGGCAAAACTATGTAAATCAATTAGAAAAACCTTACCAAATTTATCAATTTTATCTTTTAGTAGTTTTTCTAGTGCTTGGTGATATGGATAATAATAATCATTGATTCTGCTATTAATCTCATCTTTTGATAATTTATCTCTATATAATGGATTACCAAAAGTATTTTCCTTATAGATTACATTATCTACATATGAATTTTCATCTCCAATAGCCTGAGGAGAGCGATTTGGATCGACTAAGTATCTATTCAGATTATTTTCAATCAGGGTTTGGTCCATTTCATCATGAAGAAAGCTATAAAGTTCTCGTAAAAACCAATCAGTATTGGATAGAATTGCATCTTCACGAAGGTTTTTTCGCATGTTTTCTGAAATATCAACTCCACTATGAGGAAGACTGAAAACTATAGGATAATCATCATTTTCAGCATTATATATTGTATAATTCATTGAATTAGGCAGTATAAACTGAAACTCTTTCATGAATATGATTTGCTTTTTCAGCAAGATCATTCATGGCAATTGCATAGTCAGCATAGCTGATGTAGCTTTTACCCTTACTGTTAAATTCCCTAACTTCTCCAGCAAGTACATAACTTCCTGTACGAGGTCCTTCAGCATCAAAATCTTCTGCAGGGCTTAGATATGTCCATTTAACATCTGTACGTTTGCGTAATAGGTCAAGTGCGTCAGACATTGCTTGAGCAAGAGGTCTAAATATATCTGGGAATGCTGCTTCATCTTTTACTTGTAACTCTTCAGACTTATCAGTATAGAGGCTTCCAGCTCCACCGACGACTAAAAGTCTTGCTTGCGCGTGAGAAAGTTGATCTGCTAGGTGAATAAGTGAAGTTGAATGTTGGTCTAACTGATCCATATTGAAATTACCAAATGCATCAACAACGACATCAAAACCTTTAAGATCATCACTAGTTATTTCATATAAATCTTTAACAACTACATTTTGTGCCTTAGATTTATTTTCACTTCTAACAAAAGCTGTAACTTCATGCCCACGATTAACTGCTTCTTCTACTATATGTTGACCAGCGGCACCATTTGCTGCTACGACTGCTATTTTCATATTCTTACCTGCTTTCCTTTTAATACTTATAGATTAGCACAAAAAAGATAAAAATACTGGTAATAAGTTTTATAAATTTAATAGTAAAAAACTCATTTTTTATTTCAAATTTTATATATTATTTGTCAAAAAAACAACGAAATCATAAAGATCCGCTGTTTTTATAATATACTTTTCCTGTTATAAAGTATTTATTTACCTTGTTCTGGTTTATCCTTTGATACACCAAGTTTTGCCCATAGATCAGTAGCATCATAGGCTTGTGTCCAACCAACAACACGTTTATTAACTGGCGTCCAATCAATTGAAAAATCAAGTGGAGTTACAAATGCTGTATCTTGAATATATGCTTGATATTTTTGGAATGCTTTCGCTCTGTATCCTTTATCAAGTGATTTTTCCGAATCAATATCATCAAGAAGTGCTGTTAATTCAGGTGATGTAAAGTGACCTAAGTTAAATGGTGCTTTTGCTGAAAATAAATCTTGCTGGCTTGGCTCAGATGATAGTGACCACCCTCCTGTTGAAATATCCCATGCTTGATTGTCTTCAGTTTTTCCTGATGATTTAACAAGGTCAGCCCATGTGTTAAAATCAGTAAGTTTATTTTTAAATAGACTTACATCCACACCGACTGCTTTCCAGTGGTTAATATAGTCCATAGCAACTACTTCAGAATATGACTGGCCTGAGCGAGCTAGGAAAACTAGAGAAAGAGTTTTACCATTTTTATCTACTAGATAACCTTTTTCGTTTACCTCATTTGTCTTACCATCTTTACCTTTGGCATCCTTTTTGTAAGTGTATCCTGCTTCTTCCAATAATTTCTCAGCTTTTTCTGGCTCATATGGGAATCCCTTATTATCTTTATTTACATAATCAGAAAATACTGGAGGGATTGTGCCATTAGCTCTATATTTAAGATTATGGTAGATTTCCTTGGCAACTGAATCTTCATCTAAGGCATAAGATAATGCTTTACGAACTTTAACATCCTGAACAGGAGTTTCACGATCAGAAATATTTAATGATTTCTGAGCATCGTAATGACCAACATTATAATACATAACTGAAACTGCAAGCTCATCTTGACCTGTAATTGCATATCCTTTATCTTTAAGCTTTTCAACTTCTGGATATAAGTCAGGTGTAGTACCTCTTACAATATCAAACTCTGCATTTTTAAGTGAAGCAACAACTTTTGAAGGATTAACAGTCTTAACAATTACTGAATCAAGTTTTGGCTTCTCTCCGTAATAGTATTCATTTACTTCATAGCTGATTGATTCACCTGGAACAATATTTTTAGGTTTAAATGGACCAACTACAAGTGGTTTAGTAGTTGTTTTCTCATCTGATTGAAGTTTATCAAAGGGAATGTCCTTTAAATAATGGTATGGAACATACTGTTCAAGATAATATCCATTCCCAGACTGAGTAAATCCAGGCTTAACTTCCTTAAATTGAATCAAAAGTTTTTTTCCATCTTCTCCATCAGGGAAAGTTAATCCAGATATTTTATCGGTTTTATTATTGTGATAATCTTCAAGACCAACAATATTGGCTAAAGATTCAGTCCAACGAGAAGAGCCTGCCTTATCATTAGCAATAATTTCATACGGGAAGTATAAATCACGCGCAGTAACATCTTTTCCATCTGACCATTTAACTCCATCATGAAGAGTAATTAATGCTGTTTTTTTGCCATTGTCAAATTCAATATCAGCCATTCCACCTTTGTCTTTACCATTTACAATGGAAAATGAATTATCTGTTGCAAAGAGTGCAGAACGTGCAGGTGCTTGCATCTCATAATCAATTGCTGCCGTTGATAGAGATCGAATCCACTGTCCAATAAATGGAGTCTCAGTTATAAAACCGTAGTTTAATGTTCCACCTTTTATTGCTTTATCCGGATTTTGATAAGAAAGTTCGAAGTCTCCTGCCTTCATATCTTTTTTTTCTGTGCTACTGCTCGAACCGGAACATGCTGCTAAGCTTAGTCCCAAAGAAACTACAGCTGCTGTTCCTAGAATACGTTTTGTTAATGTACTCAAAATTTTTCCCCCTAAATAAATATTCTCTAGATTTTTAATTTCATTTTATTACAAATGTTTTACTAGACGAGGTACAGTATAACAAATTAATTGGTCTATTCCAATCTCTCTGACATTAAAATAATTTATGCCCATATATTAATAAAAAATAGACGTAAAATTTAGAATTTTAGGATATAATCTGAAAAAAATATACAAAAAAACCGAGAGGCAATTTGGCTTCTCAGTTTTTCGTTATTTCGAATATTTGGAAATAGAAAGGTACTTCTTACATATACTCGTTTTTTCTTAGTTTTGTATTTTTAATTTCTTCAATATTATGAGTTCCTGCTAATTGCATAACCATTTTAAGTTCATTCTTAAAGTAGTCAAATACTTCTTTTACCCCTTCTGAACCACCAAGTGCTAAACCGTAGATTACTGGACGACCAATCGCAACAACGTCTGCACCTGATGCAAGTGCTTTAAATACGTGTTGAGCACGTCTAATTCCACTATCAAATACAATTGGTACACGTTTGTTAACTGCTTCAGCAACTTCTTGTAAAGAATCAAATGAAGCGCGTCCGCCATCTAGTTGACGTCCACCATGATTACTTACCCATACACCATCTGCTCCAGCTTCAATAACTGCTTCAGCATCTTCTGCAGTTTGAACACCTTTAACAAATACAGGTAAATTAGTATGTTTTTGAATAAATTCAATATCCTTGTAGCTTAAGTTTTGTCTTGAAGATTTATAAACGGCATCCATTGTTTGTCCAACACCTGATTGATATGAAGCAACAATTGGCATTGCAATTGGGAATGTAAAGCCATTTCTCAAGTCAATTTCACGGTTACCACCAACAGTAGCATCAGCAGTAAGAACAATTGCTTTAGCACCGTTTTTTACAGCAAGATCTAAAATTTTAATATTATCATCATCATTTTTACTCATATAGAATTGGAACCATTGTGGAGCATCTCCGCTTGCGGCACGCATTTCTTCGTAAGTTTGCCCTGCGTATGATGAAACAGTGTATATAGTATCAGATTCAGCAACACCTTTACATGTAGCTGCCTCACCTTGGACATTAGCAAGTGCATGAGCAGCAACTGGTGCCATAATAATTGGTGTGCTAATTTTTTGTCCGAGAATAGTAGTTGATTGATCTGGATTTTCGATATTTCTAAGTACACCTGGTGCAATTACTTTATGATTGAAAGACTTAGTATTTTGTTCCAAAGTCCACATATCACCAGCTCCACTAGAAATATAACCAAAAGCTCCAGTAGGTATTACGAGTGATGCTGCTTTTTCTAAATCATAAACATTTACAAAGTTAACTTTCCCTTCGGCAGTACTTGTTCTAAAATCTGTTGTCATTTTTAAATCTCCAATTTCCTTTTACTAATAGTTATCAACAAAATGTCTTTGAAACTTCATAAATTTATCTTTGCGAAACTTCAAAGTCGAGTTGATAGTAATAAAATCACAAATTAGTTAATTTGTAAGCTTATCACTTAGGAACTCTTTTCTTCTACTCCTCCTTGACTTCAAATAAAGTATAGCACTTTTTGAAAGCGTTTACCATGTATTGTTGTGTATTTTTCACAAAAGTTTAAATAAAAAAACATACGCAATTCACGTATGTTAAATTTTCTTTATATTTTTTCTTCATTTATAATTTTTGAACATTTTCTTATTATATTATAAGAAGAAATAACTCACATGATAGACCACAGTATATTTACATAGCCCATAGTACCTAAGATAATGCTATAAATTAATAAATGAATTATTGTCCAAATAATTTGTAAATAATATGCAATTGATGATGGTATGATATGATTTTTTCGTTTCGATGAATTTTTAATAAACAATACAAGAAATACAATAAATATTATGATTGGTATAATATTTATTGTATTTCTATGGCTCATAAAGAATATGGAAAATAGCCATCTGACAAAAAAGTAATCACAAAGACTAAAACTACTGCAAAAATCGACAAAAATCAAAAGAAAATTCCAATTTCTTATACTGTTTATATTAATCTAAACTTATTTTAAAATTTCAAAATTATCATCAACACTCGCTTCAATCAATGGATTCTTTTGTAAATAGTCAGCGATAAGTTCCATCATGTCGATTTGCACTTCTTTAACAATCTTGTCAGCAGAAAACATTTCATAGTTTCCTCCACCCACAGCACGGTATTGATTTACCGCAATCTCTAATTCATCAGTATCTTCAATATCTTTGCCTTCAAATTTCAAACGAGTAACACGTTCGCCGACTGGTTTAGATAAATCTAGTGTATAATCAATACCTTGATACATATCATAATTGTAGTATTGAGGTTTAGGGTCGACGAATTCAGGATTAAAGATAATTTCACCACATTCATCAAGAGCCAAATAGTTTGCAGTTCTTTCTAACGCATCACGCAAGTCCCTACCACTAACTTTTAATACCGCAAGGGTATTAGGGTAAATATAATTTGTAATGATGTCACGCATTGTGATTGTGCTTCCAAATCCCTTACCATCATTATTAAATAATGAAGTTCCTGAAATCTTAGCACCTGTCGCATCCATTTGAACCTTATTTACAAATTCAATATAAGAATGTTCTTTTAGTCTTGCGGCCATTGGATTAGTAATTGTCATATCACCTTCAACCTTACCCATTGGATTATCCAACCATGCTTCAAGTTCAATATTTAAATCATTAAGCTGACTTTGAATTTCTTCATCAGGAGCAGCATCTCCGACTGAAACCAACTCAGCATTTGATGAAGTTACTTGGTATTTACCATCAACTTGAGCTAACTCCAATTGTATTTTCCCAATATTAGCTGCACGATATCCTGGTTGAATAACTGGCACGCCGTTAATTTTTGTGGCAATTTCACGATGTTGGTGCCCTGTTACGAACGCGTCAATTCCTTCTACTTCTTCAAGAATTTGATAGCCTTCATTTTCTCCAGTCAAAAGTTCTGTCGGTTCACCTGTCACCAAATCACGCTCGAATCCACCATGATAAGAGACTACTACCACATCAGCTTCTTGACGAATAATTGGAACGTATTTTTTGGCAGTTTCAAGACATGATGCAAAGACCATCCCTTTAATGTGTTCAGGGTTTTCCCAGTGTGGGATATATTGAGTTGTAAGTCCTAAAACTCCAACTTTCAAACCATCTTTTTCAAAAATCTCATAGGCTTTTCCATAATAAAGATTTCCATCTTCATCCAAAATATTAGCCGCAAGAATTGGATGATTGTAAGCAGCAATTGCTGAATCTAGATATTTACTACCATAATTAAACTCGTGATTTCCAAGAATCCCTAAGTCGTAATTCATAGAATTTACAACATCAGTTAGATTACGAACTCCTTTTCCATCAACCTGCTTTGCAGCATAATATGCTAAAGGAGAGCCTTGAATAAAGTCACCATTTTCAATCTGTAGAATCGGCCCATATTTAGCAGCGTCTTCTCTTTCAGCAATGAGTTTAGTCGCAAGTTTAGCGGTACCAAAATCCTCGTTCATATCACGCTCAGTATAGTTTGTCGGCATAATATAGCCGTGCATGTCACTTGTTTCAAGAATTGTTAAACGCATAATAATTTTCATCTCCCATAAATTAATAATTCATCTACTATTATAGCATTAAGCTCTTTATTTCCCTATATGAATTCACTTCTTTTGCTTTTTATAAAGAAAATAAGTGTAAATTAAATAGATAACGGGACAAAATACAAATGTAATAAGTAAAAATAAAGGTAAATTATTCCTCAAAATTCCTGCTAGTACGGAAAGTAGTAAAAGAAAAATAAGAATTTTGTTGTAAGAAGTAAAATCACTTTTTACCCTAGGAACTAAAAAATTAAAATAGCTTTTCATAAAATACTCCTAAAATTAAAACCACTGAAACCAGTGGCTTATACTTATTTAAATAAACTCATGTCATACACAGTGTAGTCACAACGATAAACAAATAAACGTTTGCCATCGATTAAAAAAGATGTTGAGCTTGGTACATCACTTGCTTCTACATTTACTCTATTTCCGATATATGTTGCAAGAGGGTACCCTTGCTGACTACGGATTAGAAGAACCTTACTTGATGGGCTCCATTCATTTTTAACAGAGTTGATGACATTATTTACGATTGGTGTAGATCGGTCGTAATTTTCAAGATTTACTGTTTTTGAATAGTCATCAAAATAGTTGACCATTCCTTTTTCTTGGGCAATCAAACTACTTCCAACGTGGATCATTTCCTTACCACCAACTGAAACCTTAAGAACTTTAGAATCTTTATTTGAAGTACCGTCATTACTTTGGCTATCAAAACGAGTATCGCGTGATACAGAAACAGATTTACCTTCAATTTGGTCAATTATTTGTGCCTGTTCATCGTAAGTCCTAATAGACATAGTTAATCCTACAAAACTCTCAGTCGCATCCTTAAAGAAGTTTCGTACTGTTGAACAGCCAGTAAGGCCTACCATAGCCAATATAATCAGGCCACTCACAGCAATTTTTTTCCAATTTTTCTTCATTAATATTTTCCTCCACTAGTTATTAATAATATTATAACTGGTTTTTCGAATTCTTGCTCATTTCTAAATTTTCAATAGACTCAAAATACATATCATCATAAATATAAGGTGGAATCAAAGACTTATTCTTATTTTCCAAAAGTGTCTTAAGATTTAAAAGCCCATCTAAGATTCCAAGTTGATAATATCTATCGTAACTATTATTTTCCTGCATTTCTTCATATCTAGCACCGGCATGTTTTATCTTATAATCAAGATCAGAAGACCTTACTTCATAATTTTCATAAACTGAAATCATCCCTTCAATATGAGCACATGAAGTAATATCATTTAAATCAATATTCTTAAGAGAGAGCAATTGATTTGAAATCTCCTCTACCAAAGTCTGCTTCTCCTCTGCTATATATCCCCTTGACTCCATAATCTTCCTTAGAGAGTGGATGAAAAAATATCCATCAGTTATTATTGATTCAATATTTTTCGATTGATATTTAAGCATTGACTGGTCAATATTAACGATATAATACTTGCTATCTGTTCCTTCATTATGCTCCATTTTTAAACCAAAAACTTCAAGTAATTTATCTAAATCTTCATCACCAAAAGAAAATCCGATAAAAACAACGCAATTTTCTTTAAAGAGCTTTTGAATTTCCTTGCCGTAGTTTTCAGTTGAAAGTCGCTTGTAGCAATTTTTATAATCATCTTGACTTGCAATAATACTATCTGGTATGTTTACTGAGCCATGAATCTTATAGACTTTTTTTGAAGAATCTTGATTTTCAATTTCTATATTTTCAAACCCGTCAAGAATAGGCTTCATATGACATTCCGTTTCAAAATAATCATCCCAGTTACTAGTAATTACAGTAGCAAGATTATCAATTTTCGCAACTTCTCGATGAAAAATTGTTGCTGAATCATAAAGTTCCTGAAAAAGTGATATACGTTCAAAACGATCTTCAATAATTCGTATGAGTTCTTCACGACCACTAGGAACTGTCTTACAAAATTCACTCATTAAAATTGAAAAAGATGGATTGTTAGCTTTATAAGCGTAATCTTTTTGAAGATATTCTAGTACTTCATCATAAAGAGTTGACGGGAATACTTTATGTGATTCAGTGCTTATTCCTGCCCCACAAAAGAGGACTAACTGTTTCTCCTGAGCTTTGAAGATAATTTCTTCAGGCATTATAAAAGATGGATAAGTACTACATTCTTGGCAGCTACAATTCAAATCATTTTTTCTGACTTCCACAAGATTCTGCTCCTTTTCTTTAAGATAATTATACCAAATATGAGGTTAATATAGAAAAAATAATTATTTATAAAAATTTATATCCAAAATGAATATAATTACTTGACATATATCCAAAATGGTTATACTATAATCATGTAAAGAAAAACATAAAAAAATTCACTCATAACAGGAAGGTGATTATCATGAAAAGAACTAAACTAAGGTTACATAATCCAGGAAGTGATAAGGAAAAAGATTTTTTACTTACAATGATGGATGAGGGCTATCTATTAACTGGAAAACACTTTGTTTTCTATAATTTTACAAAAGCTGAAGATAATCAGCACCACGACTTGATTCTTGAATACTCAGATCAAAAGACACCAGATATTGATAGTGGTAATTTATCTGACTACGGAATCATATCCTCTTTTCAAAAAAAATTGTGGCTAACTAAATACTTTATTTCTTATTCCTATGCAAAAAATAAGAAGGATATAAATGAAATAAAAATTAGTGATGATTCAATTCAGATGGAACTTAAATATGTAAAAAGATACATAAAAAATTTTATTACGCTTATAAACTGGGTTTTAGTCATTACTGTAATAATTTGGGGACTGCTAGCTGCTAGACAGTATATAAGTGATATGAAAATTTCTCCAGAAAAAGCATCTGAAACCGCAGTAAATACGTGTGCAATTTATTTATATCCTGTTTTAGCCATTTTCTTGTTTTCATGGAAATATATATGGTCTAAATTCTTCAAAAGAAAACATGCTCTTCAAGATATAACAGGAGACTACTCTGGAAATTGGCAACCAACTTTACTTGTTACAATAAAAAATCCAAGTACTGTTCCAGATATGCATGACTTCGCTTATTTAGGTACCTGGACTAGACTTACCCACAAAGAAAATGAAAATACATACTACTATAATTTAAAATCAAACTATTCAATTACTGATATTATCGAAGATTTATCAACTATGCTTAACACTGATAAGGATAATATTAAAATTATTGACAACTTTGGCTTAGCACCAATAGGTTGGCTTGGTTCATTTTTCTAGAATTGGAGATTAATAATGGCTAAAAAAGATAATATAAACGTTCCACTTAACTATTCAAGCTACTTGATAATGCTCTGTCTTCGTCACCAATCACACGGATATGAAATTATGAAATATGTAGAAGAAGCAACAAATGGATTAATTACAATCGGTCCTGCTACAATGTACCGTACAATTTCAGATCTTGAAAAAAATGATTATATATATCTAGCATCTGAAGTTGGAACTCGTAAGGAATATGCTCTAACTGATAAAGGCTGGGAACTGGTACAAGAGCAAGCAAATTTTATGGAGATGTTACACAATATTGCGAAGAATAATGCAGAAACTGTAGATGATACTACTTCTGTTGCTAATGAAAATAAAAATATCGAAGAAAAGAAGGATGTAGAAATGAAAAATTTTAATAAAAAATTATTTAATGTTAATCTTAAAGTTTCTAACCAAGAATCTGAACCGGATTTTTCTAAATTAGATGATCTTGGCCAATGGGTATTGGTTACAACAGGTAATAAAGGAAGAACTTACTACTATCAATTTAAAACGCCTCTCGATGCAGATACACTAAAGGAAGAAATATCTGAGCGACTTAATATTGATCCTGATGATCTTTCAACAGGAGTATGGAGTAATCTATATCGCTCCCGCGAACTATGGAGCGGTGATCCTAAGACACCTTGGATTGATGAACAATAAAATACGAAAAAATACTTGAGCTGACTTCGAAGGCTCAAGTATTTTTAATATATATGATTTCTTTTATAGGCCAATAAAAGTTTAATCCATTAATTAATAGTATACATGTTCTGTATTTTCAAAAGCATCATTTGTATATGTTTCTAAGTATGCTTTTCTTTTTGCTTTTTTTTCTTCTTCACGACTCACTTCTAACCATGAGAAGAAAACTGCAAATAAGAAGAATGATAGTAATACAATTAAAGTTCCAAATAAATCTGCCATGATATAATACCTCTTTCAATAAATAAATTAAGAATGTACAGTTAAGTTTGAATAATCGTATATACGTTTTAAATCGTATCATGATTTAAAAAATAAAAACTCCATGAGATAGTTTTATTACGTATTATGCATATATTTTTTATCTTTTGAGAGATAAAAACTTACAGACATTCTAGACTTCAGGTAGCTATGTGTTATGCACATTTCACTAACTTCCTTACTTGATATATACATTATAATACGAATTAATATGAATTTCAAGTTATTTGTACTAAAAAAATCGAACTTTTTTCGTATCAACCCTTTAAAAATATCTGAAAATACTATATAATATAGTAAAGATACGAATTAAAATGAATGGAGAGCGTTATGGCTAGAGGTGAATTAACACCCCAGGATGTGAAGAATCGACAAATAATCTCTGATAATATAAATAAATTGATTGATAAGGGTGGCCTTCGTCAAATTGATATCCACCGTGCTACAGGTATTCCAAAAAGCACTCTCACTGGATATGTGAAAGGTACTTCTTCTCCTACTACTGCAAATATGGAGAAACTTGCTGAATTTTTTAATGTTGATATGGGTGAGATTGATCCACGTTTTGCTAATGAGGCAAATTCTGATACTTATAAAGTTAAAGAGAATAAATTTAAATCAATCTTGGATGATATCCAAAATATTTCAGAAAAATTGACTGAAGATTATCAAAAACGTGTTTTAGAATATGCGCGTGATCAATTTGAGCTTCAAACTTCTAAGAATAACAATATTAGAAAACTTACAGCTACAGAGCGAGTAGCAATATCTACTGATATAAAAAATGATAAAATTGTTAATCTCTCAGATTCACTTACTGAGGTCCATGCAGTAGCTAAGTCTGCGGCTGGTTTTGGATATAACTACGATGATAATGAATTTTATACCGTATATACTGATCGTAATGACTTACCAGATTATGATTTTGCTACTTATGTATCAGGTGATTCAATGGAACCAAATTATCATGATGGTGATATCGTATTAGTAAGGCAAAACTACTCTGCACCAGACGGAGGGATCTATATTGTCGATTATGATGGAAAGAGTTTCATTAAACAGACATTCATTGAAAACGATCAATTAATATTAAGCTCGCTTAATAAAAAATATAATGACAAGATATTACCAATACCACCCGATGAATATACGTATTGGAATATTGCTGGGGAAGTCGTTGATAGCTTTACACCAATCGAAAAATAATAAAAAGAATATAATAAAGACAGTGCGATATTTAATCACGCTGTCTTTATTATATAAAATACTATTTTATTTTAATAATAATTAAAATAATAATATAAAGTCTAATATTATACCAAAGGTCTATCTATTGTCTTACTTTCATCAATAGGGCTATCACAATGTAATATCTGGAATTTTTTTCCATCATCTGATAAGTTATAAGTTAAATTTAATGTATAATCTTTTCCATCTTTTTTAAATTTAGCAACACCTGTTGTTAAATATTTGAACTCTGTGCCACTTTCTTTATCAGTCTTGACTGGAAGTCTTTTTACTTCAAGTGTCTTATAATCAATTTCAGGTTTTTCAATTGAATAGATATTATTAAGTACAGAATTAGCTATAGAATAAAATCTTTCATTTACTTCCTCATCTGCTGTAGTTTCTTGATCAACAGTCTGTAGATTTGGATCAGGTGTCCCATCTAATCGAATATTAAAGACTTTATCAGGATTATAAGTCGTATCAGAATGAATGAGTTGATAATCTTTTCCATTTTCCAATATATTATAGGTTAAATTAATTGTATAAGTTTTTCCAGCAAAAATATAGTTCCCAGTACCACTCGTAATCCTATCAAATTTTTCTTTCTTATTAGCACTTTCCTTGGGAGGAAGTCTCTTTGTATTTATACTATCAATGTCAACCTGAACATTTGATAATCCATAATCCTTTGTTAATACTCGTTTAGCTACCTGCATAAATTTAGTATTTGTTTGTGAATCACCATCTGTTTCTTTTTTTACAACTTCAACTGAAATATCTTTTTTATCTGATGTATCCTTTTCATTAGTTGCGGTCTTGCACGCTGTTAGAGATAAAAAACAAGTAGTAATAAGAAGTGCATCCCTTATAAATTTACCATTTATTGATTTCATTGAAATCTCCTTTATTACATTATCTATATGAATCTTTTTTTATTTTTGCACTTAAATTTTTAAAATCACTACCAGACATAGATCCTTTTAACATTACAAATGAATCATCCGTTATGGAATTTAATATTGCTTTAGAAATTGATTCTAAATTATCAAACCATTTAATATTATCAGAATTAATTTGTTCAAATAATTCTTTGAACAAATCACCATAACCAAAGATAAAATCAGCGTTACTTGAAAGTAATTCATTCATAAATTTTATATGAGATTCTCTGGATAAAACACCTAAGTCCATAACTTGACCGACAACAAAAATTTTTTTCCCTTTAAATTTATCTGATATTGAATTTGAGTATCTAATTGCATTCAGCATAGACGGCACGGCAGCATTATGTGTATCATCTAGTAATAAAAATTTATTTCCTTCAAATACCAATTCTGTTTTTTCTAATATTTTAGGTAAAGAATGAAAATCGTTAAATTTTTCTAAATAATCGGAAACTTCTTTTCCATTTGACCAAATTGTTAGTATTGCAGCTAAACTGTTCAAAATCATACCGTCAGAAGCAGTACCTAATCTATAGGTATAAATCTTTTCAAAAAATTGAATAGTAACTTGATCATAATATTTATCATTGATGATGCTTAATACGAACACATCAGCAGTCTTATCATTAATTGAATAAGTATAAATATTATCAGTTTTTCGTTTAGCTGCACGATATACAATTTCGAAAGCATTTTTATCAATATCTTTATTGATAATTGCACATCCATCGTCAACTAAACCATGAAATATTTTAGATTTTATATGAGCAACATCCTCAATATTTGGAAATGATCCAGTATGAGCTTCTCCTACCGAAGTAACAATTCCTATTGTTGGTCTAACAAGCTGAGACATATCACCGGTATCAAAATCATTTAATGCATTTAATGAGATTTCAAGTGCAATAGCATCAGGTTCTTTAACAAGATTGTTCATATACAAAGGTATAGCAAATCTAACATTATGATTTCCATTATTCTCAACAACATTTTCATCCGAAAGAAGATGGCTAATCATCATTCTAGTTGACGTTTTACCTACTGATCCTGTGACACCAATTACTTCTTTTTTATATAAGCTTCTTAAAAGTTCTGAAAACTCAAGCATAAATTTCCATGAATCTTTTACAATGAATTGCGGAGTTCTACCACTTAATCTATAAATAGGTCTCTCAGTAATTACGAGCCCTAATTCATGAGAAAACTCTTTTACTTGAACATTTCCGTCAGTCCAATTAACCTCTCTCCTATTTACATAGCTTCTTCTCTCTTTTGTAAAACTTACGTACATAATATTTTTTTTATTTTTTAATGGACTTATACTTGGACCAAAATAATCAACAGATTTAATTTCGTTAAATGGGCGTAAGTCTCTTTCAAAGTAGCCATCTATATATAAATCTAAGTTTTTTATTATATTTTGAATTTTATTTTTCTTTAATTTTGTTGACTCTTCGTAAGAAATTTTATATAAATTTGAACATAAATCTTCATAGAATTTTATCAGTTCTGATGAGGCGTTCTCATTATTAGCAATAATTCCTAGATCTTTTTTCATTTCTTCAAACATTCTGTTAGGTACAACTTTACCATTAGCAATATTTTTTATGTAAATATTAAGATAATATGTTAAACAATCATACTTATTTACTTTTAAACTTAATACATTATTATAAATATATTCATAAATATTATGGTAATTATAATATGCATTTCTAGGTGACATATTTTTAAAATCATTATTTGAAGAGATAAATGGTAAAGTATCGCTATTTTTTAATAAATATATACCCTCTATCAAAGAAAGAGCTTTCATAATGAAACATTCTTCTCGTCCTTCACTTATTGTTAAATCAAAATCCAAATTATTATTTTTTATAATTGATGTTCTTATTGCTTTTCCATTTAATGAAAATTGAATTGGCTCACTAATTGATAAAAAGTTTTCAAATATATTTTTTGTATTATCAGTTATGCTGTCAGTTACGTTTACTAAATCAACTTTATATTCATCATCTCTATATAATATTGATATAATTTGTTCAAGATTTTCATGAGATAATGGGTTTTCACAAGAGAAAAATAATATCCATTTACCGGTAGATAATCTGATTCCTTCGTTATACAAAATAGAAATATTATCAGTTTTATTAATTCTTTTTACAAATTTATAATTTTCAAATTTTTCTGCATATGAGTATAATTTTTCAATTGTATCATCTTCTGAATTATTATCAATGACTATAACCTCTAATATTGATTTATCAATTAACAGTGATGAAAGTTTTAATAAACTTTTTCCGATAGTTTCATCTTGGTTTTCACTTGTTAATATAACTGAAAGCAGTGGGTGTTTTTGACTACTTCCTTTATCTAAATAGTCGCTATATAAACTCTTATTTATCATATTATTACTCTTTTCTTTTTATAAAAATTTATTTCCAAAATTTCAACGTTTTTTGTGAATACTTTATATTTTTGGGAGATCCAATAAGTTCATACATAGGAATCAAGTTCTCAATCCCATCTTCTGTCATAGATATTTCAGCAGCTATTTCTAAGGCTCGAAGAGATTTAACTTTCAATCCTTTATCTAAATATTCAACTGATAAATCATTTAAAAATTTTAT
>NZ_MKIR01000001.1 GCF_001832905.1 Floricoccus tropicus | reverse complement strand
ATACACCCACAACAGTTGACAAAGAGCCCATTTTTTTAAAAATAAGATGTTTATTTATTTTTATTTTGTTTACCGGCATTTCGACCGTTATTTTTACCTAGATTTTTTTTCATGTTTTCTTGAACGAGAACATTTGCTTGTTTCGGAGTTACATCTTTGATATCTTTTGTATTTACGACTGGAGGATTTTCTTCAAATTCACGGTCGATACGTTTTTTAAGACTTGGTTTAATCATAAAAGTAGTGATTAATTGTTGAATGATACCAAATAAACCACCGACTACCCAATATAGAGTTACACCAGCTGGAGAAGATAATGACATGAATACAATCATAAGAGGACTCATAATCATCATGCTCTTCATTTGTGCTTTTTGTTCTTCTGGCATACCAATAGTAGAAAGATATGATTGAATTAAATAAAGGACTCCGGCAAGACCTACAAGTACTAAACTTCTTTGACCAAGATTCATTCCGAAGAAAGTAGCTTGATCAATACCTGGTGTGTATCTTGCAGCATAGAATAAGGCTGAGAAGAATGGCATTTGAATTAATAATGGAAGACATCCGATACCACCAAACATGCTGACACCATTATCTTTTTGAACTTGCATTAATTCTTGTTGTGCAGCCATTTTTGCTTCAGGTGTTGTAGCATTCTTCATCTTATCTTGTATTGGTTGAAGAACGGGTTTCAAGTAAGCCATTTTTTCTTGTTGATAACTTGCTTTATATGCCTGATTAAGACCAAGTGGTAAGATAAGCAAGCGAACAATGATAGTGACACCAATGATTGCAAATCCATATCCCCAACCAAGATTATTGGCAAAGTATTCAATAATAGAAGACATTGGTTTAACTAATAAGTTATATACCCATCCATTACCAGTAGGTTGACCATTTTTAGTTTGGACACAGCCTGTCAATAGTAAAAGGGCTGATAAAGTGAATCCTGAATATAGAATTCTTCTAAATGTTTTTTTCAATATAATAAGTTCTCCTAATTTTTATAGACCGTGTAATTATACAGTAAATACGGTCTTTTTTCAATAAGCCCAAAGACTGAGGTTAATTTGCCATTTGAAAATCATTAAAATCATCAAAGTTTGCAGTTGTTTTATCTAGATAGTCAACTCGAGCAAATTGAGTAGGACCTTTACGTAGTTTTTGTTCAAAAATAATTAGCTTACTAGCTGAGTCAGACTGAGCTAGGATCTCCACAGTACCATCATTATTATTCCAGACACGTCCTTTAATACCAATTTCTTTTGCTAGAGTCATTGTCCCCCAACGAAAGCCTACTCCCTGTACACGTCCAGAAACGATAAATCTCATTTTTAACATTTTAATCCTCTCCTTATAAGATAAGAGTATAAATAACAATTTCTATTTAAAACTACTACAAGTATAACATTTTATTTCTAATAATTTTTACTAGTTTTAATAACAAAAATAAAATCCAATTTATTGACTTAGTAATAAACTTTGATTATAATGATTTTAGTTAGCTAGCAAACTAAAATGGTGAGGAAGTGATATTATCGAAAAATTTAACTTTATAGATAGACCAGATGACGATAGGATTCAGTCAATGGCAAAGGGATTTGACTATGACATTAATCCCAATTCTGTAACTGCATATTTGAAATTGCAGTGGACTTTTAGAGAAGTAGAAAAAAACTATAATAAAATTTTAGAACATTTTGACTTAAGCGAATCACGATTTGTAATTATGATGTACTTAAGTCGAGCGGAAGAAAATCAATTACTTTCAAGTGAATTAGCTGAAAGATTAGGTGTTTCTAAGGCCACAATCAGTAAAATTTTGAAAAAGATGGAAGAAAAAAATTTAATTGAAAAAATTCCTTCAAAAACTGATAAGCGTTCTACTTATATAAAACTAACAGAAGAGGGACTAAAGAAATTAAAGTATTTTTTACCCTATAACTATAAAGCTGTTGATCAATTATTTTCGAATTTTAGTGAAAAGGAACTTGAAAACTTTGCTCAATTGCTTGAGAAATTAGAAAATAACAAAGAAAAATTAAAAATAATGGAGAATGAATTAAATGAACAATAAAAAAATAGAATTTTTAGAAACATACCTAAGCTTATATATTGGACATCAAGAAGTATTAGAAGTTGCAGGACCTGATTCTCCATATGTAATTCTTGATGTAAGAAATGCACCTGTTCAAGTTAAAAAAGAACAAATCAAAAGTGCTAAAGCTATTGCAGCAAAAGATTTGTCTAGTTCACTAGATAAGCTTGATAAGGATAAAACCTACGTGGTGTATGATTGGACAGCGGGTACAACCCTTGGTAAACAAGCTTTGTTGATTTTATTAACAAATGGTTTTAAGGCATTTGAATTATCATGTGCTCTTGAAGGATGGAAGGGTATGAACTTACCAATGGAAGAAATAAAATAATTAGCTCTAATGACCATATGTGGTCATTTTTTGTATGGTCATATACATTGTAAAAAGTTAAATTTTTTCTTATAATTTTACTTATATGAATATTATTAGATCAAAAGAGAATAAGGCAGTAAAATCTGCTAAGAAATTATTGCAAAAAAAATATCGTAAAGATACATACTTAATAGAGGGATTTCATCTTTTTGAGGAAGCTAGTCGTTCAGGAGCAGAAATATTAGAAACATTTGTTACAGAAGAATTCGCAGCTAAATTTCCAGAGGCTATCATTGTAACGCAGGAAGTTTTAAATTTCATTACTGACAGTAAGACACCACAAGGATTAGTTGCTGTTGTAAAAATGAATAACGATTTAGATTATGAAAAAATTAATTTAAATAAAATTTTGGTTCTTGACGGTGTTCAAGATCCAGGCAATGTGGGAACTCTCATTAGAACTGCTGATGCAGGTGGATTTGATGCAGTTTTCTTATCAAGAGACTGTGCTGATGTCTATAGTCCAAAAGTTATGAGAAGTATGCAAGGAAGTAATTATCATCTTCCAGTTTATTCAGTTGATTTATCTGAGCTATATAAAAAATTAAAAGAATTGAAAATTAGCGTTTTAGCATCTACCTTATCTGATGAATCAATTTCTTACAAAGAAGTAGAGCAAAAGTCTGGAATTGCTCTTGTGCTTGGAAATGAGGGGCAGGGAATTTCGCAATTAACTAAGAATGAGGCTGATGTGTTAGTCCATATTGACATGCCAGGTCAAGCTGAAAGTCTGAATGTAGCGATTGCTGGTGGAATATTAATTTTTAATTTTATCTAGATTTAGTTTTCTTTTAGCTAAGATTTGTATTATTAAGTCATATTCTGAAAATTTGAATAAAAAAAGTGATATAATATACATAGTGACAAAAAAAGAGGTAGATAAATGACATTTTATGATAAGCCATGGGAACAAGACGAAGAGTATTTGGAACTGATATCTGATTTGATTGATCGTCCCGAGGTACAAAAATTAGATGAAATTGTGCACCACCACCATACAACTAGACTTATTCATTCATTGAATGTAAGCTATAATAGTTATCGAATTGCAAAAAAATTTGGTATGAAATCAAGAGAAGTTGCAAGAGCTGGTCTTCTGCATGATCTTTTTTACTATGACTGGCGTGATACAAAATTTGAAGAAGGAAGTCACGCGTATGTGCATCCAAGGATTGCCTATGAAAATGCTCTTAAGTTAACTGAGCTTTCTGAGCTTGAAAAGGATATTATCATTAAGCATATGTGGGGAGCTACTGTTGCACCACCAAAGTACAAGGAAAGTTTTGTTGTTACAATGGTTGATAAGTACTGTGCCATCAAAGAAAGTTCGACACCTGTTGCCTATAAATGGCGCGCGTTTAGAAATCGTTCGGCACATTAATAAATATAGAAGTTTAATTATTTAGGAGAAATATTACGTGAACCTGAGAAATAAAGATATTAAAATTGGAAAGACTATTTCCGAAATTCAAGAAGGGGAGACCTTTAGTTTAACTGAGAAAATAAGTGAAAGAGAAATTTTACTTTACTTAGGTCTAACGACTGATGACAACCCGCTGTTTTTACAGTATGATTATGTTAAGGAAATTGGATTGAAAAAGCCATTAGTTCCTACAACTTTGATTTTTGGTATTATGACTAGTACTGTAAGTAAGTATCTACCAGGCCCAGGAAGTAACGTAGTCAATGTTACCTTTAATATTTCTGAAAAAATATTTAGGGGTGATACTTTGAAATTTGATTTCGAAGTTATTAAAATCGATACTAACAAGGATTTGGTAACAATTAATGTAGAAGTTACTCGTGGTGACATGCGTGTTGGAGATGCAATTCTTCTTGTAACACCACCAGGAGAGAATGAAATAGTAATTGAAGAATAGCCAATATCAGAGTTTATTAGAAAATTTAATATTTTATTTATAGGAGGATTTATTATGAATAATCAAATTATTGATGAAAGACGATTTTCTCTTAATGATTTCTACGCTCGTGTTTATTCACTTTTAGGCTTAGGAATTTCAATTAGTGCAATCGTATCATTTTTAACTTTAACAGTTTTTCAGGCTAACGTCGTGAATATTATAAATAATCATGGCTGGATATTACCAGTAACTTGGGTGATTGAATTAATTACAGTATTTGTTCTTAGTAGTAGCGCGAGTAAAGATGGGGCAATGGCTTTACCAGGTTTCATTTTCTACTCAGCACTCAACGGATTTACCATAAGTTTCACTTTGGCCTATTATGACTTAGGTTCTGTGACTCAAGCCTTTGTAGTTGCAGCAGTTATGTTCTTTGCATTAGCTTTCTATGGTAGTAGGACAAAACAAAGCTTAACAGGTATTGGTAAAGCAGCACGCGCTGGATTACTTGGTCTTATTGTAGCAAGCATCATCTTTATTTTTACTGGTGGTGGAGTATTCAACCTTGTTATCAGCATTGCCGGAGTTCTTATCTTCTCAGGATTAATAGCTTACGATAATCAAGCTATTAAGAATGTTTATAATGGTATGCAAGGCGAAGTTACAAGTGGCCAAGCAATTAATCTAGCACTTAGTCTTTACTTAGATTTCATTAACTTATTCTTAAGTCTATTAAGAATTTTTGGTAGTAAAGATTAATAAATTACATAAAAAAGAACTTCTATGGAGGTTCTTTTTTCGTTTATATATCATATAAACTTTTAAAAAAGTATTTGTGTGATAGAATGAATATAAAACTTAGGAGGTATATTTTAATATGAAAAATAGTGATAGAGTAAGTGCAAATTCTTTCTATTCACACATATATATGATTATGGGTTTTGGTTTATTAATTAGTTCGTTAGTATCGTTTATAATGATTAATTATTTTGGCAATACAATGATGAATATTTTGCAAAATAACTACTGGGTGTTACCTGTTACATGGGTAATAGAGTTGATAACAGTATATGTTCTAGGTAGATTTACAAGTAACAATAGTAGTACTGCATTACCTGGTTTTATTTTTTATTCAGCACTCAATGGCTTTACCTTAAGTTTTAGCTTGATTTATTATGATCCAAACTCTATAACAATTGCTTTCATTATTGCAGCTATTATGTTCTTTGGGTTAGCAATTTATGGAACTCTAACGAAAAGAAGTTTAACAGGAGCTGGAAAAGCAGCACGAGCAGGACTTTTAGGTGTGATAATTGCTAGTATTATATATATATTTACTGGTGGATCGACATTTGACTTAATTATTAGCCTTGCAAGTGTAATAATATTTTCAATATTAATTGCCTATGATAATCAAAGAATTAAAAATGTATATGATAGGTCATATGGAGATGTTACAAGAGGAGAAGAAATAAATCTTGCCTTAAGTGTTTATCTAGACTTCATTAATATATTTACTAATATTTTACGTATTACAAGCAAAAATAGTAATAATAATAGTCATTAATAACATATCTCTATTAATGACAAATTTTTAACAAAACAAAAGAGCCCAAGCGGACTCTTTTTTAATTTTATTAAGCAAGCTTAGAAGTAAGCTCATCGACAAAGTTTTCAAGTGCAACAATGTCATCTTCTTCGGCTGCAAGGTCAACTTTAACACTCTCAGAACCTTTAGTAGCATTACATTCAGCGAAAGCAGCATCAAAATCATCAACTGATTTACAGAATTCATCATAGAAAGTATCTCCTGATCCAACCACACCGTAAATTTTACCTGATAAATCAAGATCTTGGAGATCTTCATAGAAATCAACGATTTCATCTGGTAATTCCCCATCACCATAAGTATAAGTTGCCACAATATTAATATCAAAGTCTAAAAAGTCTTCTGCATCAACGCTTGTACATTCGTCCATTTCAACTTCGATTCCTTTATTTTCTAAAGCTTCACAGACGATATCAGCGATTTCTTCTGTGTTACCTGTCATACTTGCATATACGATTTTAGCAGTTGCCAAAATAAAATCCTCCTATTTATTTATAATCGAATTATAGCAAGGAATAAAGAAAAATAAAAGAAAAAAGAATTTAGTTTTACCCTTGACAAACTAAATAAAAAGAATATAATTTATTTTGTTAGATAAATATAAATGAAACTAACTAAAAACAAAAACAATCGAGGTATAAATAATGAGTAAAGAAACGAATGAATTATTAGATTTATTTTCACAAGTAGTTGGAAATCCTAAAATGATGTTTGCACTCCGTGGTAATATGATGCAACAAAGAATGAGAGAAAATGGAAATCGTCAAGGAGCAAGATCACTACTTTTTCTATTATGGGAAGAAGATGGCTTAACAAACTCAGAGATTGCTGAAAAATTGGATGTTAAACCGTCAAGTGTTACAAATATGGTTAAAAAGCTTGATAAGAAAGAAATGATTAAACGTGTCCAAGACGAACAAGATAAAAGAGTTACTAGAATCTTTTTAACTGAGAAAGGTCGTGAATTAGAAGAAGGACAAAAAAATCATCAAGATGAAATTTCAGAAGAATTATTTGATTTTCTAAGTGAAGAAGAAAAATCAAATTTAATTGCAATATTAAAACGTATTATTTCTGAAAATACTTCAGAAGATTTTGAATCAAACTTCTTCAACTTCCATGGTGGAATTCATGAACATTTTGGACAAGGACCATTTGGTCGTGGTGGAATGCCTAATTTTGGAGGAGGTCGTAACTTCCAAGATATGGAACATACACACCACCATCATGAACAACATGATCACCATAATCATTCAGATTTTGGTAGAGGACAACATGGTTTTAATATGAATGAAAAAGACTTTATGAACTTCTTTGAAAATATGAATGATAAAGATTTAAGTGAAAATGACATGCGTAAATACATGAGAAAAATGGCAAATGATGAACGTCGTTCAATGCGAAACGATGAGTCTTTTGAAGATTCAATGAAAAAATTTGCTGCAATGTTTGGTGGCTTTGGTAAACAATCTACTAAAGATGACGATGATATAGAAGAATAATAACTAATTAAATAGAGGTAGAATAAAATGGCTGAAAGAGGTTACGGTGGAGGACAACCAATGTCTGACACACGAACAAATGATTTTAAAAGAGAAAAATTCAAGATGAAAGATTTTATTGGGCTTATTAATATTGCCCATCCAAAATATTTCATGTTAATTGCTGGTGTTCTAGTTGGTGTTCTAGGAACTATAATCCAATTATTTGTTCCAAAAGTTGCACAAAGTCTGATTAATAATTTTTCATCGGGTGTTGACTATGTAATGCTTGCAAAAGTTGTTGGATTATTTGTACTTTCAGCAATTTTGTCTGTAGTATCAGGTACGATGCTTGGGATTTTTGGTGAAAATGTAGTTCAAAATCTTCGTAAAAAGATTTGGAATAAAATGGTTCGTTTAAAAGTTAAATATTTTGATGAAGTAAAAGCAGGAGAAATGGCAAGCCGCTTAGTAAGTGATTCTTCTCAGGTCAAAGAACTTTTAGCAGGTACTTTCCCTAAAACACTTTCAAGTATCTTACTTATTTTGGGTAGTGTAATAATGATGTTCAAGATGGATTGGCAAATGACCGTAGCAATGGTTGTTGTTGTTCCAATTGCAACAATTCTTATTGCTCCTATCATGGTATTTGGACAAAGAATTGCCCATTCTAGACAAGATGCACTTG
Source organism: Floricoccus tropicus (assembly GCF_001832905.1). Lineage (GTDB taxonomy): Bacteria > Bacillota > Bacilli > Lactobacillales > Streptococcaceae > Floricoccus > Floricoccus tropicus. Next base: position 296,742 of record NZ_MKIR01000001.1, on the reverse strand, counting down.
CAAGTTTCAATGGTAATATCACAGAGTCTTTAGGGGCAATTCGTTTGGTTAAAAGTTCAAATGCTGAAAAACAAGCAAGTGAACAAGCAGATGAGGAAATTGATAAATTATATAAAATTGGTTTAAAGGAAGCAATATTTGATTCTTCTATGCAACCAATTATGATGATGCTGATGATGGGTATGATCTTTGGTCTTTTGACTTTTGGTATTCATCGTGTTGCTACTGGTGCCATGACAATGGGAACTTTAATGAGTTTCTTAATGTATATGTTTAACCTAATTGGCGCTGTACCTATGGTTGCTATGCTCTTTAGTGAGATAGGTAAAGCAGCAGGATCAACTGCTCGCGTTCGTGAACTTCTAAATGAAGATGAAGAAGACTTTAACCATGGAAAAGATATGGATCTTTCAGGTAAAATGCTTAAGGTAGAAAATATTGATTTTTCTTATGAAGAAGACTCTCCAATATTAACTGATGTTTCATTTGAAGCTAAACCTAATCAGGTTATCGCCTTTGCTGGGCCAAGTGGTGGTGGTAAATCTACCATATTCAGTTTGCTTGAACGTTTTTATGAACCAACAAGCGGTGCAATAAAATTTGATGAAACAAATATTGATGATATTAAACTAGGTGGTTATCGTGAACAAATAGGTTTCGTAAGTCAAGATTCAGCAATTCTAGCTGGAACAATTAGAGATAACTTAACTTATGGTCTTGACCGAAAAGTATCTGATGATGAGTTATGGGATGTACTTGATCTAGCATTTGCAAAAACTTTTGTAAAAGAAATGGATAATCAATTAGATACACAAGTAGGTGAACGTGGTGTTAAAATTTCTGGTGGGCAACGTCAACGTTTAGCAATTGCACGCGCATTTTTGAGAAATCCTAAGATTCTCATGCTTGATGAAGCAACAGCGAGTCTTGATTCTGAGAGTGAAGGAATGGTACAAAAGGCTCTAACTAACCTTATGAAGGGTCGTACAACTCTTGTCATTGCTCACAGACTTTCAACAATTGTTGATGCCGATAATATCTATTTTGTGGATCATGGTCATATAACAGGTAGTGGTAGCCACAGCCAATTACTAGCAAATCATGAACTTTATCAAAAATATGTAAGTGAACAATTGATTTAATAAAATTACTTTTTTGTGGGAGCTTGAAAAAGCTCCTTTCTTTTACATGAAATTAACAGAAAATAATAAATAAATTAATTATTTTTACTTTTGAATTTTTTCCAAATATATGATAAAATAGTTAGGCTATTTAGAATGGAAGGTAATTTATTAATGAATTCTAACAAAGAATTTTTAGGTCAGCCGAGAGGCTTGCAGACCTTATTCTTTACGGAAATGTGGGAGAGATTCTCTTACTATGGTATGAAAGCAATCTTGCTTTATTACATGTGGTGGATGATTGACGGCGGAGAATTAAATATTCCTAAAACTGCTGCAGCATCAATCATGGCTATATACTCAAGTTTGGTGTACCTTACTGGTATGGGTGGAGGCTTTATAGCTGACCGTCTCATTGGACAAAGAAAAGCTGTCTTCTGGGGTGGAGTACTCATCATGTTTGGACATATCGCTCTTGCGACACCGTTTGGAGCACCTGCGCTATTTGTCTCTATGGCATTAATCATTGCGGGTACTGGACTTCTTAAACCAAACGTTTCAAGCTTGGTTGGTGAACTTTATTCACCAGAAGATCCAAGACGTGATTCAGGTTTCTCAATCTTTGTTTTCGGTATCAATCTTGGAAGTTTCTTAGCGCCAATCGTAGTTGGTTGGGCACAAGGTGAATGGAACTATCATGTGGCATTCTCGATTGCTGCTGTAGGTATGTTCTTTGGTTTACTTCAATACTACTTCGATGGTAATAAGTATTTACCTGCTGAAGGTCTTAAACCAGTAAATCCAATGGATGCTTCTGAGAAAAGAAGCTTCTATAGTAAAGTAATTGCTGGGACTCTTGCGACTGTAGTTTTATTTGGTCTATTAGCGGCATTTAAAGTTTTAACACTTAATTTGTTTATTAATCTGTTAACTATTTTTGCAGTTATTATTCCAGTTTATTACTTTGTCATGATGTATCGTTCTGACAAAACTACAAAAGAAGAAAAATCCCACGTTCTTGCATATATTCCACTATTTATCTCAGCAGTTATATTCTGGGCATTGGAAGAACAAGGTTCAATCGTTCTTGCAACATTTGCTGCAGAACGAGTTAACTATCCAAGCTGGTTCCATGCATCATATTTCCAAAGTTTAAATCCTTTGTTTATTATGTTGTATGTTCCGTTATTTGCTGTATTATGGACTAAATTAGGTAATAAACAACCTAGTTCACCAGTTAAATTTGCAATCGGACTATTCTTCACTGCTCTATCATTTTTAATTATGGCAGTTCCTGGTATTTTATATGGTACTAGTGTAAAAGTTGGTCCGTTTTGGTTAGTTGCTTCTTGGGCATTGATTATTGTAGGTGAGATGCTGATTTCTCCAATTGGTTTATCAGTAACTACAAAACTTGCACCAAAAGCATTTACTGCTCAAATGATGGGTATGTGGTTCTTAACTTCTGCTGTTGGGTCAGCCTTGAACGCTCAAGTTGTTCAACTTTACTCAGCTAAAACTGAAGTTCCATACTTCATTATTTTAGGATTGATTACATTGGTATTTGGTGTAATTGTATTCTTAACTTCTAAAACAATTGAAAAATTAATGGGAAATATTAGATAGCAAGACCATTAATAATAAGAAAAAGGTTTCCGTCAGGAAACCTTTTTTGATAATGATTTGTAATGGTGGTAGAATAAATTAACAGTTCTAGGAGAGTGAAAAAAATGATAACTTTAAAAAGTGAAAGAGAAATTTCTCAAATGAAAGAAGCAGGAGATTTCTTAGCTTCAATTCATATAGGTTTACGTGACATAATAAAATCTGGTATTGATATGTGGGATATTGAAGAATATGTCCGCAAGCGTTGTAAGGAAGAAAATTATTTACCTTTGCAGATTGGTGTAGAAGGTGAAATTATGGATTATCCCTATGCTACATGTTGTTCATTAAATAATGAAGTAGCTCATGCATTTCCCCGTCATAAAGTTTTAAAAGATGGTGACTTAATCAAAGTGGATATGGTTCTTGGTAAGGCAAGTTCTAATATCGATGTTAGTAAACTTGATTTTAATAATGTTGAACTTATGAAAAAGTATACAGAGAGTTTTCGAGGAGCAATCGCTGATTCATGTTGGGCATATGCAGTAGGAGATGTGAGTAATCAAGTTAAAAGATTAATGGATGTTACAAAGGAATCTATGTACATTGGTATTGAACAAGCGCGTGTAGGTAACCGTATTGGTGATATTGGGGCTGCTATTCAAGAGTATGTTGAGTCCAAAGGTTATCAAGTAGTTCGAGATTTAGTAGGACATGGTGTTGGACCAACAATGCATGAAAAACCCGATGTTCCTGCTTACGGTATAAAAGGACGTGGAGTTCGCTTGCGTGAAGGGATGGTATTGACTATTGAACCAATGGTCAATACAGGAACCTATAAATTAAAAGAAGATAGGAAGACAGGTTGGGGGTTCTCAACTCTTGACGGGGGGTTATCTTGTCAATATGAGCATCAATTTGTAATTACAAAAGACGGACCTGTAATACTGACAAGTCAAGGTCAAGAAGGTACATATTAATTTAAGTAGTAAGAAAAATTAATAAAATGATTATATTTAACTAGTTCTTGTAAGTTATATTTTTGAGGTAATAAAATGGATAGACTGAGATTTGAAAATGTAGACGATAGTAATCGTGAACAGGTATTAAAAATTAGGCCGTTTGATGAACAAATAAATTTCATAGAATCTGTTGAAGATTGTTTAAATGAAGCAGATGAAATGACTCTTTTCTACAAGGAGAGAAGGGAAAAAGGTGAAAAAACTTCATTCTGGCAACCTATGGCAGTATATGAGGGAGAGGATATGATTGGCTTTATTATGTATGGGCATATGCTTTCGACCTCGGATAGATTGTGGTTGGACCGAATATTGGTTGACAAAAATTTTCAATCGATGGGCTATGGTAAGAGGCTAGTAGCTGATTCGTTAGCTTTGCTTGCTGTGAAATTTCCTGGGAAAAAAGTTTATTTGAGTGTCTATGATGATAATGACCGTGCCATTAAAATTTATCAAGATTTGGGATTTGCTTTCAATGGTGAGCTTGATGACGGTGGAGAGAAAGTAATGGAAACTGTGCTCCCTGCTATATAATTTTTTCTTAATGCTTTTTTTGAAATATTGCTTTAACCGTGGTAGAATAAATAGAATTTAATTGTATAAAGAAGAGGTAATTTAATAAATGATTAGTTTGAAAAGTCCAAGAGAAATTGAACAAATGGACAAAGCTGGAGATTTTCTAGCTTCAATTCATATTGGTTTGCGTGATATCATCAAACCAGGTATTGATATGTGGGATATTGAAGAATATGTTCGCAAACGTTGTAAAGAAGAAAATTTCTTACCGCTACAAATTGGTGTAGATGGTGAAATTCAAGACTATCCATATGCTACGTGTTGTTCGCTAAATGATGAAGTTGCCCATGCTTTTCCACGTCACCAAACATTAAAAGACGGTGATTTGATAAAAGTCGATATGGTACTTGGTATGGCAAGTGATGATTTAGATGTTTCTAAGCTTGATTTTAATAACGTGCAAGATATGAAAAAATATACTGAATCATTCCGTGGTGGAATTGCTGACTCTTGTTGGGCTTATGCAGTAGGGACTCCGTCTGAAGAAGTGAAAAATTTGATGGATGTGACTAAAGAATCTTTATATCGTGGAATTGAACAAGCACGCGTTGGAAACCGTATGGGTGATATTGGTTCAGCTATTCAAGAATATGCTGAAGCGCATGGATATGGCGTGGTTCGTGATTTAGTTGGTCATGGTGTCGGTCCAACAATGCATGAAGAACCAATGGTACCTCATTATGGAGTTAAAGGAAAAGGCCTTCGTCTTCGTGAAGGCATGGTTTTAACTATTGAACCGATGATTAATACAGGTACCTATGAAATTGATACCGACTTCAAAACAGGATGGGCTCATAAGACTTTAGACGGTGGTCTATCGTGTCAATATGAACATCAATTTGTAATTACAAAAGATGGTCCAGTAATCTTGACAAGTCAAGGTGAGGAGGGAACTTATTAGGATTTCCTAATGTTCCTAATCACATATGGTAGATAAGATACAAAAGTTCTTTGAAAAAATAATGAATATACCGATAGTAAAGGCATTTATGACTTATTATAAGAGTGCTGAAATGGACTTATCTAGTATCGCTGTAGCTTATTATTTTTTACTTTCAATGTTTCCAATTTTAATGACCTTTGCGAATGCTCTACCCTATTTAAAAATTGATTCAACCTCTGTCCTAAAGATGCTTCATGATTTATTACCAGAACAGTTGTATGACATTGTAGAAGTTGTCATCAAGAGTTTCCTTGATACACCATCTCCTGGTTTGTTATGGGTAGGTATCATTTCAGGATTTTGGACATTTTCAAAAGGTCTTTCAGCATTGCAAAAAGCAATGAATAAAGCTTATAAAGTTGATAAGCATCGTGATTTTATTGTTAGTCAGCTTATTGGTTTTGCAAGTAGTTTTGCCATAATTATTTTAATAACTTTGGCAATTATTGTTTTAACATTTGGTCAAACTATTCTCACTGCATTATATAATAATATTCATTTTGATAGAAGAATATATGAAATGCTTTATAATATGACATTACCAGTTGTTGCAATTGTAGTATTTACAGCCTTAATTCTCTTATATTTTTTACTTCCAAATGTGAAAATGAAAAAAATAAGGTATGTATTACCTGGTGCAATTTTTTCAACATTTGTTTTAGTTTTCTTAACTAAAATTTTTGGTGATTATGTCAATCGATATGTTAACAAAATGATGGACTTTAAAATGGTTGGTAGTTTACTTACCTTTGCACTCATGTTATGGTTTATTTTCATCGCAAAGGTCTTGATAACTGGAGCGATTATGAATGCATCAGTTCAAAGCCTATACGTCGATAGTTTTGAAACAAGACGCGGTGAAATTGTTAGCATCATAAAATCGTTAACACAAAACGAAAATTCGACATCTTCTAATCCGGATCAAGGATGACAGATAAAAAATAAAAGAATGAGCAATTTGACTCATTCTTTTATTTTTTGTTACGAAAGACAAAGAATTTACTTACCAAATAATTTATAACAATTGTTAAAAATTGAATAACTATTGTAAGAATAGCTACAGCTGTATCTTTACTGACTCCAAAGGAATTAGTAATGATTTGAGGGTTTTTGTCAACAAAGTACCAATTTGCCAGAGCTGAGAGTCCCATAAGTACTAATCTACTACTAACGAATTGAACGAACTCACTCCATATGCTTTTAGAGGATTCTTTTGTATTAAAAACCCAAAGTTTGTTAGTTACAAACGCGAAGACGATCGCAACTGTATTAGCGATAATATCACTCCATAAACCGCTGTTGGTCATCTTGTAGGTAATCATTTTAATAACAAAAAATATTAGAGTTGTTGCGACTCCGAAGAATAAATAGGATAGTACTTCATTCTGAAAGAATTTTTTTATCGTTTTCATACTTGCATTATACCAAATTTCGTAAATTTATGGTAAGATACTTATTGGTCTATGACCCCTTGCCACTTATTCACCTTTGGGCAAGCATATTACACTCGCAAAAAGCGATAAAGGAGAAATATATGGATAATAATAAGTCAATGGATGTAGTGTCTTTTGCAAAAATGGCTATAGTGACTGCGCTATATGTTGTTGTAACAGTAGCTCTAGGTTCTCTTGGAAGCGGAGCAATTCAATTTAGATTAAGCGAAATGTTTAATTTTTTAGCCTTCTATAATAAGAGGTATGTCTATTCTGTGACAATAGGTTGCGTTATCGCAAACTGGATGGTATTTGGACCAGTTGATGCAGTAGTCGGTTCAGCATCAACTTATGTCTTTGTTACACTAGGAGTTAAACTTTTTTCTAAATTCATGAATGAACATTTATTTGGAGGAGTGATTAATAAAGCATTTTTATACTTCTCAATTTTCTTTGCTATAAGTATGTTCACAATTGCATTAGAATTACATATTTTATATGGACTTCCATTCTTTGCAACTTGGTTTACAACTGCAATGGGTGAATTTATCTCATTGATTATTGGTAGTGTAGTGATTGAAGCGCTTGGAAGACGTATTGATTTAACAAAATAAAAGAAAATATAAAAGTTTATGAAAAAAAGATCAAACTAGGTCTTTTTTTTGTTCTATAAATTTGTTAAAATGAGGTAAATAAAAGAAAGTAGGGCTTCGTGTGATTGACTTATACATTTCTCCAAGTTGTACTAGTTGTCGTAAAGCTAAGGCTTGGCTAGCAGCACACGATGTTGAAAGTCGTGAGCACAACATAATGACTCAGCCTATAACGCCTGAGGATTTAAAAGCAATATTATCAAAAACTGAAAATGGGACTGAAGACATTATTTCGACACGTTCAAAAGTTTTCCAAAAGTTAAACATTGATATTGATGAATTAACTTTAAATGAACTGATTGAATTAATAAGTGAACATCCTAGTCTTTTAAGACGCCCAATAATCATTGATGATAAAAAAATGCAAATCGGATTTAATGAAGATGAAATAAGAGCCTTCCTCCCACGAGAATATCGTCGTGCAGAAATGCGTGATGCTCAATTTCGTGCCGAGTTGGTTGACTAATAAAAATAGCAAGAGGATTAATTATAATGAAAGCTAATTACAATTATCCTATTGATTATTCGTGGAGCACGCAGGAAATTACTGATGTGCTCTCTTTTTTTAATCATGTGGAAAAATTTTATGAAGGAAAAGTAGCAAAGGTAGATTTTTTAGATTCTTATAGGAAGTTTAAAGTAATTGTTCCTTCAAAAATGCAAGAAAAACAATTGGACCGTGAATTTGAAAGTCTAAGTGGATATTCAACATACCGTGCCATACAGGAGGTGAAAGCAAGTGATAAACAATTTATCAGAAGTGAAAAATAAGCTTGACCTCGCAAAAGCTTGGACTATTGAAGCAGGTCAATATATAAGAGAAAACATGCATAATGATCTTGAAATTGATGAAAAAACAAATCATACTGATTTAGTGACCAATATGGACAAATCAGTTCAAGATAAACTAGTATCTTGTATCAAGAAAAAATTTCCAGAAGATAATATTCTTGCTGAAGAAAATAACCTAAGACATTCTATAGCAAAGGGTAATGTTTGGGTAATTGATCCAATTGATGGTACTTCAAATTTTGTTTCTCAAAAAGATAATTTTGCGGTGATGATTGCTTATTTTGAAAATGGTGTAGGAAAGTTCGGTATTATACTTGATGTTATGAAAGAAAATCTTTATTGGGGTGACGGAAAAAAAGTTTTTAGGAATAACGATGAGCTACAAAAACCAAAGATAAATTTAATGCATTCTGTTATTGGTGTGAACTCATACATGTACAGAACTAATGATCATGGATTACTTGATTACTCAGAGAACACACTTGGAGTCAGAATATTGGGTAGTGCAGGAATAGAATATACTAAATTAATTGAAGGGAAGATAAGTGGGTATTTTTCTAATTTATCACCTTGGGACTATGCTGCGGGTACCATTATTTTATCAGCTTTTGATTACGTAACAGAGGCAATATCCGGAGGAAATCCGAAATATGATGGTCGTGAAAAAGTATTTACTGTAGAAAAATCTAATTTACCTTTGGTAAGAGAATTTATTAATTAGAGCAAAAACAAGTGACCCTTAAGTTAATTATGTTATAATCATATATGGAAAATTAGTAGAGTGGAGTCTTTGTCTGATGTCTAATGTAGATAAAATAAAAATCCGTGGTGGTAATACCCACCTTAACGGAACTGTAGAAATTGAAGGGGCAAAAAACGCTGTCCTACCTTTACTTGCAGCCTTGATCTTGGCTAGCGAGGGAGAAACTGAGTTATCAAATGTACCAATCCTCTCTGATGTATTCACTATGAATGAGGTTATTCGTCATTTAAATGTTGATGTAGAGTTTGATGAAGTGAACAAAGTTGTAAAAAGTAAAGCTGCTCAAAAAGTGGAAATTGAAGCACCTTATGAGTATGTAAGTAAAATGAGGGCATCTATTGTGGTAATGGGTCCAATATTGGCAAGAAATGGTCAATCTAGAGTCTCAATGCCTGGAGGATGTTCAATTGGTAGTCGTCCAATTGATCTTCATCTACGTGGATTTGAAGCTATGGGTGCTGAAATAAATCAAAATGCTGGATACATTGAAGCAAAAGCAGATCGATTACACGGAGCGAATATTTATTTAGATTTCCCAAGTGTTGGAGCAACTCAGAACTTAATGATGGCGGCAACTCTAGCTGATGGAACTACAACAATTGAAAATGCTGCGCGTGAACCTGAAATTGTTGATCTTGCAAATCTTTTAAATAAAATGGGAGCACAGGTTCAAGGTGCTGGAACTGACACTTTGATTATCAAAGGTGTGGAAAAGATGCACGGTGCTAATCATTCAGTCGTTCAAGACAGAATTGAAGCGGGAACTTTTATGATTGCCGCGGCCATGACACAAGGCAATGTTCTTGTTAAGGATGCAATTCGTGAACACAATCGACCACTATTGGCAAAAATGATAGAAATGGGTGTTGAAGTTATTGAAGAGCCAGATGGAATTAGAATCATTGGTCCTAAACATCTAAAACCTTCCAAGGTTAAAACAATTCCACACCCAGGATTTCCTACAGATATGCAGGCACAAATGACTGCCCTTCAGGCGGTCGCCGAAGGTGAAAGTACAATGGTTGAGACTGTTTTTGAAAATCGTTTCCAACATTTAGAGGAAATGAGAAGAATGGGTCTGGATGTTGATATCACAAGAAACACAGCTCTTATTGAAGGTGGAAAAAAACTTCAAGGTGCTGAAGTTAAGTCAACAGATTTACGTGCATCAGCGGCTTTGATATTGCTTGGAATGGTTGCAGATGGTGAAACAACTGTTGGTGAACTTAAGCATTTAGACCGTGGATACTATAATTTTCATGGAAAATTAGCCCAGTTAGGTGCTGATATTGAAAGAGAGTCTGGATACTAAAATCTAGCTGATACTGAGAGGTAAATACAGTGCGTGTAATTAAATATTTTGGAACAAGAATAAATCTTATTATACTTGTAGTAATTTTATCAATCTTTGCATTAGTTGCTGGATTAATGATTGGCTATGGTGTTTTAGGTGATGGACATGCAAAAGATGTTTTAAAACCATCTTTATGGTCAGAAGTCATCGGAAAACTCAAATAATAAGTGCTGTTTTAACCATTAAACATTGAAGAAATCAATGTTTAATGGTATAATACTGTTTATATGCTGTAAGCTAAGAATTTTGTGTCTAAACACGAAATTTATAAATAATAAGGAGAACTATATAATGACTGCAAGTTTTGAAAAAACTGGCACTAATAATGGTGTTGTAACATTTTCAATTGATCAAGAAACAATTAACAAAGGATTAGATAAAGCATTTAACCGTGTTAAAAAGAACCTTAATGTACCTGGATTCCGTAAAGGTAAAGTAAGCCGTTCAGTATTTGATAAAATGTATGGAGAAGAAGTTCTTTACGAAGAAGCTTTGAATGCAATCTTACCTGAAGCTTATGAAGCAGCTATTTCTGAAGTAGCTATCGAACCTGTTGCTCAACCAAAAATTGATATTAAATCAATGGATAAAGGTGAAGAATGGGTTATCACTGCTGATGTTGTTGTAAAACCAGAAGTGAAACTTGGTGATTACAAAAACCTTGAAGTAAGTGTTGACGTAGATAAAGAAGTTTCTGACGAAGAAGTAAACGCTAGAATTGAACGTGAACGTAATAATCTTGCTGAGCTAGTTCTTAAAGAAGACGCTGCTGAAGACGGAGATACTGTTGTAATCGATTTTGTTGGTTCAGTTGATGGTGTTGAATTTGACGGTGGTAAAGCTGATAACTTCTCACTTGAACTTGGAAGCGGTCAATTTATTCCTGGCTTTGAAGAACAATTAGTTGGTCATAAAGCTGGTGAAACTGTTGATGTTAATGTAACATTCCCAGAAGAATATCAAGCTGAAGATTTAGCTGGAAAACCTGCATTGTTTGTTACAACTATTCATGAAGTAAAAGCTAAAGAAGTTCCTGAGCTTGATGATGAACTAGCTAAAGATATTGATGAAGAAGTTGCTAGCCTTGATGAATTGAAAGCAAAATATAAATCAGAATTAGCTAAAGCTAAAGAAGCTCAATACGATGAAGCAGTAGAAAATGCAGCAATTGAAAAAGCAGTAGAAAATGCAGAAATCGTTGAATTACCTGAAGAAATGATTCATGAAGAAGTACACCGTGCTATGAATGAATTCTTAGGTAACATGCAACAACAAGGTGTATCTCCTGAAATGTACTATCAAATTACTGGTACTACTGAAGAAGATTTACATGCTCAATATGAAAGTGATGCTGATGCACGCGTTCGTACTGGATTAGTAATTGAAGCAATCGCTGCTGCAGAAGGTTTTGAAACAACTGATGAAGAAATTGACAAAGAAATCTCAGATTTAGCTGAACAATACAACATGCCTAAAGAACAAGTTGAAAGCCTACTTTCAAAAGATATGCTTAAACATGATATCGCTATGAAAAAAGCAGTTGATTCAATTACTGAAACAGCAGTAGTTAAATAATTGCCAATAGGCTAGGAATTCCTAGCCTCTTTTGAATGATATACGAATTATAAAACTATTGATTTATATATTTTCATAAGTACGATAATTAAAAATTGTAGGGGAAATAAATTTGAAAATTGAAGTATTTGAAGGACAAAACAAAGATGAACTTTCTATGATTGAAGTTGCTCATGCTATGCTTGAACAAAATGGAAAAGAAATGGAATTCTCTGTTCTTGTCAACGCTATTCAAGATTATCTTGAAAGAAGTGATGCGGATATTAGAGCTAATCTTTCAACATTCTATACTGATTTGAATACTGATGGAAGCTTTATTCCACTCGGTGGAAATGTATGGGCACTAAGAGCTTGGTATGCAATTGATGAAATTAATGAAGAAATCATTGCTCTTGATGAAGTTGATGATGAAGATCGTCCCAAGAAAAAACGCAAGAAAGTTAATGCATTTGCTGATCTTGATGACGCCATTGATTATTCCGATGATGATCCTGAAGATGATGAATATACTGATGATGACAACTATGATGATGAAAACCCAGATGACGAAAAGAGTGAAGTGGAAGCTTATGATTCTGAGTTAGCAGAAGTTGTTATTGATGATGATAACGAAGAAGTCGACATTGATGAAGATGATGAAGATGATGAAGATGATGAAGACGATTTCGAAAATGACGAAGAAGTTAAATAAACAAAAAAAGAACTAAATCCCAATTTGGGATCTAGTTCTTTTTATATAGAGATGTAGTTTTTAAAAGTTCAATGATTAGAAAAATGCATCATATAAAGCGGTTATTGCTTCTTTTTCTTGATCACCTTTTACTACAAACATTACTGAAACCTCACTTGAACCTTGGCTGAGCATTTCCAAGTTAATTCCTGCATCTGATAATGCACGAGTTGCTGTTGAGGTAACACCAATATGTTCCTTCATTCCTTCACCAACGATAACGATTACAGACAAATCCTTTTCCAGATGAAGTTCATCTGGATTCAAAGCTTCTTGTAGTTCAGTTAGTACTTTTTCCTCAAGTTCAGCAGTCAAAAAACGTGAACGAATAATTACTGACAAATCATCAATACCAGTTGGCATATGCTCGAAACGAATATTGTTATCTTCGAGACTCTGTAAGACTTTACGTCCAAAACCAACTTCTCTATTCATTAAATATTTTGATATATTAATACTTGCAAAATTACTTTCAGCTGCAATTCCAATTACGGGTCTAGAGTTATCTTTTCTTTCGGTAGTGATTTTTGTACCTGGATGATTTGGATTATTGGTATTTTTAATTACAATAGGTACACCTGCTAGTCTTGCAGGGACAAGTGCTTCATCATGTAAGACTGAAAAACCTGCATATGAAAGCTCTCGCATTTCTTTGTAGGTTACTTCTGAAATAGACTCAGGATTTTCAATTATTCCAGGATGAGCAACAAAAATACCATCAACATCAGTGAAGTTCTCATAAATATCAGCATTAGTACCTGCTGCAATAATACTACCTGTTATATCACTTCCTCCACGAGAGAAAGTACAAATTTTTCCTTTTTCAGTAATTCCAAAAAAACCTGGAATTACAAGGACACCATCAAGGTCGTTTAATTCATTAATCTTTTTATTGCTCTCATCAAGCAAACGAGCATCACCAGGCTCTTCGGTAACAAAAATACCAGCTTTCTTAGGATTAATATATTGGGCTTTCAAACCTTGATTATCAAAATATTCAGCTATGAGTATAGCATTATTATTTTCCCCTGCAGCAAGAAAAGAATCATAAGCAAAAACATCATTATCTACATCTAATTCAGCAAGAGATAAGATGTTGTTTTTTATTTCTTCAATTATTTTATCTGATAAATTTAAATCAGTAGTTATTTCAGAGTAGCGGTCAATAAGCCAGTTTTGGCTTGTTTCAACATCCCCCTTATTTTTTACAGCATTGTAATAAGCTATAAGAGCATCAGTTACTTTAGTATCCTCTGCAAATCTTTTTCCCGGTGCACTCACCACGACAAACTTACGATTAGGATCACTTTTGATAATATTAAAAACCTTATCAATTTGTGGGGCACTGGCAACCGAAGAACCTCCAAATTTAACTACCTTCATAATTCCTCCAAATAAAAATGTATTAGGAAAATTATAACAAAATTCAGAATATTTTCAAGTGAATTTTATGCTATAATATTTAATTATGAATAAATATAAAGCAATTATTTTTGATATGGACGGAGTCCTAGTAGATACAGAACAATTTTATTATAATCGCCGACAAGATTTTATGAATTCTCAAGGTATCAGTATTGACCATCTTAAACCTAGCTTTTTTATTGGGGGCAATATGAAAGGAATTTGGCCAAAGATACTTGGAGATGAATATGATAAATGGGATATTGAAAAACTTCAAAAAGATTACATAGAGCACAAGAAAAATAATCCTTTACCATACAAGGAATTATTATTTGATAATGTAGATGAAGTGCTAAATACCTTGAAAAAAATTGGTTATAAATTAGCTTTAGCTTCAAGCTCAACAAATCATGATATAGATTTAATGCTTGAAGAAAATAATCTTAGAAAATATTTCACTGTAATTTTAAGTGGTGAAGATTTTAAAGAGACTAAACCAAATCCTGAAATTTACATTTCAGCTATCAATAAATTAGACGTAGATCCACAAGAGGCTTTAATCATCGAAGATAGTGAAAAAGGTATTGAAGCAGGAGTTAATTCAGGATCTGATGTATGGGCAATAGAAGATACAAGATTTGGTATGAATCAGTCAAAAGCCACTCTGAAAGTAAGTGGTTTATCAGAAGCCATATCAAGACTAGTATAGATAAAATATGTTATAATATGTATAATACCCCTAATCAAAAAAAGCAAGCGAGGTCATTATGGAATTAGAAAACATAAATGAAAATACAATAAAAATAAAAATGACTTTTGATGATCTACGAGATCGTGGTATCAATTTATCAGAATTTTTAACAAACCAAGATGCAGTTGAAGAATTATTTTATGATATTTCAAGCGAATTAGATATTTCAGATAAGTTTATTGAAAGTGATGTTGTTAGCTTTCAAGTTAGACCAAATTCAAAAGGAATTGATTTAATGGTTCGTGGTGAAAAAGTAAATATGGAAGATTTAGATTTACCTTCTGATCCAGAGGAATTTACTAAGGCACTAGAAAACATGATTAAATCAAGAGCAGAGAATGGTGACTTACCTGAAAATGTAGATTTGAATAAAGCAGCTGAGATGTTATTTGGTGGAATTAATGAAAGTGATTTAGATGATATTCCCATGGAAGAAGATGAAGAAAAAG
Source organism: Floricoccus tropicus (assembly GCF_001832905.1). GTDB lineage: Bacteria > Bacillota > Bacilli > Lactobacillales > Streptococcaceae > Floricoccus > Floricoccus tropicus. Next base: position 281,574 of record NZ_MKIR01000001.1, on the reverse strand, counting down.
AACTTCCAGAATATACTTACTTCACATTAAAATTTAGAAATATTGATGATGCTGTAAATATGGCTAAAAATATTAATCAGAGTGTAGAGGAAAGTGAACTTTATAAATATTTAGATAAATATTATATGACTATTCTTCAAAATCAAAAATTGATGGGACCAAAACTTGTTAAAAGCATACATTCTCAAATGTTAGAATTTGGACAAGATGAGCGAGTAACGAGGGAAACACTTACAGAGTATGGTCAATCATTGATTGAGTATGATGCACTTGATATATTACGTCAAATGTAAAAATTCATAATTGGTAAGGAAACTTGCCAGTTTTTTGTTATAATAGATATTAGATTATAATAAACGAGATAAATTTAGATTCGAGATAAATATGCCATTTGTAATAAAATATCTGATAGTATTGCTAATAACGGCTACTTTCAGTTTCATTATAACGCCAGTTGTAATTAGACTGGTCAAAAAAATTGGAGCTGTGGATAAACCAAATGCGCGCAGAATTAACAAAGTTGATATGCCTAGCGCAGGTGGTCTTGCCATCTTCTTTTCATTCACTCTCTCTGCATTAGTATTTTTAACATACATAGTTGGTGATACGAAGACATCAAAAGGTTTTTTAAATTATTTTGATTATGTCCTACCTTTAGTTTTATCAAGTATTATCATTATAATAACGGGATTAATTGATGATATTAAAGAGTTATCTCCTAAATGGAAAATGTTTGGTATGATAATTGCAGCAGTCACTATTTGGGGATTTTCTAAATTCCGATTTGATAATTTCAAGATTCCATTTGGTGGTCCAATTCTTAACTTCCCCCCATGGCTATCTCTTGTTTTGACTGTAATCTGGATAATCTCCATTACAAATGCAGTTAATATAATAGATGGACTAGATGGTCTAGCTAGTGGAGTTTCATTAATTAGTCTATTTACAATGGGAATAGTTTCTTATTTGTTCCTTGGTACTGTTAATGTTTTTTTACCAATTACAATTTTCGTTTTATGTGCAGCAATAATTGGATTTCTACCATATAATTTTTTCCCGGCAAAAATATACTTAGGCGATACAGGAGCACTATATTTAGGCTTTATGATTTCAGTTCTCAGTTTGCAGGGATTGAAAAATGCAACGGCAGTTGCTGTGTTAACCCCAATGCTTATTTTAGGAGTTCCTGTAACAGATACTTTAGTTGCAATAATCAGAAGAAAATTGAACAATCAAAAAGTTTCAGTTGCTGATAAGATGCATCTACACCACAGATTGTTAAGCTTAGGTCTTAGTCATAGAGCAGCTGTTTTGGTTATTTATGGAATTGCATTAATTTTTTCACTGATATCAATTATATTAAATTTTTCTGGTAGAGTTGGAGGAACAATGCTCATAATTGCTAGTATTTTTGGATTGGAACTTTTTTTAGAAACTGTTGGTATTTGGGGCAAAGATCGTCAGCCATTACTGAAAATGTTTGCAAAAATTGGAAATTCAAAAAAATAAATAGAAAATACAGCTAAAGAACGCAAAATGTAAGATAGTTTAGACAGATTTTTTGAAAGTCTGTCTTTTTTTATTTATAATGGTGGTAGTGGTTTCATAAATCATTTTAATAAGAAATTTGTTTAATAAACAAAGGAGAGGAAAGTTTATGTCAGTTTTAGAAATTAAAGATTTACACGTTAGTATTGAGGATAAAGAAATCCTTAAAGGTGTAGATTTAACAATCAATACAGATGAAATCCATGCAATCATGGGACCAAACGGAACAGGTAAATCAACACTTTCAGCAGCAATTATGGGGAACCCTAATTATGAAGTAACTCAAGGGGAAATCTTGCTTGATGGTGAGAATATTCTTGAAATGGAAGTTGACGAACGTGCTCGCCTTGGATTATTCCTCGCTATGCAATACCCATCAGAAATTCCTGGTATTACAAATGCAGAATTTATGCGTGCAGCAATGAATGCACGTCGTGATGAAGATGATAAGATTTCAGTTATGGACTTTATTACAAAATTAGATGAAAAAATGTCTTTACTTAATATGCATGAAGATATGGCTGAACGTTACTTAAATGAAGGCTTCTCTGGTGGAGAAAAGAAACGTAATGAAATTCTTCAATTATTAATGTTAGAACCTACATTTGCAATTCTTGATGAAATTGACTCAGGTCTTGATATTGATGCCCTTAAAGTTGTATCAAAAGGAATCAATGCTATGCGTGGTGAAAACTTTGGTGCTTTAATCATTACTCACTACCAACGTCTACTTAACTATATCACTCCAGATGTTGTTCATATCATGATGGATGGCCGTGTTGTAATGACTGGTGATGCTGATTTAGCTCGTCGTCTTGAAGCTGAAGGTTATGCTGGAATTTCTAAAGAATTAGGTATTGAATATAAAGAAGAAGAAGCTTAAGGAGGCTAAGATAATGGAGAAAAAATTACTAAATTATCTTGAATCAGTTAAGAAATTCTCTGCTGAGAAAAATGAACCAGCTTGGATGCTTGAAAAACGTCTAGATGCACTTGAAAAAGCTGATGAATTAGAATTACCAAAAATTGAACGTGTTCGTTATGAACGTTGGCCATTACTTCCAACAGAGGGGCCTACATCTGCTGGTCCAGTTTCAATTTTTCCAAGTGATAAAGATGCAAAATCAATTGGATTAATAGAAAATGAGGAAGTTACTAATCCTCGTTTAGTTCAGTTTGATGATGGAACAAACAGTGAATATTTACCTGAACACTTAGCTGAACAAGGTGTGATTTTTACCGATATTTTTACAGCAATGCAAAAATATCCCGAGCTAGTTGAAAAGTATTTCATGACAGCTGTTAAGTCTGACGAAGATAAGTTAGCAGCAGCTCATACTGCATTTTTAAATGGTGGAGCATTCTTATATGTACCGAAGAATGTAATTATTGAAGAGCCAATTGAATCACTTTTCTATCAAGCTGGAATCAACAAAATATATTATCACCATGTTTTAATAGTGGCTGAAGCAAACAGTCAGTTTTCTTATCTTGAACGTTTCCAATCTTTAGAGAATGATGATAAGATTCCTGCAAATATTATCGTTGAAGTTATTGCAAAGGATGGAGCACAAGTTAAGTTTTCAGCAATTGATCAACTTGGAAAAAATGTTTCAACTTATATCAGTCGTCGTGGACATCTGTTGAAAGATGCTTCTATTGACTGGGCAATTGCAGTTATGAACCAAGGTAACGTTATCGCTGACTTTGATAGCGATTTAGTTGGTGACGGTAGCCATGCGGAAATTAAAGCAGTAGGTCTTTCATCAGGTAAGCAAATACAAGGTGTTGATACTCGAGTAACTAACTTCGGTAAAAATTCAGTTGGTCACATCCTTCAACATGGTGTAATTCTTGAAGCTGGTACTCTTACATTTAACGGTATTGGTCACATTATCCGTGGAGCAAAAGGTGCAGATGCACAACAAGAAAGTCGCGTTCTAATGCTTTCAGATAAAGCTCGTAGTGATGCAAATCCAATCCTTTTAATTGATGAAAATGACGTAACAGCAGGACACGCTGCATCTATTGGTCAAGTCGATCCTGAAGATTTATACTATCTAATGAGTCGTGGACTGGATATTGAAACAGCTGAACGCCTAGTTGTCCGTGGATTCCTAGGAAACGTTATCGTTGAAGTTCCGGTGAAATCAGTTCGTGATGAAATGTTTGACGTAATCGATAGAAAGTTGGACACTAAATGATTGATGCCAAAAAAATTCGCAAGGATTTTCCCATTTTGGATCAAATCGTTAATGATGAGCATCTAGTCTATCTTGATAATGCTGCTACTACGCAAAAGCCTACAGCAGTTCTTGATACAATTAGATATTACTATGAGCATGACAATGCTAATGTTCACCGTGGGGTGCATACATTAGCAGAACGTGCAACTCACGATTATGAGGGATCACGTGAAAAGCTCAGAAAATTTATAAATGCAAGTTCGACAAAAGAAGTCTTGTTTACTCGTGGTACAACTACAGGTTTAAACTGGGTTGCAAAGTATGCTGAACAAATATTAAAAGAGGGCGAAGAGATTGTTATTTCAATCATGGAACACCATTCTAATATTATTCCTTGGCAACAAGCAGCTGCAAAAACAGGAGCAGTCTTGAAATTTGTCTATCTTAATGAAAACCAAGAACTTGATATGCAAGGACTTAAGCAAGCAATTACAGATAAAACAAGATTTGTATCAATTACACATGCATCAAATGTATTAGGTGTTGTAAATCGAGTTAAAGAGATTGCAGAAATTGCCCATGAACATGGAGCAATAATGGTGGTTGATGGTGCTCAATCGACACCACATATGAAAATAGATGTTCAAGACTTAAATTGTGATTTCTTCACTCTTTCAGGTCATAAAATGGTTGGTCCTACTGGAATTGGAGTTCTTTATGGTAAGGAGAAATACCTTAACGATATGAATCCAATTGAATTCGGTGGAGAAATGATTGATTTCGTATACGAGCAATCAGCAACCTGGAAAGAACTTCCTTGGAAATTTGAAGCAGGTACTCCAAACATTGCAGGAGCAATTGGTTTAGGTGCAGCAGTTGACTATCTGGAAGAACTAGGTATGGATGAAATTCATGCTTATGAAACAGAACTTGTTAATTATGTGATGCCTAAACTTAAGGAGATTGAAGGACTAGTTATTTATGGCCCAGACGATGTTTCTAAAAGAAGTGGAGTAATTTCATTTAATCTAGACAATCTTCATCCACATGATGTTGCAACTGCAATGGATATGGAAGGAGTAGCAGTACGTGCAGGACACCATTGTGCTCAACCATTAATTGAGTATTTAGATGTTCCTGCTACTGCTCGAGCAAGCTTCTATTTCTACAATACGAAGGAAGATTGTGATAAATTAGTTGATGCATTAATTAAGACAAAGGAGTTTTTCAATGGCACTCTCTAGACTTGATAACTTGTATCGTGCGGTGATTTTAGATCATTCAAATCATCCGCATCATCGTGGAAGTCTTGATATAGCTACTCAAATCGACATGAATAACCCTACTTGTGGGGATGTTATCAAACTTTCAGTTGCTTTTGATGGTGATACAATTTCAGATATCGCTTTTGATGGCTCTGGATGTAGTATTTCAACATCAAGTGCAAGTATGATGACAGATGCAGTTATTGGAAAAACAAAAAAAGAAGCATACCAATTAGCAGAAATTTTCTCTGAGATGGTTCAAGGTGTTGAAGACCCTGACCAAGAAAAATTAGGAGAAGCAAAGTTCCTAGCAGGAGTAGCAAAATTCCCACAAAGAATTAAATGTGCAACTCTTTCATGGAACGCCCTAAAAAAAGCCTTAGAATCAGGAAATGAAGGAATAGCTGTTAACCTGGAAGAACATAAATAAAAGGTGCGAAAATCACTGTTCAAACTTTCTATACATCTGAACATTTTGTACATTAACTCGCAAAGTTTTTGCGGGCCAGATGTGAAGTAGTATAAGAAAGTTTAGTGATTGTAGCCCGTAGATAAGGTGTTGAAGCGACTGCTTAATACTTGGGAACAATGGAAATCTCAGTATTAGTTGCTGAAACCTTGAATAAAAGGTGTTGTAAGCACCAAAGTTGCTTGATAATTTGTCAAAGTAACTACAACCTAGTAATAAGAAATAATTTAAGGAATATATGCTTTAAATTATTCTAGAAAAGGAGAATCTTGTGAGTGATAAAGTAACACCAAAACCAATTGAACTCGAAGAATATAAATTCGGATTTCATGATGATGTAACACCTGTATACTCAACAGGGAAGGGACTTACTGAAGAAATAGTTCGTCAAATCTCAGCTGAAAAGAATGAACCAGAATGGATGCTTGATTTCCGTCTTAAATCATATCAAGCATTTAGAAAAATGGATTTACCAACTTGGGGGCCAAGTCTTGATGATGTAGATTTTGATGATATTATTTACTATCAAAAAGCATCTGATAAACCTGCCCGTGACTGGGATGATGTACCAGAAAAAATCAAAGAAACTTTTGAAAAAATTGGTATTCCAGAAGCTGAACGTGCTTATCTTGCGGGTGCAAGCGCACAATATGAGAGTGAAGTAGTTTATCATAACATGAAAGACGAATTCACTAAGCTTGGAATTGTATTTACTGATACTGACTCTGCCTTAAAAGAGTACCCTGAAATTTTCAAAAAATATTTCGCTAAATTAGTACCTCCAACTGATAATAAACTTGCGGCTCTAAACTCTGCCGTTTGGTCAGGTGGAACATTTATTTATGTACCTAAAGGTGTGAAAGTAGATATTCCTCTTCAAACATACTTCCGTATTAACAATGAAAATACTGGTCAGTTTGAACGTACTTTAATTGTAGTTGATGAAGGCGCAAGCGTTCACTACGTTGAAGGATGTACAGCTCCAACCTACTCATCAAACAGTTTACACGCCGCAGTAGTAGAAATTTTTGCCCTAGAAGGTGCTTATGTACGTTACTCTACTATCCAAAACTGGTCTGACAACGTGTTCAACCTAGTAACTAAACGTGCTAGAGCTCTTGATAACGCGACAGTAGAGTGGATCGATGGTAACCTTGGTGCCAAGAAAACTATGAAGTACCCAGCAGTATTCCTTGACGGACCTGGTGCGCGTGGGACAATGCTTTCTATTGCCTTTGCTAACACTGGTCAAATTCAAGATACAGGTGCTAAAATGATTCACAATGCTCCTCATACATCTAGTTCAATTGTTTCAAAATCAATTTCTAGAGGTGGTGGGGAAGTTAACTACCGTGGACAAGTTACTTTCAACAAAGATAGTAAGAAATCAAATTCTCATATTGAATGTGACACAATCATTATGGACGATATCTCTAAATCAGATACAGTACCATTTAATGAAATCCACAACAGCCAAGTAGCATTGGAACACGAAGCAAAAGTATCAAAAATCTCAGAAGAACAACTTTACTACCTAATGAGCCGTGGCTTGTCAGAAAGTGAAGCAACAGAAATGATCGTTATGGGATTCGTAGAACCATTCACAAAAGAACTACCTATGGAATACGCAGTTGAGTTAAACCGCTTGATTTCGTATGAAATGGAAGGTTCTGTTGGGTAATTGTTAATAAGTCTTTATATACCAAGCCTTTATGGGTTTGGTTTTTTTATTTTTTGTAAAGGTAGTAAAATGGTAGCAAAAAACGAGTTTTCATGCTCGTTTTTTATTTTATATTCAATTTTCTCTCTTAAAATCTAAAAATATAGTACCTTGATATTCAAGCGTTCCAACATCACCTTCAGCAACCATACCATAATCACTTCCTAGAATATTAAATTCAATCCGCTCATTACTATCAACTTCAAAAATCACAAAATAGTTTGTTGTTGTAAGAGGCTTATTGAAGTTATTAACATCGGTTCGTTTAGCTACTACACGCGCTCTAGTATTGACTTGTGGTAAATTGTTATTCTTACTCCATCTCATAAAACTTCGGATAAACATAAAAGAAACAATTGCAAAAAAGAATAGAACTACAATAATAGTTGTTTCATTCCCACTAGAAACTCCTTGATTAACCATAGCCTTATTGTCCTTTCTTAAAAAATAGAATTTTTATTTAATCTAATTATATCATTAAAACCTAGAAAAATATTTTTAATATATTAATTGACAAAAAAATAATTAAGTACTAAACTGTAATTGAGTAAAATACTAAACCATAGTTTAGTAATATTAATGAAGGATGAGGAAAATCATGAAAAACGTATTAGATATTTATTTGAAGGAAAATGGTACTAATCGCACTCAGCTAGTAGGAAAAACTAATATTTCTGAAAAAGCTTTAGCCAAGACATCAAAAAGAGATCCAGAAGATTACTCAGCAGATATTGTAGTAGCAATATCTGAAGAAGTTGGTGCAACTCCTGGACAAATACTTGATCGAATGCTTGTAATTCGGGATAGTGATATGCTTTATCATGCTACAAACTTTGAGGAACTTAAACAAAAAGTAGATGAACAAGAAGATGAATTTGTTTTGGAAGGTGATTTCTATGATTTTGTTAAGAAGATTAAAGCAAGTACCTTATCAGAAAGAGAAACTTTAGGTTTTAATTATGGTTCAAACGGATGGGGAGATTTTGCTGCATTTGTACTTCATAGATTTAAAAATAATATGAGTAGAGAAAAAGAGTCAAAAAATCTTCAACAAAAGATATCTAAACTTTATAATATAAAAATTCTTAATAAAAAAGAAAGCTTATTTAGATTAAGGCAACTTGACTATTAAACAATATTTTTTGGCAAATAAAAAATGTGAGATAAAAAGGGTATAATAAACTATGAAAAATGTACTTGATATTTACTTAAAAGAAAATGGAATCAATCGTGTTCAGTTAGCTAAAAAAAGCAATATTTCTGAAAGGGAATTAAAGAAATTAACTAGAAAAGATCCAGAGAACTATTCAGCAGATATTTTGGTGGCAATATCTCAAGAAGTTGGTGTAACTCCTGGACAAATACTTGATCGAATGCTTGTAATTCAGGATAGTGATATGCTTTATCATGCTACAACTATGGATGAATTTATTAAAAAAATTGATGAACAGGAAGATGAATTTGTTTTAGATGGTAACTTCACACAATTTGTTAATAAAACAAAAAACATTATGGATTTTGAAGATAGAGCTGTTAGAGGAAATCCTATATACCCTGGTTATGGTACTGGAAATTCATTTTTATATCAGTTCTTAAAAAAACTTACAAGTAAAGACGATAAAGAGATGCAAAAATTAGAACAAAAAATACTTGATAATTATAAAATGAAGATTTTGAATGATCATCAAACTTTATTCAGAAATAAGATTCTGGACTATTAAATTTTGAAACAGGTATAAGAAATCATGAAAAATGTACTTGATATTTACTTAAAGGAAAATGGAAAAGACAGAAGTCAGCTAATGGAAAGACTGAATGTTAGTAAAAAATCACTGGCTGAAATAGGAAAAACTGATCCAGAAAGTTATTCAGCTGATACTATTGTTGCTATTGCTAAAGAAATGGCAGTTGCACCTGGAATAGCTCTTGATCGTATGTTAGAGATTCGCGATACTGATATTTTTTATCATGTAAAATCAATTGATGAACTCAAACAGAAGGTTAAAGAACAAGAGGACGAGTTTATTCTAGAAGGTGATTTTTCAGATTTGTTCAACTCACCAAGTAAGATAGAAAACTTTGAAAAAAAGTATGACTCATATTACAATAATGTTTATCCAAGAAGAAAGACGTTCCTAACAAATAGCCAAGAACTTGGCATGATATTAAAAGTATTTTCTCCTACCGAAGGTATGATACAATCAATGATTCTACAGGAGAAAATTCTATATCTTTATATGATTAAAATTCTAAATAAAAATCAACTATTTTTTAGACTTAGACAACTAGATTATTAATTTTTAAATGAAAATTAATAAAAACAAGAAAATGAAATGCTTTTGAGAGAGGAGAGAGGCTTTGAAAAATGTTTTGGATATTTATTTGAAAGATAATAATACCAATCGATATGAAGTAGCTAAAAGGGCAAATATTTCTGAGCAGACTCTTTCCAAGGCATCAAAACGTGATCCAGAGACTTATACAGCCAAGACCTTGATTGCTATAGGAAAAGGAATTGGAGCAACTGCTGGTCAAGTTTTAGATAACTTGCTAGCTATTCGAGACAGTGGTAAACTTTATCATGCGACTAATATTAGTGAATTACGCCAGAAAGTTAGGGAGCAGGAAGATGAGTTTATTTTAGAGGGTGACTTTAAAGAGCTTATTCAAAAAATTAAAACGTCAATTGATTTTGAGGACAAATATGTTCGTAATGATTTTATTTTTCCTGTGTTTGAGTATGAAGGTTCAGTTCTTTTCAGAGTACTAAAAAAGAACTCCTCAACTAAAGATGAGAAGGTAATAAAGAAGTTAGAAAAAGATATTGTTAACTCCTATAAAATTAAAATACTCAATGATTCAGAAACATTGTTTAGACTTAAGAACTAAAGACATAATCAAATAAATTTCCTCATATTACAGTGAGTTTGTTTCCTTTATTAATTTAATAATGCTATATGATATGTACTAAAGGTGTTATAATTACCTTATTGTTATCATAAGAGGAGATTCAAATGAAAAATAAAAAGAGTTTAGCAATAGCTTCGGGTATTGCTATTGTTGTACTGGCTGTTGGTGGTTATTTATTTTATCAACATCAGCGTGAAGTTAAGGCACAAAATGCAAGAGAAGACGTTATTAATAAATTTGTTAGTATTTTAAATGAACAAGATTTTGAAGATCTATCAGTAATTCTGGATAAGGATAGTTTGAAAAAAATTGATTTTTCTACTGATGAGGTTATTGAAAAATATAAAAATGTTTATGGTGGAATCACAGCAAGTAATGTTAAGTTATCTAATTTGAAATTCGATGGAAAAAATAAAGATAAATTTACTTATACTTTAAATATGAACACCTCATTAGGTCAACTTAAAGACCTTAAATATTCAGGTCAAGTAACATTTATGGATGGTAAAAATGCTAAAATAAATTGGACACCTTCTCTTATATTCCCCAAAATGTCAGGTAAAGATAAGGTTTCGGTTTCTGTAAAAGAAGCAGAACGTGGAACGATTTATGATCGCAATAATCAACCTTTAGCAGTAAATAGCACTTTATATCAATTAGGAGTTGTCCCGGAAGCTTTAGGAGACGGTGAAGAGAAGAACAAAAGGATTGCAGAAATTTCTAGTAAATATGATATTCCTGTAAAAAATATTGAGAGTGCAATTAGTCAGTCCTGGGTTCAACCTCAATATTTTGTGCCTTTGAAAACATATTCTGTGGAGCCATCTGAACTGCCTAAAGGAGCTACGATAACTAAAGTAAACGGGCGTTACTATCCTTTAAAAGAAGCTGCAGCGCAGCTGATAGGTTATGTTGGACAGATTACTAAGGAAGATATAGATAAGAATCCTTCATTAAGTTCAGAAGGTGTTATTGGCCGTACTGGTCTTGAAATGACTTATGACAGAGAGCTTCGTGGAAAAGATGGTGGGAAAATTCAGATTTTAGATGAGAATGATGAAGAAAAAGAAACTTTAATTGAGAGCAATAAAGAAAATGGTCAAGATATAAAATTAACGATTGATTCTAGAGTACAAGATGTTGCATATAAAACATTAGATAATAATCCGGGTTCATCTGTTGTCTCTGAACCAAAAACCGGTGATTTATTAGCACTTGTTAGTTCACCAAGCTTTGATCCAAATAAATTTGCTACAGGTATTTCAAGTGAAGAATATAAAACATATGCTGATGATGAAAATTTACCTTTTATTAGTCGTTTTGCTACAAGATACGCACCTGGCTCTACTTTTAAAACAATAACTGGTGTAGTGGGACTTGATAATGGAACTATCGATCCAAATGAAGATATAAGTATTAGTGGACTTAAGTGGCAGAAAGATGATTCGTGGGGATCATATCAAGTAACAAGGGTGCAGGAACATGATCCTGTAAATCTTAAACAAGCATATATGTATTCAGATAATATTTACTTTGCTCAAGCCGGTTTGAAGATGGGAGAAGATAAATTTAGGGCAGGACTTAACAAATTTATATTTGGTGAAGAGCTCGACTTACCGATTGCAATGAAACCAGCTCAAATTTCAAATGAGAAAAAATTTGATTCAGATATTCTTCTTGCTGATACTGCTTACGGTCAAGGACAGTTATTAATAAGTCCAATTGAACAAGCTACAATGTATTCTATTTTTCCAAACGAGGGAACCTTAGTTTATCCAAAACTATTACTTGATACACAAGTGAAAACAAAAAAGGATGTGGCAAGTGCTAAATCAATTTCTATCATTAATCAAGATTTACAGGATGTTGTAACTGATCCAACTGCTTTCGGATATCGCTTAAATGATCTTGGTTTTCCAATTGCAGCAAAGACAGGTACAGCTGAGATTAAAATGAAGCAAGATGAGAAGGGAAAAGAAAATAGTTTTCTTCTAGCTTATGATGCACAAAATCAAAAATATCTTGTAGTAACTCTTTTTGAAGGCAGTAATAATGGTATAACAGCAATAAGCACAGCAGATAATCTTTTAAATTATCTTCATGAAAATATTAAATAAAAAGAATTATAGCTAAAGTAATTAGCTATAATTCTTTTTTAATTCCATTGAAGGTTTAATAATGTCATCATCTCATTATAGGCTGTTTCAATTCTTTGTCGTGTTTCCTCTGGAACAGTATCTGCTAATTTACCACCTTTAATATAGTTCTCAGCAAGTAATACTTGATAATCATAGGCTGGGAACCCTTGGAAAGTTCGTCCTTCGATAGGAGTTCTTGATACCCAAGTTGGATGAGCCTTAACATTCTTAATGACTGTTTTGTCATTTTCTTTTTCAATATCTACATCCATAATGACGCCACGTTCAGTCCAGTAATCTTCCAATGTTTCGTAACGTTGATTTGAGAGAAGATTTCCCATTGAATAGATTATAAATTTTCTTTCTCCATCTTTTTCAACTATTTCTGTAGGTTCTGCAACGTGAGGATGACCACCAAAAATAATATCAGCACCCCAATCTATCATGTCATGGTATGTTTTAATTTGGTCGTCTGTTGGAGTTAGTCGGTATTCTTCTCCCATTTGAGGCATAATTACAGTAATATCTGCAATTTTTTCAGCCTCTTCTATTTCTTTTTTCATCTTATCAGGATTCATATCTTTAAGGTACTTATCATAATCTTCCTTGCTTATACCCTCTTCAAGCCCATTAAATCCATAAGCATATGACAGTAAAGCAATCTTAATTCCGTTAACTTCTTTAACAAGAATTCCTCGATTATTCACATCAACACCTATATAGTCCATACCAGCTTTTTTAATAGCATTAGCAGTGTAAACGAGTCCATCAATTCCAGTATCTAAAATATGATTATGTCCTAAATCTAAGACATCAAAACCAGCTGATTTAATACTTCCAAGGACCTCTTCTGGTGCATTAAATATTGGATATCCTGCTAATTCCCTGTTTGGATTGATTGTTCCTTCAAAATCTCCTAAAGCAAGATCAGCAGAAGACACAAGTGGTTTAACTAGCTCATAATCATTGTCAAAATCATAACGTTGACCATCCCAAGCGCTTCCATAAACAATATCGTGGTAGAGCATGTCACCACTTGCAGTAATTTTAGCAGTTTTTTTACTACTACCTTTTTCCTTGCTCGTTTTTTTATTTTCAATTTTTTCCTTATTTTCTGGTGTAACTTTGTTTTTATTAAATAGTCTACCCTGTGCATATACAAAACAGATTGGTAACAATATCCCAAGTAAAACTAAAATTGTAAGTCTTTTCCAGTTAATTTTTCCATTTTCATTCATATAAAGCTCCCCTTTTTTATGTTTACTTTATTATACTAAAAGGGTTTACTTAATACAATGGAATATTAATCACATAAAAATATAAAAATCATACTAAGCCTATAGCTCAGTAGTTATAGATGTATATACTTGATAACTTTCTAAAATTAGAAAGTCTTATATGATATAATTAATACAGAAAATTATCAGGAGAAAAAAATGGAAGCTATAATTCGTGAAAAATTAAAAGAAATAGAAGAAAATGAGCAGGTTGAAATCATTTTAGCAGTTGAATCAGGTAGTCGTGCATGGGGATTTGAATCTCCAGACAGTGATTATGATGTGCGTTTTATATACATAAGAAAACCAGAATATTATTTGCGTTTGGACGAAACAAGAGATGTGATTGAATGGCAACTTGACGAGACATTGGACATTAATGGATGGGATTTACAAAAGGCACTTCGTCTACTATATAAGTCAAATTCCACACTATTAGAGTGGTGTACTTCTCCAATAGTATATTATCAGAATGAAAAAATTGAAATACTCAAGAAAATACTTGTTAATTATTTTTCTGGTAAAAAGAATCTATATCATTATTGGCACATGGCATCATCTACTTACAATCAGTTTCTTCAAGGTGAAGATGTAAAAATAAAGAAATATTTTTATACTCTACGCCCTCTTTTAGCTAGTAAATGGATAGTCAATAGAAATACTTTTCCGCCAATGAGATTTAATGAGCTAGTAGCAGCAGAACTTGATGATAGTATGTTACCTTATGTTCAAGAGTTGTTGGAAAAGAAAGCTAATTTAGATGAGCTTGACTATATTCCAAGAATAGATAAATTAAATGATTATATTGCGAAAAATCTTTTAACTTTAGAGGTCAAAGCTCAAATGTTATTTGATGAAAAAAATTCATGGGAAGAATTGAATAAAGTTTTTTTAGAATTAGTCTTGAATTAAAATTTCATACTTTGGTCTGATGATTTAAAGAAAAATATTCTATATTATATATACTATAGAAAAAAATATTTCTATAAATCGATTTAAAGAATTAACAAACAATTATATACTCCATAGTATAATTTTTTCATAGACGAGCTTGGCTCGTGAAAACTCCTAAAAAACTCCTACAGAAAAAGCGAGGTTAACGCCTCGTTTTTTTCTTGAACAAATCATATGAGAGGGTTATCTCTTTGACTAAATTAGCTAATTAAAATATACTAAATTTAAGAAAAAAATCGGAGAAATGCCATGAAATGGTTTGAAAGATTAAAAGAAAATATAAGAATATGGTTTGCTAGCCGTAAGACTAGAATTCGTGGAATTAGAGGTCAAAGTTTTTTTGACTATGAATCTTTTGTTAATGATATCAACGTTCAAACACAGAAACTATTGAAAAAATATGGGTGGGATAATTCAGCAATATCAGCATATATTAAATATCTTAATAAGAAGTTAGTAGGGCTTAGCCCATCAGAAGCTGAAGTTATGATTCGTGATATATATGCATTAACCAAACAAGTAGGATCTAGACCATATATTATTTTATATGGAGCTTCAAAAATGCCTTCTATTCAAAAAATAACCCTAGTTTTACATCATTTAGGGACAAATATTGATGAATTTGGTTTTCAACATTTAAATGGGAGTCATACAATTTTTCCAGAAATACCACCACATTCAGAATTTTTCACAATGTTTAGGTATGATGTGCTTTTATCTTTTCCAACAAATGAGGGCCTAAATGTAAATGAATTAGGAAGAGAGATTCATTTATTTAGATCGTATATTGATAAGCAAAATATCGAATTCGTTCGAAATAATTTTTCTGGTGAAAATGACTATCAAAAGTTACTTGCCTATGGTAGAAAATTCAAATTACCTTTTGACTATACAACAGGTGCAAATTATCATAATAGATATATGGAGTTATTTGAATATCCACATAATATGAAGGTACAAGTGCCGAAAATAAATACTTCAAAGAAAAGAAAATTAAACAATGCACGAATGTCAGAATTTATAGTTGACATGGATACAGGAAAATTTGTTAGCCAGTGGGATACCTTCAAATATGGTACAGATGGGAAGATTGATTCAAATCCAGACCACTATTTGCCAGAGGAACTAGAAGAAGTAGCAAATACTGAATCTTATAATTATGGTATTCCCTGGGGTGGTTATCGAGATGTACCATCAATTTTTAGGTCAAGCCATCGTACATTGGATATAAGTCATCCAAAAGATCATGAATTAAGACGTAAGGCTACACGTTATTGGAAAAGTGAAAATGATTTTGAACGTGATGAAGAAGCAAGTGGGCGATACTTAGATATAGTTAAAAATGAAGAAGTCGATTATATGGCTTGGATAAATATACCAGCTGATCAAAAAAAAGAGACTTATGACGAATTTATCAAGTACTGTGGTAGTTTTCAAAAATCAAATCCAGGATTTGCAGAATTTGACAAAATTAAGAGAAATACGAAAGAGCTGTAAATTATAGAATAAACTGGAGCCTTGCTAAGATTAGTAAGGCATTTTTTATAGTTTTAGAATCTTGCTTTTAAATGGTCTTTTTAGTAGAATTAAGAGTACGACAAAAAAATAATCTGCCTTTAGTGTAATGGATATCACGTAAGATTCCGGTTCTTGAGATAGCGGTTCGACTCCGCTAGGGCAGATAGAAAATTTGAGGAAAATATGGAATTACAATTTTTAGGTACTGGTGCAGGGATGCCTTCGAAGCAAAGAAATGTCACAAGTATTGTGCTTAAACTTTTGGATGAAAGAAATGAAATTTGGATGTTTGATTGTGGTGAGGCTACGCAACATCAAATTCTTAATACTACGATTAAACCTCGGAAAATCAATAAAATTTTTATCACTCACATGCATGGTGATCATATTTATGGACTACCTGGATTTTTGTCAAGTCGAGGATTTCTAAGTGGTGATGAGCAAGTAGAATTAGATTTATATGGTCCAGTAGGGATTAAAGATTATGTTTTGACAAGTCTAAAGCTATCAGCAACTCGCTTACCTTATCGTATTAATTTCCATGAACTGACTGTAGAAGATACAGGTATGATATTTGAAGATGCTACATTTCAGGTATACATGGATGTACTTGATCATGGAATTATATCATACGGATATCGAGTTGTGGAAAAAGATAAAGTTGGTGAGTTAAATGCACAAGCTTTAAGAGATGCAGGTGTACCTTTTGGACCATTATTTGGAAAAATAAAGAATGGACAAGATGTAACACTTGATGATGGACGAGTAATAGTTGCAAGTGATTTTATTGGCTCAGACAAGCCAGGTAAAGTAGTAACAATTCTTGGAGATACACGTCGAACTGATAATACTATTCGTTTGGCGATTGGAAGCGATGTGTTAGTTCATGAAGCAACTTATGAAGCGAAGGAAGCTAAAATAGCTCGAAATCATGCTCATTCAACTACTAAACAAGCAGCTGAAATTGCTATTGCTGCTCAAGTTAAAATGTTACTTTTAACACATATCAGCGCTCGTTATGTTGGACCAGAGGCTTGGAGATTAGAGGAAGAAGCTAAAAAGATATTTCCAAATAGTCATGTAGTACGTGATTTTGAAGAGGTTGAAATAAAATGAAGCTAAAAAACGTATTAATAACTGGTGCAAGTGGTGGCTTAGCAAATCACTTAGTTGATAAGATAAAAGCTGAAAATATTATTTTGTTATCAAGAAATATTGAACCATTGGTAGAAAAATATAAAGATAATAGTGCTATTCATCTATATGAGTGTGATATTACTGATAATGAACAGGTAAAGACAATCTGTCAAAATATTTCAAAACGTTTTGGAGCTCTTGACCTATTAATAAACAACGCAGGTTTTGGCGAATTTAAGAATTTTATCAATTTTTCATATGAAGAAATTGTTGCAATGTTTGACGTTAATGTTTTAGGACTAATGAATATTACAAAACAATTTTTACCTGGTATGATTGAACAAAAGTCTGGCCAAATTATTAATATCGCTTCAATGGCTGGGAAGATGGCAACTGCTCAATCTTCAATTTATTCAGCAACAAAATATGCAGTTGTAGGTTTTTCAGATGCACTTCGCCTAGAACTGAAAGATTCAAATATCTTTGTAACAACAGTCAATCCAGGACCAATAAAAACTGATTTTTTTGCAAAAGCTGACCCGTCAGGGGAGTATTTGAAAAAGGTTGATTTCATTGTTCTAAGTCCTGATAAGGTCGCACAAAAGATTGTAAATGTAATCGGTAAAAAGAAGAGAGAAGTAAATTTACCTCTAGCTATGACATTTGCTGCTAAAAGTTATCAACTTTTTCCACGCATTGGTGACATGTTAGCTGGTGGATTATTCAATCTTAAGTAGTTTTGACAAATGAGGTGTCTTCGATGATACAAGCAAGCAATGAATGGATTATTAATGAGAAATCTTATGATCCAGAGTTCGAAAGAATAATAAAAGATAATAAACTTGATGATTTAACTGGAAGCATTTTATGGAATCGTGGCTTTCATAATCAAGAGGAAGTGGAAGAATTTTTAAATCCAAATCTTGAAGATCTTCATGATCCGTTTTTACTTCATGATATGGAACGTGCTGTTAATCGTATTCTTTATGCCATTCAACAGGGAGAAAATATCCTTATCTATGGGGATTACGATGCAGACGGTATGACTTCATCAAGTGTTTTAAAGACAGCTTTAGATGAGTTGGGAGCAGAAGCTAGTGTGTACCTACCCAATCGTTTTACAGACGGCTATGGACCAAATAAAGACGTCTATCAATACTATATAGACAATGAAGATATTAATTTAATTATTACTGTTGATAATGGCGTGGCAGGTAGAGATGCCATTGAGTATGCCCAGTCTTGCGGAGTTGATGTGATTGTAACTGACCATCATAGTATGCCAGATATTTTACCCGATGCATATGCCATCGTCCACCCAGAACACCCTGACGCTAATTATCCATTTAAGCATCTAGCTGGGGTCGGTGTTGCCTTCAAGTTAGCCTGCGCTTTACTTGAATATGTTCCAACTGAGATGTTGGATCTCGTAGCTATTGGAACCATTGCTGATATGGTTAGTTTGACCGGTGAAAATAGGATTTTAGTAAAATATGGTCTACAAATTTTAGCTAATACAGAGCGAGTTGGTCTGCTTGAACTGATGAAATTAGCTGGTGTTGATTTTCAAGATATTAACGAAGAAACAGTTGGCTTTCAAATTGCACCAAGATTAAATGCTCTTGGGCGTCTTGATGATCCAAATCCAGCTGTCGAGCTATTAATTGGTTGGGATGATGAGTTGGCACAAGAAATTGCCAGCATGATTGATGAAAAGAATAATGAACGAAAGGCTATCGTTGAAAAGATAACGGAAGAAGCTCAAGCCATGCTTGATGAAAGTCCAGTTCAAATTCTATATAAGGAAGATTGGCACCCAGGAGTTCTTGGAATTGTTGCAGGACGACTTCTGGAAAAAACTAATAAGCCGGTCATTATGCTAAATAATGATAATGGGGTTTTAAAAGGTAGTGCTAGATCTATTGAAGCCTATAATATTTTTGATGCCTTAAATCCCCATCGTGATTTATTTGTAGCTTTTGGAGGACATGCTCAAGCAGCAGGAATGACCTTTAAGCTTGAAAACTTACCTGCCATAAAAGAAGCGATGGTCAATTTCATTGCTGAAAATGATATCGATATGACTAAAAAAGGTCAATTAATACTTGATGGAAAGCTTGATTTGAGTGAGATTGACTTAGATCTAGTGAAAAATCTTGATCGTCTTGCTCCTTTTGGAATGGATAATGCAAGACCACGCTTTTTAGTTGAAAATTATCAAGTGACTAATGTTCGCACACTTGGACAAAATAATGCTCATTTAAAACTGAGAATTGAACAAGGTGACAAAAAAGTTGATGCTTTGTATTTTGGACATGGTGCAGAAGCATTGGAATTTCAACAGGTAGAAAGTCAACTAGCAGTAAATCTTTCAATCAATAGATGGAATGGTGCAACAAATGTCCAATTAATGGTCTGTGATGCAAGAGCAGAAGGCGTACAATTAATAGATATTAGATCTAAAAAAGCGGAAATTCCATCAAATGCATATATATTTGAGGAAAATATTGATAATAATGATATAATAGGTTCGGTATTGTACCTTAAAGAAATTCCAAACTCTTTGGATAACTTGAAGAATTTAATCCAGACTCATAATTTTTCAGCTATTTATTTTGAAAATCAGATTAAAGTAGAATATTATTTGACTGGTCCTGGTTCAAGAGAACAATATGCAAGACTCTATAAAACAATTTATCAGTACCCAGAGTTTGATGTACGTTATAAGTTGCCTTCGCTTGCTCAATATTTGAGAATACCAAATGAACTACTTGTAAAAATGGTTCAAGTATTTGCTGAATTAGAATTTGTAAATATTGAAGATGGTGTAATGACTGTCAATAAGGAAGCGCCAAAGCGTGAAATCTCTGAGAGTAAGATTTATCAGGATTTAAAAGAGAAGATAGAAATACAGGAGTTCTTTGCACTTGCTCCTGTCAAAGAAATTTATAATAGATTAAAGGAAGAAAAAAATGAATCTTAAAGACTATGTTGCTAGTATCCCTAATTATCCACAAGAAGGTGTTACTTTCCGTGATATTTCACCTCTGATGGCTGATGGAAATGCATATAGCTATGCAATTCGTGAGATTGTTCAGTATGCAACTGATAAAGAAATCGACATGATTGTAGGACCTGAAGCGCGTGGATTTATTGTTGGATGTCCAGTTGCCTTTGAATTAGGTATTGGTTTTGCACCAGTTCGTAAACCAGGAAAACTTCCTCGTGAAGTAATTTCAGCTGATTACGAAAAAGAGTATGGTCTAGATACACTTACAATGCACAAAGATGCCATCAAACCAGGACAACGTGTACTTATAGTTGATGATTTACTTGCAACAGGTGGTACTGTTAAGGCTACAATCGAAATGATTGAAGCACTTGGTGGAGTAGTAGCAGGTTGTGCCTTTCTAATCGAACTTGACGAACTTAAAGGTCGTGAAGCAATTGGAGATTATGACTATAAAGTTCTTATGCATTATTAATAATAAATAAGTTTAAAAATCGTCTATTTGGGCGATTTTTTGCTTTGAATTTTGGTATAATGAATGTTATAGATAATTGGGTTTATATGCCCATTTTATAGAGTTATTAAATGGAGATAAAATGTCATATTTTGAAGAATATAAGGCAGGACATGTTGTCCTTCCACATGAATTATTAAGCAATTTTCATATATTATTTACAAGTGAGCTTGATTTTGTCGTTTGGCTTTTCTTCTATGAAAATTCTGATGTCGCACCAAGTACAATCGCCGCAGCACTTAATCGTGATTTGGTTGAAATAAATACAGCTATTAAAAATTTACAATCTTCAGGAAGTCTAAAGGTTACAATTCTTGAAGTCGCAGGTTCTGTTGACACAATCTTTGATGCAAATTATGCTTTTTCCAAGCTAGATGAAATTCAAAAAGCAAAAGAAAACAATATACCACTTGTGCTTGATGAAAAAACTGTGTCGGAAGATCAGTTCAGAGATCTTATGCAGAGTTTTGAACAGGAAATGGGCACGATTACCCCCTTTCAGGCTGAAGAAATACGAAATTGGATTGAGGAAGATGACTTTGAAATTCCTCTGATTAAATTAGCCCTTCGTGAAGCTGTACTTAATCGCAAGGTTAGCCTCAATTATATTAGAGCTATCCTACGTAACTGGCGTGGTGAAGGAATTAAGTCGGAAAGCGATATTAGCCGAAAAAGAGAAGAAAGGAATTTGGCAGATACTAGAAATTCAAATCCTAGTGGACCAAGTTTCCATATTCCAACAGGTCAGTGGAAGAAAAATTAAGAGAAAGGTGGTAGAAATTCATGGCAAAAATGTTAACTAAAAAGCAATTCTTAGAAGTAATGGATATCATTGCTGAAATGTTTCCAGATGCACATGGAGAGCTTGTTGCTGATACTCCCTTTCAACTTTTAATTGCAACAATACTATCAGCTCAAGCAACAGACAAGGGAGTAAATAAGGCTACACCTGGCTTGTTTGCTAAATACCCAGATGCAAAATCCCTTGCAAATGCAGATGTAGAAGATGTTGAAAATTTAATAAGAACCATTGGTTTGTATCGTACTAAGGCAAAAAATATTGTTAAAACAGCTCAACAGTTAATTGAAAGATATGACGGAGAAATTCCACTAGATAAAAAAGAATTGCAGACCCTACCTGGTGTCGGAAGAAAAACAGCAAATGTTGTTTTGGGAGATGCCTTTGGTATACCAGGTATTGCAGTTGATACCCATGTGGAACGCATCTCTAAGCGCTGGCCAATTGTTAAGCAATCAGCGAGTGTGACAGAAGTAGAAGAGAAACTTATGAAGTGGTTGCCTGAAGATCAATGGGTTGACTCACATCATAGATTAATATTTTTTGGGCGTTATCATTGCACGGCGAGAAGCCCTAAATGTGATATTTGTCCAGTATATTCATATTGCGCATACGGAAAGAAAAATTTAAATGAACAACGATAAATTATCCAATAGACTTAAAATAGTAGGTGACTTTGTACCACAAAATTCTCGTTTACTTGACGTAGGAAGTGACCATGCATATTTACCAATTAATCTGCTAAAAAATGGAAAGATTTCTTATGCAATTGCTGGTGAAGTAGTTGATGGACCATACCAAAGTGCAGCTGCCAATGTAAAAAGTCAAGGTCTGTCAGACAAAATAGATGTGAGACTTGCAAATGGTCTTGAAGCTTTCACCGAAGAAGATAACATTGATACTATAACAATTGCTGGAATGGGTGGGAGCCTAATATCTCAAATTTTAGATGCTGGAAAAGAAAAACTACATAGTATTGATAATCTTGTACTCCAGCCTAATAATAGTGAAAGAAATTTACGTATTTGGTTACAGGAAAATGGTTTTTCAATTGTGGATGAAGTAATTCTTGAAGAAAATGGAAAAATTTATGAAGTTATTTTTTCAAAGCATGGGGAAAGTAATCTTAATGAAACCCAAATAGAATTTGGACCATTTTTAAATCAAGAAAAGTCACAGGTATTTAAGAAAAAATGGATGCGAGAACTTGAGAAACAAAATAAAATCTTGAAAAACTTAAGAGAAAACAGTCAAGATTCTCATAGAGTAAAAGAAATCGAAGCTAATATTCAATTTATAGAGGAGAATTTATAAATGAACGGTAATCAATTTTTTAAAGCATACGAAAGTTATTGTCCTAAAGAACTTTCTATGAAAGATGATGCAGTCGGTTTACAAGTAGGGACTTTAGATAAAGAATTCAAAAAAATATTAGTTACTTTGGACATAAGAGAAGATACAGTTGCTGAAGCAATTGAAAACAATGTAGATTGTATTTTGGCAAAACATGCTCTAATTTTTAGACCAGTGTCAACCTTAGTTGAAGAAGATACTCAACAAAAATTAATTCTTGATTTGATTCAAGCAGGAATTTCAGTCTATATTAGTCATACGAATATTGATATTGTAGATGGTGGTATAAATGATTATTTCTGTCAGCTTCTAGATATTAACGATACAGAGTTTTTATCACAAACATCTGACAATAATGGAATTGGTCGTATTGGAAATATTGAAAAGCAGACTTTAGGTGAATTCATTGATAAAACGAAAAAAGCATTTGATTTAGATGATATTCGTTTAGTTTCTTATGAAAAAGACTTGAATAGAGAAATCTCACGTGTTGCAATTTGTGGTGGAACGGGTGGTAGTTTCTTCAAAGATGCTCTTGATAAAAAAGCTGATTTATTTATTACTGGAGATGTTTACTACCATTCAGCTCATGATATGATAAGTTCAGGAGTGATTGTCTTAGACCCAGGTCATTATATAGAAAAAGATTTTATTCCATTAGTGGCAGGAAAATTAAGACAGTTAACTAGTGGGGTAGAGATTATAGAAAGTAAAGCTAATACCAATCCATTTATTACACTTTAAATTAGATAAATAATTCTAAGGTCTAACTATTAAAATTAGTAAATTTTTGATAGAATATGAAAATGAAATAGTAGATAAATTCACGAAAATATTGGTGGTGAAAAATGAAAATATTTGATGAATTTTATGAGAGTGCAAACTCAGAAAATGCACAAAAAATGTCAGCTTACATGAAAAACAATTTTCCTTTTTTAGGAATAAAAAGTCCTAAAAGGCGGGACATCTCAAAAGATTTTCTTAAGTCAATCAAAGGTCCTGATATAGATTGGGAATTTATCGAAAAAGCATGGAATAAGTCAGAGCGTGAATTTCAATACCTAGCACTAGATTACTTAAAGTCTAATAAAAAGTATTTGCAAGTCCAGGACATTCCAAAATTAAAAGAGTTAGCACTTCAAAAGTCATGGTGGGATTCAATTGATATTTTTGACAGGATAATCGGAGATATTGTACTCAGAAATCCAGAACAGGATAAATTGATGCTAGAGTGGAGTAAAGATAGTAACTTTTGGCTTCGACGATTAGCGATAGACCATCAATTAACTAGAAAAGAAAAAACTAAGCCAGATTTATTAGGTCAAATAATAAAAAACAACCTTAATCAGACTGAATTTTTCATTAATAAGGCAATAGGTTGGAGCCTGAGGGACTATAGTAAGACAAATCCTGAATGGGTTACCAATTTTATCAAAGAAAACCGAGCAGGGCTAAGCCCACTAAGTATAAGAGAAGGAAGTAAATACATATGAAATACGAAGAATTATTAAACCGTTTTGTTAAATACGTTAAAGTTAATACTCGTTCAGACGAAAATAGCACAACTACGCCTAGTACTCAAAGCCAGGTTGCTTTTGCGCATGAACTTGCTAAGGAAATGGAAGCAGTTGGATTACAAGATGTTCATTATCTTGAAAGCAATGGATATGTAATTGGTAGCCTTCCAGCCAATACTGATAAAGATGTTCGTAAAATCGGTTTTCTTGCTCACATGGATACTGCAGATTTCAATGCAGAAAATGTTAATCCTCAAATCGTAGAAAACTATGATGGTGGTGTGCTTAAGCTTGGTGATACTGAATTTACATTAGATCCAAAAGATTTCCCTAATTTGAATAACTATCACGGTCAAACTTTGATAACTACTGATGGTACTACTCTATTAGGTTCTGATGATAAGAGTGGTATTGCGGAAATAATGACAGCAATTGATTACCTAGTAAAACATCCTGAAATTAAACATGGTGAAATTCGTGTTGGATTTGGTCCAGATGAAGAAATTGGTATTGGAGCTGATAAATTTGATGTAGAAGATTTTGATGTTGATTTCGCTTATACTATGGATGGTGGTCCTTTAGGTGAACTTCAATATGAAACTTTTAATGCGGCATCTGCTAAACTTCATTTCCAAGGGAAAAATGTTCACCCTGGAACTGCTAAAGATCAAATGGTTAATGCTTTGCAACTTGCAATTGATTTCCATAATGCACTGCCAGAAAATGCTCGTCCAGAATTGACTGAGGGTAGAGATGGTTTCTATCACTTACTTGATTTATCAGGTGTGCCAGAAGAAGCTGATTCAGTATATATTATTCGTGATCATGATCGTAAAACTTTTGAAGATATGAAAGCTAAGATGGTTCAAATTGCTGATGAAATGAACAAGGCTTTTGAAACTCCACGTGTTACGGCTGAAATTAACGATCAATACTACAATATGGCTGAAGTTATTGAAAAAGATATGTCAATTATTGAACTTGCTGAAAAAGCAATGAAGAATCTAGATATTACACCAGTAATTGAAGCTGTTCGTGGTGGTACTGATGGAAGCAAAATCTCGTTTTTAGGAACTCCTACGCCAAATATTTTTGCTGGTGGTGAAAACATGCATGGTCGTTTTGAATTTGTAAGTTTACAAACAATGGAAAAAGCAGTTGATACTATCATTGAAATTGCAAAATTAAATGCTGAATAATCTATTATCAATAACTATTAATAATAAATTGTGGTATGATAATATTGAAAATGACAGACTGGGGGATTTTGTTTATTAATGATAAAGGTATTTGGAAAATTAAGATACCATTGGCAACCTGAGCTGAGTTTTTTCGTAATATATTGGAGTCTTGCATTTATTCCAATATTTATAAGTATGGCTCTCTTGCTTGAAAATACAAAAATTTCAAAATCATCACTTTCATTTTTCTTTGTATTCATTGTCCTATTTGGAATTGGTATTCATAGATATTTTGTGATAAGTGATGATAAGGATGAGTTGCTTGTATATTCAAGTATACCCGGCTTACCTAGAAAACATCCAATTAGTGGTATAAGTAGAATTGATATTTCAAAGCATACTTTAAAAATATTTTCAAAGAACTGGCCAAATGGAAAAATCTTTTATATGAAGAAATGGACAAAAAAATATTTTTTAGACGCCTTAGTATCTAATGAATATTTTATGGGTGAAGTTGAACTTATTGGTAATGTTAATGACTACTTTGACATCTATAAGGATGAAAAAGATAGAAAAAAAGGCCCTAAAGCCTTATAATCGCATGTGTAGGACAATCTTTGATTGATTGATTGACTTGATTTTCATAATTATTTGAAACATCAAGGTTATCTAAAGTTGTATCATAGAATTTTACGATTCCATCGTCATAATAATCAAATACATTTGGTGCATAACTATGGCAAAGTCCGCATGCAATGCATTTTTCGGGAATAATTTTAATTTTCATAAGAAAATAGTAATAGTAATAACAAAAAAAGTCAAATTAAAGGTAGAAGAGGTAAAAAAGTGGCAGAAAATCAAGAACCAAAAAAAAATAGTAATAATAATGAAAATAAACCAGCTAGCACAAAATTTCTTACAGCATTAGTCTTTGGATTGTTCATTGTATTAGGTATCATTATAGGTACTCTTTTATGGAGTAATCGACTTACTGACAATGCAAAAATTTCTGATTCCTTTTATAGCTCTGGAGATTCTTCAACTAAAAAAGTAAATAATAAAAAAGAGTCAGCAACAAAAGAAACAACAAAAAAAGAATCAGATAAGAAAAATGATGACTCTTCTAGTAAGAAAAAAAAGGAAGTAGAAGATAAGTCGAAAAAAGAAGCTGAAGATAAGGCGAAAAAAGAAGCTGAGGACAAAGCAAAAAAAGAAGCTGAAGATAAGGCGAAAAAAGAAGCCGAAGATAAAGCAAAAGAAGACCAACAACAAGATACTAATCAAGAAAATACGGCTGATTCTACTGCAGTTGAGGCTGGTGAAGGTGTAAACCAAATTTCTGCGAGAACAGGTATCCCTGCAAGTCAAATTGCTGCTGCTAATGGTATGACTGTCGATACTTGGTTTGCATACCCAGGTCAAGTTGTAAAACTTAAGTAAGGAGATAACTTAATGACTGACATTAGAATTGCGATTGATGGTCCTGCTTCAAGTGGAAAGAGTACAGTAGCAAAGATAATTGCACAAGATATGGGCTTAATTTATTTAGATACAGGTGCCATGTATCGTGCAGTAACTTATTTAGCACTAAATAATAGTCTAGAGCAAGAAGAAGATATCATTGAACTTGTACAAGAAAATCCAATATCTTTTGGGATTGACTCAGATGGAAAACAACTTGTTTACCTCGGTGAAGTTGATGTGTCAGGAGCTATTCGCCAGAAGGATGTTACTTCTAATGTTTCACGCATATCAGCGATGCCTAAAATACGTGAATATTTAGTGGATGCTCAAAGGTTTATAGCAAGTCATGGCGGAATCGTAATGGATGGTCGTGATATAGGTACAGTTGTTCTTCCTGATGCTGAATTAAAGATTTTCCTAGTTGCAAGCGTTGATGAGCGTGCTGAGCGACGTCATAAACAAAATCAGGAAATGAACATTGAATCAAATCTTGAAATATTAAAAGTTGAGATTGCTGAGCGTGATCATAAAGATAGCACAAGAAAAACATCTCCACTTGTTCAAGCAGAAGATGCTATATATCTTGACACCACTGGTATGTCAATTGATGAAGTTGTAAACTTCATTGAAGATAAAGCAAATGAATTAATTAAATAAAGTTGACGAAGCCTTTAAAATTAACTAGATTTTAAAGGCTTTATCTATAAAGTAAAGTATAGTTTAGGGGTTGATATGCTTAGAGATGATATTTCATTTGAATTGGATAGTTCAATAATAAGCTGGCGTACAGCTGCTTTAATTAATGACGGTAAAAGGATACTTTTACAGAGAAAAATTAACGATGCTTCTTTAGCGCCAATAGGTGGCAGAGTTAAAGTTGGAGAAACATTTGAAAAGGCCTTACGAAGAGAAATTAAGGAAGAAATCAATCTTAATTTAAAGATAGATAGACTACTATTTGTTATTGAAAATTTTGCAGTGATTGATTCTAAAAGATATCAAGAAATATCCTTTATTTATAATATAATCATTGATAATAAGGAATTTAAATATTATCAAGATATGTTTGTTATTGATGGTATAGAATTTGTATGGGTTAAAATTTCTGATCTATATTCTAACAAGATTAGTTTAAAACCTGAAATACTTAATACACTAACTAATTTATTTCCTAATGATATTGTACATCTAATAAATAATGATTCTTGAAAATAAAAAAAGTTGGATTTCCAACTTTTTTTGTTTATAGAAGTAAATCTTCTAATGTTTTTGCCACACCATCCTCATCATTTGTCCATTTTGTTTGATTTTTAGCATGTTCTAACAGTATTGGATTGGCATTCTTCATAGCGTAACTTTCAGGAGCAAATTTAAGCATTTCTACATCATTTTGTTCATCACCAAAAGCAAGTAAATCATTTTTATCTATATTCATAACATCAAGTAAATGTTGTAACCCACTTGCTTTACTAACATTTTTAGGAACGATTTCTAAAATTTGGTTTGGACCACCCCATGCAGCAACACTAACTTGATCTTTATAATATTCATTGATATTTTTGGCAATTGTATGTTTATTTGGTGATGTTGTTTGAAGAAGAAGTGCATTTGGATTTGCAGTTAATTTAGTTTCTTCAAGTTTGTTATATGGTTTGAATTCTTTTACACCAAACAGTTGAGGGGAAACTGCATTGAAATTATTGATAAAGAATTTTCGACGATATTCTGCTGCCAGAAAATCCAGTTTAAAGCTGTTTTGATTTTTTAATAAATCTCTAACAATGTCTTTATCAACTTGCTTTTCATCTTTAAAATCCCAATTTTTATCACTTGGTTTTGTTACCATAGCACCATTGAAGTTAATCATAGGAGATGCTAAACCAAGTTCTTTATAAATATCAATCGACATTCTATATGGTCTACCTGTTGTTATGACAATTGAATGCCCATCATCTTGCAATTTTTTAAAAGTTTCTTTTGTATAGTTGCTGATTGTATTGTCTGACCTTAACGTTGTACCATCAAGATCAATCGCAATTAGTTTTTTATTCATTCTTTATACCCATCTATATTTGTTAATATGTTGCTATTGTATCATATTTAAGTTTTACTTGGAATATTTTAGCAAAACGCGAACATTAAACAAAATAATATATACTAATTTTAAGAAATTGCTTGAACTTTTTAAAATTTAACGTAAAATAATGAATGTAGATTATAAAATGTTATTTTTTAAGGAGAGTCATGTTAGAAAAATTTTTCAAACTAAAAGAAAATGGTACCACTGTTGGTACTGAAGTAATGGCAGGATTGACTACATTCTTTGCCATGTCTTATATCTTATTTGTTAACCCAAGTATTTTGGGACAAACAGGAATGCCTACTCAGGCAGTATTTTTAGCAACAATTATTGCTAGTGTTATTGGAACACTTATTATGGGACTTTATGCTAATGTACCTTATGCTCAAGCACCAGGTATGGGACTAAATGCCTTCTTTACATTTACGGTTGTATTTGCCCTTGGATACACATGGCAACAAGCATTGGCTATGGTATTTATTTGTGGAATTATTAATATTATTATTACAGTTACTCGTATTCGTAAAGCAATCATGAAAGCTATTCCCCTAAGCTTACAACATGCTATTGGTGGTGGTATTGGTATTTTCATTGCCTATGTTGGTATAAAAAATGCAGGACTCCTACAATTTCTAAGCGATCCAGGAGCATATGTCGTTTTAGATGACAAAGCTCCAGTTGGACAATCAAGTATTATTGCCAACAGTAGTGCAGTACCTGAACTTGTAAAATTTAATAACCCTGGAGTATTACTTGCTCTTGTAGGTATTGTAATTACAATGTTTTTTGTTCTTAAAAACATTCGTGGAGGAATCTTACTTTCAATTCTATTAACAACTCTGATTGCTCTTGCTACTGGGATTGTAAAAGTTGACTTTTCAACTTTATTACAAGAAAACAATATTGCTGTAGCATTTAAAGAGCTAGGTACAACTTTTGGCGCAGCATTTGGTAAAGAGGGAATGGGTTCACTTTTTGCGGATAGTTCAAAAATTCCACAGGTTTGTATGACAATTCTAGCATTTAGCCTTTCAGATACATTTGATACCTTAGGTACTTTCATTGGTACTGGACGCAAAACTGGAATTTTCTCAGAAGAAGATGAAAAAGCACTTGAAGAAGGTGATGGAGTATCTTCTAAGATGGATAGAGCACTTATTGCTGATGCAGTTGCAACTTCAATCGGTGCAGTATTTGGTACATCAAACACAACAACTTATGTTGAATCAGCAGCAGGTATTGGTGCTGGTGGACGCACAGGACTTACATCAGTAGTTGTAGCAGCTATGTTCATGATTTCTAGTTTATTCTCGCCTGTTCTTGCCTTAGTGCCAACTCAAGCAACAGCGCCTGTACTTATCATTGTTGGTATGATGATGCTTTCAAGTTTTGCTGATATTGAATGGTCTAATCTTGATGAGGCAATTCCAGCTTTCTTTACAAGTGTGTTTATGGGATTTGCCTATAGTATCTCTTATGGTATTGCGGCAGGATTCATCATGTTTACCCTTGTTAAAATCATCCGTGGTAAATTCTCAGAAATTCATATTGTAATCTGGATTGTCGATATTCTATTTATTGCAAACTTTGCAATCCTTGCAATGCTTTAATTTTAGATTGAAAATGAATAAATAGAAAAACTCCGTTGATTCGGAGTTTTTTTACATCTTTTTATGTTTTGAGTAATAAAAAAACAAAATAGATATAAATCTAATTTTGTTTCAACTGATGATATCGATCGTACCAAATTTTGATGTATTCCTCAGAGAAGGGACCACGCTCATTTTTTATCCAATCGACTAAAATCTTAACATTTTCTTTAAGAATGTAATCAATTTGGGGTGAATAATTCATTTGTTCCTTATGACGCTCATATTCTTCAGCATCAAGTAAGCGTTTTTCACCATCAGGAAATACTTTTACATCCAAATCATAATCAATATATTTCAAGGCCTCGTCGTCAATAGTATATGGACTGGCAAGGTTGCAATAGTAAGATACACCATTATCTCGAATCATGGCTATGATGTTGAACCAGTATTTTTTGTGAAAGTAAACAATAGCAGGTTCACGAGTAACCCATCTACGCTCATCTGATTCTGTAACAAGAGTATGATCGTTAACTCCAATTATAGAATTCTCATTTGTTTTTAGCACCATCGTATCACGCCAGGTACGATGCAAGCTTCCGTCATGTTTATAGCTTTGAATCGTAATAAAGTCGCCCTCACGTAGAGCTTTCATAGTTAATACCAACTTTCTAAAATTCAAAGATCTCGCTTTACATTATAGCATAAAGTAACAGAATTGTCTGTATTTTGTTGTGAAAAATACTTGTTTGAAGCAAGTATTTATAATAAAATGAGGTAATCACAAACAGTCAGGCAAAATCATGGATATTAAGAGTCAAATTATAAAATTAGCAGAAGAATTGAATATACAAAAAATCGGCTTTACTAAAGCTGATGATTTCGAGTATATGAGAAAAAGTTTAGTAGATCAAAAAGAGAAGGGACATAATTCTGGCTTTGAACATAAAAATATAGATGAGAGACTTGATCCCAAGCTTACTTTACCATCTGCTAAAACAATAATTTCAGTTGCCTTAGCATATCCCAATAAACTTCAAGGAAGACCAGATAAAACAGAATTTCGCAGAGGTTCTTTTGCACGTGCAAGTTGGGGTATTGATTATCATCATATCATGCAGAAAAAACTAGATGCACTTATTGAAGGAATAAATGAAATAATTAATGGTCTTGATTATGAAGCTTTTGTTGATACAGGACCACTTATTGACGTAGTAGTTGCTGCGCGTGCTGGACTTGGTTTTATTGGGAAAAATGGTCTTTTAGTTACTAAGGAATTTGGTTCATATGTATATCTGGGTGAAATAATTACAAGCCTTGAAATTGAAGCAGATAAACCTGTTGAATACGGGTGTGGCGATTGTAATAGATGTATCGATTTTTGTCCAACTGATGCACTTATTGGTGATGGCAAAATGAATGCAAAAAAATGCTTATCATTTCAAACTCAAAATAAAGGAATTCTTCAGGAAGAATACCGTCAAAAAATGAAAACTATTATATATGGTTGTGATATTTGTCAGATGGTGTGTCCTTATAATAAAGGAATAGATAGTCATTTTCATCCCGAGATGGAAGGAGATCCAGAGTTAGTTCAACCTGAGCTCATCCCTTTTTTGGATCTTACTAATCGACAGTTTAAGGAAAAATACGGACATCTTGCAGGTAGTTGGAGAGGGCGAAATGTCCTTCAACGCAATGCTATTTATGCACTAGCAAATGCAAATGATAAATCAGCCATACCCAAATTATTGGAAATAGTTGATAGTACTCAAAATCAAGTTCTTTTGGGTTCAGCTTTTTGGGCACTAGGACGTTTGGTAAAAGAACCTAATCAAGATATGATTAATTTAGTTGAAGACAGAGATACGGATGATGAGCAGGCTAAGCAAGAGCGTGAAAACCTTCTTTATTTGTGGTATAGTAGATAAGGAAATCTAAGGAGTAGTAATTAACAATGGAATTATTTGAAATAAAAAAGCAATTAGATGAGAATCGTGAAAAAATTGCAAGCTTCCAGAAAAATCTAGATTTAGAAAGACTGGAAGAAGAGATTGCTATGTTAGAAAATGACATGGCTGCCCCAGGTTTTTGGGATGACAATATAGCAGCTCAAAAGGTTATCAATGAAAGTAACGAGTTGAAGGCAAAATATGACACCTTTATGGATTTACAAAATTCATTTGATGAACTTGAAGTAATGTACGAAATGGTTATCGAAGAACCAGATGCTTCAATGCAAGAAGAACTAGAAGAGGGACTTAAATCATTAAATACTAAGATGCAGTCTTATGAACTAGAGATGCTACTTAACCAACCATATGATCACATGAACGCAATTTTAGAGATTCACCCAGGTGCTGGTGGTACAGAGTCACAAGACTGGGGAAGTATGCTGATGCGTATGTATGAACGATGGGGAAACGCACATAACTTTAAGGTTGAGATTGTTGATTATCAAGATGGAGATGAAGCAGGAATTAAAAGTGTAACCATAAAATTCATCGGTCACAATGCTTATGGATTCTTGAGAAGTGAAATGGGTGTACATAGATTAGTTCGTATCTCACCATTTGACTCAGCTAAACGACGTCATACATCATTTTGTTCAGTTGAAGTCCTACCAGAACTTGATGATTCAATCGAGGTTGAAATTGATTCTGATGATTTGAAAATCGATACCTATCGAGCTAGTGGTGCAGGTGGACAACATATTAATAAAACAGAATCTGCTGTTCGTATTACGCACATTCCAACAGGTACCGTTGTAGCAAGTCAAACTCAGAGAAGTCAGTTGAAAAACCGTGAAGAAGCCATGGGTATGCTTAAATCAAAACTTTATACTTTAGAAATGCAGAAAAAGCAAGCTGAAGTTGACGAACTTAAAGGTGATCAAAAGGAGATTGGATGGGGAAGCCAAATCAGATCATATGTTTTCCATCCATATAATATGGTTAAGGATCACCGAACTAACTATGAAACCGGAGCTATTCAATCAGTAATGGACGGAGATATTGACGGTTTTATAGATGCATACCTTAAATGGAGTATGTAATATATTCTACATTATCTAAGCGTAAGATTATTTTCATATATTTGTAATGAAAAGTAATAGAAATTCATAATCTTTACTTATATAAATGGTATAATAATATAGAATTGAAAGGAGTATCTGTTTACTCAGAAAACATCTATGACAAATATTATTGAATTAAATAATGTAACAAAAAAATACAGTAACGGAACTACGGCTTTAAGGAATATTTCTGTAAGTATTGAACCTGGGGAATTTGCATATATTGTAGGACCTTCTGGTGCCGGTAAATCAACTTTTATCAAAATTCTTTATAGGGAAATTTCAGTTGATAAAGGAACAGCTAATGTTGCTGGATTCAATTTAACAAAAATTAAAAATAAAGAAGTACCTTACTTACGACGCTCAATTGGAGTAGTATTCCAGGACTACAAACTTTTGCCTAAGAAAAACGTTTATGAAAATGTTGCATATGCTATGCAAGTTGTAGGACGTCCACCACGTGAAATTAAAAAACGTGTAATGGAAGTTTTAGATTTGGTAGGATTGAAACACAAGGTCAGAGCGTTCCCTAATGAATTATCGGGTGGTGAGCAACAACGTGTTGCAATTGCAAGATCAATTGCTAATGCACCTAAGGTCTTAATAGCTGATGAACCAACAGGAAATCTAGATCCAGAAAACTCTTGGGGAATAATGGAACTTTTAGAACGTATTAACTTACAGGGAACAACTGTTCTTATGGCAACACATAACAGCCAAATCGTTAATACTCTGCGACATCGTGTAATTGCCATTGAAAATGGACGGATTGTACGAGATCAAGTGGAAGGAGAGTATGGATACGATGATTAGAAATTTCTTTAGACATATTCTAGACTCATTTAAAAATTTACGACGTAATGGCTGGATGACTATTGCTGCAATTAGTTCAGTTACAATTACTTTAGCCTTGTTAGGTGTCTTTTTATCGGTAATACTCAATACTGCAAAACTTGCAACAGATATTGAGAACAATGTTCGTATCATGACTTATATTAAACTTGATCAACATGATAATGACAAACAATATACTGATCCAAAGGATAAAACTAAGATAATTGACAATAAGAATTACCACGTAATTTATGATCAAATTGAGAATTTAGATCATGTTACAAATGTAACTTTTTCAAGTAAAGATGACCAACTTAAAAAGCTTATTGACAGTTTAGGGGATACTTGGGAATTGTTTAAGGGTGATGCAAACCCACTTTATGACGTCTATATTGTTGAGGCCGATAAACCTGAAAATGTTAAGCCACTAGCTAAAAAACTCTCTGAAATTGATGGAGTTCAAAAAGCAGAGTATGGTGGTAAAAATACTGATAGAATCTTTAAAGTTGCTAATACGATTAAAACTTGGGGATTAGCTGGTTCAGCTCTATTAATATTTGTAGCTGTATTCTTGATCTCTAACACTATAAGAATTACTATTATGTCACGAAGTCGTGAAATTCAAATTATGAGTTTGGTTGGTGCAAAAAAAGGTTATATCCGTTGGCCATTCTTTCTTGAAGGAGCATGGGTTGGACTTATAGGATCAATTATCCCAGTATTATTGGTTAATTATCTATATAATGTAGCTTATAAGAGCTTTACACCTTCTCTAATTACACAAGGTTTAAGTATAATTAAACCAACTGAATTTTTACCAGTAATTTCAATTTTAATTGTTGCTATTGGTATGGTGATTGGATCACTAGGTTCAGTAATTTCTATGAGAAGATATCTAAAAATTTAATAATAAAAACAAGTCTCAATTATTATGAGACTTGTTTTTTTCTAAGTCAGTTTTATTTATTACTGATATTTTTGAATCATTAATTTCAACTACATAGTCATAATAATTAAGACTTTCTTCAGAATAGTTGTGAGATACACTAATAACGGTTCCTTTAAAATTCTTTAGCAATTCTACTTCAACAAACTTTTGATTCTCTTTATCAAGGGCTGAAGTAACTTCGTCAAGAAGAAGTAGCTGAGGTTGCTCGAGAAGAGTTCGACTTATACTCATTCTTTGTACCTCACCACCTGAGGGGCTAACATTATTTGGAAATTCAGCTTGAAGTTTTTCATTGCTTGAAAATTTATTAAGTTTAAATTTCTCAAGAGTATTTTTCACATTTCCAAGTGGTTTATCACTGAAGAGTGTAAGATTATTTATAATACTATCTCGAATTAACAGAGATTTTTGTGGAATCAGACGTATTCCATTTTTAATGTCTTTATTTACCAGTACTTTACCAGAAAAATCAGCAATATCTCCACTTATAAGATGAAGTAATGTTGATTTTCCTTGACCACTAGGACCTATTAATAAGTATTTTTTATCTTTTTCAAAAGTAAAATTAACATTATTTAGAATTTTAGTGTCATTATATCCGAAACTTAAGTTTTCGATAATAATGGCATTTTGTTTATCATTCAAGTCCTCATAATTATTTGTTTTTTCATCAAAACTACATAGTTTCTTAAAGTCATTTCTAATTGTCTTTGTTGCCATAAGAGTCTTAGTCTGACTAGAAATCAAATTGATTGGATAGATAAGATTATCAGAAATTTGCAAGATACCAGTTACAGCACCAACGCTAGTAGTTCCTGTTGCAATACGATAGGCCCCAATAATTAAGCTTGCAATAAAAGAAATATAAAAAGCTATACCAGTAATAAGATTTGAAGTAACATCCGCCTTTTCATGTTTTTCTTTGCTCTCGTTCATACTTTCTGTTGCCAAATTTAGACGATTTAAGAATTTATCCTCTTTCTTAAAACCTTTCATCAATTGAAAACCATCGAGAAAGTCACTTAATTTATTGTTAAAGTTGGTGATTTGAAACATATTTTCACTCTTAAGCTTAGCAAGGTGTTTTTGAAAAATGAAAGGTATTAGCATTGGGATTATACTTGATATTACAACCACCACCATTAATAATTTATCTAATGTAAAGAGGACAGATATATTTGCAATCAATGCTATAAATCCTTGGTAGCTTTTGAGAATAGATTGGAAATAGTCCTCCTCTAATACTTCAATATCATTGTTATAATATGATAAGTAGTCAACTGTCCCTTTCTTTTGAAAAGAGTACCAGTCTTTTTTGCTAATGGAAATTGTTAAGTGGTTTACCATATCTGCTTTAAATTTATTGCTATATTTAACAGAGAAGTATTGACTAAATGACTCAAATATTAGCAAAATAGCAATAGTAGCTAAAAGAACAATACTCCATATGATAAGTGTATTTATATCCTTAGCAAGGGCATAGTTCAAGATATTAGCTGTTTCTAATGGAACTAATGCAGCCGCGATAGCAACAACAGTGATAGAAAGAATGGATAACCAAAAATATCCACTTCTAAAAACTTTCTTAAGAGAAAACATTATAATCTCATTTCTTTTTCATATTTTAATTAGTATAACAAAATAATATATTTACGGCAATAAATATTCAGATAATTGCGATATTTTTAATGGGATTCAGATGTTCCTGAATTATCGTGTAATTTTCAACAATTCATCTTGAATTTTAATAATTCAAAAAATTTTATGATATACTTATATTTAGTTAAAAATAAAGGAGAATGTTCATGAAATACGCAATTAACTGGGACCTAGATTCAATTTTTCCTGGAGGAAGTAATTCGCAAGAATTGCAAAATAGAATGGTGGAACTTGATAATCAAATTAAAGAATATCAGGACAAAGTTACAGATTGGAATCCAGAATCAGATTCAATTGATAAATTTGTTGAAATTTTAGATTTACAAGAAGTTATTTCCAAAGGATTTGGTCAGTGTGGTAGCTTTATTGGAGCTCTTTTATCTAGTGATATCAATGATGATAAAGCAAAACTTGTATATGGAGACTTTAGTAAAAAATATCCAGCAGTTCAGCTTGCTCAAACAATTTTTTCTAAGAAATTAAGCGAGATAGATGATGAAAAATGGACTGAGTTAATGTCTACTACAGAACTTGTAAATCTATCATTTAGACTTTCTGAAATTCGTCGTGATGGTAAAGAATTACTATCAGAAGCTGAAGAAAATATTATTAGTACACTTAATTTAGATGGTTTAAATGCATGGAGTAGCCACTATGATACAATTGTTGCAAGTATCGAAATTCCGTATATTAATGAAGAAGGTAAAGAAGTTTCACTTTCTGCAGGTCAAGCATTCAATAAAATGATGGGTGATGCTGATGCGAGCGTGAGAGCAGACTTATTTGAAAAATGGGAAAAAGCATGGTCAGACAAGGTTGATATATTTGCTGACACATTGAACCATCTAGATGGATTCCGTTTATCAACTCAAAAACTCCACGGTGTTGATGATTACCTAAAACAACCATTAGAATATAATCGTCTAAAAGAAGAAACAGTTGATGCTATGTGGTCAACTATTCAAGCTAATAAGCAACCAATCGTTGATTATTTAACTCGTAAGGCTCAACTTTTTGGCAAAGATAAGATGGAGTGGCAAGACCAAGATGCACCTATCGTTTTAGGTGATATGGAAGAAAGAACTTATACATTTGACCAAGCTGCAGAATTTATCATAGAAAACTTTGAAAAATTCTCTCCAAAAATGTCGAAATTTGCTCAAGAAGCATTTGATAAATCTTGGATTGAAGCAGAAGACAGACCTGGTAAACGTCCTGGTGGATATTGTACAGGACTTCCAGAAACGCAAGAGTCTCGTATTTTCATGACATATAGTAATTCTGTTAATGAAGTAGCAACTCTTGCTCATGAGTTGGGACATGCATTCCATAGTAGCGTTATGTGGAATATGCCAAGTCTTAACCAAGACTATGCAATGAATGTAGCTGAAACTGCTAGTACATTTGCAGAACTAATTGTAGCAGATGCTACACTTAAGAGCGCGAAGACTAAGGAAGAGAAAATTAATCTTCTTGATGTAAAAATGCAAAATGCAATTGCTATGTTCATGAATATTCATGCTCGTTACATCTTTGAAAATGCTTTTTATCAAGCTCGCCAAAAGGGGCTTGTTTCAGCAGATGAAATTACATCAATGATGGTTGAAGCACAAAAAGAAGCATATCTTGACGGACTAGCAACATACCATCCACATTTCTGGGCTGCAAAATTACATTTCTTTATTGATG
Organism: Floricoccus tropicus; assembly: GCF_001832905.1. Classification (GTDB taxonomy): domain Bacteria; phylum Bacillota; class Bacilli; order Lactobacillales; family Streptococcaceae; genus Floricoccus; species Floricoccus tropicus. Next base: position 242,738 of record NZ_MKIR01000001.1, on the reverse strand, counting down.
ATGTACCATTCTATAACTTCCCATATACTTTTGGATACCTATTTAGTATGGGAATCTATGCTTACGCAAATAAAAAAGGTTCGAATTTTGAAGATGAGTACATTTCACTTCTTCGTGATACAGCTTCAATGACATCAGAAGAACTAGCAGAAAAACATTTGCAAGTTGATTTGACTAAACCGGATTTCTGGCAAGCAGGAATTGACATGGTTCTTGCTGATATCAATGAGTTCATGGAATTAACAGAAGAATATGTTAAATAATAATTAATAAAAATACTTGAAAGAGAAGTTGGAAAAGAAATATCATCCAACATTCTATCTTCAAATGATAAGCACATAAACATAGAGAATTTTTATCAATCGTTGAAATACCCTTGAAAATTATTTTCTATGTTTTTTTAATAGAATATTTAAGGAGAAAATGGAGTGTTTGATTATTTAAAATCAATTGGTAAAAGATTTGGAGACTTTTTCCGCAATAAGAAGGAAAGTATTTCAACAAATTTGAAGGCTCTTCCTGCAAATTTAAAGGAACTGTGGTCTAAGGCAAAAGAATTAGGCTTTATCGGAGTATTAAAATTAACTTTTGCTGATATATTCCTAGGAAGAAGTTTACTTGGATGGATTTACTTAATTGCATTATGTTCAATTCAAATTATTGCTTATATCCTAAATCCTGACTCAATGATTGGGATGATTGCAGGTTTAACGGGTATAATTTGTGTAATATTTGTAAATGAAAAACGTGCGAGTAACTATATTTTTGGACTAATTAATTCTTTAATTTACTTGCATATGAGCTTACAATCGGGTTTCTACGGGGAAGTTGCAACAACAACATTCTTTACCATCATGCAGCCTATCGGTCTTTACATGTGGCTAGTTGCTGCTCTTCAACCTCGACAAGACGAAGAAGACATATTAACTAACAAACTCACTCTTTCAGGATGGATTGAAAACATCGTACTTACTGCAATTGTATGGCTTGGTATGGGATACGCCTACAAGTCTATTGGTGCTAACCGCCCCTTCCGTGACAGTGTAACCGACGGAACAAACGTTACAGGACAAGTTTTGATGAGTGGTGGTTATGCAGAACAATGGATTTTCTGGGGACTAACAAATATCTTCTCAATCTATCTATGGTGGGGACAATCATTTGAAATCGTCATCATGTACTGGGTATACTTACTCAACAGTATAGTTGGATGGGTAAATTGGACAATGGACGCAAAAGGACTTCACGGCAAACCAGTCAATGAAGTCGTTAAAGGGCTATTTAGTTGATTCTCAAAGTTCTAAAGAGTAGAATATCTATAGCTAGAAAAAAAGAGGTATTCAGATGGCTATATATGACTTAAAAGTAAAAGATATTAAAAATGAAGATGTTTCATTAGCTGATTATAAGGGAAAAGTTCTTTTGATTGTAAATACAGCTACCGGATGTGGTTTTACTCCACAATATCAGGGGCTAGAAGACCTTTATAAAAAGTATTCTGACAAAGGGTTAGAAATTTTAGATTTTCCATGTAACCAGTTTGGTCATCAAGCACCTGGAAGTAATGAAGAAATTCAAGAATTCTGTCAGTTAAAATATGATACTAGTTTTAAAACTTTCGCAAAAATTGATGTAAATGGGGAAAATGAAGATTCACTTTATACATATTTAAAAAATGAAAAAAGTGGACTAGCCGGTAAAAAAATCAAATGGAATTTCACAAAATTCTTAGTTGATTCAGAAGGTAATGTAGTAAAACGCTACGCACCAACAACAGAACCAAAAGACATTGAAAAAGATATCGTAAAATTACTTGAGAAGTAGGAAGAAATTCCTGCTTTTTCTATGTATACATAGAAATTCTTATCATAAGGTATAGAAAATCCTATAAATTATGTTATAATTATTATTCGTAATAGAAGTGGCTCCTTAGTTAAATGGATATAACAAGTTCCTCCTAAGAATTAGTTGATGGTTCGATTCCGTCAGGGGCCATTAGGTGCCAAACCTATATAGAAGACCTTCGGGTCTTTTTCCATTTATCGTCACTTAAAAATAGTCTAATACATCGTTGCGATTTATACTAATAAGCTTGCTTATATAAGTACAATCGACATCGGAGCAAGGCGTAGTGACTCATCTCGATGAACTCTAGTTCTATCATCTTTCGTCGCCATTAGAACTAATTGCTTTAGCAATTTAAGTTCTATGGACATCGTAGCGAAGCGAAGTGCCTTGTCTTGCGACTTACACTATAAGCTCGCTTATTTAAGTGTAATCGACAGCGTAGTAAAACGAAGGTATTTCTATTTTTAATCAACTATATAAAAAAACCTCTCAATTATTAGTTGAGAGGTTCTTTTTTGTATTTTTTCTTACAAAATTTATGAAATAAAATAATCCTATTTGTAGAAAAGTCATTATTAGAATGAACTGAATTTTATTTTGTGACCAGGTAAAGAATATTAACTTAATGGTGTTAACTGGTTCTGCAAAAATATAAACACTATGCAAACGGTCGAAGCGACCTACATAAATTGCAAGAGATGAAAGAAATTGAACAATAATTTGAAATGTAATAACTTGCCATCCTTTGAATTTATATAGCAATTGTCTACTAATAGTATTTATAGAATCCATTCCAACTATTGTGAAACCAATGATTCCAAGACCCATAAGTGAGTAATCCCACCAATAGTTCATATTCTTACTAATTTCAATCGAATAGCCATCGTAAATAGGAAGATGTACTAGATGAATAAAATCAGTTAAGAGATAAGGAGCGTTTGGATAAAATAGGAGCCAAAAAGCTGCAAGTAGCCAGAATTTCCAACCATTATTAATGTTTAAATGGAAACTTATTTCAATTGGAATATAAGCTAGAAAAACATTTAGAATCATAAAGTAAAATGGTCCACCATAATAGTGCATGTAGAGGCAGTAAACTAAGGTTACAATCCTAAAAGTCCATTTTTCTTTATTATTCATAATTACTTCTTACCCACGAATTGTTGGGCTTTTAGGATCTTTTCTTGAGGGTCATTGGCTAGTTTTTTCAAATTTTTCTTTTCAATAGGAGAAGAGATGATTGATAGAACAGTACCATCTTTGCCCATACGACCAGTACGACCAGCTCTGTGAAGATAGCTTTCTTCAGTTACTGGAACATCAAAATTAATAACATAATCTAGATTTTCAATATCGATTCCACGTGCGAGTAAATCAGTAGCAAGTAGCAGGGTGATTTCTCCATTTTTGAACTTATCTAATAAAACTTTTCTAAAACGTCCACCAATATCACTTGCAAGAGATTGCGCATCAATACCTTGATATTGTAATTTTTGTTCCGCATTACCTAAGTCATCAAGTTTGTTAAAGAAGACGAGACCACGCATGTTAGGCAGGTGAGCTAGCTGACGTAAAAAATCAACTTTTTTACGTTTTTCAACTTCAACAAAGATATGTTCAACATTTGAATCAGTTTCAGTAACATTAATTTCTACAAGATTAGATAATTTATTTTCAGCAATTTGTTGGATTTTTTCTAACTGACTATCAGCAGTAGCTGAGTAAAAGGCAAATTGATAATCTTTAGGTGTTCGATTAATGATAGGCTTAACAAAATTAAACTGACCGTCTTCAACAAGTTGGTCAACTTCATCAAGAACAATTGTGTTAATGGCAGTCATCTTGATTTTCTTATCTTTTACAAGTTCTAAAGCACGACCAGGAGTTGCAATAACGATTTCTGGAGCTTTTTTTAAACGTTCAATTTGTCGTTTAAGACTAGCACCTGCAATAACAAGACTAGCTTTTAAACCAAGTGGTTCAGCCCAAGTCTTTGTAACATCATGAATTTGTCCAGCAAGTTCACTGTTTGGAGCAAGAATTAAAAGTTGTTGCCCACCTCCTTTTTTTACGTTAAGTAAAAGAGGTAGAAGATAGGCAAGAGTTTTCCCAGTTCCCGTAGGACTTGTTGCAATAACATTCATTCCATCTTTTAAAGGTTCAAAACTTTCTTCCTGAACCGCAGTGAACTCATTAAAACCAAGTTCTTCAAGTTGTTTTTGCCATGCTTCTGGCAGTGTATTATTATCAATCATTTTTATCAGCCTCAAATTTAATTCCAGCATTTTTCCTCATCTCATAGCTAGTGTTAGCCACGATTTGAGCAAGATGCAAAAGTTCTTCATATTCTTTAGTGTTTTTCTCACTTGTTGGGTCCAACAAGATTTCAGCAAAATCCCAAGCTTCCTCAGCCATCGGATTTTCAAGTGCAGAGACGTCTAACTCAGTAACTTGACCATCGAAAGTTTCAAATACAGCTGAAGAAACAGCATTAATCCCATCTAATGTCAAAGTTCCATCAGTTGTGTAGATTTCAGATGGAAGGTTACTTGTAAGATTTTTCCCAGTCTTTAGAGCCAAATTAAAATTATCATATTCTAGACAACCAATACCATTTATATCAACTCCACTATCAAGAATAATTCCTTGATATAAAGCTAGATTTGACTGACCAAATAAGTAGGCTGCTGCATAAAGAGCATAAACACCTAAATCAGCAAGTGCTCCGCCAGAAAACTTGGTAGAAAAAGTATTTGGAACATCTCCTGCAAGCAAAGCCGTCATTTTAGAAGAGTACTTAGCATAAGTAAAGTCGGCACCAGTAATTGTTTTATCATCTAAGAAATTCTTGATTATAGTAAATGATTTTTCATGAATATTTCTGGCAGCTTCAAAAATTAAAACATTATTTTCTTCTGCAGTTTTAATGATTTCAGCTAATTCAGTCGGATTTGAAAATGCTGGTTTTTCTACAATGACATTTTTCTTGTTTTTAAGAGCAAGCTGAGCATGAGAGAAGTGAAGCGAATTTGGACTTGCTATATAGACAACATCAAAATCATCTTCGAAAAAATTATCCAGATTATCAAATAATTTTACATTGTCAAAATCTCTTGTAAAGTCTTCAGCGCTTGACAGTCTACGTGAATAGACAGAAGTGAGTTCATATTTTTCTGTAGATAGGGCTGCATCAATGAAAGCACGAGAAATCCAGCCTGTACCTATTATTGCGAGTTTTAGCATACATAATACCTCCATGTTAATAAAACTATACTAATTATAACATACCTAAAAATTAATATTGAAAAATTGAATTTTCATGTTATTATATAGATAATGAAAACGGTTGCATTGAAATAAGGAGAATAAATGAAAAAACAATTTTATATTACTATGGCTGCTTTAGCTTTATTGGGTTTATCAGCCTGTAGCTCGGGAAGTAGTGGAAAATCTATAAAATCTACTAATGATTTATATGGGAACTATTATGAAATATTTACTGGAAGTTTTTATGATAGTGATGGGGATGGTAAAGGTGATTTAAAAGGAATTACTGAAAAGCTTGATTACCTTAATACTGGTAAAAAAGATTCTACCGATGATTTAAAGGTTGATGGAGTATGGCTGACTCCTATCATGAAGTCACCAAGCTATCATAAATATGATGTAATTGATTACTATCAAATTGATCCATCATTTGGGAATATGGAAGATTTTGAAAATCTAGTCAAAGAAGCAAAAGATCATAATATCAGAGTAATAATAGATTTGGTTTTGAATCATACATCAAGTGAAAATGAATGGTTTAAAGCTGCTAAAAGAGCTGTACTAGGAACTGGATCAAAGGAAGATGAAAAATACAAGGATTTCTATAATTTTTCGAGAGAACAGAAGGAAGGATATGCTTCCTTAGGAGAAGGTTGGTACTATGAGGCACGATTTTGGGAAGGAATGCCTGATTTAAATCTAAAAAATGAAGATGTCCGTTCTGAGATTAAAAAAATCACTGACTTTTGGCTAAAAAAAGGGATAGCAGGATTTAGACTGGATGCTGTTGGCGAGTATTACACTGGTGAAACTGAAAAAGATAATGAGTTCACCAAATGGTTTATGGAGACAGTGCAAAAGCAAAAGAAAGATGTCTATGTAGTTGGTGAAGTTTGGAATGATGCCTATAATATTGAAAGTCACTATGAAAGTGGAATTGATAGTCTCTTTAATTTCCCATTTGCTCAGGCAAAAAAATATGGAATTATTGCAGAAACTGTCCAGTTAGGGAATGGTCAAAAATTTGCTGATAAACTTGTAACTTGGGACATGGCAATCAAGGAAAAAAATAAAAATGCTATTGATGCTCCGTTTTTAAGTAATCATGATGGAGATCGTTCTGCTCATACCTTTAATAGTCTTGAACAAAAGAAGATGGCAGCTAACACTTATCTTTTGATGCCTGGAAATCCATTCATATATTATGGTGAAGAAATTGGTATGACGGGTAGCGGTGCTGATGAAAATAAACGTCAACCTATGGTATTTAATAATGATGGTAAGGGGCAACCAAAACCATTTGAAAATTCAACAATGAAGGCTGAAACTGATGGAGGTTCAGTGGAAGTACAAGAAAAAAATCCAGACTCAGTTCTAAGTTGGTATAAAAAAGTTCTTCGTGCTAAGTCAAATTATCCAGAAATAGCGCGTGGGGAAATCACAAACCTTGAATCAGATGAAAAAAACATTGCAATCTTATCTTATGAATACGAAGATGAAAAAGTTGCTGTTATTCATAACTTTAGTGATAAGGAAGATTTAACAATAGATCTACCAAAAGAACTTTCAAAATATAAGATAAAAGAAACTTTATCTGCCTTTAAGGGAGAAGCTAAACTTGAAAATGGTAAGCTTACAATTCCCAAGTACACTAGTTTGATTCTTAAATAGCAAAAAAATCTCTCAAATTATTTGGGAGATTTTTATTATTATTATAGTTGATTAAAATAGAAATAAGACAAGGCGACGAATTGATGATAGAACTAGCGTTCATCGAGATGAGTCAACGATGTATTAATCTATTTTTAAGTGACTATAGTTAAACGAATGGATTGTAGAAACGCCCATTATTAACCCAGAAAAGAGAGATTGTGATTAATACTATTAAAACTGCTAATCCAAGAACTAAATAATCATTTCTTTTAAATGGCTTGTAAGAATACCATGTTCTTTTTTTACGACTGCCAAAACGTCTTAGTTCCATGGCAGTCGATACTTTTTCAATTCTTTCAAGACTTGAAAAAATCAGAGGTAGTATCAGTTGCACATTTTTCTTAATTCTTGTAATTAAATTTCCTTTGGATGAAAGGTCAATCCCACGCGCTTGTTGGCTAATCTTGATATTATTAAAATCATTTTGAACATCAGGAATATAACGAAGTGCGAGACTCACAGCATACGATATACGGTAGCTAACACCTAAACTATTTAGTGAACTAGCAAATTGGCTAGGGTTAGTTGTAAGTAAAAATAGTAGTGCAAGTGGTACTGTACAGAAATATTTAAGAGCTAGATTAAATAAATAAAATAGTTCTTCCCATGTAAGAAAACCAAAGATAACTGTCTTTGAACCATATAGTCTTGCTCCGTAACTTGGATCAAAGAGAAAGACCACCAAGAGATTCAGGAGGGAGAAGACAACAATGAATTTCATAACAAAAGATATTTGCTTCCACTTGATATCTGATATTTTAAAAAGTACTAATGAGAAGATACTTATGGCTACTAAAAATTTTGTGTCATAAGAAATCATACAAGCTACCGTTACAAGAATGAAGAACAACATTTTTGCTGTAGTATTTATTTTATAGATAAAAGTATTTCCAGGTTTGTAACCGATAATTTGAGATGAATCATTCATTAATATCCCTCCTTTCTTGCTCGTATTTAATAAAGTTTGCAATAAAGGCTTCCTCATCCTTAATACCAACATTTTGAGCTAAGGAGAAGAGACTTGTTTTCTTCAAATGAGCTTCCTTAATTAATTCTTCATTTGTTAAAACATCAGCAGGTAACTTATCAGCTAATAAGGTCTTGTTTCCGAGGACAAGAGTTCGGTCACTATATTCCATCATTTGATGCATGTCATGGGTGATAGAAATTATTGTATTGCCATTGGCATTCAATTGATCAAGAAAATCCATAAATTCCGAATAATGCTTGAAGTCTTGACCCGCAGTAGGCTCATCTAAAATAATAAGTTCAGGCTCAAGAACAAGAATAGAAGCGATAGTAACACGTTTCTTCTGGCCATAACTCAAAGCTGAAATAGGCCAATTCCTGAATTCGTAAAGTCCACAAGTTTTCAAAGTTTCTTCAACACGAGATTTAACAGTATCTTCATCAACATTTCTAAGACGTAAACCAAGTGCCACTTCATCAAAAATCATCGATTGACTAATCATATGATTAGGATTCTGCATAACGAATCCAATCTTACTTGCTCTTTCAGCTATGTTCTCGTCGCTAATATCTTGTCCCTTCCAATAAATCTTTCCTTGAGAAGAAATAAAATTGCAGATGGCTTTGACTAAGGTAGATTTACCAGCACCATTTTGTCCGACGATAGAAACACGTTGACCAGAATCAACTGTTAAGTTGATATTTTCTAGAATTGAATCATTACCATAGGAAACAGAAAAATCAGTAAGTCTTAAAAGTTCATCTTTCTTGGTTAACTGACTGGTATTCTTAATTTCATTTGACCATGTTAGCAATTGTTTCTTTTGATCTTCTGTTAATTGAAGTTTGTTTATATTTGCGATTTCTTTTACATTTGAAACATCTAAACCAGCATATTTAAGGGCTGAGACATATAGAGGTTCTCGTAATCCATTTTCTTGAAGAAGATGAGATGATAATAATTTTTCAGCAGAATCATTGTAAAGAACTTGCCCGTCACTAATCAAAACAATTCGATCAATATCAGCATGAAGTACGTCTTCTAAGCGATGCTCAATGATGATACAAGTTGCTTTTGTTTCCTTATGAATTTTGTCGATGAGTTCAATTGTATCTCGTCCAGACTTGGGATCAAGGTTTGCCAGAGGTTCATCAAAAAGTAAAATTGGTGATTCATCAATCAAAACTCCAGCAAGAGAAACTCTCTGCTTTTGACCACCAGATAGTTCTTGAGGTTTTTTATTTAGATAATTTCCAATTTCTACTGTATTTGCCCAAAATTTAACAGCCTTTTGCATTTCTTCTTGACCAACTTCATCATTTTCAAGAGCAAAGGCAATATCTTCAGCAACTGTTAATCCGATAAATTGGTCATCAGTATCTTGAAGGACCGTACTGATTGATTTAGATAAATCAAATATAGAAGAACCAAAAGGCAAGCTGTTTACTAACAATTTGCCCTTTGATTCACCTTTATGTAAATTTGGAATGATTCCATTCAATGCTTGACCTAATGTAGATTTTCCAGATCCACTTGGTCCAATTATAAGTATTTTTTCACCTTCAAAAATATCTAAATTAATATTTTTAAGGGTTGGTTCACTTTGGCTATTATAGCGAAAGGAAAAATTTTCAATTTCAATAATTTTTTCTTGCATAAGATTTCCTAATCTTTTGTTAAACTACCTTCTTTAGTACGAGTTTTGGCATATAAAACAAGTAATGCAGTACCACCAATACCAACAGTAATTATATTTGAAACACTAGCAATCATACCTTGAGTAAAAACTTTGTTGCTAGGTTCACTGTAAATAAGTATATCTCCGATTGGAGCAAGTACACTCCAGATAACTATATTACCAATAATTTGAATGATATTAAAGCGAATAATTTGAGATTTACCAAAAATTCCGTTTTCAAGGTCAGTTGAGTTAACAGCATAAGCAAGCACGACACCTAAAAGTCCACTAGCAATTGACCAAGTCCACCAAGGAGCACCATATGCTATTGAATCTTTCAAAGTATGTCCGATAAAACCAATTAAAAATCCAGGAATTGGACCAAATAATCCAGCGAAGAGTGAAAGTACTGCGTATTGTAATTGAATATCAGTATTTGGGAAAAGTGGTATGCGAATAAATAATCCAACAATAACGAACAATGCAGCTCCAATACCTGTTGCTACAACGCTTTTTACAGAAAGTTTTTTCATAATTAATATTCTCCTTAATATTCGAAAATAATTTTTGTTGCTTTACGAATTTCAATAATCCAATCAGTACCAGTTCCAATATGATATAGCTTGCTAAATGAGTCTTGGTTAATAGCAATTCCGATATTAACAAGTGAATTCACATAAGCTAATGGTTCACCGATATTAACATCCGCAAAGCTTCGTGCAAATACCATGGTATTCTGATAAACTTTTTTATCCTCATGATAAATTGTAACCTGAACTTGATTGTTTTGGTCTATATTCTCATCTTTAGCGAAATCAAGTGGGATGTTAGTCCACAGTGAACCGAATCTGACATCTAGCACATCAATTGATCCACGTAATATGTGGTTATCTTTTGTTGCTTCAACGATTTTAAGCTTTTCAATTTCATCTAACTCGATAACATCACCTAAATCTTCGAACTTAATTTCATTACTTGCTAATCGAGCACCGTTATATGCATATATATCACGTCCATGGAATGTGTGACTTTCTTCAGAATGTGGCAAGCGGCTTTTTACCTCATCAATAGCTCGAACTTCAGCTATGCCGTCATAGTGGGCGATGTGAGTGATTGATCCATTATCGGGTGTTAGAATATAATGACCACTTACTGTCTTGATAGCTATACTGCGACGGTCGCTTCCAACTCCTGGGTCAACAACACTTACAAAAACAGTTCCTTGCTTCCAATATTTTACAGTTTGATATAGTCGATAACTTGCTACCCAAATATCATATGGAGGTATATCGTGTGTCAAGTCCGATACTGTAATAGCATCACTAACAGTATGTGCTACACCGTGCATTGCGCTTACCGCACCATCACCCAAACCAAAATCCGTTTGTAAAACCAAAAAGTTACTCATTTTTTCTCCTTAAATATAAATCCTAAATAAACATTGATATCCCATAAGTTTAGCAAAAATTAGAACAGATAGACATAAATTTTTTTAATTGAACCATAAATTTTTTAAATGTGTGTTAAAATAGATAAATAATAAATATTATGGAGTATATTGTCAATGTCTAAAAAACCTATAATTATTGGTGTTACTGGAGGTAGTGCCAGTGGAAAAACAAGTGTATCTAGAGCAATTTTAGATAATTTCAAAAATGAAAAGATTGCCATGATTGAGCACGATTCATACTATAAAGATCAAAGTCATTTAGACTTCTCAGAGCGTTTAAAAACGAATTATGACCATCCGTTTGCATTCGATACAGATTTTCTGATTGAACAATTAAAAGAGCTCTCAGAAGGCAGAGCTGTTGATATTCCAATTTACGATTATGAAAAGCATACAAGAAGTGATAAGACTTATAGACAGGATCCTCAAGATGTAATTATCGTTGAAGGAATTTTAGTTCTAGATGATAAGAGACTTCGTGATATGATGGACATCAAAATATTTGTTGATACTGATGATGATGTAAGAATTTTACGACGTATCAAGCGCGACATGGATGAACGTGGTAGGACTCTTGACAGTGTAGTCAGTCAATATCTTTCAGCTGTAAAACCAATGTATCACCAATTCATCGAACCGACAAAACGATATGCAGATGTTATTATTCCTGAAGGTGTAAGTAATACAGTTGGTGTAGATATTATTAATACAAAGATTGCAAGTATTCTAGATATTGATAACCATTCTGACGAGAAAGAGAATGTATAATGAAAAATCATGCATCTTGGGAACCTTTTTTTGAAATTGAAAGAAAAAAAGACTATTATCATGATTTACAAAAGAAGGTGAAATTAGTCTATGAAACTGACGAGGTATATCCTGCATTAAATGATGTTTTCAGAGCGTACGATATTACACCACTAGATAAGATAAAAGTTGTAATAATTGGTCAGGATCCGTATCATAATGGTCAAGCAACAGGTTTAGCTTTTTCAGTACGTGAAGGTGATAAATTACCTGCTAGCCTCAGAAACATCTTTAAAGAACTTGAATCTGACCTTGGAATCAAGCGTACCAATGGTGATCTGACTGATTGGGCGGAGCAGGGCATATTTTTGCTTAATACGGCATTAACAGTGGTTGCTCATCAACCAGCAAGTCATGCAAAAATTGGCTGGTCGACTTTTATTGAAAATACCATTTCATATTTAAGTGAAAAGCGGCCTGATATTATCTGGGTATTGTGGGGCAAACATGCCCAATCATACGAACACTTGATAAGTGGTAAGGTAATTAAATCAGCACATCCAAGTCCGTTTTCTGCAAATCGTGGGTTTTTCGGTAGCAAACCTTTTTCACAAATAAATAATACACTAATAGTACAGGATAAAAGTCCTATTAAGTATTCGTAATCGTTTACATTTCACAAGCTTTGAGCTATAATGAAAGTGAATTTCTTAGAAAAAAGAGGAGAATACCAATGGATTTATTTGAATCACTAAAAAGCAAAATTTCAGGAAAAGGCATCAAAATTGTTTTCCCTGAAGCAACTGACCCACGTGTACTAGGAGCGGTAAACCGTTTAAGAGCTGAAGGACACATAATCCCAGTTTTAGTTGGTAACAAAGAACAGATTGCTGCTAACTTTAAAGATACAGGGATTGTATCTGAAGGTTATGAAAGTTACGACCCAAGAAATTGTGGAAGAACTGAACTTTTTATAGAAGAATTAGTTAAAATCCGTAAAGGTAAAGTCACTCCTGAACAAGCACGTGAATTACTTTTAGACGAAAATTACTTTGGAATCATGCTTGTTCAAATGGGAATTGCTGATGGTTTTGTTAGTGGAGCCATTCACTCAACAGCTGATACAGTTCGTCCAGCACTTCAAATTATTAAAACAAAACCTGGAATTTCTCGAACTAGTGGGGCTTTCCTATTACTCCGCGGTCGTGATCAAGAAAGATACATCTTCAGTGACTGTGCTATCAATATTGAACCAGATGCTCAAGCACTAGCTGACATTGCGATTGCTTCTGCTGAAACTGCTGAACTATTTGATATCGATCCAAAAGTAGCAATGCTAAGCTTCTCTACAAAAGGAAGTGGTAAATCACCAGATGTTGATAAAGTTGTAGAAGCTACTAAACTTGCTCAAGAAGCACGTCCTGATTTAGCTCTTGATGGAGAATTCCAATTTGACGCAGCTTATGATTCAAATGTTGGTGCACTTAAAGCTCCAGGAAGTGAAGTTGCTGGTAAAGCAACAGTATTTGTATTCCCGGATTTACAATCTGGTAACATTGGCTACAAGATTGCACAACGTTTAGGTAACTTTGACGCTGTTGGGCCAATCCTTCAAGGATTGAACAAACCAGTTTCTGATTTATCTCGTGGTTGTAATGAAGAAGAAGTATATAAACTTGCTCTTATTACAGCAGCACAAGCTATTGATAATAAATTAGCAGAAGCCGCTGCAGCAGACGAAACAGCAGGTAATGAATAATAAAATCTGTGAGAAGCTATCCAAATTTTTGGATAGCTTTTTTTGATCTTAAAAATTTTATGAAAACTTTAAGATTTTGATTTTACTATTTATCTAAAATTTGTCCATAAAACAATAGACTTTTTTGCATTATCGCACAATTTTGGACTAAAAAGTGTTAAAATAGATAAGAATGCTGATTTTATTCAGTAAAATACCAACATATAATATCAAAGACCCTCTAGAGGAGGAAAAGAATAAGATGAAAAAAACTATGGATGGGAATATGGCTGCAGCACATATTGCCTATGCTTTTTCAGAAATATCAGCAATATACCCCATTACTCCAAGTTCCCCGATGGCTGAGTATACTGACGAATGGTCAAGTCAAGGTAAAAAAAATATTTGGGGTCAACCAGTAAAAATAACTGAGATGCAGAGTGAAGCAGGTGCTGCAGGTGCGGTACATGGTGCATTAAAAGCTGGTGCTTTAGCAACTACATACACAGCAAGTCAAGGCTTACTTCTAATGATTCCAAGCTTATTTAAAATTGCTGGTGAATTATTACCAAGTGTAATACATGTAGCTGCGAGAGCTGTTACTACAAATGCTTTGAATATATTTGGAGATCAAAGCGATATTATGACTGCAAGAACAACTGGTTATGCAATGCTTGCAGAGGCGAGTGTTCAGGAAGTTATGGACTTATCAGCTGTTGCACATTTAGCAACAATTGAGGCCAGTGTTCCCTTCCTCAATTTTTTTGATGGATTTAGGACAAGTCATGAATTACAAAAAATTGATGTAATTAACTATGAAGATCTTGCAGAAATGATTAATGAAGAAAAGCTTGAAGAGTTTAGAAATCGAGCAATGAACCCGGATCATCCTTCAGTATCTGGAAGCAATCAAAACCCTGACATTCATTTTCAACAAAGAGAAACAGTAAACTCATATTACGAAGCGACTCCAGCTATAGTTCAAAAATATATGAGAAAAATTAATGAACTTCGCGGAACAAGTTATGATTTAGTTAATTATTATGGTGATCCTGAAGCAACTGAAGTTATTGTATCATTAGGTAGTGTTGGACAAACAATAGAGCAAGTTGTTGACTATTTAAATGTAAATGGACGCAAGGTCGGTTTTATTAATATTCATTTATATCGTCCATTCCCTGTTGAAAATTTTATAGAACATTTACCTAAAACTGCAAAAAATATTGCTGTCTTAGATAGGACAAAAGAACCTGGAAGTAATGGTGAGCCGCTTTATCTTGATGTTAAAAGTGCATTATTTGATCATGATGTAAAAGTAATTGGTGGTCGTTACGGAATCGGAAGTAAGGATACAACACCGCAACAAATAATTGCTGTATATGATGAGCTTTTAAAGGAAAAATCTAAAACATTATTTACAGTAGGTATAAAGGATGATGTGACTAATTTATCACTTGACTTGGGTGAAGAAATTGACTTGACTCCATCTACAACCTATCAAGCTAAATTCTGGGGATTTGGTAGTGATGGTACTGTTGGTGCAAATAAATCTGCTATAAAGATTATTGGTAATAATACCGATAAATATATACAAGGTGCATTTTCATATGACTCTAAGAAATCAGGTGGACTAACTGTTAGTCATTTAAGGTTTGGAAGTACACCTATAAAATCAACATATCTAATACAAAGTGCTGACTTTGTAGCTGTTCATGCTTCAAATTACCTCCATCAGTATGACGTTTTAAAGGGGCTTAAACCTGGAGGGACATTCTTACTAAACACTTTATGGAGTGATGAACAATTAGATAAGCATTTACCAAGTAAGTTTAAAAGGTATATTGCTGAAAATAATATTGAATTTTATACTCTTGATGCTGTAAATATTGCTCGTGAGGTGGGTCTTGGAAGAAGAATAAATACTGCAATGCAAGTTGCCTTCTTTAAATTAACAAATATCATGCCATTTGATCAGGCAATGAGTATTTTAAAACAAGATGCACTAGATTCTTATGCAAGAAAATCAATGAAAATTGTTGAGAGTAACCACTTAGCAATGGACCTAGCTGCTGAAAGATTACATAAGGTTGAAGTTCCTGAATCTTGGAAATATGCACAAGCACCAGAAAAGAAAAAAGGTAACAAGGGGGAGAACAAATATGTTTTCCAAATTCTTAATAGTGTCAACTCACAAGAAGGTGATGAGCTTTCTGTTGGTGATTTAGTTGTAAATAATATGACTGACGGTCGCATACCTGTTGGTACCGCAGCATTTGAAAAACGCGGAGTGGCCCTTGAAGTTCCTGTTTGGAATGCTGAAGCATGTACGGCATGTAATCAATGTTCATTTGTATGTCCTCATGCTGCGATTCGTCCATTCTTAATTGATGAAGATGAAATGAATCAAGCACCTGATGGGTACCATGTAAAAGATTTTAAAGGTAAAGACGGACTCATGTATCGAATACAAGTTTCTGTTGAAGACTGCACGGGTTGTGGACTTTGTGTTGAGGCATGTCCTGCCAAAGAAAAAGGTGCCCTAGTCATGAAGCCTTATGAAGAAGTTAATGACCAAACCATAAATTGGGCATTTTCAATGACTCTAAAACAAAAAGAGAATCCAGCAAGGGAGAATACAGTTCTTGGAAGTCAGTTTAATAAACCATTACTAGAATTTTCTGGTGCATGTTCAGGTTGTGGTGAAACTCCTTATGTAAAATTACTAACACAAATGTTTGGTGATAGGATGATGATTGCTAATGCTACTGGATGTTCTTCAATATGGGGAGGAGCTGCTCCTGCAACTCCTTATACCACAAATGAAGATGGACAAGGTCCAGCTTGGTCGAATTCTTTATTAGAAGATAATGCGGAATTTGGTTATGGAATGTGGCTTGCGAGTGTAGCACGCAGAGATAAATTAGCATCTCAAATGGAAGAGTTGATTCCTTTTGCATCTGAAGAACTTGCTAATTTGATGAAGGACTGGATTGAGCATCGCTTTGAGTCGCAAGGAACAAGACAGAGAGCTGAAAAATTAAAATCAGCATTGAAAGATGTCTCAGATAATGATGCTTTTAAAGAAATTATCAAGCATCAGGATCAATTTGTTAAACCAAGTCAATGGATGATTGGTGGAGATGGCTGGGCATATGACATTGGTTATGGTGGTATTGACCATGTAATTGCAAGTGGTGCTGATGTCAACTTATTAGTTATGGATAATGAGGTTTATGCTAATACTGGTGGACAGGTTTCAAAGGCTACCCCCGCAAGTGCAATCGAAAAATTCTCAGCAGCCGGTAAAGAAGCAGCTAAAAAAGATCTTGGCTTCATGGCAATGACATATGGTAATGTTTATGTGGCTCAAATTGCAAGTGGAGCAAATCAAATGCAAACTATAAAAGCATTTGAGGAAGCAGAAAGACATAATGGTCCTTCCCTAATTATTGCCTATACTCCTTGTATCTCCCATGGTTTACGTGGGGGAATGGGTAAGACACTGACTGAAGCAAAAGAGGCAGTTGATTCAGGTTATTGGCAACTTTATAGATATAATCCAGACCTAGAAGAAAAAGGTAAAAATCCTCTAACTTTAGATTTCAAAAAACCAAACTTTGATCAAATGACAGATTTCATGTTACAGCAAGTTCGTTTTTCAAGCTTAAAAGCACTTAATCCTGGCAAAGCAGAGTTATTGTTTGAAAAGACGAAACAAGATGCAAGACGCAAGTTTTTACGTTATGCAAGGATGTCTGGCGATGCTGAAAAATTTCTTGCTAAAGAAGAAAAAGCTAAAGGAACAGTCAAAGTAGATTCAGAAAAGGTTGAGAAACCAGTAAGACGTGAAAAACGAGAGCGAGTTGTTGACCCAGAGGCAGAAGCTAGAAGGGCAGCAAGACGAGCTGAACGTGCGGCAAAAAGAGCAACGAAGGGCGAATAGAGTAGTCTGTTTGTCTAAATAAATCAATTTGAAATCTCGGAGTATATTATGAGTGACATTAATCAAATATTTAATCCGCAATTCTGGAGCGAAATAATTCAACTCAATCTTACGCCATGGCGATTGTTTATTTCAATTGTTGATATTGCGGTAGTAACCTACTTTATTTACCGAATTATGCGTTATGTTCAAGGCAGTAAAGTTGTTACTCTTGTCAGGGGTGTTTTACTTTTTGTTTTAATTAGAATAATAAGTGAAATACTAGGACTTACAACAGTAACCTGGCTTCTAAATCAAGTTATTACTTATGGTGTGATAGCGGGTGTTATTATCTTTCAGCCTGAGATTAGGAGAGCCTTAGAACAACTTGGAAGGACCACAAATATTTTGCGACCTGCTGCTAAGATAGTTGATTCCAAAGACTATGTTCAAGCATATGAAAAAGCACTTGACTATATGGCAAAGAGAAAAATTGGTGCTTTAATTTCAATTGCTAAAACTCAAAGCCTAGAAGAGTTTTCTAATACAGGAATCCCGTTAAATTCAGATATTTCTTCTGAATTATTAATAAATATATTTATTCCAAATACACCTCTTCATGATGGAGCAGTAATTGTTGAGGGAAATAAAATTATTTCTGCATGCGCTTATTTACCTTTAACAGATAAATCAAGTATTCCAAAGGCATTTGGAACACGACACAGAGCAGCAATTGGTATGAGTGAAGCTACTGACGCCTTAACATTAGTTGTTTCTGAAGAAACAGGTGGTATAAGTATCACAAAGAATGGAGAATTCTATTCAGAGGTATCGAAAGAAAAACTCCATGAAGTTTTAACTTTAGAGCTTGGTGAAAAAAAAGAGGATAAAGATAGTTTCTTAGTGAAAATTAAGAAGGGATGGTTTAAAAAATGAGACAAATAAAAAATTTTTCTTATAGTAAGTCATTCTATATTTTAGTTTCCTTACTTTTTGCATTGATCTTATTCTTCAATGCTAACTCTATCCAGTTAAAAAATAGCGGAAAAAGTACTCAAAATATGCAGACATATAGTGTCACTCTTCAAGATATTCCTATACAGGTGAAATATGATTCAGATAAGTATTTTATTAGTGGATTTGATAACTTAGCAACTGTTTACCTATCAAGTTATAATCAAGTAAGATTAGATGCTGAAAAATCAAAAGACACAAGAAGTTTCACACTTATAGCAGATTTAAGTAATGCTAAAGAAGGAACTATGGATGTTCCAGTTCGTATTCAAGAACTAGCATCAGGAGTTAATGGTCAAGTTGATCCAAGCTCAATTACAATTACAATTGAAAAGAAATCATCTAAAACATTTCCTATTACTACCAGAGTTGATGAGAAGTTAATACCAGATGGTTATAAATTATCTAGTGTTTCGACAGACAAAGACAAGGCAACTATTGTATCTGGAGCTGATATAATTTCTAAAATTGACCACATTCAAGCTTCGGTTCCGAGTGATATTATTTTAGATGATAATTATAAAGGTAAAGTCACATTACAGGCAGTTGATAAAGCTGGTAAAATATTGCCTGCAGCAATTAAACCTGAATCAGTAAATATTGATATAAAAATTAAAAAACCTGAAAAAGAGGTACCGGTAGTTGGTAAAATAACTGGTGATATTGATAGTAAGTTTTCTGGCTTTAATTTTGATATTGAAACCAAAAATGTTACAATATCTGGTGATCCTACAGTTTTAAATGGTATTTCACAAATTTCTCTCCCTATTGATGTAACTGAGGTTACAAAAGAGAAGACAATTGAAGTGCCAGTTTCAGCGGACGATGTATTAATAGAACCATCAGTTGTAAAAGTTAAAGTTACACCGATAAAAAAATAAGAAGAGAAGTATAAATTAGAAGAGGTTTAGTATGGGAAAATATTTTGGAACAGATGGAGTTCGTGGAGAGGCAAATGTTGAATTAACACCAGAATTGGCCTTTAGACTTGGAAGATTTGGTGGTTATGTATTGAGTCAACATGAGACTGGAACTCCGAAGGTATATGTTGCTCGAGATACAAGAATTTCTGGGCAAATGTTAGAAAGTGCTTTAGTTGCAGGGCTTTTAAGTGTTGGTATTGAAGTATATACACTTGGAGTAATTGCAACTCCAGGTGTTGCCTACCTTGTTAAAAAAGAAGGTGCAAGTGCTGGTGTAATGATTTCAGCAAGTCATAACCCGGCATTAGATAATGGTATTAAATTCTTTGGTGGTGATGGGTTTAAACTTGAAGATGATCAAGAACTTGAAATTGAAGCTTTGCTCGATGCGGAAGAAGATAAACTACCTCGTCCTTCTGCAAAAGGATTAGGGAAAGCTCATGATTACACTGAAGCTGTTCGTAAGTACAATGAATTTCTTGTATCAACTGCTGATGGATTATTCGAAGATTATAATGTAACTCTTGATGCAGCTAATGGTGCAACAAGTACAAGTGTACGTGATGTATTTTCAGATTTAGGCACAGATTTCGATGTTATTGGCGAAACACCGGATGGTTTAAATATTAATGATGGAGTTGGTTCAACTCATCCAGAAAATTTAGCAAAAGAAGTGCTTAAAAACAATTCAGATCTCGGTCTTGCTTTTGATGGTGATGGAGATCGATTAATTGCCGTTGACGAAAATGGTCAAATTGTTGATGGTGATAGAATTATGTATATTGTTGGTAAGTATTTATCTGAGTCAGGAAAACTTGCTCAAAATACAGTTGTGACTACTGTTATGAGTAATCTTGGTTTCCATAAAGCATTAGATAGTAAAGAAATTACAAGTGTTATCACTGCAGTAGGCGATCGTTATGTTGTTGAGGAAATGAAGAAAAATAATTATAATTTTGGTGGAGAGCAAAGCGGTCACATGATCTTCTTAGATTATAATACAACTGGTGATGGTATGCTTTCTGCAATTCAATTAATGAAGGTAATGCGTGAATCTGGAAAAACACTTAGCGAACTTGCTGGAGAAGTTAAGATTTACCCGCAAAAACTTGTTAATGTTCGAGTTGAAAACTCAATGAAATCAAAGGCAATGGATGTTCCTGCAATTGCTGAAATTATCGGCCAGATGGAAGAAAAAATGGCTGGTAATGGGCGTATTCTCGTACGTCCAAGTGGTACAGAACCATTACTTCGTGTAATGGCAGAAGCACCAACTGATGAAGAAGTAGATTATTATGTTGATACAATTGTAGAAGTTGTTAAAAACGAAATTGGAATTTAAGTAATAAATATATTTAAAAACTTTCTGTATTAAGCGGAAAGTTTTTAATTTCACAATAAATAAAAAGTCATTATATCCCAAGAGATGAGAAGTTTCAGCTTTTATGTTATAATTAGTTAACTATAAGATTTAGAGGAAAAATATACATGTCAATGTTTTTAGATACAGCAAAAGTAGATGTTAAAGGCGGAAATGGTGGTAACGGAATGGTTGCCTTCCGTCGTGAAAAATATGTTCCAGATGGTGGTCCTGCCGGTGGTGATGGTGGAAAAGGTGGTAATGTCATCTTCAAAGTTGATGAAGGCTTAAGAACCCTTATGGATTTTCGCTATAACCGTAATTTTAAAGCAAAACCAGGTGAAAATGGAATGAATAAGGGGATGCACGGACGTGGATCGGCTGATTTAATCGTTTCAGTTCCTCAAGGTACAACTGTAAAAGATCCTGATACAGGAAAAATACTTGCTGATTTGCTTACGAACGGTCAAGAGTATGTAGCGGCTAAAGGTGGACGTGGTGGACGAGGTAATATTCGTTTTGCGACACCTAGAAATCCTGCACCAGAAATTGCAGAAAATGGTGAACCAGGTCAAGATAGAAGTCTTTTATTAGAACTTCGTGTCTTAGCTGATGTTGGTTTAGTAGGATTCCCATCAGTTGGAAAATCAACACTATTAAGTGTTATTTCAAATGCTAGACCAAAAATTGGTGCTTACCACTTTACAACTCTCGTACCAAATATCGGAATGGTCCGTGTAGGGGATGGAGAAAGTTTCGTAGTAGCAGATATGCCTGGACTTATTGAAGGAGCTAGCCAAGGTGTTGGATTGGGTACACAATTCCTCCGCCATATTGAAAGAACACGTGTTCTTTTACATGTGATTGATATGAGCGGTATGGAAGGACGTGATCCATATGAAGACTACAAAGCAATTAACGATGAATTAGAAACTTATAACTTAAGACTTCTAGAACGTCCACAAATTATTGTGGCAAACAAAATGGATATGCCTGATTCTGAAGAAAATCTTAAAGAATTTAAGGAAAAACTTTATGCAAATTACGAGGAATTTGAAGATAAACCTTTAATTTTCCCTGTTAGTGGTATTACACGTCAAGGTTTACAACCAATGCTTGAAGCCACAGCAGAATTATTAGAAACAACACCAGAATTTCCTGTATATGATGAAGAAGAATTTCTTCAAGAAGCTGAAGAAGCATACTATGGCTTCAATGAAGAAGGACCAGGATTTGAAATTGCACGTGATGATGACGCTTCATGGATTTTATCAGGTGAAAAACTTGAAAAATTATTCAATATGACAAATCTTGATCATGATGAATCAGCTATGAAGTTCGCACGTCAATTACGTGGTTTGGGAGTCGATGAGGCTCTACGAGAAAGAGGAGCTCGTGACGGTGATATAGTTCGAATTGGTAATTTTGTATTCGAATTTGTTGATTGATAAGAGTATTTTAAAGAGGTTAATATGGGTTTTAAAATTATTTCAAATAGAGATAAGGACGGGAATTTTGTAGCAAGTAGTGATGCTTGGACAAAAGAAAAAATTGAAGAACTTTTCAATAAATACAATCCCAACAGAAAATTTCGTATTGAACGAGAGAAATTAGCAAAAGAAAAAAATCAAGAAAAAAATAATTAATATAATAAATATTAGAGGTGAAAATTTGGAAGAAGTTTCTTATGAAATCATCCTAAATCATCCTGATGAAGGAGAAGTTTTATCAGGTGCACATGATAAACATCTTAAATATCTTGAAGATGCTGCAAGTGTGAAGATACATTATCGCAGTGAAAAAATTCAAATTATTGGACAAGCTCAAGATGTTGAGAATGTTCGACTTGCAATTGATGCTTTACTTGTTTTAGTAAGACGTGGTATGCAAGTTCATACACCTGATATCATTACTGCCTACACCATGGCAAAAAATGGTGAAATTAATAATTTTGTTTCTTTATATGAAGAGGAAATTATTCGTGATTCACAAGGGAAAGCTATTCGTGTTAAAAATATTGGGCAAAAAATCTATGTTGAGGCAGTTAAAAATCATGATATAACATTTGGTATTGGTCCAGCAGGAACTGGTAAAACATTTCTTGCAGTGGTTTTAGCAGTACAAGCTTTAAAGCGTGGTCATGTAAAGAGAATCATTTTAACTCGTCCTGCAGTAGAAGCAGGAGAAAATTTAGGTTTTCTCCCTGGTGATTTGCAGGAAAAAGTTGATCCATATTTGCGTCCAGTATATGATGCTTTATACCAAGTTTTAGGTAAGGAGACAACTACTCGCATGATGGATCGTGGAACAATTGAAATTGCACCTCTTGCATATATGAGAGGGCGTACACTTGATGATGCCTTTGTCATTTTAGATGAAGCACAAAATACTACTGTTATGCAGATGAAAATGTTCTTAACGCGTCTTGGATTTAACTCTAAGATGATTGTTAATGGGGATGTCAGTCAAATTGATCTTCCGCGTAACGCTAAGAGTGGTTTAATAGATGCTGAACATAAGTTGAAAAATATCAAAGCAATTGATTTTGTTTATTTTACAGCTAAAGATGTTGTACGTCATCCAGTAGTTGCAAGAATTATTGAGGCATATGAAGAACCACGTGAAGAATAATCTTATATTTAACGAGATTTAATTAACTAAACTCTGATAAGATATAAAATGAAATTAGATGAGATAGTGAGAAAATGAAAATGTATGTAGAAATGCACGATGAAACTGGTCAGGTTTCAAAAGACATGCAAGAAGATATTGTGAAATTACTGGGAACAGCTGCTCAGAAATTAAACTTATCTAGTGAAAAAGAAATGATGATTACTTTTGTTGATAATGAAAAAATTCAAGAAATTAATCTATACTATAGAGATAAAGATGCACCAACAGATGTTGTAAGTTTAGAGTATAAACCAGAAGAAATATCTTTTGATGAAGATATTGATTTTGAAGGGTTTGATGCTTCGGAATTAATGAATGAATTCGATTCATATATTGGAGAGCTTTATATATCAGTTGATAAGGCTCATGAGCAAGCAGAAGAATATGGACATAGTTTTGAACGTGAGATGGGCTTTCTAGCGGTTCATGGCTTCTTGCATATAAATGGTTACGACCACTATACTCCTGAAGAAGAAAAAGAAATGTTTGGTCTTCAGGAAGAAATATTAACGGCTTATGGCCTCAAGAGATAATAGGCGCTGGAAAAATATAACTTTCATCAATTCTTTAGAGTTTGCTTTATCTGGTATCGTAACAGCTTTTAAAGAAGAGAGAAATTTGCGGACCCATCTTTTATCTACTGTCGCAGTTATATTTGCTGGCTTAATTTTTAGAATATCAAAATTTGATTGGCTTTTCATATTGCTGAGTGTTTTTTTGGTAATTGCTGCTGAGTTAATAAATTCAGCAATTGAAAATGTAGTTGATTTAGCAAGTGATTATCATTTTCATCTCCTTGCTAAAAAATCAAAAGATATGGCTGCAGGTGCAGTATTAGTTTTATCTGGCTTCGCAGTAATTGTAGGATTATTTGTTTTCCTACCCAAAATATTTGAACTGTTGATGAAATTATTTTAGATATTAGTAAATATAATAAAAATAGAAGGAAGAAATATGTCATTTAAATCAGGCTTTGTGGCAATTGTCGGTCGTCCAAATGTAGGGAAATCAACTTTCCTTAATCATGTTATGGGACAAAAAATTGCTATCATGAGTGATAAAGCTCAAACAACAAGAAATAAAATTCAAGGTGTATATACAACTGAGAATGAACAAATTGTATTTGTCGATACACCAGGTATCCATAAACCTAAAACTGCTCTTGGAGATTATATGGTTGAAGCAGCCTATAGTGCAATTCGTGAAGTGGATGCAATTATCTTTATGGTCGCAGCCGATGAAGCGCGTGGTAAAGGTGATGATATGATTATTGAAAGACTTAAGAATGCAAGCGTTCCAGTTTTTCTAGTAATCAATAAAATTGATAAAGTTCGTCCAGATGATTTATTAGCAGTCATTGAAGACTACTCTTCACAAATGGATTTTGAAGAAGTTGTACCAATTTCTGCCCTTCAAGGAAATAATACTAGCCATTTAGTTGATACTTTAGTTGAACATATAGATGAAGGACCACAGTATTTCCCTGAAGATGTAATAACAGATCACCCAGAACGCTTCTTAGTTAGTGAAATGATTCGTGAAAAAGTGCTTCAACTCACTCGTGAAGAAGTACCACATTCAGTAGCAGTTGTTACAGACTCAATGAAGCGCGATGAAGACACTGGTAAAATGCATATTATGGCGACTATCGTTGTAGAACGTGCAAGTCAAAAAGGTATCATTATCGGTAAAGGTGGATCAATGCTTAAAAAGATTGGAACTCTTGCCCGTAAAGATATCGAAGCAATGTTGGGTGAAAAAGTTTACCTAGAACTATGGGTTAAAGTTAAGAAAGACTGGCGTGATAAACGTTTTGACCTTCAAGACTTTGGCTACCGTAAAGATGATTATTAATGATTAAGTGGCTTCTATTTGAAGTCATTTTTCTTTTTAATAAGAATATTAATTATTATATCTTTGGTTTTAAATTTGATAGAATATAATTAGAAAAGAGGGACTTATGGAATATTTAGATATGATCGTTGAAGCTGTAGAAAGAGGACATGAAAGATTTTTGAGTGTATTAGAAGGTTTAACTGTTGAACAAGTAAATGACTTTCCAGCTAAAAATATCGCACCTAGTATTAAATCAGTTGCATGGCTTTCTTGGCATACTGCAAGAGAAATGGACTATCAAATTTCTGAATTAAAAGGTACAAATCCATTATGGCTAGTAAATGGATGGAAGGAAAAATTTAATTTAGATCTTCCTGATGATACTGAAGATTGGCATCATACACCTGAGCAAGCAGCAAAAGTTAAAGTATCAGATGTTGATTTACTAAGAGGATATTTAGAAGATGCAGCAAATCTAACTAAAGAATATTTAAAAACAATAAATGAAAATGAGCTTGATGATATAGTGGATAAAAATTGGAATCCACCTGTTTCAAGAGGAGCAAGATTAGTTTCAGTTATTGATGATTTAGCAATGCACTCTGGACAAGTTATTTATTCAAGAAGATTATTGGGATTAGACGATTAATTTTTATTATAAGTAAAAGCATGAATATACTTTATGCTTTTATTTTATGTTAAAATTAGAACATATAATATCAAAGAAAAATAAAGAAAGAAGATATATAATGCCTGAATTACCAGAAGTTGAAAATGTAAGGCGTGGTCTTACAAATCTCGTTAAGGGTAAAAAGATTTCCTCGATTGAAGCGAGATATCCTCGTATGATTCTAACTGGAGCTGAAGAGTTTGAAAAAGCCTTGAAAAATCAGACTATTAATTCAGTAGAACGACGTGGAAAATATTTAATTTTTAAATTAGATGAGGATGTATTTGTAAGCCATTTACGCATGGAAGGTAAATACAATCTCTATCAAGATGAAATTCCAGAGAACAAGCATTACCACATATTCTTCAACTTTGAAGATGGTTCTACACTCGTTTACCAAGATGTAAGAAAGTTTGGAACTATGGAGCTCATGAAGGAGTCAGAATTAGAAGATTATTTTTCTAGGAAAAAAATAGGACCTGAACCTACTTTTGAAGATTTTGATAGTAAGGGATTTTATAAGTCACTGCATAAATCAAAAAAAATAATTAAACCCTATCTTTTAGATCAGTCTCTTGTTGCTGGCTTGGGAAATATCTATGTTGATGAGGTATTATGGCGAGCAAAAATTTATCCAGCTGATCCTGCTAATATTATTCCTAAAGCGAATATCGAAAAATTACATGATGCAATTATTGGGGTTTTACAGCAATCAGTTGAACTTGGTGGAAGTAGTATTAGGACCTATAAAAATGCTTTAGGTGAAGAAGGCAAATTCCAAAATCACTTAAAAGTTTATGGAAAACAGGGAACACCTTGTCCAAGATGTGGAACTACTATTGAAAAGATGAAGGTGTCAGGTCGTGGTACCCATTTTTGTCCAAATTGCCAGCCTAAAAGAGCTAAATAGGAGCTTATTATGACAAAAGTTATCGGAATTACAGGTGGTATTGCGACAGGCAAGTCTACGGTAAGTAATTTTTTAAAGGAAAATGGCTACCAGCTAATTGATGCTGACGAGATGGTACATGAGCTGCAAGAACCAGAACAATCACTTTACAATGCAATAAAAGAAAATTTTGGTCCTGCTTTTTTTAATGATGATAAAAGTATAAACCGTCAAAAATTATCTGATTTTGTGTTCTCAAATCCAGAAAATTTAGCTAAACTTTCAGAAATTCAAAACAGAGTGATAAACGAAGAGTTGGAGAATAGGAGAAACCAAGCAGTTGCATTTGATCAAAAAAATAATGGTGGTAACGGGATAATATTTATGGATATTCCTTTACTTTTTGAGGGTAATTTTACTTATTTTGATGAGGTTTGGTTAGTCTATGTGCCTTTTGAAATTCAATTAAAGAGATTAATGGCTCGAAATGACTTGTCAGATGAGCAAGCAAGGAGTAGAATAGAAAGTCAGATGTCAATTGAAGAAAAGAAACTTTTGACAGATAAAATTATTGATAATTCTGCAAGTATTGAAAATACAAAAGAACAAATTAAAAAACTTTTGAAAGGGAGTGGTGAAAATTTCTGAGGAAGACAGTAGTTTATACTGGAAGAAAAATCTTTATGTGACCTGGCTAGGGTCATTTTTTACGGCAGCAAGTATTTCGCTTGTTATGCCTTTTATATCTCTATATATTGAGGAATTAGGAGTCCCAAGAGGTTCTCTAGAATTAATGTCTGGTATTGCGGTCAGTATCTCACCTTTAGCTAGTGGTCTTATTGCCCCAGTATGGGGGAGACTTGCTGACCAAAAAGGTAGGAAGGTTATGCTTGTCCGTGCAAGTTTTGTTATGACCTTTACCATGGCAACTCTTGCATTTGTACCAAACGTATGGTGGTTACTTGCTATGCGTCTATTAAATGGATTATTTTCAGGCTATATTCCAAACTCCATAGCCCTAATTGCAAGTCAGGTACCAAAAGAAAAGAGTGGTTATGCCCTTGGAACCTTATCGACGGGTGCAGTAGCTGGAAGTTTGATTGGACCAACGCTTGGTGGTACTCTTGCACAATTATTTGGTATGAGGGAAGTATTTCTAATATCAAGTGTCTTTTTATTGATAGTAACTATTTTGACAGTTAGCTTAGTCAAAGAGAATTTTAAACCAGTAAGTTCAGAACAACTTATGTCAACTAAAGAAGTCTTAGATGAAATTCCAAATAAATCAATTTTATTTGCTCTGTTTTTGACAAGCTTCTTAGTTCCGGTTGCTTTCCAAAGTGTGGTACCAATTATGACCCTTTACATTAGGGAATTATCAGGAAACTCAGCAAATCTGATGTTCATTGCAGGTCTAATCGTTTCAGCCCCAGGTCTTAGTGCAATAATGTCCTCAAGTTGGTTAGGAAGAATTGGTGATAAGATTGGTAGCCATAGGTTAATGATTGCAGGATTAATCTATAGTTTTGCTACAGTTTTCCCAATGGCTTTTGCAACAACACCGCTTCAACTTGGAATTTTAAGATTTCTTCTTGGGTTCGGTACGGGGGCAATTCTACCAAGTGTAAACTCACTTCTAACTAAGATAACACCGGCAGAAGGAATTGGAAGGATATTTAGCTTTAACCAAGCCTTCAATTACTTTGGTCAAGTTGCAGGTCCAATGCTTGGAAGTTTTGTAGCATATTTAGGTGGTTATTCACAAGTATTCATTATAACTAGTGTGACAATATTGATAAATCTTTTAGTTGTATTGATTAGTTTTAAAAAATATTTGAAAGTAAAGGATATAACTAATGCGGGTTAAAATAAATTTGCGTTGTACGGAGTGCAAAAGTAAAAATTATATAAGTAGTAAGAATAAATCAACTCATCCGGATAAGGTAAGAGTATTGAAGTACTGCCCTAAAGAACGTAAAGTTACGATGCATGAAGAAGTGTAAATAGGTTTTATAGTTCTTAAAAAAATATAACTTTAGCAAGTGTGGAAATTTTCCATGCTTTTTTTATTTTATTTTTTTATATAAATTGTTGACATAAATTAAGTATCGGTGTATTATTTACCTAGAACACTAATAGAGGAGGAAAAGGTCATAGAATTTACAAAAAATAGTCCTATATATCAGCAGATTATGGAATATATTAAACATGATATAGTAGCCGGTAAACTAGAAAAAGATGAAAAAATCCCTTCAGTTAGGGAATTAGCAGTTGAACTTAGTGTTAATCCTAATACAGTTCAACATGCATTAAGTGAATTAGAACGAGAAAATATTTTAAAAAGTAAACGCGGACTTGGAAGATTTGTAACTGATGATGAGGGAATAATAAAAAATATGAAAAAAGAAGAGGTAAAAGATTTAGTTGAAAATTTTACGAAAACAATTAAATCACTTGGATTTGATTTAGAAGAAACTACAAGTTTAGTTGAAGAATATTTCAAGGGGGAATAAGATATGACTGAAATATTAAAAATAAATGATCTAACATTTAAAAGAGATAGAAAAACAATTTTACGTGACGTAAATCTTTGCTTAGATTCAGGAAAAATTGTAGGTTTAATGGGAGAAAATGCCTCAGGGAAAACGACACTAATCTCTTTGATTGCCAATTGTTTACCAATAAATTCGGGTGAAATTTTTCTTCATGGTGAAAAGAGAAATCAATTGACTAACAAATATGTTTCATACATCTCAGATTTGGATGGATTTTCTAAATCAATGAAAATTAAAGACTTGATGAAATTCTATAAAAAATGGTATGAGAATTATGATGAAAAAAAAGCTGAAGAGCTAAGACAATTCTTGAAGTTAGATTTAAATTTAAAAATTTCTCAAATGTCTAAGGGTACAAAAGAAAAAGCCATTATCATGTTTACAATGGCAAAAAAAGTTAACTTGTATCTATTAGATGAACCACTCAGTGGGATTGATATTTTTGCCCGTGAAAGCATAATCAAAGCTTTGATGAGCTGGTTTAATGAAGAATCAACAGTTATTATTTCAAGCCATCATATTGAAGAAATATTTCCCATCCTTGATGAGATTGTAGTAATTGATAGGCAAACGGTAGTTGGTCATGAAAATACAGAAGACCTTTTGGAAAGTGGAATGACTGCTAATGATTATTTTAAAGAAGTTTATTACGAAAAAGGGGGAAATATAGATGCTTAAAGTAATAAAAAATATTGTCACCGATAATAAGACAGATTTATCCTTGATAGCGCTAATTTTTTTAATAATGGAATTTACTGTTTCATATTTAATTAATCGGTATCTAACGGTTGAAAATGCAGGAGACCTTAATGGACAATCTTTTGGTGAGTTTAAGGAAATGCTATCGAAATATACCTTTATAATGATATTAGTTATCTATATTATTGTAGTGCTTGTTAGAATTTCAAAGAATCAGAGAAATTTACTGTCCGTTGAAAAATATAGATTAACAAATTTCAGAATTTTTGATTTAGTTACAGGCTCTATGATTGGGTATCTGATTGATTCGCTAGTATTTTTATACTTTGTACCAGCAGTTTTTGTTCTAATATTTCAACCTGAGCATAATATATTGAAAATTGATTTCTTTTTACTATTTATTCTTCAAATATTGCTGATATTTAGCTATGAAAATCTATTCATATCTGTAAATGCGATTATAAGCAGATATATAACATGGAAGCATTTATCTAAAATTCTATTAATTGTGATAATAGTTGCTCCTTTAAAATTACTAATGCCTTTATTTATACCAGTTGCAATTTTATCTCATGACATATCGATGGGAGAATTTTCTACAGAATTTGGTGGAATGACACAGACTATATATTTATTGATTGCTTTTCTAATAATACTAGCTTCAATAATTGTGCCTATTTATGTATTGCCTAAATTTTCAATTGTGAAATCAAGAGCTAAATAATAATATTTGTTATTTAGTACTAGTATAATTATATAAAGGATAAGTTTATGAGTAATCAAAATGTTAAAGATAATAGTGATATGATGTTTATAAGTACAAAATTTAAGGATATATATGTTCCCCTTGATGAGATACTATATTTTGAAACATCACCACAACCACATAGGTTGATATTGAATACAAGCACGGATCAATTTGAATTTTATGGAAGATTATCTGAGATTGAAGAAAAATATGATCAATTAATTAGAAGCCATAAATCATTTCTTGTAAATCTATCCAATGCCATTGAATTGAATAAAAGTAATTTGAGCATTAAATTCATTAATGGCTGTGAGTGCTATGTTTCGAGGAGAAAAATAAAAAAAATTCAAAGTGTTATTAGTCGAAATTGATCATAAGAAATATTATAAAAATTCGTTTCATTATTTATTTAATGAACTTTTTTTATATTTTTGATAATAAAATTGTAAAAAACTTACCTTTATATTGACTTTAAAAAATGTTAAAATGATAGTTAGCAATTTTATTATGAAATATAATTTGAGGTTAATATGAAAACCGTACTAAAAAAAATAAATTTTCTTGATTATACTATTTTAATTCCATACTTAGTATTATCTATTTTAGGATTGGTAATAGTTTATTCAACAACTACACCAATACAAATTGAAGCAGGTTTGAATCCAATTGCGAAAGTAAGAAGTCAAGTAGTCTTCTGGATTGCGAGCCTAGTGGTTATATGGATTCTATATCACATGAAATTAAGTTTTCTTAGAAATCGAAGACTTATAAAATGGATAATGTGGATGGAGATAATCCTACTGTTTATTGCAAGGTTCTTAGCACCAACTGTAAATGGTGCTCATGGATGGATTGGAGTAGGTAGTTTTTCTGTTCAGCCGGTAGAGTATTTAAAAATTCTAATTATTTGGCAATTGGCGGCAGCACTTGCCAAAAATCAAGATAGAATCAGAAAAAATGATTTGCAAGGTTCCTTTTATGGTTGGAGTGGTCAGTTTATTATTTCTGCCGCATTAGTTGCTGCAATGCCGGATATGGGTAATTTATTAATTATTCTTGGTGTAGTGGCGATAATGATCTTTTCAAGTGGAGTAAGCCGTGGTTGGTTTAATACTGCACTAGGAATTGGAGCAGTATCTTTTATAATGTTTGATATAATTGTGAATATTACAGGCGGTAAAATTTTCGGTGGACCACTTGCACGTTTTAATTATATTAATAAACGTTTTGTCGCATATATTAATCCGTTTACAGATGTAACTGGAGACGGTCATCAGATGGCAAACAGTTACTACGCAATTAGTAATGGTGGCTGGTTTGGTCGAGGATTGGGTAATAGTATACAGAAAAAAGGTTATTTACCTGAAGCTCATACTGACTTTGTATTTTCGATTGTTATTGAAGAACTTGGGTTAATTATGTCGTTGTTTATTCTTGCATTGCTATTTTTCTTAATATTAAGAATGATGATGGTTGGAATAAAGGCAAAAGATCCATTTAATTCAATTATGTGTATTGGAGTTTCTGGTCTTTTCCTAATGCAAGTATTTGTAAACCTTGGAGGACTTGCAGGATTGATACCTGAAACTGGTGTTACTTTTCCATTCCTTTCTCAAGGTGGAAATAGTCTCTTAATACTTTCTATAGGTGTTGGTTTTGTCTTAAATATTAGTGCTGATGAGAAGCGAAGAGAGATGGTAGAGTTATCAGAACAGAATGAATTTAAAGCTGAATTAGAGGCTGAAATGAATTAAGAGAAAAAAATAAACCCTATGTAATTGGGTTTATTTTTTTAAAACAAGTAAAATCTCTTGAATTTTGCTAAAATAATGGTTAGAATGTACTTTTCAAATAAATATTGGAGGTTATCATGAAAATAAAGCATATAACGCCTATGGGGTATTGTTATGGCGTAATTGATGCTATGGTTATTGCTAAAAACGTTGCCATGGACGAGAGCCTTCCAAGGCCTATATATATATTAGGAATGATTGTTCATAATGCACACGTAACAGAAGCTTTCGAAAGCGTTGGAATAGAAACAATTGATGGTGAAAACCGACTTGAGATACTTGATAAAATTGATAGCGGAACTGTTATTTTTACGGCACATGGAGTGAGTGATCAAGTTCGAATTAAAGCTCAAGAGAAAGGACTTGTTACAATTGATGCCTCATGTCCAGATGTACTGATAACACATGAAATAGTTAGAAAAAAAATTACTGATGGAAATACAGTGATTTACATTGGGAAAAAAGGACATCCTGAACCCGAAGGAGTTCTTGGTATTGATCCGGATAAAATATTTTTGATTTCAAATATAGAAGATGTAGAAAAATTAGACATTGATGGAAAAATTTTTGTAACCAACCAAACGACCATGAGTATGTGGGATGTGGGTGATATAATGGATGCTGTTCTAGATAAATATCCACATGCAGAAATTCATAGTGATATTTGTCAGGCAACAAATGAGAGACAACAAGCAGTATCGGAGCAAGCAGTAGGGTGTGATCTAACGATTGTAGTTGGTGATCCCAAAAGCAATAATAGTAACCGACTAGCGCAGGTATCAGAGGAGCAAGCGGGTGTAAAATCATATCGAGTTGCAGATGTAAGTGAAATTAAGCCTGAGTGGCTCAATGGTGTTGAAGAGGTTGCGGTAACAGCAGGTGCTTCAACACCGACCGCAGTTGTTAGAGAAGTTATTTCATATTTAGAATCATTTGATGGTGAGATATCCGAAAGT
Source organism: Floricoccus tropicus (assembly GCF_001832905.1). GTDB lineage: Bacteria > Bacillota > Bacilli > Lactobacillales > Streptococcaceae > Floricoccus > Floricoccus tropicus. Next base: position 209,289 of record NZ_MKIR01000001.1, on the reverse strand, counting down.
CATGTTTTACCAGAAGATATTTTACCTAGAGGTGCTGCGCGTGACTTGACTAAAAAACGTCAAAGAAGATTAGAAAAGCTTAGAGAACAAAGCTTATAAGAGATATGTAAGGAGGAAATATTCCTTCTTTTTATTATTGATCTTTAATATTATCACACTGACATCATTATATAGTATGAAAATATCTGATTTAATGGGTAACTGCCTATTTTTAGCACTGATAATATATTTATTACATTGCTAGAAACTATTCCCTTTACATCCTAAATTTTTGTGGTAAAATAAAACTTGGTAGTTTGCGCTCTTTTTTAATTTGGAGGTGATGACATGGCAAAAATCGATCGTGAAAAAATCACTGAAATTAAGCAAAGTGTTAATATTGTTGATGTTATTTCACAATATGTAGCACTTTCTAAAACTGGGAAAAATTATCTTGGTTTATGTCCCTTTCATGGTGAAAAAACTCCAAGTTTTAATGTAAATGCTGATAAACAATTTTTTCATTGTTTTGGATGCGGTAAATCTGGAGATGTTATAAAATTCATTGAGGAATATAAACAAGTTAGTTTTATTGATAGCGTTAAAGAGGTTGCTGATTATGCTGGAATAAAACTTGATATCGATGATGCGCCTCAAAAGGAGAATCCTAATCAAGCATTATTCGAAATTCATACTCAAGCAAGTAGAGTCTATCACATGATTCTTACGTCAACAGAACTGGGTCAAGAGGCAAAAAAATATTTGTATGATCGTGGAATTGATGATGAGATTATTAACCGCTTTGGTATTGGTTTAGCTCCAGATGAGCCTAATGTTCTATATAAGTCATTAGCGAATAAGTTTGAAGAGAAGGTCTTATCCGAGTCAGGTCTTTTTACTTTTACAGAGAATAATATCTATGATTCTTTTCAAAATAGGATTATGTTTCCACTCATGAATGAGTACGGTCAAGTGATTGCATTTTCTGGAAGAATTTGGCAAGAAAATCAGATTAACCGAAAAGAAGCAAAATACAAAAATTCAACAACAACTCCAATATTCAATAAAAGTTATGAATTATATAACTTGAATATTGCAAAACCATTAATCAATAAGTCAAAAGAAGTTTATTTGATGGAAGGATTCATGGATGTAATTGCTGCCTATCGGGTTGGAATAACAAACGTAGTTGCTACAATGGGAACCTCACTTACAGAAAATCATGTAAGCAAACTTTCACGTTTAGCAAAAAGTTTTGTTCTCCTATACGACGGAGATAAGGCTGGCCAAAATGCAACCTATAAATCTCTGAATTTACTTAGAGGTAAACAGGTTCAAATTGTAACCGTTCCTGATCGACTTGATCCAGACGAGTATGAAAAGCAGTATCCGGGTGCTCTAAAAAACTTAATGACTCAAGGTAGAATAAGTGAGGTAGAGTTTTTAATTGATTATCTGAAACCAGATAATCTTACAAGTCTTCAAGAACAAACTAACTTTTTAGATCAAATGATTCCATTAATAGCTAATGTTGCAAGTTTGACGGCACAAGATGCCTATATTAAAAAGTTAAGTGAGACTGTTAAAGATTTTGACTATCAAAGTATTGAAAATCAAGTAAATAGATTACGTCCAAATAATAAAATTTCTGTGCAAGATGATTGGGGCTATCAACCACCTGCTGATGAAGATTTTTTCAGCCCAGTACAAGTTGAGCAAAATTTTAATTATGATGATTTTGCAAATCCTGCTATTAAATTATCTGCACTAGAGAGGACAGAACAATATTTATTACAGAGGCTTATCTCTAATCCATATTTATTGAAAGATATTATGGATGATGAAAAATTTGCCTTTAAACATAAAAAATATCAAAATTTATTTGAAGCCATACTTTTACAATACATGGCTCTTGATAATATTGATGAGATACAATTAGTGCATAGTTTATCTGATGATTTATCAAATCTATGGTATCAAATTAAATCTTTGAATTTACCTGATGAATTAGCGAAAGAAGAGATGCGGGATTTATTAAATTCTTTTGAAAAGCAAATAAATATATTAAAGCTTGAGGATTTAAAAGAACGGCTTGATTCGGCTCGTAAAGTTGGTAATAAAGAAAAAGAGATTGAGTTGACCTTAGAAATAATAAATCAAAAGAGACTTTTAGACTGAGGAGATAAATTTGACAACTAAAAATAACAAAAAAGAAGTAACTAGTGTTGATGTAGCAGTAGCGGAGTATATTCGTAGTCATAAAGCAGAAGGAACTGTTACTGATGATGAACTTACAACGGAACTAATTGCTAAACTAGAACTTGAAGCAGATCAAATAGATGATGTTCTACAAAAAATTCAAGATGCAGGCATCTCTATTGTTGATAAAGAAGGTAATCCGAGTGCAATGGCACTCAAGGACGATCCAAGTCTAGAAGAAGATGATGAGGACTTGACAGCTGCAGCTGGTGTTAAAATTGATGATCCAGTTCGTATGTATCTTAAAGAAATTGGTCGTGTTCCTCTTCTTACAATGGAAGAAGAAACTGCGCTTGCAGAGGCGATTGCAGCTGGTGACGAACAAGCTAAACAACATTTAGCTGAAGCAAATTTACGTTTAGTTGTAAGTATTGCAAAACGATACGTTGGTCGTGGTATGCAGTTTTTAGACCTTATCCAAGAAGGGAATATGGGTCTAATGAAAGCAGTAGAAAAATTTGATCATACAAAAGGATTCAAATTCTCTACATATGCTACTTGGTGGATTCGTCAAGCAATTACACGTGCAATTGCTGATCAAGCAAGAACTATTCGTATTCCAGTTCATATGGTTGAAACAATTAATAAGTTAATTCGTATTCAACGTCAATTACTTCAAGATTTAGGCCGCGAACCTACCCCAGAGGAAATTGGTAAAGAAATGGAAATGGCTCCAGATAAAGTTCGTGAAATATTAAAGATTGCTCAAGAACCGGTAAGTCTTGAAACACCTATCGGGGAAGAAGATGATAGCCGATTAGGTGATTTTATAGAAGATGAAGTAATTGAAAATCCTGTTGATCATACTACTCGTGTAATTTTACGCGAACAGTTAGATGAGGTTTTAGACACCTTAACTGATCGTGAAGAAAACGTTCTTCGTCTACGCTTTGGTATTGATGATGGTAAAATGCGTACACTTGAAGAAGTTGGAAAAGTTTTTGACGTAACGCGTGAACGTATTAGACAAATTGAAGCAAAAGCATTAAGAAAGCTCCGTCATCCAAGTAGAAGTAAACAACTTAAGGATTTCTTATAATTGTAATACTTTCACAAATTTGCTATTCTGAATTTATACATAAAAGGAGATTATATGGCTGATAAATACACTGCAGAAGAAGTCGAAGAAATAAAAGATAGAATTTTAACTGCTCTTGAATCAGTAATTGACCCTGAACTTGGAATTGATATTATTAATCTAGGCTTGGTTTATGAAATCAGTTTCGAAGACAATGGTTATACTGAAATAAAAATGACATTAACTACAATGGGATGTCCATTAGCAGATATATTAACTGATCAGATTCATGATGCTTTAAAAGAAGTTCCTGAAGTTACAGAAAGTGAAGTTAAATTAGTTTGGTATCCCGCTTGGACTGTTGATAAAATGAGTCGCTATGCACGTATTGCCTTAGGAATAAGGTAATCGCGTAAGCGATTTTTTCTTTTCGTATAACACAGATTTATGAAATATTTTTGATAATAATTATTTAACAAATAATATATTATATAAATATTACAAATATTAAATATTAATGAAATGTTTGTGAAAAAATAGGCTATATACGCCAGTGTGACTTGTAAAAACTTGTGCTTTCATTGAAAAAATGGTATTTTTAAATATAATTACTAATGTTATGCATGATAACGATTTGAGAGGTAAGTTTTGAATAAAAATAATAATAAAGAAAATGATAATTTCCCCCAGGAAAGCTTTAAAGAGAAAATATTAGAACAAATGAAGTCAAGTAAAGAGATACCGGACTCTTCTGTTAAATCGGAAGAAAATGATGAGCTAAATACTGAAGATAAACATGTTGATTACAATATCATTGTAGACAAAATTCCTGAACCCAATATTTCCAACGATGATGATATGGAAATAACTGAAAATATTACTGATGATGAACTCGAAGTAGTAGATAACACGAGTAAGAATTCTGAGGAATTAAATGATAGCTTATTAATTGATGATTTGTTTAATACTGATAATACTGATTTTTCCAATTCAGAAACGATTGTTCCTGAATTGACTGAAGCAGAGAACATAAAAAAAGATGATGCTCTAAGAACATATTCTAAACGAACAAATGAAGCAGTTAATGATAAAGGTGATGAGACAAGTTATTCTGCGTCAGATGATTTAGATAAGATTTCGGAAAACGACAATCATGATCAAAGAAATGATAGCACCATGCAATCACATTCAAGGCGTGATCAGAAAAGAAAACAAAAATCTATAGCAAGTAAAATTATTGCTACAATTTCAACTATATTGTTGATTTTAATTGTTATTGCTGGATTTTTGGGTTACCGTTTTTGGAGTACTTCAACTATGCCTCTCGATTCAAAAAATACTTCATATAAGAGCGTAGAAATTCCTGAAGGTTCAGGTAATAAACTAATTGGTAATATTTTAGAAAAGAATGGCATTATTAAGAGTGCAACTGTTTTCCAATATTATACAAAATTTAAAAGTAGTGGAAATTTTAAAAGTGGATATTATAATTTTAGTCCAAGTATGAATTTAGACCAAATTTCAGATAAGCTTATTGAAGGTGGTACTGAAAAGCCACAAGATCCTGTTCTTGGTAAAGTTGTAATTCCTGAAGGATATACACTTGAACAAATATCAGATGCAATTACAATCAATAGTTCTTCTGATGATAAGAAAGGGAAAACTCCATTTACTAAGGATGAGTTTTTAAAAGTTATTTCAGATGATAACTTTATTAAGAATATGAAAGAAAAATATCCTCTATTAATGGAATCATTGCCGGAGAAAAAAGATGTGAAGTACCAACTAGAAGGCTATCTATTTCCAGCGACATACGATTATTCTGATAAAACAACAGTTGAGTCATTAATTGAAGACATGATTTTTACGATGAATACGAATCTAAGTCCTTATTATGATCAAATCAAATCAAATGATTTGTCGGTTAATGAAGTACTAAGCTTATCTGCACTTGTAGAAAAAGAAGGTGCTAATGATGAGGACAGAAGAAAGATAGCTCAAGTTTTTTATAATAGATTAAATAAAGATATGCCACTGCAAAGTAATATTGCGATATTATATGCTGAAGGAAAATCAGGTAAAAAAACGACTCTTAAAGAAGATGCTACTATTGACACTAACATTGATTCGCCTTATAATTTATATGTTCATACTGGTTTTGGCCCAGGACCGGTGGCTAATCCTGGAATTTCGGCAATTAAGGCAGTTATGAATCCAAAAGCTAATGATTATTTATATTTCGTTGCTGATGTGACTACTGGAGAGGTACATTATTCTAAAACTCTTGAGGAACATGAAGAGCAAGTTCAGAAATATGTAAATGATCAAATAAAGTAAATTAAAGAAAGAAGAAAAGATGGCTGAAAAGACATATCCTATGACCCAAGAGGGTAAGGAAAAATTAGAACAAGAATTAGAAGATTTAAAATTAATTAAACGTCCAGAAGTTGTTGAGAGAATTAAAATTGCTCGTGGTTATGGTGACCTCTCAGAAAACAGCGAATATGATGCAGCAAAAGATGAGCAAGCCTTCATCGAAGGTCGTATCTCAACTGTAGAAACAATGATTAGAAATGCTGAAATTATTGATAGTGATGCAGTTGATAAGAATGAAGTTGCGATTGGTAAAACAGTTACTTTCCAAGAATTACCTGATGGTGAGGTTGAAACTTATACTATTGTTGGTAGTGCTGAGGCTAACCCTTTTGAAGGTAAAATTTCTAATGAGTCTCCAATAGCTCAAGCTTTGGTTGGACAAAAGAAAGGTGACATCGTTAAAGTAACGTTACCAGTTGGAGAAATTCAAGTAAAAATTACAAAAGTAAAATAATAAGAAGAAGGACACCTACAAAGGTGTTTTTTCTTAGATTAGTTTTATCTCAGTATTAAGAATATAGGAGGAAATAATGAATATTATTTTTGAAATAACTAGAGTAGTATCACATTTTATTTTTATATACATTTCGTTTAATTTTTTATCTGCACTAGATTTTAATAAAATCTTTAAAGCAAACACAAATTATAGAATTATACAATATTTTGTAATATTTTTAAGTGTTGCGGTTGGATTTTTGGTAAGCAATTTCTTTCTAGAAATTGTCAGTCTTTCAAAGGATATATTCACAAGCTTTAAGTGAAAAAAGGTCTTAAATATGTTATAATAAAGTAACTATATTGTTAGTTCAAATATTAGAAAAATATATGTTTAGAAAACATAATTATTACAATGAAAAATAAATAATATTTAATTTTGAACAATTATAATTTCTAGAATGAGGCCGAAAAAATATGCAAGATAAGCACTTAAAAGATGTAAATTTAGCCAGTGAGATGAAGACAAGCTTTATCGATTATGCAATGAGTGTAATTGTAGCACGTGCTTTGCCAGATGTACGTGATGGTTTAAAGCCAGTTCACCGACGTATCTTGTATGGTATGAACGAGTTAGGAGTAACTCCTGATAAACCGCATAAAAAATCAGCTCGTATAACCGGAGATGTAATGGGTAAATATCACCCACATGGTGACTCAGCTATCTATGATTCTATGGTTCGTATGGCACAATGGTGGAGCTATCGTAATATGCTCGTTGATGGACATGGTAACTTTGGTTCTATGGATGGAGATGGTGCCGCTGCCATGCGTTATACGGAAGCTCGTATGAGCAAAATTGCTCTTGAAATGCTTCGTGATATTAATAAAAAAACTGTTGATTTTGTAGATAATTATGATGGTACAGAAAGAGAACCAGTTGTACTTCCTGCACGTTTCCCAAATTTATTAGTAAATGGTACTACGGGAATTGCAGTTGGTATGGCTACAAATATTCCTCCACATAATTTGGGTGAGACTATTGATGCTGTTAAATTAGTGTTAGATAACCCTGAAGTAACAACAAAAGAATTAATGACTGTTATCCCGGGACCAGATTTTCCAACTGGAGCCCTTGTTATGGGACGTTCTGGTATCCATCGTGCTTATGAGACCGGCAAAGGTTCGATTACTCTCAGAGCAAAAAGTCATATTGAATCAACTTCTACAGGTAGAGAAAGAATTGTTGTAACTGAAATTCCGTATATGGTTAATAAGGCTAAACTTGTTGAAAGAATCGGTGAGCTTAGTCGTGAAAAGAGAATTGAAGGACTTACAGCACTTCGTGACGAATCAAATCGTAATGGTATTCGAATTGTTATGGAGGTTCGTCGTGATGCGAGTGCAAATGTCATTTTAAATAACCTATTTAAGATGACTAGTCTTCAAACAAGCTTTGGTTTTAATATGCTTGCTATCGTTAAAGGTGAGCCAAAAATTCTCAGCTTGAAGGAAATACTTACACACTATATTACACACCAAATTGAAGTCGTAGAACGTCGTACAAGATTCGATAAAGAAAAAGCTGAGGCAAGAGCCCACATCTTAGAAGGATTACGTATTGCGCTTGATAACATTGATGAAGTTATAAAAGTAATACGTGACAGCGACACCGATGCAATTGCTCAAGATGAATTGATGCAACGTTTCGGTCTTTCAGAGCGCCAAAGCCAAGCGATATTAGATATGCGTCTTCGTCGTTTGACAGGCTTGGAACGCGATAAGATTGAAAAAGAATACAATGAATTATTAGAATTAATTGCTGATTTAACAGATATCTTAGCCAAACCAGAGCGTGTTCGTATCATTATTGAGGAAGAGCTTGATGAGGTTAAGAGAAAATATGCAGATCCACGTCGTACTGAATTGTTAGTTGGTGAAGTAATTTCGATTGAAGATGAAGATTTGATTGAGAAAGAAGAAGTTCTTATAACTTTATCAAATGAAGGATATATTAAACGTCTTACTCAAGATGAGTTCAGAGCTCAAAAAAGAGGAGGGCGTGGCGTTCAAGGAACGGGCTTGAATGACAATGATTTTATTAGTCATTTGGTTTCAACAAGTACGCATGATCATTTATTATTCTTTACAAACATGGGACGAGTATACCAGTTGAAAGGATATGAAATTCCTGAATATGGTCGAACTGCTAAAGGACTTCCTCTTGTTAATTTAATTAAATTAGATGAAGGCGAGAATGTTGAAACAGTAATTAACGTTGAGCAATCTGATGAAGAAAGATATTTATTCTTTACAACTAGAAATGGTCTTGTTAAGAGGACGGATGCTAAAGCATTTGCTAATATTCGACAAAATGGATTAAAAGCAATTAATCTCCGTGAAGGTGATGATTTAATTAATGTTTTGTTAACTGATGGTAAACAAGAAATTATTATAGGTACGCATGATGGATACTCAGTACGATTTAAAGAAGAAGTAGTACGAGATATGGGTCGTGGTGCAGCAGGTGTTAAAGGTGTGAATCTTAGACCAGATGATTTTGTGGTTGGTACAAGTATTATTTCAAATGATCAAGAAGTATTGGTTATCTCAGAAAATGGTCTTGGTAAGCGTACAGATGCTGATCAATATCCAACCAAAGGTCGTGGCGGTAAAGGTATCAAGGTAATGAATGTTACCGAAAGAACTGGTAAATTAGCTGGCCTTGCTACAATAAATGGTGATGAAGATATAATGGTTATTACTGATACAGGAGTTATTATTCGTACGAGTGTTGAGAATATTTCTCAAACTGGTCGTTCTGCTCAAGGTGTTAAGGTAATGAGGCTTGATGATGATGCTAAGATTGTAACTTTTGCTTTAGTGAATTCTGAAGTTGATGAATTGGTGGAGACTACCACTAATGCAGATGAAGTTACTGAAAATGATACTAATGAGGAATAGTTCATGTCAAAGGAAAAAAAGAAGAAAAGAAGTCTTAAAAATACGATTTTAAACATATTTATATTTTTTCTTTTTGTGATTGGAATTGCTTTAATTTTTAATAAAGAAATCAGGAATCTTCTTATTGGAAATACAACACAAAAATATCAAATAAATAATGTAACAAAGAAGGCTATTGATAAAAACAAAAAAGCTAATACCTCATTTGATTTTGATAAAGTTAAATCTGTAAGTCTTCAAGACATCTTGAATTCACAACTTGATCGGGCTTCAGTTGATAATTTACCCGTAATTGGAGGCATTGCAATTCCTGATTTAAATGTTAATCTTCCAATTTTTAAAGGTGTAGGTAATGTTGAGCTCTTGTATGGAGCGGGCACTATGAAAGAAGATCAAGAGATGGGGAAGGGAAATTATGCACTTGCTAGTCATCATATAAGTGGAATGGTCAATGCTGACAAATTGTTGTTTACCCCTCTTGAAAGAGCTCAGGTTGGTATGAAGATATATTTAACTGATAAAAGTAAAATATATGAATATGAAATTGATAACACAGGTGTTTTTGATCCTACTAGGGTTGATCTGATAGAAGATGTTCCTGGAAAGACTCAAGTTACTCTCGTTACATGTTCAGATTTAGAAGCTACAGCAAGAATTATCGTATTCGGTAAATTTATTAAAGAATATGATACAAATAGCGCTAATGAAACGGTCTCAAAAGCATATAAAACTGACTTTAATAGAGTACAGTAATTCTTCTGAGAATGTTTGCATTTGCTTTATTGATAAATTATTAAGAAATTCATAGGCGACAGTCTATGAATTTTTTGTTATAATTAAACATATAATATGTATAGGAATGTGATGTAAAATGTCAATAAAGATTGTAACAGATTCAACGATTACTATTGAACCAGGTCTCGTAGAAGAATTAGATATTACAGTGGTTCCCCTTACTATCTTAATAGATGGTGTTTTATATAAAGATACAGATTTAAACTCAGAAGAGTTTATAGAAAAAATGCAATCTAGTAAAACTTTACCAAAAACAAGTCAACCTCCTGTTGGAGTTTTTGCTGAAGTATATGATGATTTAGGTGCTGATGGAAGTCAAGTTATATCAATTCATTTAACAAAAATTTTAAGTGGTACTGTTGAAGCAGCTAGACAGGCTTCTAATTTAACAAATACAGATGTTACTGTCATTGATAGTGAGTATATAGACCAAGCACTTAAATATCAAGTAGTAGAGGCTGCACGTTTAGCTAAAGATGGCGCTACAAAAGAAGAAATTCTTGCGAGTATTGAAAATGTTAAGAATAATACTGAATTGTTTATTGGCGTTGCTACTCTAGAAAATCTAGTTAAAGGTGGACGTATTGGACGAGCTACTGGTATGGTTGGAAACTTATTAAACTTTAAAATAATTTTGCAGTTAACTTCTGAAGAACTTGCACAAGTTGTAAAAGGAAGAGGAAATAAGACTTTTACTAAATGGGTAGATGAATACGCAAATAGTCTTGAAGGACGAAATATTAAAGAGATTAGTATATCACATGCAGGATATCCTCCAATTGCTGATTACGCTAAAGAAAAATTACAACCATACGTTGAAAAAGAGATTATTTCATTACCAACAAATTCTACAATTGCAACTCATGCAGGAATGGGTGCATTTGCAGTTATGACAGAATTTGAATAATAATTATTATTGTAAATTGCTATCTTATGATAGCAATTTTCTATATCAATAGTGGAGGTTCAATGGAAGAAAATAAAGATAGCAATATAAATGAGCAAAAAATTCAAGATTCAAATAAGAATGATAATAGCTCAAAAAATTTAAAAAGTCGTTTTAAAAATAATGATAAAAAAATAAATTGGTGGAAATATCTCTTTATTACCCTGCTAACAATTAATATTATTTTTGTAGCTAGTATAGCTGGAAAAATATTTGTGGGCTATAATAGCAATGTTAATCCTAAAATTGAAGAAAAGCATGAATTAGATGTGGCAAATAAGGTTGCCAAAATTGAAATGACTTCTTCGCAAGTTAATAGTTTAGTAAATTCATATTTAAAAGATTTTCAAACATCTAATATGACATATAATTTTTATCTTGATGACGTAGCAACATTTACTGGTACATATAAATTCTTATTTATGAATATACCTTTGAGTATAACGTTTATACCTTTCGCTATGGATGACGGTGATATTGAATTAAAGGTTGAAAAAATTTCTGCAGGAAATATAAACTTACCAAAGGATAAGGCCTTGGATTATATTAAGTCAACATACGATTTTCCAAGCTTTGTAAGTATTGATGGTCAAAAAGAAAAAGTAACTATTGCACTACCTCAGATGGAACTGCCTAGTAATTTTTTAGTTGAAGTTGATCAAATTGACTTAAAGAATGAAAAATTGTCATTTAACTTGTTACAAAAATAATAAAAAGCCCAAAAAACCTTATAAAAGCTTGCTTTACAAGGATTTATTTGATAAAATTAAAATGCCTTAGGGTAAACAAATATACAATTTCGGAGGAAATTAATAATGGCTAATAAGCAGGATTTAGTTGCAAAAGTTGCAGAAAAAGCTGAACTTACTAAAAAAGATGCAGAACTTGCAGTAAACGCAGTATTCTCATCAGTTTCAGAATTCTTAGCTGAAGGTGAAAAAGTACAACTTATCGGATTTGGTACTTTTGAAACTCGCGAACGTGCAGCTCGTACAGGTCGTAACCCTCAAACTGGTAAAACACTAGAAATCGCTGCAACTACAGTACCTGCATTTAAAGCTGGTAAAGCTCTTAAGGATGCAGTTAAATAATTTATTTACAAAAGCCCTACAACCGCAAGGTTAGTAAGGCTTTTTAATTTGTGTTTTTGATAAAACTAATAAGAAATAGAGTTTATTTTTAATATCATATAATAAAAAATATAATAAAATTTGAATTATTTACATAAATTTAGTAGACTAATTAATTAGTAGATTTATCTACAATTTTTAGTCTAATAAAGGAGACTCATATTGAATGTCATCTTTTTATAATAAGCGATATTTTCCAGAAATATTTTCTGTATTAACAATTCTCGTTTTTTCAATTGCATTACAGTACTATCAGCTAAAAAATCAATCGTTGCAGTTGGGGATAGATTGGCTTTTTCATTACAATCGATTTTATGATTCCGCAATGCAGATAAAGAATTTTGATTTCCAACCATATATTTCTATATATGGATTTCAACAATCTGGAAGGATAATAAATGCCATTTATGGACCAGCATTTGCTTATTTAAATGGAATATTTCTCATTATTTTAGGAAGTTGGTATAAATATCAATTATTCACTAATTTCTTAATAACATTTCTCTCAGCATTAAGTATGTTTTTGCTACTTAAGCGATTTGCAATAAGAACCAGCACTTCTCTTCCATTATCATTAATGTATTCAAGCTTATATATCGTTCAAGCATGGGCTATCAAAGAATATTTTAACAGTTGGGGAAGTTTCATTATTCCGATTGGAATAATTTCAGGTATACAGTTACTTGAAAACAAGAAAAAAATAAATATATTATTAATGACTTTCGTAATTTCAGTTGCAGTCCAAGTCCATATGCTTACTGCATTATTGTTAGTCATTTTATTCGCTATTTTTTTTATCATTGCATTATTTATCAGAGAAGATCGTCTTGATATGTTTAAAAGAGTTGTAATTTCAGCAATTTTTACTATATTATTAACAGCAAATGTCTGGTATCCACTTATTGATTTATATAGCAAAAATAATTTACTTAGACCATTTGTAAACATGGATATGTCAGTTGATGCGGTAAGCTTACAATTTGAAAATTTGCTTTCAGCAGGGCAAACAGTAAGTTTTTTACCTATGTCATTGTTGCTTCTTTTTGGTTTACAGTTTCTCTTAGTTGTATTTAATAAAATAAAGAGCACAATACCTAGAATACTTACTGTTATATCCTTTATCTTATTAATTTTATCTTCTAAAATTATAGACTGGACTGGTTTAGCTGAGAGAGTTCCTCTTGTTACTATCATTCAGTTTCCTTGGAGATTATTGACTCCAGCAGTTTGTTTACTTATGCTTGCATTTGCTATTACATGGGAAAATACGCTTTGTGAGGGATTAGGTATTAAAAAAAATCTTGAAAAGATAGCCATGCCCCTAATTTTAACTATACTTTTGATAGGAAGTACAGGTGTTTATCTTGCTCTAGCAAGGCAAGCAAGTGATATATGGTCTAGTGATAGAGTAGTTCAATCTAAGAATAAGACAATTTTTACAACAACTGGCCCTGATGATCTTAGAGCAAGTTTTGATTCTAATGCGAATTTGGATGCTCCATTTGAATTAATGATGAAGAGTACACCGGATTATCTACCGTTAAAATATGCGTCATTGATGGATGAGGATAATTTTTATTCTTACAAAGAATATGAAAGTGTAGCGATTTCTAATCCATTATTAAAAGTTGTAGAAAAGAAACAAAGGAATGGAAAACTATTGATTTCTTTTAACAGTGATGAAAAAGAAGAGGTTTTGCTACCTTTCGTTGTGTATAAAGACACTGTAGTCAAATATAATGGTAAGGAAGTGGTACATAAAGATTTGAATTTGAATAATGTTGGAGCACCACAGTTTGGAATTAAAAAAGGGAAAAATAATTTTGAGATATCTTATAAAATTCCAATCATGTACTATGTTGCCTTGACCATGACAATATTATCATGGGTTACATTAATCATCTTAGCATTGAAAAATATAAAAATAATAGTAAAAGGAAAATAAAATGTTTCCTTTTTTTTCGTATTTAATTTTATATGAAATATAAGGAGAATATATTATTATGTATGAAATTAAAGAAGAAAATATTGCTTTAATGCCCAGAGAAAGATTGTTAATAAATGGTGCTGAATATTTGAGTGAGCAAGAACTTCTATCTATCCTTTTAAGAACAGGAACTAAGGATTTATCAGTTGGCCAACTATCTCATGAAGTTTTAGAGACATTTGAGACATTGGATCTTTTAAAAAAAGCAACTATCGAAGAGTTACAAACAATTAAGGGGATTGGAAAAGCTAAGGCAATTGAAATTAAGGCAATGATTGAGTTAGGTAAAAGGGTGCAACTTTCAGTACCGCAGAAGTTTGGATCTGTAGTGTCAAGTGAGGGATTAGGAAAGATGTTAATAAATGATTTAGGTGATCTTTTACAAGAACATCTTGTAGGTTTGTATCTTGATACTAAAAATAAAATAATTAGAAAAAAAGTTATTTTTATTGGAACTGTGAACTCGTCTACAGCTAATCCAAGGGAAATCTTACATTTTGCAGTGAAATATATGGCAACAAGTATTATAGTTGCACACAACCACCCATCAGGTGATAGTAAACCAAGTAAAAATGATAAAGAGTTTACAAATAAAATAATAGAAGCTTGTGATATTATGGGTATAAATTTTTTAGACCATATAGTAGTAGGAAAAAATGGATATTACAGTTTTAGAGAAAATAATTTAATATAAATAAAAAAAGGCCAAATGGCCTATAAAAATATATTTTTTTTAATCTTTATTTTTCATAAAGAATAATAATGTTTGTAGCTCACTTGTTAAGTCTACAGATTGCACTACGACACTATCAGGGACTGATAGTCTTTGTGGAGTAAAGTTAAGAATTCCTTTAATTCCAGCATCTACTAATATATCAGTGGCATCTTGTGCATGTTCACTCTGAACAGATAAGATTGCGGTTTCAATATCATCGTTTACAAGATTCTTTTTGATGTCTGATATATTATAAATTGGAATATTATCATCAGTAGTAGTGCCAACAAGAGGATTACCGGCAACATCGTAGGCTTGGGTAATTCTCATTTTATTTCTTTCATGAAAACGATAATGAATAAGAGCACGACCCAAATTACCTACACCAACTAATGCAATATTAGTTTCTTGACCATCATTGAGTAATTCTGAGAAGAAATCTCTTAATGTTTTTGTTTCATAACCGTAGCCACGACGTCCCAGCTCTCCAAAGTAAGAAAAATCTCTGCGGACTGTTGCTGAGTCAACTCCTAAGTTTTCTGCGATTTGTTGAGAATTAGTACGCTCTACATTATCATTATATAATTTCTTAAATAATCGATAGTAGGCTGGCAAACGTTTTGCGGTTGCTTTTGGCAAAGCTTCATTATTTTTAGTTTTTGTTTGCATATTTTCCTCCTATTAATCCTTGTAATAATAATAACAAAAGTTTGTAATTTGTTCAAACATTAGCACGTATAAGATTATTTTTTTAACAACACTATTCTTCAATAAATTTATTGTGAATTTTACTTATATATTGAATATTTAATCCATATTATTGTTAATAATTATTCAATATATAAGCTCTTATATGTTATAATATTTTTCAAAGAGGTAAAAAATGATACTATTACAAGGAAACAATATAGAACGAAACTTCGGGGGAGATATCCTTTTTGAAAATATAAATTTTTCAATTAGTGATAATAGTAAAATTGCACTTGTTGGAAAAAACGGTGCGGGAAAATCGACCCTTCTTAAAATAATTGCTGGTGAAGAATCACCAAATAAAGGTGAAATTTCCAAGGCTAAAAACTTATCAATGAGCTACTTAGCTCAGGATAGTAATTTTTCATCAGACAAAAATATTTATGATGAAATGTTATCATCATTTAATGATCTAATAAACATGGAAAAAGAACTCCGTAATATGGAATTACAAATGTCAGAGGTTAGTGGTGAGGAATTAGACTCTTTGATGTCCCGTTATGACTCTTTGACAGAAAAATTTAGATCACTTAATGGTTTCACTTATGAATCTGATATTAGAAGTGTACTAAACGGATTTAAGTTCCCTGAAGAAACATGGAGTATGCCTATTTCTAGTCTTTCAGGTGGACAAAAAACTCGTCTTGCACTAGCTAAAATGTTAGTAGAACGTCCTGACTTATTGATACTTGACGAACCAACCAATCATTTGGATATTGATACACTTTCTTGGCTAGAAAATTATTTGAAGAATTATCGTGGGGCATTATTAATTGTCAGTCATGACCGATACTTTTTAGATAAAGTTGTTACGGAAACATTTGAATTATCACGAGGTGAGTTGAGCCGCTATGCCGGAAACTATTCAAGATATGTTGAATTAAGGGCTGAAAAACTTGCAAGTCAACTTAAGCAATTTGAAAAACAACAGAAAGAAATAGCTGGTCTTGAAGATTTTGTGAATAAAAATATTGCACGAGCGAGTACTACAAAACGAGCACAATCAAGACGTAAGCAACTTGAAAAAATGAATGTACTTGATAAGCCTGTTACCTATGAAAAGTCAGTTCACTTTTCATTTGTTCCTGATAAGGAGAGTGGAAATGTAGTTTTGACAGTTGATGATGCAGCTATTGGTTATGATTCAATTATGAGTAAGCCAATAGATTTTGAAGAGAGAAAATTTGATTCGATTGCTATTGTTGGTGAAAATGGTATTGGTAAAACTACACTAATTAAATCAATAATTGGTCAAATCCCTTTTATTGAAGGGAATTCGAAATTAGGTGCAAATGTTTCTCTAGGGTATTATGACCAAGAACAAAAAGATTTAAATCCAAATAACACAGTATTAGAAGAGCTTTGGAGTGAGAACCGTTTAACTCCAGAAGCAGATATTAGAACACGTTTAGGATCATTCCTTTTTTCTGGTTCAGATGTTGAGAAAACTGTTGGGATGTTAAGTGGTGGGGAAAAAGCACGTTTACTTTTGGCCAAATTATCAATGCAGAATGATAACTTTTTAATTTTAGATGAACCAACTAACCATTTGGATATAGATAGTCGTGAAGTTTTAGAAAATGCTTTGATTGATTTCGATGGAACATTATTATTTGTAAGTCATGATAGGTACTTTATTAATAAGGTGGCAAGTAAGGTGCTCGAGTTGAGCCATGATGGCGGCAAAATGTATCTTGGTGACTACGACTATTATATTGAGAAAAAAGCTGAGGAAGAAGCATTAAGGGAGATTGCTGAACAAGAAAATAATACAAAGTCAAATACTTTTGTTGAAGAAAATGATTACCAGATGCAAAAAGAATCTCAAAGACAACGTAGAAAAATTGAGCGTGAGATTGCGAGCGCTGAAGAACAAATGGAAAATAATGATTTAGATATTCAAAAAATAAATGACATGATGTTAGTTGAAAAAGATCATGTTAAGTTGGCAGAATTACAAAATAATCTGGATAAAATTGAAGAAAATCAAGCGCATATGCTTGAAATTTGGACAGAAAGTATGGAGAAATTGGAATCGTTATGAGTCAAGAAAAACTATTAGATCTAATGAAATATGCTTTTCATAAAACACCAACTGGTGGTGACGAAGCCTTTTATAAACTATTAACATTTTCAAAAGCATATACAAATGAACTTGAAGGTCAATTGACAAGTGCTATTATTGATTCTCATTTTAATGTTTTTTATGGTGGGGAAAATGTCTCTATGTCTGGAATTGGCTACGTAGCAAGTTATCCAGAGTATAGAGGAAAAAGCTACGTTTCTGATTTAATGCTTGAAATCTTGAAGGATAATTATAACCAAGGAACAGTATTTTCATATTTAGCACCATTTTCCTATAGTTTTTATCGCAAATTTGGTTATGAATATGTTTTTAATCAAAAATCATACGATATTCCTTTTCAGTATTTTCCTAAAGGATTAAAGGGAGATGGTAAAATTGTTCGTCTCAACTTCGAAGAAGCACTTCCACAAATGGACGAGATACATAAGTTGGTTAGTGAAATTGGAAGTGTGAATCGTACGCATGATCAATGGTCATATTATTTTGAATACAAAAGTAAACCAAACTTTGCTGTATATTACGAAAATGATTTACCAGTTGGTTATATAATCTACGAATTTTCAAGCAATAACTTTGTAATTCGTGAGCTCACTTTTTTAACTGATGAAGCTAAAGATGCACTTTATTTCTTCGTTTCAAGCCATGCAAGTGCTTTTGAAAGCGTAAAATATAAAGCATCAGAAAAGGAAATTGTAGAATGGGAAATGTCTGAACCTTCACAAGCAAAAATTTTAATAAATCCTTATATGATGGCAAGAATTGTCAATATGGAAGAGTTTATGAAAACATCCCCTATCATTAATGGTAGGGTAGAAATTATAGATGAACAATTACCGGAAAATAATGGAATTTATGGAGAAGGTGAGGGCGAAATCAGAAAATTATCAATTGGTAAATTTACACAAGAGATTCTAAGGCAAGAAAATGTAATACTTAGGGAATATTTTTAAAAAAGATAGAACTTTGGTCTATCTTTTATTTTTGATTAATATTATGATATAATTTGAAATACTGACTAAGAAGGTTAGTATATAAAATACGAATAAGAGATAAATGATATGAGTGATGATTTAAGAGAAAAGCTTGCTCAGATTCAAGAGGAAGCACTTAACAAACGTAGCAAAGAAACTAAAGACTCAGTAGATTGGGCAGAAATTTCATTTAAAAAAGATGAAAATGAATTTAAATTTCAATCAATGAGTGAATCTTTTGTAGAAAATAAGGATTTAAATACTGATTCTGAATTTTTAGAGTCAGATAATATATTAAAGCAAGCAGACAATCATATAAACAATCAAGATGTAAACGAACAAGATGAAGATGAGAATTTAATTACTCAAACTGAGTCTGCTCAGGAGTATATTTCAAAAAATAAATCAACTAAATCAAACTTTTATACTAATATTTTTATGGGAATAAGTGCTGCATTAATGATAGTTTTTGCGATTATATCTTTAGATATTTTTTCAATCGGAAACTCTGATAAAAAAATTAAAAATGATGATTTTACTTATGAAGGTAAGATAAAAAATGGTACTTATAATGGTCCAGCCAAGATTACATTTAAGAATGGAAATATATTAAATGCTAATTTTACTGGTGGAAGATTAGACGGTAAATTTAATTTTATTGATGCTAGCTCAAAAACAAAAGTTGATGGAGAAATTGATAACCACATTAAGGCTGATATAGTATTGCCAACAAATCAAAAAATCTCTTATTCAAATGAAAAATATAAAAGTAAATCAGAAAATTACTCTTACAATGGTGGTTGGGATATTCATGGTTTGACATATAAAGGAACCTTGACGTTTGCGAATGATGCAAAATATAAGGGAGAATTTTCTTTAGGGATCCCAAATGGTCATGGAGAGTATAGTGCAGTTGATGGGCAAGTTTTAAAAGGAAACTTTGTGAATGGAGTATTAACAGACGAAGAAAAATAAAATTTATTATTATGATGATATAGAGGTTAATAGAAATAATGGAACAAAAATTTAAAAGACGTAAGGCTTACTTAGAAAAGAACTATAAATATCTTACTGATAATGAAAAAATTGAGCTGGAGAGACTCAAAAGACTTGAAGCAAAAGAAATGGAAACTCAAGGATATAAATCAGAAGAACTTCATAAATATGATAGAAGAAAAGTGACTCAACCAAATATTCGAAAGACTATTAGTACACAATCGGAATCAGAATTTGAAGAGAGTTATGTGTCAGAAGCTAATTATGAGGAAGAGAAACCTGAGAAGTTAAATAATACTGTTCCACAGAAAGAAAAAAAATCTAAACAAAAAAAACCTAAGAAAAAGAAATCTTTTTTACATAAATTAAGAAATTTTATAATTATTATATTACTTCTGATTATTGGATTTTTTGCATATGGATATTTTCGAGTGAAAAATCTTCCTACTGCCAATTTTAATGTTGAAAAATTTAATGGGAAAAAATCTAAGAATGGAGCTACAAATATCTTAATTCTTGGAACTGACCAGCGTGATTATCAAACTACTGATGATGCTAGAAGTGATAGTATGATGATGTTACAGATTGGTGGACCTGATAAGAAAGTTAAAATTGTTAGTTTCATGCGCGATACACTTGTTGAAATTCCAGGGTATAGCTCAGAAGGCTATCCTGATAGTAAGTTAAATCTTGCTTATAATTTGGGTGAACAAAATGATCACCAAGGTGCTGATTTAACAAGAGATACAATTAAAAAGAATTTTGGTGTTGATGCTGAGTACTATGCAATGGTTAATTTTAGCAGTTTTGCAGAAGTAATAGATTCACTTTTCCCAGCAGGTGTAAAAATTGATGCACAATTTTCTACTGTTGATGGAGAAAAAGTTAAGCAGGTTGAAGTACCAGATGATCTTCGATATGGGCCGAATAATTTGGATCCAAAACAAACTATTAAAGTAGGGAAGCAACGTATGGATGGAAGAACACTGCTTAACTATGCACGTTTCCGCAAGGATGATGAAGGAGACTTTGGCCGTACAAAACGTCAACAACAAGTTCTCGAAGCTATAATCTCACAAGCTAAAAATCCAGCAACTCTATTCACAGGACCTAGTGCTATCGGGACAATTAAAGCCTTGACATCTACCAATGTACCAAACACTACAGTAATTACTAAAGGAATACCAGCAATTTTGAATGCTAGTAAAGGTGTTGAAAGTTATACAGTTCCTGAATTAGGTGATTGGCAAGATGTTCAAGATCAGTATGGTGGTGCCGCATTATTAGTTGATTTTGACAAATATAAAGCAAAATTAAAAGATACATTTGGTGAGTAATTTTAAAATTTTACCAAATTAGATAATAACTCTAGAAAAATGAAACTTGTATATAGATGTAAAAATCTATTTGCAAGTTTTTTTGATATAATTTTCATAAGAGAAAAGGAGATTTTATGAAAGAACTACAAAAAAGAATCTTACAAAATAAGATAGATCATGGCTTTAACACAAGTGATATAAAATTTGAACTTCTTTGTTTATATGGGGAGACAAACGAACTTTTCAAAGCATGGCTTAAGGATGATGAGGAAAATATTAAAGAAGAACTAGCAGATGTTGCTATATTCTTGTTAGGAATTTCAGAAATGTTAGAAGTTGATTTAGAGGCCGAAATATTAAAAAAGATGGAAATAAATGAAAAACGTGTCTATAAAAATGATGGTGAAAAACAATAGTGATAAATAGAGTTCTTATATAAGACAGCAAGAGACTTTTTTGTTTTATTCTGTGGTACAATATAGTTATGAATAATTTTAATAAAAACGACATTGTCGAAGTAGAAGTAATTGATTTAACACATGAAGGCGCAGGAGTTGCCAAAATTGACAACTATCCCTTCTTTGTAGAAAATGCCCTTCCAGGCGAAGTGATTAAAATGCGAGTTATGAAAACTGGCAAAAACTTTGGATATGGTAAAGTAGAAGAATATGTAAAAGAATCTGATGATCGTGTAGGCGATGTAAATAGCCAATACCTACGTACAGGTATTGCGGATATTAGTCATCTAACTTATCCAGCACAGCTTGATTTCAAGAAAAAGCAAGTTGAAACAGTACTTTCAAAAGTTGCTAAGAAGAACGATATCACAGTAATGGATACTCTTGGAACTGAAAATAACACTGGATACCGCAATAAGGCTCAAATTCCAGTTCGTCGAGTTAATGGACAAACAGAAACTGGATTCTTCAGAAAAAATTCTCATGACCTAGTACCAGTAGAAGACTTTTTAATCCAAGATAAAGAAATCGATCAAGTGGTTCTCTACACTCGTGACTTGCTACGTCGCTTTGACATCAAACCATACCATGAAATCAACAAGACAGGCCTTATCCGTAATATTATGGTAAGACGTGGACATCATTCTGGTGAGATCATGGTGACTCTTATCACTACTAAGAAAAAGATTTTCAGAATCGACCAGATTGTTGAGGCCTTGACTGAGAAATTCCCTAACATCGTGTCTATTATGCAGAATGTTAATGAAAGTCATGGAAATGCACTATTTGGACCAGATTGGTTTGTTCTCTATGGTAAGGAATATATTGAAGACCAAATGCTTGGTAATACATACCAAATTTCAGGACCATCATTTTATCAAGTAAATACTGAAATGGCCGAAAAGCTTTACCAAAAGGCTATCGACTTTGCTGATTTAAAAGAAGATGATGTTGTAATTGATGCTTATTCAGGTATTGGATCAATTGCACTTTCAGTTGCTGACAAAGTTAAAAAAGTATATGGTGTAGAAACAGTAGAATCAGCAGTAATTAACGCAGGTAAAAATGCTGAATTAAATGACATCAAGAATGTTGACTTTACAGTTGGAAAAGCTGAAACTACAATGGCAAGATGGCTTGAAGAAGGAATAGAGCCAGATGTAATCTTTGTTGATCCACCGAGAAAAGGACTAGACGAAGAATTCATCAAGTCAGCTACAAAAACAGGAGCACGTAGCATCGTCTATGTATCATGTAATCCATCAACATTCGCGCGTGATGTATTACGATTCGAAGAAGAAGGCTACAAACTCCAAAAAGTACAACCAGTAGATTTATTCCCACAAACACATCATGTCGAGCTAGTCTCTCTATTTACGAAGTAAATAGCAAGAGCTAGCCGTGGCAGAGTTTCCAAAGAATGCGAGCACAAGCGAAGTATGATTTGAAGAAACTTACGGCTGAGTTAGTATCATTATTTACCTGCCAAAAAACAAAATACTATTATCAAAACTGCTTATATGGCAGTTTTTTTGCTTATCCTTTTTATATTGATGATATATGTTTGCTTCTAATTAATAAGATAAGTTTATAAAATTAATTTTCGAATTTTCAAAATTTATCATATTTTTCTGATTTTAATTGACTTAACTATTTAATATGTTTATAATGATTGTAAAACAAATATCAAAGAATTATGGTGTTTAATAAATAATCTATTAGGAACATACAATGATATGCAAGTAATAAAAATAAATATATAGTTCGGGAGCGTTTGGAAAAGATTATTAGTGGCTAACTATTCAGAGGAGATTTAATGTATTCGATTTTCAAATATTTAGATAAGAAAACAAAATTTTTAACAATTATTGGTGCAATATCAAATGGTGGATTGGCACTTGCTTCACCTTTAATAGTATCCAGAGCACTTTCCTTAGATCAAGGAAATCTAACCTATCAGAAAATTTTCCAATTCGCTATATATGGCTTTTCTGTTTATTTTATCTTATATAGCTTAATGCTATTTTGTAATCATACCCGTAATATTTTTAAACGAGAAATTCAAATGAACATCCGTTCAGCCTTATTCCAAAGATTAATGATTAATAGAGATTATAGTGATGATGAAAAAATTACATTGTTGACTCAAGATATGGAATACTTAGGGGATAGTTATTTGACACCTATGGTTGATACTATTGGGTGGGCTTTCTGTGCGTTGATTATATCAATATATATTGTTTCTCAGAATTTTATTTTGGGCTTAATATTTGTTTTTTTTACAATTTTACGTCCAATACCTCAAGCCATACTTAATAATAAAATAAAAAATACTGGCGACGAAATGTCTACTAAGAGAAGTGATGTGCATGCAAAAGTATCTGATAGCATTCATGGTTCTCAAACATTATTAATGAATCAAGCCTTAGAAAAAGATTGTGAACGTATATATCAAGCAAATTCACTTTATCATAGAGCAATACAAAAATTTAACTTTACTAATAATTTTATTTTCTTTTGTAATGGATTTATGGTTTTTCTAAGTCAAGTTCTTCCCTTAGTTTTAGGATTTTATTTTGCAATGAAAGGTCACGCCATTCCAATTGCAAGTCTTATAGCCATGTATATTGCTTCTAATCAACTAGTTGGTCCAATTCAAACTATCATGTATAATGTCGTTTATATACAGGGTGCAAAAGCAGTAGCAGATAAAGTTTTTAACGTATTAGCCATTCCTTTAGACAACAAGGAAATTGAAGATGATTTTCGAAAGATTGCATCTTTACAGATTGAAAACTTAAGTAAGCAATATAATGGCAGGACACTGTTTAAAAAATTTAAATTTGATATTTCCTCGGGACAAAAAGTTTTAATCAAAGGTGCCAGTGGCTCTGGAAAATCAACACTGATTAGAATAATTGCTGGTTTGGAGGTTCCTGATGAAGGCGAGATAAAGTGTTTTGATGCAGAAAAAGAACAATTAACTGATTATAGGAAACAAGTAGGTATGATTAGCCAATCGCCATTTCTCTTCAATGATACTATTCGATATAACCTATCTTTGGGACAGGAGTTTTCGGATGAAAAACTGCTTGAAGTTTTAAAAATGGTAAAACTTGATAACGAAATAGATGATATTTTAAATTTTAAGATTTATAATAATGGTGAAAATGTATCAGGTGGTCAAAGAGTAAGAATTGAGCTAGCAAGATTTTTAATTCGTGAAAAAGAAATTTTACTTGCTGATGAGGTCACGGCAGCACTGGATCCTACGAATGGAAAAATGGTTCGTGAATTACTATTTTCATTGCCAGTTATGGTTTTGGAAATTGCTCATCATATTGACGATGAAGATAGATACGATCAAATAATTAACTTAGATAAGTTTAAGTTATAAAATAATATAGTCAAAGAACTTCTAATTGAAAGAACTGAGTAGTAACTTTTTTAGCAGTAGTCTTGTTGCTTTTCAATGAATAAATAATAAAAGGAGTGCATTACAGCATTCCTTTTTTTGTGAAAAAATATTAGTTTTAAAATTTCATTGTATTAATAACTTTAATATATTAAGATTTAGTTAATAGTATTTAGGAGAATTTTAATGAATAAAATGACAACTGACGAGATTATTTCTAGACTAAACTTAGTTCCTTTAGTAAATGAGGGAGGTTTAGTTGCTCAAACATATCTTAGCGAAGAAACTTATGAAAATAGAAGGTGTGGCTCAGCAATATATTATTTTTTAACAAAAGACTCATTTTCACATTTGCATAAACTTTCGGCGGATGAAATATGGCATTATTATTATGGTGATGCTGTTGAAATTCTTCAGATTGATGATAAAACAGGTCAACATAAAATCAGTAAGCTAGGAATTAATCTATTGGATGGGGAAACTCCTCAGGTTTTAATCAGAAAAAATACATGGCAAGGTGCTCGAATAAAGAATGGTGGAGCTTTTGGATATACATTGATGGGAACAACAATGTCGCCTTCTTATATGGAAAAAGATTTCATATTGGGTGAGCAAAATGAAATGTTAAAAAGATTTCCAAATATTAGTGAGGAAATTAAAAAGTTTACAGGTGAAAAAATATATAAATAAGAAAATGATATTCGTAAATATACGTTCTAGTCAATATATTTAATTTTATAAATATCAAAGATTAGTAGTAATTTAATATTAAAAAGTAAAATTAACCATGATTAGAAACTAAAACAACCCTAATTCCTAAGATTAAATAATCAAGGGAACTGGGGTTGTTTTTTAGAAAATGCTTTTATCTAAAATCATAAATGTTTTTGCATCATAAGTTACATATATTGCTTTACTTAAAGTATTATCTTCAGATTTATTCCAAGTAGCATATATCTTTTCAGGATAACCATAGTCGGCTTTTTGTACCTCTTTGTTTGATGGAGCACCGACAATTTTTTTTAAATCTTTGTAATTATCACCACCATCAAAAATATATTTTCCTGTTTTTGAATCATATTTTTGCCTAGCTATTCTGATATCATCATATATTTCTTGTGTCCATTTTCTGGGAAATTTTCTTTCACTCGACTCTCCAATACCTAAATTAATATGAGTTGATGGGGCCGTATCAATTGTTTCAGTATACTTCAAATTATATTTTTTTTCTAAAATAAAGAATGAAACGGAGATAGTCGTTAAAAGAAATATTGCGATAGATTTAGGAATGAATACTTTATTTTTTATAGGAGAAAATTCAACTGATTTAGATTCCTCAATTATTGGGATAGGGTATGGTGTTTTGCAATAATCGCAATACCATATTCCATCTTTTTCGTGAAATTGAGTACTTCCACAATTTCTACATTCTTTATTTTTCATGATAATATCCGTCCATTCCATAGTTTGACGGAAAATCATCAGGATACTTTCCGAGTCCCTCTTTTGGATATTTTTCAGGAAGTCGTGGAAAGTATACATATCTCAAAATTGGAGTTACATAGGAAACATTATCATTTTCAAAATATACATTTGGTTTTCCCTGACTTTCGTATACGAACTCTTTAGAGTATGTACCATATGCACTATCATTTATCTGTAAAATAAATGATCTAAGTTCACGCCAAGTAATTTTTCCACCTTTCCATTGCTCTTGGAGTACTTTAGTTTCATAGTTGTTGGGATGTTTATTTTCTCCAAAATCTATTGATAAACTTTTTTTTATCTTATCTGAATCCGTAATTACTTTATCCGGCTGCCTCCATAAATTAATTATATCTTGACTAGTGTATTGATTGTAGTCACCATTATATGCTAAAAGAGATCCACCTTCCCTATAATAAGTTGTAATTGAAAATTCAGAGTCGGGGTTATCAATGATCATATCAGGTTTAGGTGGGGTTACAACTCTATTTTTTATTTGTTCGTCATGCTCTTTTTGAGCTTCATCCAATAATTTTTCAAATTTTTTAGTATCGTCGCCACCATATTTTTTTACTGACGCTCGTGCTAAATCAATTTCAGATTGTACTAAAGAGAGCTCAGCTACTTTAACACTATGGTCAGGATTTTTTAGCAGATTATCATCGTAATCGGTTTTTATATCTATACTCGAACTATCACTAGTTGTCTTCTTATAAGAAGATGTAGAGCTTGAAGTTACTTTATCTTTATGTGAATTAAAATCTGTTAAATTACTAAATACAAAAGCAGTAATTGAAATAAAGATAATCAATCCAACAATGAAAAGGAATATTTTATTTATTTTTTGACTTTTGTGATTCTTTATAAATATTTCGTTACTATCGTTATCGTTTTCGTAGACGGCATGGCAATATAAACACTCCTGACCTATCTTGGTTTTCTTAAATTGATTACTACCACAATATTTACAATTGAAATTGTCCATAAAACTCCCCATCAAACATAATTAGTTTAAATAATGATATCATTTACATATTCTTGCTACAAGAGAAAATATAATTTTATTTTCAATATATAATCTTTCTAGCTGATAATTTCTAAAAATAGTATAATGAAGAAAATTACTTGAAAGGAGTCCAATGAAATCAATAGCAATTGTAGCATGTTCAAATCCACTAAGTCTTTCATCTAAAGAGTCAAATGAAAAACTTTTTGAGCTTTTAAGAAATGATGGTAGAAATTTACTGATTAGTAAATGTATTTATGAACAAGAAGATGAACTTTTGAGCAGTGGAAAAGAACGTGCTGATGAACTTATGAAATTCTTTTCTAATCCAGATGTTACTGATATTTATGATATTTCTGGTGGTGACATGGCAAATGAAATTCTTGATTACCTGGATTTTGAAATTATTAGGAAAAGTCAGGCAGTCTTTTGGGGCTACAGTGATCTGACTACAGTAATAAATGCAATTTACAGCCAGACTGGCAAATCAAGCGTTCTATATCAAATAAAGAATATTTTGCACGGTGAACCTGATAGTCTTTTTAAACCCAAATTTGAAATTATTCAAGGTCAAGGTATTGAAGGAACCGTTGTTGGTGGTAATATTCGTTGTTTCCTAAAACTTGCAGGTACAAAATACATTCCAGAAATGAATGGAAAAATTTTATTGATAGAATCATTGGGAGGGAAAATTCCTCAGATGATTACTTATCTATCTCAGCTGCGTTCAATGGGAGTTTTCGAAAAGATTAACGGAATAATCCTTGGAACATTCACAGAAATGGAGAAGGAGAATTGTAGTCCTGATATGACCGAACTTGTTCAAAAATTTGTGGGTCCAAATATGCCAATAGCAAAGACTTGTGAAATCGGCCATTCAAGAGATTCAAAAGCAATTTGGATTGGGAAAGAGATTGAAATAAGAAATGAATAGTCAAGAAAGAATTTTAAAATTATATACAAGACTCAATAAAGGAATTCAGTTGAGTAAAAAAGAACTATGTAGAGAATTCAAAAAAGATGAGAGGACAATTCAAAGAGATTTTAGTTTAATTGAGCAGTTTATTGAAGAAGAATCAAATTATTCTTCAAAACTAGAACGAAAGAATAATTCGTACTTTATTTCAGATAAATCTGTATTAAAAAAAGAAGATATCCTTGTTATTATTAAAATATTGTTAGAAAATCGTGCTTTTAATAAAAAAGAAAATGATAAGTTAATAGATAATTTACTTTCATTGGTTACTAAGGATGAGAAAAAAGAAATAACTGATATTATTGGAAGTGAAAAACTGAACTATGTTCCGATAACTTGTGAGGAAGATAGAATTGATAAAATATGGGCTTTATCTGAATCTATAATAAAAGAGGAAGTGATAAATGTTACCTATAAGAGCCCTTATAGAGAAGAACAAACTTATAAAATTTTTCCTATGGCACTTTATTATGATTCTCATTATTTTTATATAGAGGCATTAAGTATCAATCGGGAACGACATCCAACTCTTAAAATTGATAGAATAATATCTTTTGAAAAAGTTAATGATATCAAACCAAATATTTCATATGGTAATAAATATCGCGATGGAGATAATAGAAATCTAAAAGTTGACGCATTTTCGGGGAAAAAAATCACAGTAAAAGTAGAGTTTAATTACGATCCAACGATTATTCAAGACCAATTTCCTAATGCTAGAATACTATCTCAAAATAATGGTAAAACAATATTAGAGTTTGAAACTCAATACACTCCTGGCTTAATGCGATGGATTTTTAGTCAGTCAGAAGGATTAAAAGTTTTATATCCTGATTTTTTAGTTAATGAAATTAGAGAATTTTTCCAAAAATTCGTTAATAAGTATGAAGAAAATGATTGCTAAGCAGTCTTTTTTCTTTGGATAGACAATATATGTCTATGTAATGATGTATAATATATTTATCAATTGATAATTTAAAATTATGATAACCCTTTATAGTATATAAACTACTACAAATAGGTATGTTAGGAACCAAAGGATAGTTGTAGATAAGTTTGGATGGTAGATAGCATAACTTTTTAATAATTATTAAGCTAAAAATATTCTAAGATATTTTAATTACAGATGTAGAAAAAATTATTGTACTTAAAAAATTTTAAAACGGAGTAAAATTTATGAAGCAATTACATTTAGAAAATATAAACAATTGGCCTGAAATTACAGAGCAAGTTGAAATTTTTAAAGATGGGAAATTAATTGGAAATTTATCGCCAAATGAGCCTATTTTAACTAGAAATGTTAAAGATATAATTTCTGAACCTATAAGATATCTTATACCTGCCTATCAACGAGGCTATCGTTGGGGAAAGAAGCAGGTAATAGATTTGTTGAATGATATTTGGGAGTGGGGGGAAATACAATCAAAATTACCTACTAGTGAAAATAATAAATATTGCCTTCAACCCATAGTGTTAAAGAAAAACGATACGAATAAGTATGATTATGATTTAGTTGATGGGCAGCAGCGCTTAACCAGTATTTATATTATTTTGAAAGCATTGAAAGCTCTAGAGGTTATTAATCAAAGTGCTAACTATTCATTATCTTATGAAACTAGAATAGGAAAAAATGATGATTCAATTGGAAGTGAGGAATTTTTAAAAGATTATATATTTGATTCAAATTTAGCAGATAAAAATATTGATTTTTACCATATGAATAATGCTTTTCAAAATGCATTGGATTGGTTGGGAGAAGATGAAGAAAGAAAACAAAAATGGTATGAATATTTAATTAATGAAAATTATGGTGCATTTTTTATTGAATATAATGCCACACAAGCTGGAGACGAACGTTCTTCTGAAAGAATATTTATTGGACTTAATGCAGGGAAAATTTCATTAGTTGAATCAGAATTAGTAAAAGGATTATTTTTAAAGACAAATAATTTTTCTAATAATAAAGCAAAGCTTTCAATTATTGAAATTTCAACTGAGTGGGATAGGATTGAAAGAAAATTAAGAGATAAGAATTTTTGGGCATGGTTAGGACAAGATGAAACAGATCAGCCAAGAATTGATTATATATTGAGTATAGTTGCAAAGTCATCTAATTTTTATTCTTATTTTGAAAATCAATTAAATATTGAAAATCCAAATATGGATGAAATAGCAAATATACTTTGGTTACAAGTAAAGCAATGTTTTATGACATTAGAAGACTGGTATGATGATTTCAAAACATATCATTTAATTGGTTTTTTAAATCAGATTGATAAGAAAAAAAATAAGATTTCAAACTATTATTATAAATATTTAGATGATAATTTAAATTTTGTTGAAGAAACAAATGTATATGAGATACTAGAAAAGATTGATGACATTTCATATGGTGATAAAGAGGTATATAAGACTTTATTATTTTTTAACATTTTGACATGTATTGATAATAAAATTAAATTTAGATTTGATGATTTTAGGTCATCAGATTATGATATTGAACATGTTTCTCCCCATAGTCAATTTGACAAATTAAATAAAATTGAAAGAGAAAAGTGGCTTGATGAGATCAAAAAATCAGGATTATTTAATGAAGAATTGAACAAATATGAGTATAGGGATCTTGGAACAGATGATATTTTTGAACAATTTTATTCCAATTTAACTGACAATAAGAGGCTTGATGATGTAGATAGTCTAGGAAATCTATGCTTATTAGATGAAAATACCAATCGTAGCTATGGAAATAAACCGTTTCCATTAAAAGTTAAAACAATAATTGAAGTTGATATTGACCAGAATAAAGGAAACTATATTTTGCCAGCAACCAAAAACGTCTTTCTTAAATATTATTCTGGACTGAATATAAATAATATCACATGGGAAGATAGTGATGCAGAATGCTATTTGGAAAAAATAAGAGATACTTTGAAAACTTTTATGGAGAAAGAAAATGACTACAAAATATAATTTAGAAAAATTATTAAAAGAATATAAAGTTGAGATTCCTGCAATACAGAGGGACTTTGCCTTTGGTCGTAAAGAGGTGAAAGATAAACGAGAAAAATTTGTTGATGATTTATATATGGCAATGTCACGAGATGGTATAAATTTAGATTTTATTTATGGAAAAGAAGAAAATGGGATTTTGACTGTTTTAGATGGACAACAAAGAATAACAATTCTTTGGTTATTTGCTGTTTACTTATCAAAGAATAATTCTAAGCCTGACTGGTTTTCAAATTTTACATATGACACAAGAATTTCTTCTAGAGAGTTTTGTCAAGCTCTTATTAGCAAAAAGTGGTCAGTAAATGATATTGATGAGATGAGCCATAAAATGGATGTAAAATGGTTTTATAACTCTTGGAAGTATGATCCAACAATATCAAGTATACTTTCAATGATTAAGACCATTGATGAAAAAAAATCTAATTATCCCAATCTGAATTTATCAGATTTAAATAAAATAACTTTTTCTTTCTTGGAAATTGATAAGTTGGGTCAACCTGAGGAATTGTACTTGAAGATGAATTCTCGAGGCAAGGCGCTGACGCCCTTTGAAAACTTTAAAGCAGACTTTTTAGAACATTGTAAAAATAATTTGAATTACAACGATGACGAATTGAGTATAATCTCACAAAAGATTGACACAACTTGGACAGATATATTTTGGGAAAATCATTCTGTTAATCATGAAATTGATGAGATATATTTAGCATTTTTGTCAAGATTCTTCTTGAATGAATGGATAATTAATTCTGATTTGTCAGCAAAACAAATCGAAGATAGCGAAATATTTAAGAAAGCTTATAGTTCTGATAGTTTCTTGTCAATCAAAAATATGGTAACTAAGAAAAGTATAGAAAAGCTTTCCAATATACTAGATAACTTTAATTCAACTAACTTGATAGAATTTTTGCCCAAATTTGTTTCAAAATTTCATTTTATTCCGAGATATAATGATAAAAAATCAGAGTCTGATGGATTGATCTCTTCGTTAACACAGATTAATAGAGTGGTATTTGTTGCAATTAGTAATTATTTATATGAATCAAAAATAAATGAAGAATCATTCAAAAGATGGATGCGAGTATCATGCAATATTATTTATAATGCTGACATTACAAATGTTCAATCAATGATTGGTGCAATACGACTCATTAATGAATTAAGCCAACATTCTCATAACATTTATGGGTTTCTAGCAAGTAACGCCGAAATAAAAAGCTCGTTGGCTGTAGATCAAGTAAACGAAGAGATAGAAAAAGCAAAAGCTATTCTTGAGGATCCAAATCTAGAAATTAAGTTTGTTAAAGCAGAATCTATTGAATTTTTTAATGGGAGAATAAGAGACTTGATATTAGATGGTCATTGGGTAGAAATAAATATTAATTTTTACAATAATTTTCATAATTTTATTTCTAATGATGAAAACAATACATTTATTTTTAGAAGAGCACTTTTAGCATACAATAATGACGAGAATATATATCCAATACCTTCAGGTAAAGTAAGAGGGCGTCCTAACAATGCACCTGATGAATATTTATTAGGAGGCGATATTAATGCTAGAAATGAATGGTTAAAGATAATTTCTCATGATAATCAAAAAATAGTTGATTTTTTAAAATTACATGCGAATGACGATAAACTCAAACAAACAATTAATAACTTTTCTGACGAGGAAAGTAAGTTTTATAAATTAATAAAGCATCCAAATTTATTTGGATATATGGACAATAAAAATAAAATTTTTATTAAAGACAAAAAGGTATTAATAGAAACAAACGATCGAGTTCAAGCATATAGGTACAGTAACTGCGAGACCATTTTATTATTCGAAAAACTAAGAGACACATTTCAAGGCAAAGGCATTGAGGGTAAAAGTTTCGAATTTTATTCTGGAGATTCAGAAAACAGACAAGGAGTAGCGTGTATAACTCTGCATGATGAAATTGCTATTGATGTTAAGTATGATGAATCTGAGGAAAAATATTGTTTGATATTATTCAACCGTAATCCTGAAAACTTAAGCATTTCCTTAAATTTATGGAATGAAAGGATTCCAAGAAATAATGGACTTAAACTTCATGAAAATCATAGATATACATATAAAGGGAATGAAAATGAAGTCGTCTCTATATTAGATAAGTTAATTAATTAATAATGACTTTAAGTTTTTATTGTATAATTAACAAAAAGAATAAGGAGCCATCAATATGATTGAATACAAAAGAAACGAAAAAATTTCTGTTGAAGCTTTTCGTCAGGTCTTGATTAGTTCAGGCATTAATCGACCTGTAAATGATATCCCAAGACTTCAGGCAATGCTAGATAATTCAAATCTTATCTGGACTGCATGGGATGGTGATAGGCTAGTTGCAGTAGCAAGGAGTCTTACTGATTTTTCCTTTGTCTGCTATATGTCTGACTTAGCTGTTGCCAGTGATTACCAAAAGCAAGGTATCGGGAAAAAGTTAATAGATAAAACTAAAGAGGATCTTGGACCTACTGTCGCTTTTCTTCTCTTATCTGCTCCGAGTGCAATGGAATACTACCCAAAAGTTGGTCTGAAAAATATTAGTAACGCATTTTTTACACCTAGAAAAGATTGAGATATTTATGAATTTAGAAGAACAAAGACAACATATTTTATCAGGACAAATCTACAACGATTTAACTCCAGAGCTTATTAAGGCAC
Source organism: Floricoccus tropicus (assembly GCF_001832905.1). GTDB lineage: Bacteria > Bacillota > Bacilli > Lactobacillales > Streptococcaceae > Floricoccus > Floricoccus tropicus. The sequence goes on along the minus strand of NZ_MKIR01000001.1, from coordinate 175,519 downwards.
GCGAGAGAACAGTTTTACTGACAAATGAATATAATGCTTCTTTCGGACAAGGCCCAGAAATAAGAGAAGGCATCCTAAAAAGACTACTTGGGAAGGTTGGCACTGGGGCATATTTTGAGCCAACGTTTCGTTGCGAGTTTGGCTACAATATATCGCTTGGGGAGAATTTTTATGCCAACTTTGATTGTTTAATGTTAGATGGTGGAGGGATCGAGATAGGTGATAATGTACTTTTTGGTCCTCGAGTAGGCATATATACTACAAATCATGCTACTGATGCTAGCGAGCGTGCTGCAGGTACATGTTATGCTAAGAAAGTTACGATTGGTGATAATGTTTGGATTGGTGCAGGAGTTCATATCAATCCAGGTGTGAATATTGGTAGTAACACAATAATCGGATCAGGAAGTGTAGTCACAAGTGATATTCCTGCAAACGTCATTGCAGCAGGAGTTCCGTGTAGGCTTATTAGGGAAATTACAAACGAAGATAAGACAGGTTTTGAGCCTGATCAATATTAATTTATTTATTTGACTTTAGATAACTAATATTAGAAAAAATGGAGATTATATGATTTTACATTGCATAAAGAAAATCGATTGGGAAGACCGAAAAAATAAAACTTCATGGGGTGAGGAAGAACTAGCAAAAGATGGCTTTATTCACTGTTCAACTATTGAATTATTTTGGCGTGTAACTAAGTTTTTTGAAGAAGTTGAAGATGAGTTAGTAATTCTTTGTATTGATGAAGATCAATTAGATTCTGAAGTTGTATATGAAGATACAGAGAATACTGGAAAACTTTTTCCTCATGTTTATGGACTCATTAATAATGATGCTGTTGTAGATGTTCTTCCTTATTTAAGGGACGAAGAAGGGCAATATATCAAAAATAAAGAATTTATAGAATTTGAAGATGAGTGATGTAGATGAATTATAAAATCATTAATATAGAGGAACAAAAATTCTTAGGCAAATCTTGTGGAAGAGTTAATACTGAAACTGATTTTTCTATCTTTTGGATGAAATTTTATGAAAAAAATAAAAATTATGATGGTATTACTTACGGAGTAAGTTCAGATTTTATGGATGATGAATTTACCTATATGATTTGTGTTCCACTTACTGAAGAAGATAGAGTTAAGGATTTTCAGCCAATAGTGGTTGATGCTGCTACATATGTGATTTTTGAACTTGTAGGACCAGTGAATGAGGCAATTCCAAGCGCGTGGGGTTTTGCTATGAAAAATTTTGATCTAGCTGAAAGTCCTAATCTCGAAGTATACTACTCTGGAAATCGAATGGATGTCAACTATAAAATGGAGCTTTGGATACCAATAAAAAATAAATCTCTTTATATATGAGCGATTATCCTATATAATGGATATATTCATCATTTCCATGAGTGATTTAAATTTTAAGAAGTAGGTAACAAGGATTCATGACAAATCAAACAAATGATAAGCCAATGACTGCAAAGGAAAAAATGGCGGAAATTATCAAAAATAAACAAGGCGGAGGTCGTTCAAAAACTATGCCATCACCTAAAAATGACCGTACAAACATGCGTAAAGGTCCAAAGATTTTTAATAAATAATAACTTAAACCAGGAATTTTCTGGTTTTTTATTAAATATATAATATAAGAGGAGTCTTATGAAAGAAGAAGATGAAGAATTGAAGAAGAAATCAAAGATATTAGAAATGTTAGGTATAGAATTTGAAGAGGTTGAAGAAGGTGAAGAGAAATTAAAAAATAGTATTATAAAAAATGTTGAAAAAGGTAAAGAGGAATTAAAAAATAACGAAAAAATAAAGATTAGATTTAAAAAAGGAAACTATTTTGATATTGTTTATAAAGATGAGGAAGTATTTATTCCATATGAAGAAAATAGTGCCTTAAATGAAAATGAAAATGAAAATGAAAATACTTTATTACTTGATAAAAATGATGAAAATGATGAAAAATATATTTGGAAAGGTATTTTGTCTAAAGCTAATGAATTAGAAGGTAAAATAGAACTTTCACAGCTTAAAAGTAATGGTTATTATAAATTAGAAGACACAGGGCCAAAATATGTTAATATTCATAAAGGTCATTTAGTAGCACATGCGTATGAGAAATATTTAGATATTCCAAAAGAATTTTTTGGGAAAGGAAATGCTAGTAATATCAGGCCACAAACTATGAGGTCTAACTGTAGTTCGAGTGAAGACTTTGGACAACTATATTTTGAAAATAAAATTCTTAATTATTTGAAAAACAATGACTCCGGTTCTATATATTTTGAAGTGGAGCCAATTTATTTTGATAAAGAAGATAAAATTCCTATTGGAAATAGATACTTAGCATATGGAGGAAAAGACAAAGATAATGAAAAATATAAAAATTTTAGTAATTTCCATGTTTTTATTCCAAATTATGATATTAATATTATTCCGAAAAAAGATGAAGTTACATATAAAGATTTTTACAACTTTAAAATTGAGGAAAATACAGAAAATTTTAGTGGAATAATTGTGCATAAAATTAATGTTTCAGAAAAAATGTATAAATCTATTGAAAATGAAGGAAAAAAGGAAATATTTTGTTTGCATAATAAAAATATAAATAAAATTAAGGAAAACTCGGAAGTTCTCATTGAGAATTCCTCAAAAAAACAAATTATTATCTGTAAAAATATTGATGAAATTCCTACTGAAGAAATTAATAAATATCCTGAAATATCAGAATATATTTCAAACTATGATAAAATACCTAATTCTGGTAAAATAATAAAAATAGAATTCCAATAAACTATGCCATCACCTAAAAATGACCGTACAAACATGCGTAAAGGTCCAAAGATTTTTAATAAATAATATTTAAGGTATCAACTGGTTAAGTTGGTACTTTTATTGTTAGATTTTATATAATATAATTATTTTAAAAATGAATTAATAAGGAAAATTCTATGAACAATAAAAATATTATAAATATAGATTATAATTTAAATATCCATTATAGTCTGCTAGATTATTTATGGGAAAAAATCGCTGAGATTTATACACTGATGCCTAATTATCTCGGAAGATATAATAATATCCCATATTGGTTTGGAAAAGATGGAGATGAAATTTATTTATATGCATCTGTTGAACCTAGTGGACTTAAGTTTGAAGGAAATTTAGTTGCTGATATTTGGGAGTCTTGGATTGATGAGTTTAAGAGGAAGACAGGTGATGCTTTGAAATATTCAATTGGAGAACCTGAAGATGGTTATGATTTTAAATATATGTAGATGGAGAAATTAATGATGAATAATATAAAGAATCATTTGAAGAGAGCGAATTGTATAAGCATTTAGTTGAATCAAAAAACAAGGCCTTAAATTTAATATTGAGGATTTTGGAGTATTGATTTGAAAACAAGCAATTAAGTAGTATTGGGTATTTACCTAAGTCTGTTGATTATCCAAGAAATATTGACGGACAAGCATTACCTTTTCTTACACAAATAAATTTTGAAGAGCAGTAAAGGTTAAAGGATTATCCTCAAGATGGTACATTAAGCTTTTATGTAGATTGTTTTGATAATTTAGTAGGTATGGAAATTGATGATTATACCAATGATATTTTTTATCGAATTATATATATGCGAAAATCCATATTGAAAAAAATTATGAGAGAAATATTTTCTTTTAAAAAAATACAGCCATTGGCTGTATAATATTATCTTAACTTTAAGCATATATTCTTAATAGATTACCATCAGGGTCTTGGATCATTGCAAAGCGCTCCCCTAACTTATTTGTTATAGGTTTTTGAAAAATTTCAACTCCTGCATTAGTAAACTTATGACACAGATCATCAACATCTTGAGCTGAGTCACATAAGAAAGCGAGATCAACTTTATTTCCAGATGATCTTGGAATAGTTCCGTAAATTGACTCATTGTAAATTTTAGTACTAAGTGATAGTTTCACTCCCTTATTATTCAAAAAAATACAATCCTTTGTATCTCTAAGTAAAATTGAAAAACCTAATAATTTATAAAATTTAAGAGCCTCTTCAATATCATCAGTTATTATTTCTACCATTCCTAATTACATAATCTATGACCTCCTATTAAATTATTTATATAAATTCATAATATCACACACCTATAAATTTTACATGAATTAAAAATGTTACAATATTCGTGATAGTGATTTTAATTGAGATATGGTTATTCAAAAAAAGATATAGAATCTGCAAGTCTTCATGATATGGACTATTATTAAAAGGAATTTCAAGACAAATGCGGAGTTCGTGGAATTGAACTAGAAAAATAAATATCAAATGGTTAATATTTAAGGATTAATTGTATTTTTAACTTTCTAAATATGTGATAAAATAGTCTTTATAAATTATTAGTAAGGAAGTATTATGACTGAACAAGAATTTTTACAAGAATTAAAAGAAATTAATTTAATAAATCAAGCATCGACTGTTCTTAACTGGGATAGTTCAACTGGAATGCCAGATAAGGCTGCGGAAGATCGCGGAGAAGTTGAAAGCTACCTAGCTGGACTTGCTTTTGAAAAATCAGTTGGTCCTAAAATCAAAGAAGCAGTAGAATATTTTTCTGATGAAGAACATAAGAAAGAATTGTCAGAAGTTGGACTAGCAGCATTTGAATTAGTTAAGGAAGATTATGAACTTAATAATGCTGTACCCGCAGATTTAATGCGTGATTTCTCACGCGCAACATCAAAAGCATACAGTGCATGGCATAAAGCTCGTTCAGCAAGTGATTTTTCTCTTTATCGTGATGAATTAGCTGAGAATATCCGTATTGTTAAGGAGTTACTTCCATACTGGAAAAAAGATGAAGCAACTGACTACGATGTTCTTTTAAATAAATATGAACCAAAAATGACTTCAGAAAAACTTGATAAAGTATTTGATCAAGTACGTGATGGTATCATGGAAATTCGTGAAGTTTTAGCTAAAGAAGGAACAGAACCAAATACAGATTTCTTAAATCGTAAAATGACTGAAGAACAACAACGTAAATTTGTAAAACAAGTAGTTGCTGATCTTGGATTTGATTTTACTCGTGGTCGTTTAGATAATACAGTTCACCCATATATGACTGGAATTAACAATAACGATATTCGTATTACAACTCGTTGGGATGAAGAATTTTTCCCAGCAGGAGTATTTGGTGTAATTCATGAAGCAGGTCACGGTATGTATGAGCAAAATATTGATAGTAAGTATGCTTATACACCAGCTCTATCAGGAACTTCAATGGGAATTCATGAATCACAGTCACTTTTCAATGAAATTATTATTGGAAGCAACCGTGAATTTTGGAAAAAACAATATCCATTCTTCCAAGAATGTGCTGAAGGTACATTCGATGATATTTCATTTGATGATTTCTATGATTCTCTCAAGAAAACACAAGCAAGTCTTATCCGTGTAGATGCTGATACTTTGACTTATGTACTGCATATTATTATCCGTTATGAGATTGAAAAGATGATTATCAATGAAGATATTAATATTGATGATCTTCCTCAAATCTGGAACGATAAATATGAAGAATACTTAGGTATTCGACCTGACAACGATGCTGACGGTATCTTGCAAGATGTTCATTGGTCTGGAGCAGATTTTGGATACTTCCCATCATATGCCCTAGGTTATATGTACGCTGCTCAACTTCATAATGCTATGAAGAATGATATTGATGTTGATGGTGTGCTTGCAAGTGATGACTATTCACCAATTAGGAAATGGTCGACAGAACATATTCATCAATACGGAGCATCTCGTAAACCAAATCAATTAATCATGGATGCAACAGGTGAGGAATTAAACCCTCAATATCTACTTGATTACTTGAAAGAAATATATTACAGTGTATATAAAGTAAAATAAGATAATTTGATTATGTGAAATTGAGATTTTGATTTTTCTCGAAAATCTCTTTTTCATTTTTTATGTGCATTTATTATATTTTTAACTTAATATTTAAGGAATGGGAGAATTAAAATGATAGGTATAATCACTAATACCTTAGCAATAGCATTGGGGAGTGTTATTGGGGGAGTCTTTAAAAAAGGAGTAAAGGAAGAATATCAAGATAGCCTTATGGCAGCTATGGGTCTTGCAGCGCTTGGTTTAGGTATAAACGCAGTTGTTTCAAATATGCCTAAAAGTGTTTACCCTGTTCTGTTCGTAGTTTCACTTGCTGTCGGTTCATTAATTGGAGAAATTTGGAATTTGGATGGTAAATTTACTAAACTTCTAGATTTATTTTCACTTGGTAATTTAGGAACAGGTATTTCAACTGGAATCTTACTTTCGTGTATGGGATCTTTATCAATTCTTGGTCCGATTGAAAGTGCATTGAACAATAATCAAACTTACCTCTTTACAAATTCAACTCTTGATTTCATAACATTCATTGCCCTAGCAGCAACTTATGGAGTAGGTATGATATTTGTAGCACCAGTATTATTTACCTGGCAGACATCAATTTTTTTAGGGGCAAGATATCTAGAGCCATTTATGACGCCACAATTTATGGCGGAACTTTCAATTGTAGGAGGGTTCCTCATTTTTGCGTCAGGACTATCAATCTTGAAAATCAAAGAATTTAAGAGCATGAACTTACTTCCAGCACTATTAATTCCAATAGTATGGTTTACAATAATAAACTTTTTCTAAGCATCCAAGCAAGAATCTTCTTGCTTTTTTTGTGGTCATGTACTAGTATTTAAGTAACAATATGAAATGTGAAGAGGTGGAATTATGAAACTTGCAGAACTCTTGATGGAGCGAAAAGATATTCAGATTAAACTTGCTGAAATTAAAGAAAGAATGAATTCAGTGGTTCGTATTCAGGAAGGTGATACACCAGAAATTGATCCTTTGGTTTTAATTAAGCAGTTTGAAGAGACTAACAAAAGATTAGTTAAAGTTGTAGAAACCATCGAAAAAGCAAATCAAGAAACTCTTATGGATAAGGGAAAAACTTTAGCTCAAGCACTTGTTGCGCGTGAGGGATTAAGAAGGCAACATCTTTTTTATACCTCTGTAATTAACCAAGCATCTGAAAAAGTACATCGATATTCTAATTCAGAAATCAAGGATATCGTGACGGTTGATCTCGCAGACCTACATAAGAAAAAAGACCAAATTGCTAAAAAGTTAAGAGAAATAGATGCAAAAATCCAAGAAAAAAATTGGAATATAGAAGTGGAAGAAAAATAGTATGGCTTTAATACTATTTTAATTGTTGAAAGGAATAGTATTAATTATTATGAGAAAAATATATTTATTATCAGGTGTACCGGGTGCAGGGAAAACTACATTTATTAAAGAAAACAAACTAGAAAATTATACAATATCTAGCGATAATTTAAGGTTACAATTTGGTAGCCCCTTACATATTTATGATAAAAACACTAATCAGGTTATTGATGGGATGCCTTTTGAACAAGATAAACTAGTTTGGAATATGCTATATTCGATTGTAGAAGAGAGAATGAAGAATTCATCAACAACTATCGTAGATGCAACTCATGTAACTCGAGAATCATTAAAAAAATACAAGGATTTATCAAAAAAATATAATTATAAATTACATCTTGTAAAGTTTGGAAGAGATTTACCAATATCAGAATTTTACAATCGTAATAAAAATCGTGGTCTTAGAAAAGTACCAGATTATGTTATTGAACGTATGTATAAAAATATGAAAAAATTTGATAAATCAAAGCATGGAATTAACAATTTGAGTCCAGAAGAGATGCTTCAATCACTTGATTGGAGAGAAAGTGATTTGGATAAATATGAAAAAATTCAATTCATAGGAGATATTCATTCGTCTGGAACGGCACTTGAAGAACTTATGAGAGATTACAACCAATCAACTTTTTATGTTTTTTGTGGTGATTACTTTGATAGAGGTATTGAACCAGTTAAAACGATGGAAATTCTTTTAAGATTAATGAAGGAAAAAAATTCAGTTTTTATAAAAGGAAACCATGAACAACATTTAGATGATTACCTTTCTGGAAATAAATATTCTTCATATTTTAAGGATGAAACATTATCTCCTCTGTTAAAAGCTGGTTATACGAGAACTGATTTTGTAGATTTTTCAAAAAAACTTCAACCAATATTTATTGGAAATTTTGCAGGAAAAAGATTAATTGCAACTCATGCCGGATTACATCCAGGACAATATTCAAATGATGACTATTTGAAAAATCTAGCTCTAACAAATGATGATATGTTTATATATGGTATTGGTGGATATGACATCGACGTTGATAATGAATGGGATAATGAAGAAGATGATGTATTCCAATTTCATGGACATAGAAACATCCAACTTAGACCGGTTATTACTGGAAGTTCAAATCAAAAGTCTTTTAACCTAGAACAAAAAGTTGAGCATGGGAATGATTTAGCGGCTATCACTTTGACAAAAGATTGTGATACTGATAGAGGTTTTTCAATTGAAGAAAAATTAATTGAAAATAAAATTTATAATGAGAAGTTCAAGCCGTATACTAAATTCTCTGAAAAATATAATTTCTTTTCTATGAAAAGGGATAGGAATATTAACGCAAATGACTTAGGTAATGGTATTACAGTATTAAACTTTAAACCACATGTTTTCAGAAAAAAATTATGGACCGATGAGACTGTAACCGCACGAGGGTTATTTGTAAATGAGGCAAATGAAGTAGTAGCTCGAGGCTATAATAAATTCTTTAATATAGATGAGATGTCTGAAACAAGGTTTGATAAAGTTGCTGAAAAAATGTCAAATAAAAAATTTTTACTTACTAAAAAAGAAAATGGCTTTTTAGCAATTGTGTCATATATTCCTGAGCTTGGTGGACTCCAGGTGTTTTCTAAAGGTGCAGGGAAAGACTATTCTGAGATGGCCAAGGATATTTTGATTGAAAATCTTCAAAGTTCAAATCATACTTTTAACGAATTAGAAGAATATATAAGAAAAGATTTTCAAAATGGTGATAGATACTCAATAACAATGGAAGTAATTAATAATGAATTAGATCCACATATTGTCTCTTATGATAATAATAAGGTAGTTATACTAGATGTTGTTGATAATAATCTAAAAGAAAATTTAAGAGAACCAAAAGCTGATGTTATTTCTAAAAAATTTAATTTAGAGAGAAGAGATGTCCTTAAATCAGAATATACTATCGCTGATAACAATTCCTTATATTTACTATGCAAAACGAAAGAGGATGCTACTAAACTTTTGAATGAATTATTTTCTCTTACATATGAAGGAGTTGTAATAATGTTTGAAGACGGCTTTAAGACAAAAGTAAAAACAGATTATTATAAAACTCTTAAATATGCTAGAGGGACTATAGAAAACTTGTCGAAAGATCCAGAAATTGATATTGTTAAAGCCTTGAAATCTGTGGTTGAGAAAAGAAAAAATACAAACAAGAAACCCACATTACTTGAAGAAATGACCACAAATCATTTGATTAGTTGGGCAGAAAAAATTGAAAAATATGGGAAAGAAGAATATCAAACCAAAGATATTTTTGGTAATAGAATTTATTCAGTTCCTAAGTTAGAATCTTAGTAACTATAATTAGTGTGCAAGTATAAAAATGGATGTATCCGTCCTGCATCTACGGTAAAGATGCAAACTACAATGGAGACTGAAACGACGGTCATTTTAATAACAGTTTATCGTTACATTTGACATCTCAATAGACACTTCCATGTGGAAAGTTTACAAATTACATATTACGACTATACATTAATTTATATTTGAGGTTGGGTTTGGGGTTGCTATCTGGTTTTACTAGATAGCTTTTGTATTTTTAATATCATTAATTTGACAGTATGCCTAATTTAGACCACACTAGTATATATATTAACAATTAAGGAGAGGTAATATGGATCATAAAAATATGGAAAATCATGATCATCATATGGATAGTAATCATAAACAAATGTCTAATATGTCTAAAGAAGATATGAGTAACATGGATATGTCTTCAATGGACCACGGTTCTATGCCAATGGGACACATGAATCATGGAGATATGAAAAAGAGGTTAATCATTTGTATATTATTGATGATTCCAATCTTACTTTTAACACCTATGATGGGTATGAAGTCATCAGTACTCCATTTACCTTATCAAGAAATAATAGTCTTGATATTTGGTACAATCATCTTTTTCTATGGAGGAAAACCATTTTTTGAGGGAGCAAAATCAGAATTAAAAAATAAAAAACCTGAGATGATGACCTTAGTTACATTAGGTATCTCAGTTTCATATTTATATAGTGTATATTCTACGATTATTAATATGACAGGTGGACATCAAATGGACTTTTGGTGGGAACTTTCTACCTTAATCGTTATCATGTTACTTGGTCATATCATTGAGATGAATGCCATAATGCAGGCTAATTCTAGTATGACTGAGATGGTTAAACTTTTACCTCATGAGGCACATCTTACAAGTGGTAAGGATATTCCCATTAATCAGGTAAAAGTAGGTGATTTTCTTTTGGTTAAGGAAAATGAGAGAGTACCTGCTGATGGGGTGATAACTAGTGATAAGGCCATGCTCGATGAGAGTATGATAACTGGTGAATCGAGTGTCGTGCAAAAGAAAAAAGGACAAGAAGTATTTGCGGGTTCACTCAACAAAAATTACCCATTTGAGTTGAAAGTTACTGTCGTTGGTAAGGATAGCTATTTGTCTCAAGTTGCTAAGCTGGTGGAAGAAGCTCAGGGTAAAAAAAGCAAGGCAGAGACTATGGCTGATAAGGTTTCGGGTTGGTTATTCTATGCTGCCTTAATATTTGCCATCCTAGCCTTAATCGTCTGGTCTGCAATCAACGGTCTCTCATATGGTATCATGATGGCGGTGACAGTGTTAGTAATCGCGTGTCCTCATGCCTTGGGACTTGCCATACCTTTGGTTGTGTCAAGAACGAGTACCCTAGCTGCGAAAAATGGTCTTTTGATTCAAAACCGTGAACCTTTAGAAAATGTGTCTAAGCTCAAGTTCGCCTTAATGGACAAGACAGGAACGCTGACTGATGGAGATTTCAAGGTTCATGATTATATGACTTTTTCTAAAGAATTTAGCCAAAAAGATATAGCGCAAATTATGGCTGCTCTTGAAGAAGGAAGTACTCATCCTCTTGCGCAAGCATTAGTTGAAGCGGTTAGTGATAATTCACTTAAGGCAAATAATATTGAAAATATTCCTGGCGTAGGTATCGAAGGTAATATTTCCGGAAAAGAATATAAAATCGTTAATGAAAAATATTTAAAAGAAAACGGAATAAATTACAATAAAATTGATAATGAAGATAATCTGACAGTTAGCTATCTAATATCTGGAAACGAGGTTATTGGTTTAGCGACACTTGGTGATAAACTTAAACCACAGGCTGCAAAACTTATTAAAGAGTTGAAAAACCGTGGAATTGAACCTGTAATGCTCACTGGTGATAATGAAAAAGCAGCTCAAAAAGTTGCATCAGAATTAGGAATAAATGATTTTAGAGCTCAATTAAAGCCAGAAGATAAAGCAAAAATTGTTAAAGAATATCAAGAAAAAGGTAATGTTCTATTTGTGGGAGATGGGGTTAATGATTCACCGGCCCTTGCTACTAGCGATTTAAGCTTTGCAATTGGAAGTGGGACAAGTGTTGCCATTGCAGCAGCAGATGTAATATTGGTCAATTCTAATCCTGAAGATATAATAAAAATGCTTGACCTTTCTAAAAATTCAAATCGTAAGATGAAAGAAAATTTGTGGTGGGGAGCAGGATACAATATAATTGCCATTCCTCTTGCAGCAGGAGTCTTGGCACCGATAGGAATTGTTCTATCACCAATTGTTGGTGCCATAATAATGAGTTTCTCTACAGTTATCGTAGCCATAAATGCAATGACATTAAAAGTTTAAGACCAACTTTGGGTTGGTTTTTCTTTCTTGTGTTTTACTTGGTTTTTTTGATTTTTGTAATTTTATCTTTGTTATTTATGTTACAATGATTTCAAAGGAGTAAACTAATATGATTTATAAAGTAATATTAACCATGCTAGTGGGAACCTTTGGTGGTTTTCTAGCTAAAAAATTAAAACTTCCAGCCCCTTTTATGACAGGGAGTATGCTTGCAGTAGCAGTCTTTTCCGTAATTAGTGGACAGATGTATGCTCCGACAAACATCAAGTTGTTCGCTCAAATTGTAAGTGGTGCCTTTATCGGTCAGCAAGTGACTAAGAGTGATTTGAAAAATTTTCCAAGCTTGATAAAGCCAATTGCTCTACTGATGTTATTTTTTACAATTAATACCTTTGTAATGGGATTCGTCTTTAGTCATTTTTATGGTATGGATGCAGTAACAGCCCTCTTATCTTGTCTACCAGGTGGTATAATGGACGTCTCACTCATTAGTATAGATATGGGTGCTGACTCAGGTATTGTAGCAGTTATGCAGCTTGCAAGACTCGTTGGTATGCTTTTAATCTTGCCATATTGGACAAAATTTATTATTAATAAATTCGGTAGTCAGGCTGAGAAAAAGAATAGCAATATTGAAGAGATTAAGGAAGAAGAAGAGATACTAGATCAAGAAAGTGACCAAGAAAGTACAGATGATAAATCCTCTGTATTTTCAAATAATGTGTTAGTTTTAATTGTATCAACTACTGGTGGACTTTTAGGAAAATGGATTGGAATTCCTGTTGGAGCATTAATATTTTCTTTGATATTTTCATTGGTCTTAAAGGTAACTAGAGATACAAAACCACTATCAAATTGGATAAGATATATTGCACAAATTTCTGCTGGTTCAATAATTGGCTGTAGCTTTACTAGGGAAAATATGGAACAACTTTCAAAACTGATTATACCTGTAATTCTTTTACTAATAAGTTATTTAGTAGTAAATGTAGTGTTTGCAAGAATAATTTATAAAAGGAACATCCTTGATTTACAATCAGCTTTATTTGCATCATCACCGGCAGGGGCAACAGACATTTCACTCATTGCAGGTGAATTAGGTGGTGACATGCCAAAAATTGCTGGTATTCAAATAAGTAGAACTCTCTACACTGTAATTGTCTTACCATATCTAGTAAGAATATTTTCAGGATTTTTAGAATAAAGTTAAAAAACCGAACGTTAAGATAAAAAAACACCTATATTGGTGTTTTTTTCTTGTGTATATTGAGTAACTTGTATACAATATATAAGGAAGCTTCATTAAAACAGGGATATTTGATGATGAAGTAGCGAAGCCGTTCGCTTTTACGCGTTGGCCAGGTCGGTCCCCTGAACAATAAAGCCTAAGTCAGGAGATAATATGAACAATACACCAGTTTTTGATTACGAGGACATCCAATTAGTACCTAACAAATGTATCATTAAGAGCCGTTCTGAGGCAGATACAAGCGTTAAATTTGGTAAGCATACATTCAGATTACCAGTTGTTCCCGCAAACATGCAAACTATTATTGATGAAGAAATCGCTGAATATCTAGCTAAAAATGATTATTTTTACATCATGCATCGTTTTGATGAAGAAGCTAGAAGACCATTTATTGAAAAAATGAAAGCACAAGGATTAATTTCTTCAATTTCTGTTGGTGTTAAGGATAATGAATACAGATTTATTGATGAACTTGCAGAAGCAGGTTTAGTTCCTGACTATATCACGATTGATATTGCTCATGGTCATTCTGATTCAGTTATCAATATGATTAAATACATTAAAGAAAAACTTCCTGAATCTTTCGTTATTGCAGGGAACGTTGGTACACCAGAAGCAGTACGTGAACTTGAAAATGCCGGTGCAGATGCAACAAAAGTTGGAATTGGTCCCGGTAAAGTATGTATCACTAAAGTTAAAACTGGATTTGGTACAGGTGGATGGCAATTAGCCGCCGTTCGTCTGTGTGCAAAAGCTGCTCGTAAACCAATAATTGCTGACGGAGGAATCCGTACCCATGGTGATATTGCAAAATCAGTGAGATTTGGAGCTAGTATGGTCATGGTTGGATCATTATTTGCAGCACATGAAGAATCACCAGGTAAGACAGTAGAAGTTGATGGACAATTATTCAAAGAATATTATGGTTCAGCAAGTGAATACCAAAAAGGTGAGCATAAAAACGTTGAAGGTAAGAAAATTCTTCTTCCTCATAAAGGTAATTTACAGGATACCCTTACTGAAATGGAACAAGACTTACAGTCTTCAATCTCATACGCAGGTGGAAAAGATTTAGAATCACTTACAAAAGTTGACTATGTAATCGTTAAAAATTCTATTTGGAATGGCGATTCAATTTAATGAAAAAAAATATACTCTTGAATTTTCAAGAGTATATTTTTTATTTGTTGAAATTTAAACTAATTAAAAAGAGACCCGAAGATCTCTTTTTAATTATGCGTGAAGAACTCTATTTAAGAAGTCTTGTAAACGTGGATGTTGTGGGTTATCAAATATTTGTTCAGGTGTCCCATCTTCAAGGATTACTCCTCCATCAGTGAAAAGAACTCTATTAGCAACCTTACGAGCAAATCCCATCTCGTGAGTTACGATTAACATTGTCATACCTTGCTTAGCAAGATCTTGCATAACATCAAGTACATCTCCAACCATTTCTGGGTCAAGAGCACTTGTAGGTTCATCAAAGAGCATTACATCAGGTTCCATTGCTAAGGCACGAGCAATAGCTACACGTTGTTTTTGACCACCTGATAGTGAGTCAGGCATTGCGTCTTTCTTATCAAGAAGACCAACTGTATCAAGAAGTTCCTCGGCTTTTTTACGAGCTTCATCAGGAGTCATTTTCTTAAGTTCAACAGGAGCATAGGTAATGTTATCAATTACACTCATATTTGGGAAAAGATTGAAGTGTTGGAAAACCATCCCAACATTCTGTCTCACTAAGTTCAAATCAGTTTTCTTGTCGGCAAGGTCAAAATTGTTAACTAATACTGAGCCACTTGTAATTTTTTCAAGTCCATTTAATGTTCTAAGAAAAGTTGATTTACCAGAACCTGAAGGACCGATAATACAAACAACATCACCTTCATAGAACTGAGTATTTATACCTTTTAAAACTTCATTTTTACCGAATTTTTTATGTAAATCTTGAACATCAATTTTTAATTTAGCCATTATTTCATGTTCCTTTCTAATCTTCTTGCATAACGGATAAGGATGTAGATTACGATTAAGTAAATCAAACCAACGATTCCGTATACCTTAAATGATTGGAAATTACGGGCAACAATAATTTTACCTGCTTGAAGAAGTTCAACAAGACCAATTGCACTAATGATTGTTGTATCTTTCAAAGTAATAATAAATTGGTTAACTAAACTTGGAATTGTAATTTTAACAGCTTGAGGTAAAATTACTTTTCTCATTGTTCTTGCATAAGGCACACCTAAGCTACGACTAGCTTCCATTTGACCAACTGGAACTGCTTGGACACCAGAACGAACAATTTCAGCGACATATGCTGAAGAGTTAAGTGTTAGGGCGATTACACCAGCTACGAAGTCATTAAGTGGGCTTGCATGACCAGTAAGCATTTCAAGTAAGTTTGGAATTCCGTAGAAGATAAAGATTGCTAGTACCATTAGTGGAACTCCACGTATTAAGTCAACGTATAATTCTGTTATTTTACGTAAGAATCCGCTTGGGCTTACTGAGAACAATCCGAAGATAATACCAATAATTAAAGCTAGGATAAATGAAACAACTGCTAGAAGGATTGTAACACCAAGTCCTTTTAATAATTGTTGCCAGTTATTTTTAAGAATTCCAATCACTGTTGACTCATCAGCGCCTTTATTAGAAGTTTGATTATCTCCAACATATTTATCTAAAATCTTATCGTATTGTCCATTAGATTTTAGTTCAGATAATCCATTGTTAAACATTTCAATAAGTTCTGGATTAGTTCCTTTTTTAACTGCGAATCCGTATTCCCCAATTTTTTCAGGTTTAATAGGAGTTGAGAATTTTCTACCTTGTTTGATTGCGTATTTAACAACAGGTTCATCATCCATGAATGCATCGATACTTGAAGTATTTAAACTTTCATACATTGTATCTGCTGTATCAAATACTTTTATTTTGTAACCATATTTATCTTTATTTTTTTCAAGGAAATCTTGAGAGGCCGTACCATTTTTTACTCCGACTGTTAATCCTTTAAGATCTTCATATGATTTTACTTTGTCATTTCCTTCTTTAACTGCGATTGTTGAATTAGCAGTAAAGTAAGGTTCAGAGAAATCAAATACTTTTTTACGTTCGTCAGTTATTGACATACCGGCAATCATACCATCTGCTTGATTAGCAAGAGTTTGGTCAACTGCAGTTTGGAATCCGACAAAGTTCATTTTAACATTGAAACCTTGATCTTGAGAAATTGCATTCATCAGATCAACATCAATACCTACATATTTTTTGCTAGAATCTTGGAATTCAAATGGAGCAAATAAACTATCACTTGAAATATTATATTGATTTTTTACAGGTGTTGCTTTTTTAGTTTCTTTTGCAGAATCTTTATTATCAGATTTTCCAATATACTTTGCAACTATTTCATCGTACTCACCACTAGCTTTTAATTCAGCAAGTGAGTCGTTGAATTGTTTAATCAATTCAGGATGAGTTCCTTTTTTAACTGCAAAGCCATATCCACCGATAGGTTCAGCATCCATATTAATGGCAATATCTTTACCTTGAGTAGCAGTATAGGCTAAAACTGGTTTTTCATCCATTACAGCATCAACGTCACCAATCTTAAGGCTATCAAGCATTTGAGATGCTTCATTGAATGTTTTTACCTTATAACCATATTCTTTTTCATGTTTTAAGATGAAATCTTGTGAAATGGTGCTGTTTTTTACACCAACTGTTTTTCCTTTTAATTCTTCATAAGATTTAATAGGTTTTTCTTTTGTAGTAGCGATTACGATTTCAGATTTGTAATATTGATCTGAGAAATCAAAAGTTTTTTTACGGTCGTCTGTAATAGACATACCAGCGATAACACCATCAACTTGTCCAGCAAGTAGAGAGTTAATAGCAGCGTCATAACCAGGATTTGTAAGCTCTATGTCCCAATTATTCATTTCAGCGACTTTATTAATTAAGTCAATGTCGATACCAACATACTTCTTATCTGAATCTTGAAATTCAAATGGTGCGTTGGTTGAGTCACTAGCGATTTTAACTTTTTTCTCATCAGCATTGGCTGTAAAAACTGAGAAAAATGAAAATAAAAACGTTATAATAACTAAAAATTTTTTATTCATTTTTTCCTCCAAAAATTTTTATACTTTAAATTATACCAAAAAAAATTGAACGTGTCAGAAATTATGACATATAAAAAGAATGATAACGTTTTAATTATCATTCTTTTGTTTAATATTAATCAGCAACTGTAAGTTCGCTACCATTTCGATAAACACCTTCAGGCATCTCCCAATCATTATTTGGAACATTTTGAGATAAATATTTCATCATTTCTCTGTAAACATCAAGTGCAATCTCAAGTTTTTGTCCATATAGAGGAATCATTCTATTCTTATATCCAGTCCATACAGCCATTGAGTAGTTAGTAGTATAGCCAACAAAGTTTTCATCTGGTGCAATTGTACCGCCAGATGGAATATATTGACCATAATCCTCTAAAATTGTCTCTGCAGCAGTGTCATCATAATTACTTGTACCAGTTTTACCTGCTTGAATCAGCCCAGGAATATATCCGTTAGTCATAGTTCCGCCAGTAATAACACCCTTAAGCATATCAGTTACGACATATGCGCTTGTTTCTTTCATTGCTCTTACTTTTTCAGGTTTTAAGTTTGTCTCTTTACCTTCATCATCAACTATTTTTGTAACATAATATGGTTTGGTGTACATGCCTCCACTTGCTAAAGCTGCATAAGCAGCAGCCATTTTTTCAGAACTTGCACCCCATTTTTTACCACTACCTCTATTGTTACTTGAAATCGCATTAGAATATTGAAGACTTGGCTCAAAGTTGAAATTCATTTTCTCTAAGAAATTTTGAGAATTCTCAAGTCCAACAGCCTCCAAGGTTTTAGCTGCAGGTATGTTCCTTGATAAAACAAGTGCATTCCTAACAGTCATTTGACCCATATATTTACGATCCCAGTCATATAAAATATTACCATCAGGATAATAGTATGGTGTATCTAAGATATATGTACCAGTTGATTTATATGTTCCATACTCATACGCAGGCGCATAGTCAACTAGTGGTTTCATTGTAGAACCCCAATCACGGTCTGTGTTTACTGCTTGGTTATTACCAAATACAGTTCCAGGATCTTGTTTGCGAGCTCCAATTTGTGCAGTTACTGCGCCTGTTTTTACATCTACTATAGTAGATGCAACCTGCATATCTTCATCTGGATATGCAACATAATCATTACTGTTTACTAATTCATAAAGATATCTTTGAGCATTGCTATCTAATGTAGTATATACTTTTAATCCACCAGCTGTAATATCTTGTCCAGTATCTTCTTTTACTTGCTCAATTACTTGTTTAAGGAAGTTATCTGCGAATGCAGGGATCGTGATAGAAGGTGTTAATTGTTTAAGCCCTGAATCAATGGGTGTTTCAACAGCTTTATTGTAGTCATCTTTAGAAATTTTTTCATATTCTAACATTGATGAGAGTACAGTATCACGTCTTTTCTTTGCACCATCCGGGTTTGTATAAGGATTATATCCATTTGGAGATTGCGGCATTCCAGCGAGTAAAGCTATTTGCGGTAATGAAAGATCTTTTAATTCCTTTCCATAATAAGCCTTTGATGCTGTTCGCATACCATAGTATCCATTTGCCATAAACACTTTATTTATATACTGAGTAAGAATTTCTTCTTTAGATTCTTTACGTTCTAACTGAACAGAAAGCCAAGCTTCTTGAGCTTTACGTCTGACATTTTGATCAGTCTTGCTTGTTGAAAAGTAAGAAAGTTTTATAAGCTGTTGTGTTAATGTTGAGCCACCTTGAGTAGTATCATTTTTTGCATTGTGAACAACACTACCAATAATACGTACAGGATCAACACCGCGATGATTAAAGAAGCGATGATCTTCTATTGAAGTGATAGCATCGACAAGAGTAATTGGAATTTCATTAGTAGCTACCAAATCACGTTTTTCTTCACCTAAATCCGCAATAACCTTCCCATCTTTATCATATATAATTGATGATGGTTTACTTTCAAGTTTAGAAACTTCAAGTTTAGGCGCAGATTTTGCATAACTAATGAATAAAATACTACCCACTAAAAATGCTAAAATAAAAAGTGATAAAAATATGATTAGTGCATACTTTAAGATTTTTCGAATAAGTTTATTCTGATTTTTAGATTTACCATCAGAACTATTCATTGTGGTGTCCCCCTAAATATAGATTGTTAATTATTTTTAAATATGGAATTCTAGGAATTTGATTCATTTCAATTAAGTAACCATGTTCCCTAATGTAAGACAGTGGTATTGATTTTTTACCATCAGTACTATCGTAATAGGATATTAAATAGATTGAGTCTAAATAATATGTTTCTTTCAATTTAGAAAAATGAAATAGTACAAACGATATACCATTTTGATTTCTTACATTTTCCATATGTCTAATTTGATGCTCATGAAAATTTTTCATTGGAAATGTAGTTAATTGATTAGTTTCCTTAGCCTCAAAGTCTATATATCTTCCTTTATATACACCTGAGAAATCAGTAGTAGAAGCTTGTTTAAAATATGCTTCTACAATTTTTGCACGGCTTCTTCTAGGATAGTCAACTTTTACTATCTGAATTGGAGTTGGTTTTTTATGGATTACAGCAATACCATGGCTTAAGTAGTATTCATTTGTAGCATTTATTTCCGACTCAAAACTCATTCCTCGATTAGCAAAATTAATTTTTTTATTTTTGCTATCTTCCTTTTTAAAAGGAGTAGATTTCCTAATACCATTTGGATATTTCACTAGAGAACTCCTTAGTTTTTGTGTTTACTATTTGCCAAAAAACCTTTGACATAGTTATAATGATTATAACATAAAAAAAAATAAATGGGGCAGATAAAAAAGATGAAAAGTTTACTGATTTGTGGATATAAAGATTACGAGATAGGGATATTTAAAAACACAGACCCTAGAATTGAAGTAATAAAAAGTTGTATAAAAAAATATTTATTAAGATTTATTGATGAAGGTGTTGAATGGCTTATTTTCTCTGGAAATAAAGGTTTTGAGTATTGGGTTTTTGAAGTTGCCAATGAGCTTAAAGAGAATTGTGATTTACATTTAGCTGTCATATTTAATTTTAAGACGCAAGGTGAAAATTGGAATGAAGAAGGGAAAGCGATAATTTCAGAATATCTTAAGGCAGATTTCGTACAATATGCTTATGATAGGTACGAAAATCCAGGCCAATTCAAGGAATATAATGAGTTTTTATTGAATCATACTGATGGATGCTTTTATTTTTATGATCAAGAGCATGAAACAAACTTGAAATACATTTTAAAATTATTTATAAAAAAAGATGGATATGAAAGTTTTGGCATCGATTTTGAACAGCTTGAGGAAACTGCTAGAGATATAAATAACAACTATTAATCTTGAAAGCTTACATGCTTTCTGATAGAATTGTTTTGAGATAATCATAATTATACCAAGGAGATATTAATGGCGAATTACAATTATACACCTAAAGATATATATGAAATTCATTTTGATAAAAAAATGAGAGGTTTTGATCCTGAGCAAGTTGATACAGTACTTGATGAAATTATTAGGGATTATGAGACATATGAAGATGAGATATTGAGTTTAAGAGAGGAGAATGAGTTTCTTCGTTCAAAAATCTCAAAAATGCAAGAAAAACCTAATAATGCTGAAGATGGTGACACAAAACGTATTGAACCCGCTCAAATAATAGCAGCTACAGAAAAAGCAAAGCAAATTGCACCAAAAAGACAATACCAAGAAGGTTCAAATTTTGATGTTTTGAAGAGACTATCACGTTTAGAAATGGCTGTTTTTGGGACTCAAAATAAAAAAATTGAAGATACTAATGAATTAATACAGCATAATTAATTAAAGAATCTTTGATTTTCTTTAATAATTTGTTATAATGATGAAGCAATTTTCGGATAATCGCACTATTTTAATATGGTGAGGAAAGTCCATGCTCGCACAAGCTGAGATGCTTGTAGTGTTTGTGCTAGGTGAAATAATAAGCCTAGGGACGGAAGTTACGGCTGAGAAATTCACTAAGTATAGTTATATATATGTGAAAAGTATCTGTAAAAGTGCCAAAGAGACGAGTTTAACTAGAAATGGTTAAGATGGAACGTGGTAAACCCCTCAAGCGAGCAACCCAAACTTTGGTAGGGGCACTTGTTAAGCGGAATTGAACGCAAGACGAGGTCGATAAGACAGACAGATGATTATCGAAGGTGTAATACCTGGTTACACTGGAACAAAACATGGCTTATAGAAAATTGTTTTACAGGATATGGCTGGGTTTTGCTCAGCCATTTTTTTAAGAATAGGAATAAATATGACTAAAAATTATAAGTTGGTAGCAACAAGTGCGGCGGGTATTGAATCACTTGTATCCAGAGAACTAAGAGAATTAGGAATCGAGAATAGAATTGATGAAAATTCTAGAGTTCTTTTTTCTGGTGGAAATGATACAATTGCTCTAGCAAATTTATGGCTTAGGACAGCAGATCGCGTAAAAATTATTGTTGGTGAGTTTGAAGCAAATACATTTGAAGAATTATTTCAAGGTGTTTTATCGATAGACTGGCAAGAATATTTGCCACTTGGCTACGCTTTTCCAATTACAAAAGCAAAATCAGTAAAGTCTACACTTCATAATGAGCCAAGTATTCAAGCAATAACTAAAAAAGCAATTGTGAAAAAATTACAAACACATTTTCATCGTCCAGATGGTGTGCCACTTATTGAAAATGGTCCTACAGTACCAATTGAAGTAAGTGTACATAAAAATAAAGCTACAATATTAATTGATACAAGTGGCGAAAGTTTATTTAAACGCGGATATCGAATAGACAAAGGTGGAGCACCAATTAAAGAAAATATGGCTGCTTCAATAATTATGCTTACTAATTGGCGAGTTAATATGAAGCGTCCATTTGTTGATCCCACTTGTGGTAGTGGAACGTTTCCAATAGAAGCAGCAATGATTGCTAGAAATATTGCACCTGGATTAAGACGTAATTTCATTTGTGAAGAGTGGAACTGGTTTGGTAAGGATACATTTAATAAACTTAGAGTTGAAGCAAAGGACAGAATAAATAAAGATATTGAGCTAGATATTTCTGGATTTGATATCGATGGACGTATGATTGAAATTGCTAAGGAGAATGCAAAAGTTGCAGGAGTTTCTGATGATATCAATTTTAAGCAGATGCGTTTACAAGATTTTCGTACTGACAAGGAAGATGGTGTGATTGTCTCTAATCCTCCTTATGGAGAACGACTTCTTAAGTTTGAAGATGTAAAAGTCCTTTATAAAGAAATGGGTGAGGTATTTAGACCACTCACAACATGGAGTAAATACATTTTAACCAGTGATTTGATGTTCGAAGAAAAATATGGTCAGAAGGCAACTAAAAAACGTAAATTATATAATGGAACTTTGCGTGTTGATTTATATCAATATTTTGGGAAGAGAAAATGACAGAGAAAGATAAAATAACTGATAAAGAAAAAGAAGAATTGTCTACTGAGTCTGCGGTAGCTAAAAAAGAAATAAATGCAGATAATTCGTCAGATAAACAAGTGCTAAAGGATGCTACCAGTAATAGTTCTCTCGTTAGCGAGACTGTTGATGAAAATGCAGATGATGAATCGAAAGTTCACAAAGAAAAAGTTTTAGATTTTTCAAAAGCATCTGATTTAACAATTGAGGAAATCAAAGATATAGCAGAGAAACAGGAAAGTATTAATAAGGAAAATGAATCTGTTTTAGATGCATATATTAGGCAACATCGTGGTGAAATAGAAGCCAGCAAGAAGATTCGCAAAGAAGATATAATTGAACATTTAAAAGATCTAGAAGAAAAAAATCCTTCAACTATTTCTGAAGATGTTTTGGATGATGAGACGAAGATTCCAGGTAATGTTGTAAATTTAATTATTGAAAAGGGTTCTGATCAGGGTAAAGAACATAATTCTGATACTCTTGATGATTCAAACGACTCAAAAGACAATTCAAGGAGTGAGGAATCTAAAACAAAATCAAGAAAGACATTGATATATATATTTCTTGCATTATTAGCACTTTTTTCAGCGGGAGGTATAGCTGTCACGCAAGCAAATAAAAAAGCAGCGATGGAGCGCGAAGAACAAGCTCTCAAAGTGGCAAATATAAAGAAAAAAGAAAATAATTTTGAAACTTTATATGATAGTTTCTACACTAATGATAAGCATACAGCTTTAAAAAATGAGAATATAGATAAATTTAATGACATTAAAGACTCATTATCAAAAACAAAGGATAGTGAAAAGTATGATGAGTATAAGGGTCAGGTAGATAATTTGAAGAAACAAATTGAATCACTAAATGTAATAAATTCAAAATTTAATAAGCCTGTTATAGTAGATGGTAAACTAATTAAAGATGCGCATGCAAAACCAAATGTGGATTTTATTGTAAATAAATCTGGTCTAACTGAGCTCGACCAGACAATCGATCAAGCAGTTGCAATGGGTAAAAAGCAACAAGCAGAAGATATTAAGAAGGCTGAAGAAGCAAAGAAGAAAGCTGAGCAAGATAAAAAGAAAGCCGAAGAAGCAAAGAAAAAAGCTGATGATGAAAAAAAAGCTCGGGATGCAGCTGCACAGCAAGCCCAAGCACAACAAGCTCAAGCAGAACAAGATCAAGCTAGTCAAGTTGTTCAACAATCAGCAGCAAGCAATCAGGCACAAGGAGGGACTGATAATCTCTCGCGAGTACCTATAAACCAAGCAGCAATTGATGATACATCTAATGCTGCTTGGTTATGGAAAGACGGTGTACTTGATGGCATTGTAAATACATCAAGACAGCGTGGTTACTTCAAAGGAAATGAATATTATGTTACTCCTGCAAATATTATAAATGGCAATGGTTACTATAATATGTATAAATCAGATGGAACATATTTATTTAGTATTAATTGTAAGACTGGTTATTACTTTGGTAATGGCTCATCTGAAAGTCCAGGAAAAAATTCCGATTTTTAATATTTAAGCATTTTTTCTTAACTATCCAATCAAATTATAGTTTAAAGTTCGTAAATCGCCAATCATTTGGTGGTTTTTTCTTTTTAGACTTGACTAATTACGAAAATTACTTAATAATAGTAGTATCAAATTAATATAGGAGAAAAAATGTTAGAACGTTATACTCGCCCTGAAATGGGAGCAATTTGGACTGAGGAAAATAAATATCGCGCATGGCTTGAAGTTGAAATTTTAGCCGATGAGGCATGGGCAGAACTTGGTGAAATTCCAACTGAAGACGTTGCAAAAATTCGTGAAAATGCTGATTTTGACATTAATCGTATTTTAGAAATTGAAAAAGAAACTCGACATGACGTTGTGGCATTCACAAGGGCGGTATCTGAAACTCTAGGCGATGAAAGAAAATGGGTTCATTATGGACTTACATCTACTGACGTTGTTGATACAGCATATGGTTATTTATATAAACAAGCAAATGATATTTTAAGACAAGATTTAAAAAACTTTTTAGAAATTATTGGTAATAAGGCTCGTGATCATAAGTACACTGTAATGATGGGACGTACGCATGGTGTGCACGCTGAACCAACAACATTCGGCCTTAAACTTGCTACTTGGTATTCAGAAATGAAGCGTAACATTGAAAGATTTGAGGCAGCAGCAAAAGGTGTTGAAGCGGGTAAAATTTCAGGTGCCGTGGGTACTTTTGCAAATATTCCTCCATTCGTTGAGGAATATGTTTGTAATAAATTAGGGATTCGAGCTCAAGAGATTTCAACTCAAGTACTACCTAGAGACTTGCACGCTGAATACTTTTCAACACTTGCTATTATTGCAACAAGCATTGAAAGAATGGCAACTGAAATTCGTGGTCTTCAAAAATCGGAACAACGTGAAGTTGAAGAGTTCTTTGCTAAGGGTCAAAAAGGATCTTCAGCAATGCCACACAAACGTAATCCGATTGGTTCTGAAAACATGACAGGGCTTGCGCGTGTTGTACGTGGACATGCTGTTACAGCTTTTGAAGATATTGCACTTTGGCATGAACGTGATATTTCTCATTCATCAGCTGAAAGAATTATTGCACCTGATACAACTATTTTAGTTGATTATATGCTAAATCGTTTTGGGAATATTGTTAAGAACTTGACTGTTTTCCCTGAAAATATGCGTCGAAATATGGATGCTACTTTTGGTTTAATTTATAGTCAGCATGTAATGCTCAAATTAATTGAAAAAGGAATGGCTCGTGAAGCTGCATATGATTTAGTCCAACCACTAACAGCTAAATCTTGGGATGGGCAAGTGATGTTCCGACCTTTAGTTGAAGAAAATGAACAAATTCGTCAATATTTAACTGATGAGGATATTGATGCAGCCTTTGATTATAACTATCACTTAAAACGTGTTGATGAAATCTTTGATAGAGTAGGATTATAATTTATATTTATATAACTACTATTTTCTGAAAAAGTGAGAAAAACTCACTTTTTTTTGATACAATATATTAAAATCTTGTAGGGAGAATCGTATGACATTAAATATTGCATTATTAGGATTTGGTACAGTAGCACAGGGTGTACCATTTCTATTAAATGAAAATAAAGAAAAAATTGAACAAGCGATAGGTACTAATGTTGAAATTAGTAAAATTCTAGTATTAGAAAGTTCAAAAGAGAGACTTGAAAAACAGTTTGACCATAACTTTGTAACTAAGATTGAAGATGTAGTAGATGATACAGAGATTGATATTGTAATAGAATTAATTGGTCGAATTGAACCTGCTAAAACATATATTACCAAAGCTTTGAAATCAGGTAAGCATGTAGTTACTGCTAATAAGGATTTATTAGCTACGCATGGTCAAGAATTAATTTCTATCGCTCAAGCGAACAATGTTTCACTTTACTATGAAGCAGCAGTTGCAGGGGGAATTCCTATTCTTCGTACTCTTGCAAATAGCTTAAATAGCGACAAAATTACAAAAGTTCTTGGCATTGTTAATGGTACAAGTAATTTCATGATGACAAAGATGGTCGATGAAGGTTGGTCATATGAGGAAGCACTGAAGACAGCTCAAGAACTTGGATTTGCTGAGAGTGATCCGACAAATGATGTTGATGGTATTGACGCAGCATACAAGATGGTAATTTTGAGTCAATTCGCTTTTGGTATGAATATCAATGTAGATCAAGTTTCTAAGACAGGTATTCGAAATATTAGCCCTGAGGATGTTGAGATGGCTGCTAAGCTCGGTTATGTTATTAAACTAGTTGGTAGCATTGAAGAAGTAGAGAGCGGTCTCTTTGCTCAAGTTAGCCCTGTCTTTATTCCAAAAGGACATGCGCTTGCTAGTGTTAATAATGAAATGAATGCAGTGTACGTTGAAAGTATTGGTATTGGGGAAAGTATGTACTATGGTCCTGGTGCAGGTCAACGTCCAACAGCAACTAGTGTTGTAGCAGATATTATTAATATTGGGAAAGAAATTCAGGTTGAAATTCCAGCACATCCTTTTAATCAATTTAAACGTGAAACTGTGCTTGCAAATCCTGATGATATAAAAAGTAAATATTATTTTGCCCTTGAAGTTCCAGATAAGAATGGTCAAATTCTTAAACTTTCTGAAATTTATAATGATACGGAAATTTCTTTTGCACAAGTTTTCCAACAAGGTTCAAATGGAAGTACAGCTCGTGTTGTAATTATCACACATGAAATGACTCAAAAACAACTTCATGAAGTTACT
This sequence comes from Floricoccus tropicus, assembly GCF_001832905.1. Classification (GTDB taxonomy): domain Bacteria; phylum Bacillota; class Bacilli; order Lactobacillales; family Streptococcaceae; genus Floricoccus; species Floricoccus tropicus. Next base: position 148,422 of record NZ_MKIR01000001.1, on the reverse strand, counting down.
GAAAAAATTGAAAATGTTCCTGAATTTAAGTTATTAAATAGTTTCAAGGTTTTAGGTGCGTAAAATGAAGATTCAAGTACCCGCAACTTCAGCAAATATTGGACCTGGATTCGATTCAGTTGGCGTTGCCTTAAATTTATATTTAGAAATTGAAGTTTTAGAAGAAAGTGATAATTGGCATATTGTACATTACTTGGGTGATGAAATTGCAAGTGATGAAAACAATCTATTGATATCAACTGCCTTAAAGATTTTTCCTGAGCTGAAAGCTCACAAGATAGTTATGAAGAGTGATATTCCTTTGGCACGTGGTCTTGGTTCAAGCTCATCAGTTATCGTTGCTGGAATTGAACTAGCAAATAAACTGGCTAATCTCAAACTTACTAATGAAGAAAAGTTGAAATTTGCTACAGAGATAGAAGGGCACCCTGATAATGTTGCCCCAGCAATTTTGGGTGATTTAGTTATTGCATCCACTGTGGCTGATGAGACAACGGCAATTGAAGCCGAGTTTCCAAATGCAACATTCATAGCTTTTATTCCTAACTATGAATTGTTAACTTCTGACAGTCGGGGTGTATTACCTACTGAATTACCTTATAAGGAGGCAGTTGCAGCAAGTTCGATTGCTAATGTGGCAATTGCAGCCCTAATGGAAGGTGATTTGGACAAGGCTGGAAAGATGATTGAGTCCGATTTATTCCATGAAAAATATCGTAGAAGTTTAGTAAAAGAATTTGAAGCTATTAGGCAGATTGGACATGATAAGGGTGCTTATGCCACTTATTTAAGTGGTGCAGGTCCAACCGTAATGATGATTGCTCCAGAAACAGTAGAAAATGAAATTGTTTCTAGCATAGAATCTTTGGATTTGGATGGTAAAGTATTGTCCTTGAAAGTTGATAAAGAAGGAGTGCTTTGTGTCTAGTTCTACTAACCGAAATTTAAAAGAAAATGAAAATAGCAGGAGGAATCTTGGGATTCTTCTTGCTGTTCTTTGTCATATTTGTTGGGGACTTCTGAGTCTATTTTGGAAGTTTTTAGGAAATATAAATTCACTCGAAGTTTTTAGCTATCGTATTGTTTCAACTCTTATCACTATGCTTGTATACTTCTTAGTAAGTGGACGACTTGGTAAATTGAAGACAGAGTTGAAAAATTTATTCAATGATAAAAAGCAATTATTAAATATGGTTTTAGCGAGCGTCTTTATTGCAGTAAACTGGCTAACTTATATTTATGCGATAGGAAGTGGACAGGCATCAGCTGCCAGTCTTGGATATTATATTAATCCCTTAGTATCAGTATTACTCGCTGTTATATTTTTCCATGAAAAACTTGATCGATTTACAAAACTCTCAATTTTATTGGCCTTTGTTGGAGTGGTAATTCTAACTGTTCAAAATGGAAAATTACCATTAGTATCTATAATACTACCTTTTTCATTTGCATTTTATGGTATGGCAAAAAAGAATACTAGTTTATCAAGTGATGTCTCAATGTTTGTTGAGAGTTTATTCCTTTCACCGTTTGTTATTACTTATTTAGCTTTATTTGCAAAAAGTGGACCATGGAACTATACGAGTACCGAAAATATCGCCTTAGCTCTATCTGGTGCCATAACTGCCATTCCATTATTATTGTTTGCAGAAGCTTTAAAGCGTGCACCGTTAAGCATTGTTGGATTTGTTCAATATGTCAGTCCAACAATTCAGCTTATTATCGCAGTATTTGTATTTAAAGAACCACTAAGTCGAGGAGACTTATCAGGATTCATGTTTATTTGGCTTTCAATTATTGTCTTTACAATAGGACAATTGATAATTAATAAGAAGAGGAAATTAAATGCTTAAAGATGCAAGTTATTGGGCTGAACAAGTCAAAAATAAGGAAGTTTCACCCTTAGAACTTCTTGATGCCACATTGGAAAAATATAAATCAGATGACCTCAATGCAATTATTGAGTATGATTATGAATTAGCTGAAAAATGTTTGAATGAATGGGAGTATCAAGGTCGTCTATTTGACGGTGTACCAATCCCTCTTAAGTGTCTAGGACAAGATTATAAAGGAATGAGTGCTACAGGAGCAAGTAAACTTCTTGCAGGAAATAAGGCTCAAATTACTGATAACTTTGTTCAAACCGTTCTGCAAGCAGGCTTTATTCCTTTTGGAAAAACAAATAGTCCTGAATTTGGATTTAAAAATATAACTGATAGCGAGCTATATGGAGATTGCCTTAATGCCTGGGATAAATCTAGATATTCAGGTGGTTCAAGTGGTGGTGCTGCTAGTGCTGTTGCTTCTGGACTTGCACCACTTGCAGGTGCTAGTGATGGCGGTGGAAGTATACGAATACCTGCCTCATGGTCTGGCTTAATAGGGCTTAAACCAACTCGTGGTAGAACTGCAAAAGGACCTGGAGGTTATCGTGGTTGGCAAGGAGCTTCAATAGACTTTGCAGAAACAATCTCGGTAAGAGATACTGCTCGCTTTTTAGCAGCAACTCAAGTTATTCAAGAAGAAACTCCATATCCAGCCCCCTTATTAGATGAAAAAGGTCTTTTGAATCTTACTGCACCTCAAAAGAGGCTTAAAATTGCTTATTCGATTGGATCACCAGTAGGTACAAAAATCTCAGAAGAAGCGCAGGATGCTGTTCTTCAAACAGTTAATCATTTGGAAGAGTTAGGCCATTATGTTGAGCAAGTTGATTACCCAGTAAATGGTCGTACACTTATTGAAGATTATTACTTGATGAATGCTTCAGAAACTTTTGCCATGTTTGAGGCTGGTGGAGCTGGTTCACAAATTATAAAAGAATATACTGAGCTTATGACATATACCCTTTACGAGTTTGGTCGAAATGTTCCAGTTTCTGATTATATTAATAGCCTTAACACCTGGGAAAAAGCAAATCATGAATTCAATATTAAGATTTTTAATAATTTTGATTTGTTCTTAACTCCCACAACAGCAACAGTTGCTCCAAAAACAACAATGGAACGTGAATCAGGTGAAACTCGTCAAAAGATGGAAAACATTGCTGAGTTTAATTTTACGGAGCAAAAAAAAAATGTTTCCGATATGTTTGAACGTAGTTTAGAATTATCACCATATCCATTTGTGGTAAATTTAACTGGACAAGCAGCAATAAGCTTGCCAACATATGTAAGTCCTGATGGATTACCATTAGGAGTTCAATTTATGGGACCAAAAAATAGCGAAATTTTACTATTATCAATAGCCAAGGAATTAGAAGATGCAGGTAAATTCATCTTACCTGATTACTATAAAAAATAATGTGATTTAGTATCTACAAATGGCTTGTAAATCTTTAGCAAATATCATATTTATGTTAGAATAAAAAGTACGACTGTGCTTTTTATTTTTTTGCATATAAAAGGAAGATATAAATAATGATTAATAAAATTGAAATAGAAAAAAACTTACCAGAAATTAATATTAAATTTGATGAAAAATTAAGTAACTACACATTCACTAAAGTTGGAGGGTCAGCTGATGTTTTGGCTTTTCCTAAAAATGAAGATGAACTACAAAAAATAGTGAAATTTGCTAACCAAATTGATGAACCATTCCTTGTTTTGGGAAATGCAAGTAATCTAATTATCAGAGATGGTGGTGTTAGAGGTTTTGTAATTTTACTTGAAGAGATGAATTCTATCGAAGTAGATGGATATTCGATTGAAGCAAGTGCAGGAGCAATTTTAAAAGATGTAACCTATATTGCTCTTGAAAACTCTTTAACGGGATTTGAATTTGCTTGTGGGATTCCTGGAAGTATCGGTGGAGCAGTTTATATGAATGCTGGTGCCTACGGTGGTGAAATTGCAAACATTTTAAGTTCATGTAAAGTAATGACTCATGCTGGAGAAATTTTAACAATAGAAGCTGAAGATATGAAGTTTGGCTACCGTCATACTGTTCTTCAAGACCAAGATTATATTTGTTTATCAGCAAAGTTTGATTTATCTGCCGGAGATTACAAGGAAATTAAATCTGAAATGGAACGCTTAACTCATCTTAGAGAACTTAAGCAACCTTTAGAATATCCTTCATGTGGTTCTGTATTTAAGCGACCTGAAGGACATTTCGCTGGGAAATTAATTCAAGATGCTGGAGTTCAAGGTCATCGTATTGGTGGAGTTGAAGTAAGTAATAAGCATGCTGGTTTTATGGTAAATGTTGATAATGGAACTGCAAGTGATTACGTAAATTTAATTGCCTATGTTCAAGAAAAAGTATTTGAATTAAGTGGTATTCATCTTGAAACAGAAGTTAAAATTTTAGGTGATGATATAAAATTATAAAAATAAATTTCATTTCCATGTGATTTGATAGAAAGAAAGTAAATTGACAAATAATATTATTGAATTTAAACATGTCAGCAAAGTATTTGAAGACACTGGCACTGTGGTTTTAAAAGATATAAATTTTGAACTGGAAGAGGGTAAGTTTTATACTCTTCTTGGTGCATCAGGTAGTGGGAAATCGACAATTTTAAATTTAATTGCTGGATTTTTAGATGCTACAACGGGTGATATAATTCTTGATGGTCAACGCATAAATGATGTACCGACCAATAAACGTGATGTACATACTGTCTTTCAGTCATATGCGCTTTTTCCAGATAAAAATGTTTTTGACAATGTTGCTTTTCCTTTGAAGATTAGAAAAGTTGGCAAAGAAGAAACGGAAGAACGTGTTATGGAAGCATTGAAGATGGTACGTTTAACGGGATTTGAAAATCGACGTATTCAGAAGCTTTCTGGTGGACAAAGACAACGTGTAGCTATTGCGCGTGCCATAGTAAACCAACCTCGTGTTGTCCTTTTGGATGAACCACTCTCTGCCTTAGACTTAAAACTTAGAACAGAGATGCAATATGAGCTTCGTGCCTTGCAACAAAGACTCGGAATAACTTTTATATTCGTAACACATGATCAAGAGGAAGCTCTTGCAATGAGTGACTGGATTTTTGTTATGAATGAGGGAGAAATCGTTCAGTCTGGAACACCAGTTGATATCTATGATGAACCAATCAATCACTTTGTAGCAACCTTTATTGGAGAGAGCAATATCGTTCATGGCCGCATGATTGATGACTATCTTGTTGAGTTTAACGGTAAAAAGTTTGAAGCCGTAGATGGTGGTATGAGGAAAAATGAACCTGTTGAAGTTGTGATACGTCCAGAAGACCTACAGCTTACTCTTCCAGATGAAGGGAAGTTCAATGTTCGTGTGACGACACAAGTATTCCGTGGAGTTCACTATGAAATACTTGCAAATGATGAACTCAATAATGAATGGATGATTCACTCAACACGTAAAGCAATTGTTGGTGAGACCATTGGATTAGATTTTGAACCGGAAGATATCCATATCATGCGTTTCAATGAAACTGAAGAAGAGTTTGATGCTCGTATTGAAGAATATGTTGAAGAAGATGAAGTAGAAGAAGGAATTGCAATCGGTCTAGAAGAGGAGGAGGAAGAAAATGAGCAGAATGCGTAGATTTTTCGCCATTCCTTATATGATGTGGGTTGTCCTCTTCGTAGTTGCTCCTTTACTTCTTCTTGTCTACCAATCATTCTTTGATATATCTGGTAATCTGACACTTGATAACTATAAGACATATTTTACAAGTGCAACTTATCTAAAGATGACTGCCAATTCCGTTTTATATGCTGGTATTATAACAATTGCGACTCTAATAATTTCATATCCGACAGCTTATATTTTGACACAGCTTAAAAATAAACAATTATGGCTGATGCTGATAATTTTACCAACTTGGGTAAATTTATTGCTTAAAGCATATGCCTTTATAGGGATCTTTGGTAAGTATGGATCAGTAAATTCATTCTTACAGTTTGTAGGAATTGGTGCTAAGCAAATTCTCTTTACTGATTTCTCATTCATCTTTGTTGCAGCATATATTGAAATTCCATTTATGATTCTACCAATTTTTAATTCTTTGGAAGAAATTGACCGAAATTTAATAGATGCTTCCTATGATTTGGGTGCCACAAAGTTTCAAACTTTTATGCAAGTTATTTTACCCCTATCAGCAAATGGAATTAAGGCAGGATTTCAAGCAGTATTCATTCCAAGTTTGAGTCTCTTCATGTTAACTAGGTTAATTGGAGGAAACAGAGTAATTACTTTAGGTACTGCAATTGAACAAAACTTCTTAGTTACACAAAACTGGGGAATGGGTGCGACAATTGGTATGGTCCTAATTATTACAATGCTTGCTATCATGTTCCTAACAAGAGATAAGGAGGCAAAAGAATAATATGAAAAATTTTTCTAAAATTTATTTAATTTTTGTTTTCCTAGTTCTATATCTTCCAATATTTTATTTGATTTTCTACTCATTTAATGCAGGTGGAAATATGAACTCCTTTACAGGATTTACCCTTCAGCATTATCATGATTTATTTTCTGATACTAGGTTGATAATAATTGTTTTACAAACATTTTTCCTAGCATTTTTATCAGCAACTCTTTCTACAATAATTGGAGTTTTCGGAGCCTTATATATTGATAGTCTTAAGAGGAAGAGACAAAATACTCTTCTAGGTCTTAATAATATCTTGATGGTGTCTCCTGATGTTATGATTGGAGCTAGTTTCTTAATTCTATTTACTATGATTGGTTTTAAACTTAGCTTTGTTTCAGTTCTTCTTAGTCACATTGCTTTTTCAATACCAATTGTTGTATTAATGGTATTGCCGAGCCTAAAAGAGATGGATAATTCACTTGTTGATGCAGCTTATGATTTAGGAGCAACTCCATTTCAAGCACTGACTGAAGTAACTTTACCTTATTTGACTTCAAGTATTATTGCAGGATTCTTTATGGCATTTACATACTCACTTGATGATTTTGCAGTTACCTTCTTTATTACTGGTAATGGATTTACAACTCTATCAGTAGAAATATACTCACGTGCTCGTCAAGGTATAAGCCTTGAGATTAACGCTTTAAGTACCCTTGTTTTTCTGTTTTCTGTTATACTTGTGATAGGATATTACTTCATAAGTAAGGAGAAAAAGGATGCGTGATGTCACACCTAGGAGATCATCATTTAATAATAGGCCTCCTAATAATCAAAGAAAAACTACAAATGTAATAATTTTAATCACATTAGCTATTTTTGGAATTCTTATCTACGGAGCAATTGGATATATGAGTTCATCCAATTCAGGATCTTCTTCATCGCAAGTTTCATCCAAAGCTTCAAAAAAAGATTCGGGTGTTAAAAAGGTAGTTTGGCAGGATAATACTTATGTTTACGATCAAGCAAGTATGCTAAATGATCAAACTAAGGAAACAGTTAATAACCAGTCAAGAACACTTGATAAAAATATTGGTGATCAGATAGTTGTGGTTACTATACCTAGTTTAAATGGTATGGCAATTGAAGAGTACGCAAATCAATTATTCCGTAAATCTGGTTTTGGACAAAAAGGTGAAAGTAAGGCTTTACTACTACTTATAGCCAAAGAAGAAAATAGAGTTCGGGTTGAAGTCGGTGATGGACTTGAAGGCCAAATAAACGACGGTAAAGCCGGAAGAATTCTTGATCAATACTTTGTTCCATATCGAGAAAAAGGAGACTATGATACCGCTGTTGTAAAAACAGTGGATGCTCTGGCACGTGACCTCAATGGTGAAACAGTTATACCAGATGGTGATAGACAATCAAATACAAATGAGGATAATGAAGGTAGTATTACTGACTGGATAATTCTTATAATTACTGTAATTGTCATAATTTATCTTTTTGGTGGCGGTGGTTCATCAGGACGAGGCGGAAGAGGTGGCTATTGGTTTACTGGTGGTAGTGGCTTCGGTGGAGGTTTCGGCGGCTCAAGTGGTGGCGGCGGTTTCTCTGGTGGAGGATTCGGTGGTGGCTCATCAAGTGGTGGTGGAGCTTCAAGATAGCTATTTTCTACAAGCAAAAAACTTAAATAATTAATTTAAAAGGAGAAAAATGATGAAATCAAAAGGACTTATTGGTATTTTAGCAGTACTTGCTTTACTTGTTATTGGATTCTTTACAATGAGTAACTCAATTGTACGCTCAGGTAATGAAGTAGATGCAAAATATGCTGACCTTGATGCACAATTACAAAGACGTAATGACTTAATTCCTAACCTTGTTGAAGTAACAAAAGGTTATGCTAAGCATGAAGAAAAGATTTATACTGATATCGCAAATGCCAGAGCTAGTATGTTGAGTGCAAAAGAATCAGGAAATGTTGATGATTTATCTAAAGCTAATGATCAAATGACAGGAGCTCTAGGACGTTTACTTGCAATACAAGAAAACTATCCAGATCTTAAAGCAAATCAAAATTTCATTCAATTATCTGATGAGCTAGCTGGAACTGAAAATCGTATAGCTGTTGCTAGAAAAGACTATAATGGTGCAGTTAAAGATTACAACAACACAATTTCTGTCTTCCCAACTAGCATTGTTGCTAGTATGCGTGGTGCTCATAAGAAAGAAATGTTTAAGGCATCTGAATCTGCTAAAGAAGCTCCAAAAGTTGATTTTAATACTGATTCAAACAGTACAGATGGTTCAAAATAATCATGAAGAAGCTTTTATCCTTCTTTGGTGGAATTATCATAATAATGATAGTATTGATAATTTGTTCATCAAATTTACAAAGAAAAAGTGGTGCCAAAACGGCAGCCAATACTTTGACAATTTATAATTGGGGTGATTACATTGACCCAGAATTGTTAAAGGATTTTGAAACAAAAACAGGTTACAAAGTTAACTATGAAACTTATGACAGTAATGAAGCAATGTACACAAAAATTCAGCAAGGTGGCACATCTTATGATATAGCCATCCCTAGTGAATATATGATTGAAAAGCTTATTTCTGAAAATTTGATTGAAAAACTTGATCATTCAAAAATTAAAGGTCTTAATAATATTGAACCTCAATTTTTAAATTTAGATTTCGATAAAAATAATCAATACTCTATTCCATATTTTTGGGGCACCCTTGGAATTGTATATAATGACAAGCTAGTTGAAAAAGCGCCATCTCATTGGAGTGATCTCTGGGATAAAAAATATGCTAATAATTTAATGTTAGTTGATGGTGCCCGTGAAGTAATTGGTATGGGGCTTAACTCACTTGGATATAGTCTTAATTCAACTGATATTAATCAAATTGATGAGGCTACAGTTCATTTGAAGGATCTCACTCCTAATGTTAAAGCGATAGTTGCTGATGAAATTAAACAATATATGATTTCTGATGAAGCAGCAGTAGCAATGACATTCTCAGGTGCGGCAGCTTCAATGCTAGAAGAAAATGATCATTTGCACTATGTTGTTCCAACTGAGGGAAGTAACTTATGGTTTGATAATATGGTAATGCCTAAGACAGTTGGTAATAAAAAGGCTGCCTATGAATTTATTAATTTTATGCTCGAACCTGAAAATGCTAAGAAAAATGCAGAGTATGTTGGTTATGCAACACCTAATGCAAAGGCAAAAGAACTTTTACCAGACGATGTGAAAAATGATAAACAATTTTATCCAGAAGCTGACACAATGAAAAACCTTGAGGTATATAAAGACCTAGGTAAAGAATGGCTAGGTATTTATAACGATAAATATCTACAATTTAAAATGTATAGGAAATAAAATTTCCATTGAAAAGCAGATTAATAGTCTGCTTTTTTTTATATAATTTGAGATCATTTAATATTTATATAAGCATCTAATATTTTTAAAAGTTTGAACTTTAATATTCATGCTATAATATCTTTATGACTAGATATAAAGCGATAATTTCCTATGATGGCACTAACTTTTCGGGTTTTCAAATACAAACCAAACAAAATGTTAGAAGCATTCAAGGAGAATTAGAAAAAGTATTAAAAAAATTAAATTCAGGTAATCCTGTTGGTGTTCAAGGAAGTGGCAGAACAGATGCGCGTGTTCATGCAATTGCCCAGGTAATTCACTTTGATTTACCTCAAAAAAGAGATGAGGAAAAATTACGATTTGCTCTTGATACACAAGGACCTGATGATATAGCTGTTCTTGAAGTAGAAGAAGTTTCTGATGATTTTCATGTACGATATAATAAACATGAAAAAACTTATGAATACTTACTTGATACTTCAAAGGCGCGTGATCCTTTTAAAAGAAATTATGCAGGGCATTTTCGTTATGACTTGAATCTAAGTAGAATGCAAGAGGCAGCAAAGTATTTGATTGGAGAGCATGATTTTACAGGTTTTACTGCAAGTGGAACTAGTGTTGAAAATAAAGTTAGGACAATAACTCAAGCAGATATTGAGCAAATTGATGAGAATACGATAAAGTTCACGTTTTCTGGTAATGGCTTTTTGTACAAACAGATTAGAAATATGGTAGGTACACTTTTGAAAATCGGGAACAATAGGATGCCGGTAGAGCAGGTTGAAAAAATAATAGCATCTAAAGACCGTAATTTAGCTGGTCCTACGGCAGCACCAGAAGGACTCTATCTAAAAGAAGTTAGATATGTGGATGAGGAAGTAAATGGTTACTGAAAAGATTTTAACAATTGGTGGTAGTGATATATTAAGTGGTGGCGGGATTCAGGCGGACCTTGCAACTTACGCTAACTATAATCTATATGCTTTCATGGCTTTGACCAGCATTGTAACAGTAAAAGAAGATAATTTTTTCGTCAATTCAGTAGATACAAAAATTTTAAAAGATCAGTTGGAAAGTCTTGAAAATATAGAAGTTTCGGCTATCAAAATAGGCTTGCTTCCGAACAAGCAAATTCTTGATTTGACAGCTGATTTTTTGAAAAATAAAAATGCACCGATTATCCTTGATCCCGTTATTGTCTTCAAGGAAAATAACGACTATGAAGTTTCGGAAATACGCGATCTGTTCATAGAAAAATTACTACCACAAGCCACAGTCATCACACCAAATTTAATCGAAGCAGAAATTTTATCAAACCACAAAATAAAAAACATGAGTGATATGAAAGAAGTCGCAAAAATCTTGTATTCATTTGGTCCAAAAAATCTTGTTATAAAAGGTGGTAACAGACTGGAGCAAGATAAGGCAATCGATTTATTTTATGATGGTGAAGAATTTAAAATTCTTGAAAAAGCTATTCTTATAAAGAATAACTATGGTGCAGGTTGTACTTTTGCTTCAAGTATAGCTTCTAATATAGCAAAAGGAGTGGATGTTTATGACTCTGTCAGAAATGCAAAAGAATTTGTTTTCCAAGCAATAAAAAATTCAAATGAATATGGAGTAGTACAAAATTATGAATGTTAAAAAGTTAACCTTTCTTTCAATTTATACAGCACTTTTAGTAGTTTTTGCATATTTCTTAAAGATTCCAACACCTACTGGAGTTGTAACACTGCTTGATGCAGGTATATTTCTTGCTGCATTGAACTTTTCAAATCCTATCTATGTTGCTGGAGTGGCAGGCGGTTCAGCATTTATTTTTGATTTATTATCTGGTTACCCACAGTGGATGTTCTTTTCACTTATTATCCATGGATTACAAGGATACTTTGCATATAAAAAACCAACTTGGCTAGGATTTTCTCTTGCAACCATTGTGATGGTTGTTGGATATTTCATAGTTACCTTTTTCATGTATGGAATGGCTGGAGCAATTGAGGGAATAGTTCCTAATCTTCTTCAAAATATTGTAGGGATTGTGGTTGCATTATTAATTAATAAATTGGTGGAAGGGTTGAAATTAAAATGGATTTAAAAGAAATTGAAAAGCAAACTCGAATTGATATAATTGATGTTATTGAAAAATCAAACATTAAGTCAGGACAAATTTTTGTTTTGGGTCTGAGTTCAAGTGAGGTAAATGGTGGTGTAATAGGTAAAAATTCAAGTGCTGAAATTGGTCAAGTAATCGTTGGAACAATTTATGATGAACTTTCAAAACGTAATATTTTCCTAGCTGTTCAAGCATGTGAACACTTAAATCGTGCACTATTAGTAGAGAGAGAAGTTGCTGAAAAATTTAATCTTGAAGAGGTTTCTGTAATACCCGCTCTCCATGCGGGAGGAAGCGGGCAAGTTGCTGCTTTTAAACTGTTTAATGATCCAGTCGAAGTTGAGCATGTTAAAGCATTTGCAGGAATTGATATTGGTGATACTTCAATAGGGATGCATGTTAAGCATGTGCAAATACCCATTAGACCGGTTCTTAAGGAAATTGGAGCAGCACATGTTACAGCTCTTACCAGTCGTCCAAAGCTTATAGGTGGTGAAAGAGCACAATACTAGAAATTATGAATAAGAAGATAAAGATTTCTTACAAACTGTTTTTAGATTCTATAGAAACACAAAAAGGAAGTTAAATATTCAAATCTGCTGAATATCTAACTTCCTTTTCAATTTAAATTTATCTTCTATTATTCCCATCTGTAAAGTAACTTACAAGAATAATAACTATTACTGCACCGATTATTGAAGGTATGATAGCCATACCAGCTAAATGTGGTCCAAAGTTACTAAATAATTTTTCACCAATAAATGAACCTGCAAGACCAGCGAAAATTTTATAAATAAGTCCCATTGAATCAGAGCGTTTTGCTATCTTACCTGCGAAGAAGCCAATAAAGCCACCTACTATTAATGTCCAAAGCATGATAATCTTCCTTTCAATTTATAATCTTTATATAGTAATAATAGTATTTTTTTTAGTTTTTAACAATAATAATGATGTCATACTTACGGCTGAACTTTAGAACTCATATTCTTGTGAAATACTATACTTATGCCTAAGTGTTGATTTTTTTTCAATTTTAAGGTATTATAATTTTCGGGCACTTCGAAAGAAGTCAGACAGTTGCACCCTAGGGGTGCATTTTTTATTTTTATTCATATTTTTACAGAAAATATTTTGTAAAGATATGAAAAGTTTATCCCCTTATTTATATATTCAAAGAAAGAGGAAATTAATGACAAAGTATATTTTCGTCACTGGTGGTGTAGTTTCATCAATTGGTAAAGGTATTGTAGCAGCGAGTCTTGGACGTTTGTTGAAGAACCGTGGATTGAAGGTGACAATTCAAAAATTTGATCCTTATATCAATATTGACCCAGGTACAATGAGCCCATATCAACATGGTGAAGTTTATGTAACTGATGATGGAGCTGAAACTGACTTAGACCTTGGCCACTATGAACGTTTCATCGACATTAATCTAAATAAATACTCAAACGTTACTACTGGTAAAATTTATTCAGAAGTTTTACGTAAGGAACGTAAAGGGGAATATCTTGGTGCAACAGTTCAAGTAATTCCACATATTACTGATGCTCTTAAAGAAAAAATTAAACGTGCAGCAACTACAACTGATAGTGATGTTATCATTACTGAAGTTGGTGGTACAGTTGGTGATATTGAATCTCTTCCATTCTTAGAAGCACTTCGTCAAATGAAGGCTGATGTTGGTCGTGATAATGTTATGTATATCCATACAACTTTACTCCCATATCTAAAAGCCGCTGGTGAAATGAAAACTAAACCAACTCAACACTCTGTTAAAGAGCTTCGTGGTTTAGGTATTCAACCAGATATGCTAGTCATTCGTACTGAAGAGCCAGTTGAACAAGGAATTAAAAATAAATTAGCTCAATTCTGTGACGTTGCTCCAGAAGCTGTAATCGAATCTATGGATGTTGAGCATTTATATCAAATTCCATTAAACTTACAAGCACAAAACATGGATCAAATCGTAGTTGATCACTTGAAACTTGATGTTCCAAAAGCAGATATGACTGACTGGACTAACATGGTTGACCATGTAATGAATCTTAAGAAGACTACAAAAATTGCTCTTGTTGGTAAATATGTAGAACTTCCTGATGCATATCTATCAGTTGTTGAAGCATTGAAACATGCTGGTTATTCAAATGATACTGCGATTGATCTTGATTGGATTAATGCAAATGATCTTACTAAGGAAAATGCTCAGACATTGCTTGGAGATGCGGATGGTATCATCGTTCCTGGTGGATTTGGTAGCCGTGGAACTGAAGGCAAACTAGTTGCTATTGAATATGCTCGTGTAAATGATATACCGATGCTAGGTATCTGTCTTGGTATGCAACTTACATGTGTGGAATTTGCTCGTAATGTTTTAGGACTTGAAGGAGCAAACTCTGCTGAATTAGATCCTGAAACTAATTATCCAATCATTGACTTGATGCGTGATCAAGTTGATGTTGAAGATATGGGGGGAACACTTCGTTTAGGACTTTATCCTGCTAAATTAAAAGCTAATAGTGTTACTGCAAAAGCTTATAATAACCAAGAAGTGGTTCAACGTCGTCACCGTCACCGTTACGAATTTAACAATAAGTTCCGTGAACAATTTGAAGATGCTGGTTTTGTATTCTCAGGAGTTTCTCCTGACAACCGTTTGGTTGAAGTTGTGGAATTATCTGACAAAAAATTCTTTGTTGCTTGTCAATATCATCCAGAACTTTCAAGCCGTCCAAATCGTTCTGAAGAACTTTATACAGCCTTTATTACTGCATCAGTTGAAAATGCTGAATCAAAATAAAAATTCTGACCTTGTCAATCTAATTTTGGCAAGGTTTTTTTATATAGAAATATATTTTTAAGAAAAGTGCACAGAAAGTGAAATAATTGTATGGAGATATTTTTTTATTAATGATATATTATAACGGTAAACGTTTACATGATTCCATCTAATTTAATTAATAAATAATATGATGGAATACAATGTAAGTTTTGCAAAGAAGAATAGAAAATTATTTTATAGGGAGAGTAAAATGAAATTCAAGAAATGGGCAATATTAGCGTTAGCAGTAACTACAATCGCTAGTTTATCTGCATGTGGTGGAAAGAAATCAAGTAGTAATGATATTGTTACTGAGATTAAAGATGAGACTACAGTTACTTTTTGGCATGCCATGAATGGTGAACAAGAGAAGGCGCTTACTAAAATTACAGATGACTTTCAAAAGGAAAATCCAAAGATAAAGATTAAACTTCAAAATCAACAAGAATACAAGGATTTGCAAGCAAAACTAAATTCAACAATGCAAACTCCTAAAAATTTACCGACAATTACTCAAGGGCATCCCGGTTGGTTTTATGATGCAGCAAAAAATGGTCAAATGGAGAATTTAACGCCTTACATTGAAAATGATAAAATTGGTTGGGGAGACCAAGAGAAAATAAGACAACCACTTTTAGATGGTGCAAAAATTGAAGATATTCAATATGGTATTCCCTTTAATAAGTCAACTGAGGCACTTTTCTATAATGAAGATATGTTCAGAGAGTATGGAGTAGAGGTTCCTAAAACCTTAGATGAGCTTAAGGAAGTATCTAAGACCATCTATCAAAAATCTAATGGACAAGTAGTAGGTGCAGGTTTTGATGCTTTAGATATTTACTATTTCCTTGGAATGGAAAATAAGGGTATAGAAGTAAATAAAGATGTTCCATTTGATAGTAAAGAATCAAGAGAAGTAGTGAATTATTATGCTGATGGAGTGAAAGATGGCTATTTTCAGACAGCAGGTTCAGATAAATATGTTTCAGTTCCATTTGGAAATAAAAAAGTCGCTATGTTTATAGGTAGTATTTCAGCAGAACCTTTTGTTGCCAAAAATGCAGCAGCAGCGGGATATAAGTATGGTATGGCTGTTCGCCCAGAGAAGAAGAATATTCAACGTGGTACTGATATATATATGTTTAAAAATGCTAGTGGTTCAGAGAAAACGGCAGCATTTGAATATATGAAGTATCTATCATCACCTAAGGTTCAATTATATTGGGCTCAAAAAAGTGGCTATATGCCAGTTGTTGAGTCTGTACTTGAAAACAAAGAATATCTAGATTCTAAAGATACTCAAATTCCAGGTATCTTAGCTGAGTCTACAAAAGATTTGGTTTATTTCCCGGTTACTGAAAACTCAAACGCAGCACTTAATAACGAAGTTAAGTCAATAATGGAAAACATTCTTTCTAATCCTAAAGGAGACAGGGAAAAAATGATCCAAGATGGAACAAAGCAACTCCAAGCTGCATGGAATCAATAGAATGTATGAAAAAGAAGGTAAGCGCAAGTCTACCTTCTTTTAGTTTATTATTTCACCTGGATTACCACTTGCAATCTTATCTCTGATTGATTGGATAAAATCAGCAGGGAATTCTTCCCATTCAGTGACTTCTCCAACAATTTTTAATGGTTCCTGGCTTCTATAAGATTTTGTTGGGTTTCCCGGAAACTTTTTATCAGTAACATTTGGATCATCTTCAAATTGTCCTGTAGGTTCAACAATATAGACTCTTGGTTTTCCTTTACCTTGTGCAATATCAGCAGCAAGTCCGGCACCCTTTGCTATTGCAGTAAAATAGATGTGATTCATGACAACATTATCATCGTAATTTGATTTGAAACCTGCAGTTAATAAATCACCAATTTGTAAATCTGCTTTTGTTCCATGATAATATGGACCTTTAATATTCAATATTTTTCTCCTTTTTCTAGGATGTAGAGGAAGAAAAAATCCACCATTCAAGTGGATTATTTAGCTTCTACTTTAGGTTTTATAACATTTCCAATGAAATATACAAATACTGCCATATAAATTGACATTCCTGCAGCAATAAGATAATTATCTGGAGTTCCTTGTAAGGCGCTTAGGATATATCCTAAAATTTGTCCCAAAATCATTGACCAAAAAAGTACTGTTAAAAATTTCATAATCGTCTCTTTTCTATAAATAAAGCTTTAGAAATACTGGAAAAGACTTTCAGCATTTTTCTTCAAAATCAGTTATAATATTAACATAATCAATTCTATTGAGCAAGTGATAGTTAGTTAAGGAGTTTTACCCATGTTTACACCATTAAATGTTAAAACATATTATAGTTTTCTTTCAAGTACCATAAGTCTTGAAGGCTATATTTCTGCTGCTAAAAATATGGGGTATAAAAATATTGGCATCATGGACCAAGCAAATCTCCATGCAGCTTATTCATTTATCAAATTAGCGAATAAGTCAGGTCTCAATCCAATAATCGGATTTGAAGCAAATTTGCTTTTGGACGGGGTACCAGTAACTGTTTACCTTATTGCAAAAAATACAGCAGGATATAAGAATTTACTTAAAGTTTCAACAAAATATAATTATGGACGTAGGGATATTAAAGACTTCCTTAGTCACTTAGATAACATAGCAATAGCTATTCCTCAAGGATTTAGGATTCCAAACGACAAAAAAGAGCTAGATATTTATACAGCAGTTGATTTAGATAGTAATTCTAACATGAAGTCGGACTATCCAATATTGCCTTTACCTACTATTCGTTATCTAAATAAGATAGATTCTGAAACTTTATATGTCTTGCAAGCGGTACGTGATGGTTCAAAACTAGATGAAAGTTTGGTCTATGATAGTAGTGAGTATCTTCAGTCACCAGATTCATTTGCATCATATTTTGATGAAAAGTTTCCTGGAAGTGTGAAGACTCTTGAAAATTTAGCATCTAATATTAAATACGATTTAGTAGAAAACTTATCTCTTCCAGTTTTCAATAAAAAAATTCCAGCAGTTGAAGAGCTCCGTGATTTGGCATTTGCTGGTTTAGAAAAACAAATTAGCAATTTAGATGAGATTTATGAAGCACGTCTGAACCATGAATTGTCAGTAATTCACGACATGGGATTTGATGACTACTTTTTAATTGTTGCTGATCTTTTGAGATATGCAAGAAGTGAAGATATTTATACAGGTATGGGAAGGGGCTCTGCAGCTGGTTCTTTGGTGGCTTATGCCCTGGAGATAACGCACGTTGATCCTGTTAAAAACAACTTACTTTTTGAACGTTTCTTAAATCCTGAACGTTACAGCATGCCCGATATTGATATAGATATTCCTAATGATAAAAGAGATGTGCTTTTAAACTACGTTAAAACTCGTTATGGTCAAAGCCACTCTGCTCAAATTTTGACTTACTCAACTTTTGGTATGAAGCAAAGTTTAAGGGATGTAGCTAAGGTTTATGGAATGACTGATGTAGAAGCTACAAACCTTACAAAAATGATTCATGGACGAACCAATCTTAAGGAAGAATATGCCAACAATAATCGTTTTAGGTCTGAGATTCTTAAAGATTCTTTCTTAAAGCAAATTTATGATACTGCAGTTAAAATTGAAGGCTTTCCGCGTCAGACATCAATCCATGCTTCTGGAGTAGTACTTGCTGAAAATGAATTAACAAATTATACGCCACTGGCTCCTGGAGATAACTTAGCAATTACTCAATATGAAGCATATGCAATTGAAGATATTGGTCTGCTTAAGATTGACTTTTTAGGACTAAGAAATCTTTCTTTGATTGAAAAGATGAAGCAGTTAGTATTGAAAAAATATGACAAGGAAATCGACTTTTTAGCTATTGACCTTGAAGACCAGAATGTATTAGAGATTTTTAGACAAGGCAATACAATGGGAATTTTTCAATTTGAAAATCCTCAGATGCTTAAAATGTTAAGAAGATTAAAACCTGACAAATTTGATGATATAGTTAATGCAACTTCAATTTTTAGACCAGGGCCATCTCAAAATATTGATTCTTTTATAAAGAGGCGTCATGGGCAAGAAGTTCCAGTTTATCCTGATGATTCCATTAAGGATATTTTGGAACCAACCTATGGAATAATGATTTATCAGGAACAAATTATTCAGATTGCTAACCGGTATGCTGGATTTAGTCTTAGCCGTGCTGACTTACTTCGTCGAGCTATTTCGAAAAAGAACCTTAAGGAGATTGAAGCACTTAAGCAGGAATTTGTGAATGGTTCAGTTGCCGAGGGTCACACTGAGAGTCAAGCAATATATATATACGAGTTGATTGAGAAGTTTGCAAACTATGGCTTTAACAGGTCGCATGCCTATGCCTATGCAGCACTTGCCTACCAACTAACTTTCTTTAAGGCTTACTATCCGGATGCCTTTTACGAAGCACTTTTGACTGATGGAAAAAGAGAAATTTACTTGGCCGATGCTCAGAAGAATGGTTTTGATTTTGCCAAGTTATCTATTAATTCAATGCCCTACCATGATAAAATTTCAGGAAATAAAATTAACCTAGGATTGAGTCATGTAAAAGGAGTGCCAAAAGATATGGCACTGCACATCATCAATGAAAGACCTTATAGTGATTTTTCGGACTTTATTAAAAAATTACCAGAGAACTTTCAAAAGCCAAATTATATTAATCCCTTAATCGAGATTGGTGCCTTTGAAAGTTTTGATTCTAATCGAAGGAAATTGGTGGAGAATCTTCCAAAATTGATTGAATATAATCAAACAATTCAGCTTGATTTATTTGGTTTAAATTCGCTTAATTTTTCTTATCAAGATTTTGAGGATTATAGTCAAACTGAGAAATATAACAAAGAATTGGAACTTTTATCTGTTGCTCTTACTCCTCATCCTTTGACTGATATCACACTTTCATATACGGGAGAATATACACCAACAGACAAGTTACAAGTAAATAAAAGGCAAACTATTTTAGTTGAGTTGATTCGAATTCGAGAACATAAGACTAAGACAGGTGAGAAAATGGCTTTCCTCACTGTTCAAGATACACAAGGAACTTTGGATATAACACTTTTTCCTGAAAGCTTCCGTCAATATCGTAATTTGCTCCAAGAGGGTGGAATTTACTTAATGATGGGTAAGGTATCTAGTCGTAATGATCGTTTACAAATGGTAGCAGATAGAATTGTTTTAAGAGAGGATAATGGTGTAAAACTTTGGATTAATCTGGGAAACTCTTTAAATAATCAAAGAATTGCCAGCATTTTGCGAGAGTTCCCTGGTTTTATTCCTGTTATTTTGCACTTTCAAGACAGTGGTCAGACAAGGCAAATTGAGATTTCTGTTGAAGAAAACGGTTTATTATTAAATAAGTTAGAGCCTTTTATCTTGAAAACGGTTTATAGATAATTTATTAACAATTTCTAAGACATAACAAGGAAATCGTGCTATAATATTAATGTTTAAAATATTGATGGAGGAAATGTATTAATGAAACGTATTGCTGTTTTAACCAGTGGTGGAGACGCACCTGGAATGAACGCTGCTATTCGTGCGGTTGTCCGTAAAGCTCTTCATGAAGACATGGAAGTTTTTGGAATTAACTACGGATACGCTGGTATGGTTGCTGGAGATATCTTCCCACTTACAGCTAAAGATGTATCTGATAAAGCATCTCAAGGTGGAACTTTCCTATATTCTGCCCGTTATCCAGAATTTAAAGAAAAAGAAGGTCAATTGGCTGGTATTGAGCAATTGAAGAAACATGGTATTGAAGGTGTTGTTGTTATTGGTGGAGACGGTTCTTACCATGGAGCAATGAGACTTACTGAACATGGTTTCCCAGCTGTTGGGGTTCCAGGAACTATTGATAATGATATTCCAGGTACTGATTATACAATTGGATTCGATACTGCTGTTAACACTGCAGTTGATGTAATCGATAAACTTCGCGATACTTCTAAGAGTCACATTCGTACTTTCGTAATTGAAGTGATGGGTCGTGGCGCTGGAGATATTGCCTTAAACGCTGGTATTTCTGGTGGAGCTGATGAGATCATCATTCCTGAAGTTGACTTTGATTTTGATGAAATTGTTAGCCGTATTCAAGAAGGTTACAAGAGAGGTAAGAAACACAACCTTATCGTTGTAGCTGAAGGTGTTATGGGTGGAGAAGAATTCGCTCAAGAACTTAAAAAACATGGTGATGTAGGTGACTTACGTGTATCTATCTTAGGACATATGCAACGTGGTGGTGCACCAACTGCTCGTGACCGTGTTCTAGCTAGTCGTATGGGTGCGTTTGCTGTAGATTTACTTAAAGATAATAAAGGTGGTCTTGCAGTAGGTGTTGAAGGCGAAAAACTTGTTGCTCGTGATATTATTGAAACATTAACAAATCACAAGCACCAAACTGACTTAGATCTTTATAAACTTAGTCAAGAGATTTCATAATCAAAAGAACGATATATAAGAGATTTATATAAACTATTATTTTAGAAAAGAAGGAGTATCCACAAAATGAAAAAACGTGTAAAAATCGTAGCAACTCTTGGACCAGCCGTTGAAATTCGCGGTGGTAAAAAATTTGGTGATGATGGTTATTGGGGTGAGTCACTTGATGTTGAAGCAAGTGCAAAAAACATTGCTAAATTAATTGAAGCTGGTGCTAACGTATTCCGTTTTAATTTCTCACATGGTGATCATGAAGAGCAAGGTGAACGTATGAAAACTGTTCGTCGTGCAGAAGAAATTGCAGGACAAAAAGTTGGGTATCTATTAGATACTAAAGGACCAGAAATTCGTACTGAACTTTTCGAAGGTGACGATAAAGAGTTTGAATACAAAACTGGTGAAAAAATCCGTGTTATGACTACTCAAGGTCTTAAATCAACTCGCGATAAAATTGCTTTGAACGTCGCTGGTGGAATTGATATTTATCACCATGTTGATGTTAAACAAACAATTCTTATCGACGATGGTAAATTAGGTCTTACAGTTATTGCTAAAGATCCTACTAATCATGAATTTGAAGTAGAAGTTCAAAATGATGGTGTTATCGCTAAACAAAAAGGTGTTAATATTCCTAACACTAAAATTCCTTTCCCAGCTCTTGCTGATCGCGATAACGCGGATATCCGTTTTGGTCTTGAACAAGGAATTAACTTTATCGCAATCTCATTCGTTCGTTCTGCAAAAGACGTTAACGAAGTTCGTGCAATTCTTGAAGAAACTGGTAACGGTCATGTTCAACTTCTTCCTAAAATCGAAAACCAACAAGGTATCGATAACTTGGATGAAATCATTGAAGTTTCTGATGGTATCATGATTGCCCGTGGAGACATGGGTATTGAAGTTCCATTTGAAATGGTTCCAGTTTATCAAAAACAAATTATCAGAAAAGTTAACAAGGCTGGTAAAGTTGTAATTACTGCAACTAACATGCTTGAAACAATGACTGAAAAACCACGTGCTACTCGTTCAGAAGTATCAGACGTATTTAACGCTGTTATTGATGGAACTGATGCTACTATGCTTTCAGGTGAATCAGCAAATGGTAAATATCCAGTTGAATCTGTAGCTGCAATGGCAAGAATTGACATGAATGCTCAATCTATGTTATCTGAATATGGACGTCTAAACGAAGAAGAATTCGACCGTTCAAGTGTAACAGAAGTTGTTGCTTCAGCAGTTAAAGATGCTACTAAGAATATGGATATTGCCTGTGTTGTTGCAATTACTGAATCAGGTAACACTGCTCGTTTAATTTCTAAATACCGTCCTGATACTGATATTCTTGCAATTACATTTGACGAGTTTGTTCAAAAATCTCTAATGATTAACTGGGGTGTGTTCCCAGTTCTTGAAGAACGTCCAGCTTCAACTGATGACATGTATGATGTTGCAGAAGAAGTTGCTCGTAAATATGGTTTCGTAAATTCAGGTGATAATATCGTTATCGTAGCTGGTGTTCCAGTTGGTGAAGGACGTACTAACACAATGAGAATCAGAACTGTAAAATAATAAATAAAACTTTATATAAAATTAATATCAAAATTAGTTAATGCATAGTCATTAACTAATTTTTTTTAATATATTACATTTTTCTGTAAATGTTGAAGGTATTTTGATAGAATTATCAGAAGAGAGGTAGATAAAATTGGCTTCGACAAAAGATTTGGAAAAATTTGATAAAAATTTGAATAAGGCTGCTAATCCTGAGTATGGATTAAAAAAATATAATAATTTTGAAGGAAAATTAATTAGAAACGAGAAGTATTACACTACATTTAGAATAATATTTTCTATTTTAACTGTATTGTCAATTTCATATTTGGTATTTCTTGCTCCTAAACAAATCAATAGTATCCAAAACAGAATTAATGCGATTGAAAAGGAAAAAAAGGATATTTTAAATAATCCACCTCACCAAGATAGAGCAGATAGTATGAAGGAATACGTATTAGAGGAGAAAAATAATACTCCTTTAAAAATTGATGGTGATAATTATATCAATATTGATTCAAATAATATTTTTGTCTCTGACAATGCTAATATCATAGATAGTGATACAAGATCAAAAATTTATGATATGAATAAAGATTTAGCTCGCTATACAGATGGAGCTCAATATATGATTGTTACAATCAATAAATTGCCTTCAAATGAAACGATTGAATCTTATGCAAACAAAATCTTTCGTAAGGTTGGTATTGGAGATGCTAAGCTTAATAATGGTGTGCTATATTTGATAAGCTTAGATGATCGTAAATTCCGTCTCGAAGTTGGATACGGAATGGAAGGAGTTTTGAACGATGGTAAAGCAGGTCGAATAGTTAATGATGATGATATCGTAAATGATTTTAAGGATAAAAATTATAGTAAGGCGATTTTATCAGTTTCTAAAACAGTAACTGAAATCATGAATATCAAAGTAAATAATTTAAATGAACAGATTGACCAACTAAATGGACAAATTACCTACCGAGTATTAATTCCAATAATAATAATTCTAATTTCAGTGATTGGCATTTTTATTATTTCATATTTGATCAAACAAAATCGTTTAATTGCTAATGAATTAGGTATTATGTATACAAACTATAGTAATACAAGTTCACTAAATCGTACTAAAACTGATTTTTACTATCTACTTTTGAGTGGAATTGCAACAATTACAAGTCTTAAGGCGCTACATGATAATATAGGGTATGGAAAAATAATTGAGAAAAATCCAAATGCTAAAATTGTGTCAAACGGAGTTCTTGTTGGTAACCGTTTGTATGGTGGAGACGGATATATTATGACTAATGACTATTCTTCTTCAAGTTACAATCCAACTAATCATTCTGGTGGTGATAGTTTTGGTGGTGGATCTTCAGGTGGAGGAGGTGCTTCAGGAGGATGGTAGATTCTATGTCAAATATTAATAAAGAGATTGAAAAATATATTTCAGCTATTGATGATAAATGGAAAGTTTCTTATGAAAAGTTATTAGATGTTATAAATGAAAATATACCATCGGATTTCGACTTGAACTTTCAATATGATATGCCAACTTATGTTGTGCCCTTATCAATATTTCCTGAAGGATATTTAGGACAAAATGATGAACCTTTACCATTTGTCAGCCTAGCAAGCCAAAAAAATTATATTTCCTTATATCATATGGGGTTGATGGGAAATCGTGCACTACTAGCTTGGTTTGAAGATGAATTTGCAAAAGAAGTTCCAACAAAACTTAATATGGGAAAATCTTGTATAAGGTTTACTAATGTCAAAAATATTCCTTATGAACTAATAGGAGAATTGATGGAAAAGATTTCTCTTGAAGATTATGTAAATAATTATGAAAGATATAGAAAAAAATAAGCTTTGACTACTAAAGTCAAAGCGTTTTTAATTATTTACTTTTTTCTGCCTTACGTTTTATATCGTTTACAACTTGACCTTGCATTTCATTTGCAAGGACATCTTCAAATGCAGGAATTTCAATTTCATTCCCATATTTTTTTTCAAGAGCTGTTTTAATCAAGCGGTAAGCGAGATTTGCATTTCTTGAAAGAATTGGGCCGTGAAAGTAGCTACAAAAAACATTTTTGTAATGGGCACCTTCAGTGCCATCTTCACTATTATTTCCTTGGCCAAAAACTACTTTACCGAGAGGTTTTTCTTTGTCAGATAAAAAAGTTCTACCTTGATGGTTTTCAAAACCGTAATAAGTTTCATCAAATTCATCATTATGAATTTCAATATCACCTATGAAGCGATTATCTTTTTGGTTAAGAGTGTAGTGGTTCATTGCTGAAATACCTGGAATTTTTTTTCCGCTCGCATCGACATAGTACTGTCCTAGAAGTTGGAAACCACCACAGATTGCAAGCATAACTCCATCATTTTCAATGTATTTTTTGATACCATCGGCTTTTTTAGGCAAATCTTCACTTACGATCACTTGCTCGTAGTCTTGACCACCACCAAAGAAAGCAAGATCAAATTTATCAGCCTTGAAATCATCCTCAAGACTAACAATATTGAAGGTCATATGCGCACCGAGCTTTTCACCAACGTATTTAAGCATGAGGACATTTCCATTGTCCCCGTATGTATTCATTAAATCTCCGTACAAATGAGCTGCATTAAGTGAATAAGGATAATTTTTTTCTTTTGATTCTATTGATTTATACATGCTGTCTCCTTATTATTTCATCTCTCCAGAGATGATATTTTTATTTTTAAGTAGCTCACGCATTTCAAGCATAGCAGTATAAGTTGCTAGGATATATACATGATCAGTATCTTGATTTTCAATTTGTTCAAGTACGGCAGTTAGACTTTCAACTTCTGATAGATTATTTTCGTCAAAACCGGCGACACGTAGACGTCGTGCCATTTCAGAATGACGTACACCACCAGTTATAACGCTTGTTACATCCATATCAGTGATTGACTCAAAGTTTGCATCCCAGATCCAACTTGTATCAATACCATCTGCATAGTTAGCGTTGAGTAATGCTACTAATGCAAAAGGATACGGTGCCATCTTTATCATATCAAGAACTTGATTGGCACCTACTGGATTTTTAATAAGAACAAGTGTACATTTCTTATTACCAACATTAAAAGTTTCCTGACGACCAAAAACAGCACGACTATTATCAAAACCAGCTTTAATTTGATTACTAGATACGCCAAGATATTCAGCCACAGCTACAGCCGCAAGTGCATTGTAGATATTATATAGTCCCCCCACATTGATTCTGTAATCTTGACCATCGATAATAAAATCGCTTGACACATTGTCTATACTAACAAGTTCTGTAAGCTTGTAATCAAGTTCAGGACGTTTAAAATCACAGTTTGGACAGAGGTAATCCCCCAAATTAGCATATGTATTAGTCTTATATTCAAGTATATGATGACATTTTGGACAAAGGACACCCTCAGTATTATAGTGAGCACGTTTTGGCTCATCTTTTTGTGTATCAAAACCGTAGTAAAGAACCTTGTTAGCTACTTCTTTTGAGTTGAAAAGTGGGCTGTCGCCATTCATAAGAACCGTAGCTTCTGGACTATTTGCTGCGCCTTTAAGGATTAAATCGTATGTTGTATAAATCTCACCATAACGATCCATTTGATCACGAAATATATTTGTAAAAACAAAAAGTGTTGGTTTTATATATTGGGTAATTTTAGGTAAACTTGCTTCGTCAATTTCAAGTACAGCAACTTTTTTACTACCGTTTGTCCCCTTAGGAGCAGTCAGGAAGGTTGATACAATCCCTGTTATCATATTTGCTCCGGTAGGATTTGTAGTCACAGAGCCAAAGGCTTGTTCTAAAATTCCAACAGTCAAAGCAGTAGTCAAAGTTTTTCCGTTAGTACCTGTTACAACGATGATTTCATCGTAGTTATTGGCAAGTTCATCAAGTATATTTGGATCAAGTTGAAGGGCTAGCTTTCCAGGGAAAGTAGAACCTCTCTTGAAAAAGTTTTTTAGTACAAAATGCGCTGATCTTCCTACTGAAGCAGCAAAAAATGATTGTATTTTCATAATAGATATTTTAGCATAAAAGCGAGTATTTAAAAAGTAAGAGAAATAGGTATACAATTATATAATGTATTTTACAATTAAAAATTTATAATACATAACAAAATATTTTTATTATGAATGTATTTATTATTATGTGAGTATGTGATATAATCATTAACAATAATTGTCTGATAATTATGTATAATTCTAAAAATAACTGATTGAAGATGATATATGAAATTATTGCTTTGTAATAAAATAAGGAGAAGTTTATTGAAAAAAGAATTGAAGAAGTCAGCCATTGTTACTGCAGGTTTTTTACTATTATCGACGCCTGTGTTGCAAGCTGCAACAGTTTATGCGGAGGATAGCCAAAAGGAGAGTACAGTATCATCAGCCAAATATGAGAATGAATTAAAAGAGTATCTTCAAAATCAAAGTCAGTTAAAAAATGAAGATAATACTAAATCATTTTATGATACAGTAAAGGAACAATTGAAGCTAGAAGGAATTATTAAAGACGGTGGTTCTGAGACAGAGATTGATCAAAATCAAAGAATTCGTGTAATTGTTCAATTAGACAAGAATGCTGCGATTGACAAGGTTGGAACAAGTAGTGGTAATAAGAGATCTATTGAAAAAATTGAAAAAGAAATTGATTCTGTAAAAGGAAATCAAGAATCAGTTAAAAATGAAATCGAAAAAATTGCGGGAGCAAAAGCTCGTCGTTCATTTGGTTATCTTGTAAATGCATTTTCAATTGATATTAAATTAGCAGATTACGATAAAATAAAAGATTTAAATGGAGTATTGGCAGTTACGCCAGCACAGGTTTTTTATCCTACTGACGCTGATGCAAATTCTTTGGGTCAAGTTCAAAAAGTCTGGGAAGAACATCAACTTAAGGGTGAAGGAATGGTTGTTTCTATCATTGATACTGGGATAGACTCAAGTCATAAAGATCTGTATTTATCAAATAAAAGCAGTGGACGTTTAAACAAAGATTCAGCTACGGCTCTTGGAAAAGGCAAGTATTTCACAGAGAAGGTGCCTTTTGGTTATAATTATGCAGATGGAAGTACTGAAATTGTTGATACAACAGGAAGTATGCATGGTCAGCACGTTGCTGGAATTGCGGCTTCAAATGGTGATATCAAAGGAGTTGCACCAGAAGCCCAACTACTTGCAATGAAAGTGTTCTCAAATAACACTGCATATAAAGGATGTTATAGTGATGATGTGATAGCTGCAATTGAAGATTCAGTGAAACTTGGTGCAGATGTTATCAATATGAGTTTAGGATCTCCTGCTGCAAATACAGATATTGATGATCCTCAATCACAAGCAATTAAAAAAGCAAGTGATGCTGGGGTTATTTCTGTCATTTCTGCTGGGAATAGTGGAACAAGTGGATCAACTGGGGATGGAAATCCTAAGAATCAATTTGATACGCCAGAATTGAGTACAACTGGTAGTCCTGGTGTTACACCAGAGGCTCTAACAGTTGCATCATCAGAAAACTCAAAGGTTAAGATTGAAACTATTAAGGAAATAAAAGGATTAGTAAAATTTGATTCAATCCCTGATTTAAATGACGGCTCAACAACAGTGTTTACTCAGGCGGAGTCAGATTATAGTGGTCTAAAATCTGAACATAAGTTAGTTGACTTGGGATTAGGTACAGAAGATGATTACACTTCTGATAAGAAAGATGAATTAAAAGGAAATATTGCTTTAATTTCACGTGGTGCCATTACATTTACTGAAAAAGCAAAACGTGCTAAGGATAATGGTGCTGTCGCTGTCATTATATACAATAATACTGATGGTTTAGTATCAATGAGTCTTGATGATAAAGAATTTCCTACACTTGGTTTTTCACAAGCAGATGGTGCGAAATTAGTAGAGGCATCAAAATCAGGAAAAAATGTTGCATTTGATTTTAATATGGCAACAATAAATAATGTTGAAGCAGGAAAGATGTCTGACTTTAGTTCTTGGGGACCAACACCTGAATTGAATTTCAAACCAGAAATTTCTGCACCTGGTGGAAATATTTATTCATTGGCTAATGATAATAAATATCAAAACATGAGTGGTACCTCGATGGCGGCTCCTTTTGTTGCCGGATCTGAAGCATTAATATTACAAGCTATTAAACAAAAAAATCTTAACTTAAGTGGCTCTGAATTAGTTAAATTTGCTAAAAATTCAGCTCTATCTACATCAGTTCCAATCATTGATCTTGATCACACAAAGGAAATAATCTCTCCAAGAAGACAAGGGGCAGGACAAATAAATGTTGCTGCTGCGATTGAGAACAATGTCAGTCTTGCTAATAAAGCAGACGGAAATGGAACAATTACCCTTAGGGAAATTGGTCGCTCATCAACTTTTACTGTTACTTTGAAAAACAATGGTTCTAAGGACGAAACATATACCTTTAATGATTATGGTGGAGTCTATACTCAAAAAACTGATGAAAACAAAGAGATTTACGATACAAAAATTGAAAAAGCAAGTATAAAGACTGATAGTAACAAGGTTACTATCAAAGCTGGTGAATCAAAAGATATTACATTCACAGTTAATTTACCGTACGATTTTGCTGAGAATCAATTTGTTGAAGGTTTCGTTGGTTTTGATGGAGTTGATGTTCCAAACCTTGTTATTCCATATATGGGATTCTTCGGTAAATATGATTCAGGAAAAATTATCGATCCATTAATATATGAGGATGGACACTCAGCACCAAATCAGTCCGGATATTTAATTTCTGATAACAATTATGTTTTAGGTATTGTAAAAGACAAAGCTGGAAAAACAAATGTTGATCCAAAAAAAATCGCAATCTCACCTGATAACAAGGATAAGGTTCAAGATTATGCAGTACCAGTACTTTACTTCAACAAAAACTTCAATGAAGCAAAGTATGAAATTGTAGATGATAAGGACAAAACAATTAGAGAACTCTCAATTGATAATAGCGGACAAAAAGATTACTATGCAAGTGGTAAATGGAGTAACCACACAGTAACAAGTGCCACTTGGAGTGGAGAAGTATTTGATAAAAAGACTGGTAAAGATACCCAGGTAAAAGATGGACAATACAAGTATAAAGTAACAGTAAGTCCAAAAACAGGAGGAGCAGACCAGACAACATATATTCCAATCACAGTTGACAATATTGCTCCAAAATTGGATAAACTAAGTGTCAATAAAAACGGTAACATTGTTTTCCAAGCTAGTGATGAGCTTTCAGGATTGAATGAAGGGGTAGTTGCTATTTCCTTAAATGGTCAAAAAACAACAATTGAAGTTGCCAAAAAAGGTGATACCTACGAATCAGTTCAATCATTTACTGATTACTTTGAAAAAGGGAAAAATAATATTGAACTTGCTATTAGTGATAATGCTGGAAATTCAACTTATGCCTCAACTATCTATGAAACTAGTAAAGATGGCTTACTAGCCTATAACATTGCAGATGGTGATTCAATTAACCAAGCTACTGCAGGCTTTGATGAAGAAAATAAAACCTTTGAAATAACTGGTAGTTACAAAGAAAATACAACAATATTTGTAAATGGTGTTGAAGTGAAAACTGATGAAAATGGACTATTTAAGGTTTCAATCCCTCTAACAAATTCTACAAAAGAAGTAATTTTTTCAGAAGACAAATCTGGTAAAAAAGAAATTTCTAAAATTGCTGTAAATGTAAATATCGTAGGACCAGAAGTTACTGTTAACGGATTAGGTGAAAATAGTCTAATTAATACAACAGATGATAAATATACAATCTCAGGTAATGTTAAAGATGCTAGTGATGTGATTCTTTATAATCCAAATACAAAAGAGCAAATTCCTGTTGAAGTTGAAGAATCAGGCAACTTTAGCCAAGAAGTTAAACTCAATTACGGAGATAATTTATATTATGTAGTCGCGTCAAATGAAATCGGGAATGAGACATATGTAGGAATAACTATTGCCTCATCAGGTAGTACTTCATTAAGTTCTGATGTCTTAAGTCTTGATAATTTAGATTCAGGCTTAATGCTGATTAATACTGAAAGTGAACATTATGATAAATCAGCTAAGTCTTTAACTGTTACAGGTAAGTTGGCATACCCTGTTCAGAACTTTACTCTTAATGGAGAAAAAGTACAGTACGATCCAAATACTCTTCAATTTAGTTATAAATTGAAGAATATAACAACTGGAACATATAGACTTCAAGCATATGTTCAAGATGACAGATTAAATAATGGTCGTCCTCTTGTTAATTATGCATATCAAATATGGGTAGATGATAAGTTACCGAGTCTTCAACTTAAAGGTATTGAAGAGCACAATGGTAAATTAGCAGCTTATACAAATTTAAATCCTTATACTGTAAAAGCAACAATAACTGATAACTTATCTGGTTACAATTTTGCAATAAATAATAGCCATGTATACAGTGATAAAGCGTACGAAGTATTTAATGAAAAATTCTTTGCTGGAAAACCTGCAGTAGATGTAAATTATGATGTCGAAGTACTTGAAGAAGATACTTCTAAAATGACTGCACTTTTAGTTGATGAGCTTCAAAATAAAACACAACTTGATTTTACAGTAAGTCATCATAAAAAAGATATTGAGGCGCCAAGTATTTCGTCTAGTAATACAGAATGGACTAATAAGTCAATTATTCTTTCATCAGATAATTATCAAGCAGTAAAAGATGCTGCTGGTAATTTTGAAAAACCTGTTCTTTATTATTCAACCGACAATAAGGTTTGGACAGAGGTTCCAAATGATATATCTGTAGTAGAAAATGGAACTTATTACTTCAAATATAAGGATAAATATGGAAATGAATCATCAGTTTCTACTTTTGAAGTGAAGAATATCCGTACTGCAATTGCAGGGAAACCAACTGTTAATCTCATTGTCGATAAAGATAAAGAAAAAGTTACTGTTGAACTTGGTATTGATTCAAAAGATGAAATAACAAAAGTAAAATATAGCTTAGATGATGGAAAAACTTGGCAAGAATATGATAAACCTTTTGAAATTAAGAAGGACACTGTGCTTCAATT
Source organism: Floricoccus tropicus (assembly GCF_001832905.1). Classification (GTDB taxonomy): domain Bacteria; phylum Bacillota; class Bacilli; order Lactobacillales; family Streptococcaceae; genus Floricoccus; species Floricoccus tropicus. The sequence goes on along the minus strand of NZ_MKIR01000001.1, from coordinate 116,664 downwards.
CAAGACCTTCGATAAGGCAGGAAATGAAAGTGAAATCACATCTACAAAAATTTCAATAAAAGCAACTAATCAAAAACCAACACCAATTCCGAAACCTGATGATAAAAAACCAAAACCTGTTCCAAATCCAGGTGAAGATGGGAACAATAAAGACAAGAACAAAGATAAAGACAAAAACAATAATAATCAAGAAGGTTCTGGTACAAAAGGACCAATTGGTATTATCGGAAATAATGGAAATGGTGGAAATACAGCCAATTCTGGAAAAGTTGGGTATAAAAACAGCTCATCTGTAAGAAAGAATTTACCAAGCACTGGTGAAGAAAAAGCCCTTTGGGCAACAATAGGAGCTGGCATAATAGCTTTAGCCGGTGGATTATTTTTCTACAAACGCAAAAAAAACAAAGATGAGTCTGATGAAGATTCACAAAATTAAAAGATAATATTTTAAAACCCTCGGCTCACTTGCCTGAGGGTTTTGAGTATTTATATAGATATTTTTGATATAAGAGACCGAAAGATTAATATTGAGAGAATGGGAACTAGGAGATGAAAAATATTTAAAATCATTTCTAGGAGATGATAGAGTGATGTATGCCTACGAAGGAGCATTTTCTGACGAACGTATTGTTTCTTGGTTAGAGTGGAATATAGAGTCATATAAGAAAAATGGATATGGTTTATGGGCAATTGAGCTAAAAGATGACGGAAAAGTTATAGGTGAATGTGGTCTTACTGATCAGGTAGTAGAAGGCGAGATTTATAAAGAAATAGGTTATCATTTGATTTTTGATGAGTGGCACAAGGGATATGCTGTAGAAGCTGCGCGTGCTGTGAAAGAATATGCATTTAATGAATTGAAGGTTAGAGAAGTTGTATCTACTGTTAGAAATAATAATATTGCCTCTATGAATGTCGCCATTAGAAATGGAATGACAGCGGATAGAATTTTTAATAAATTTTACAAGGGAATTGATATGCCACATTTTTTGTTTAAGGTGAAGAAATAAATTGTTTAACGTTATATGTAGGAGATATAATGGATTATTTTAATAATAAGAAGTTGGAAATAAAAAAAATAAATACAAGAATTGCTGAAAAAAATTTTATGGATTTTATTGATAATAATAGAAATAAAACTATTTTTTTTAATGGTGAGTGGGGAAGTGGAAAAACTACGTTTTTAAAAAACGTTGAAAATAAAAATAATTCCGTAAATTTTGTGTATTTAGATTTATGGAGGACTGGTGATAATAGTAGTGTAGTTAAATATACTATGAAAAAGCTTCATCCATATTTATATTATGGAACAATAAGCATTATATTGTTTATTATTATGATAACAACAAGTTATGCTTTTTGGAAAGATAACAGTAATATTAATTCAATATTTATGTTTTTAGTAGTGTTATCTACAGTATTATTGGCATTGAAAAATACATTTTTAAACAACACTGACGATATTTATATATGGTTTTTAAAAAATTTTACTATAGGATATAGTAATAAAGTTTTGATAATTGATGATTTTGATCGTGTTTCAAAAGAAAGACAAAATGCCGCTTACAAGCTTTTTAATCTTTTACAAGGTAAAATTACGGTGATCTTTATAGGGGATTACGAAAAAATAAACAATCAAAAACGCAATGGAAAGTTAGAAGATAAGTATCTTCAAAAGATTATTGATGTAAGGAAAGATATTCCTTATGATTTACAACCTCAAAACATTTGGTCTGACTATTTTGAAGAGTTACTAGAGACATTTAAAAATACTTTTATTATTATTGATCAAAATAACTCTCGAATTAAAGACTACAAAAGTCATGCAGTTCATATGATTGAATTACGCGATTTTATCATTAGTGAAAATAGAAATCTACGTGAACTTTCAGCCTTTAATACATATGTTAATACAGAATTTATTACTTATAAGCGAAAAGAAAAAGTACAACCAATCCAAAAATTATTTGTTATATATCTTTACCTATTCTATCCAACAGAATATAACAAACTTAGAAGAGGATGGTTTCCAACTGATAAAGAAATCGAAAGGAAAAATAAAAAGAAAAATTTATATAGAAATATAAAGTACTTCTTGAGCTCAAACTATAAAGTTCCTAGTCCATTTTTGGAGAAGATGGATGGATATTTAGTCCTGGATTCGGTAAGTAACTTGAGTTCATCCGAAGCACACGAAATTTTGTCAAATGATGAAAAATTAAGAAACTTTATTTCTGGAAATAAAAAAGATGATGAAGACTTTTTGGAATATATTTCAGATCTTCCAGATGATGAATTTAACAATTATCTACCAAGACTTGCAGATATTGCTTTTGAAGAGTTGAGAAAACAAAAAAATATTTTCACTTTTGATGGAAAAATAATTCATCTAATTATTTCAAATTATCTAGATTTGTGGGCTGAAAAAAATTTTGGTCAAATAAATGATTTATTTAAACAAAGGAAAGACGTTTTCGCTGATGATTATTCTTATTTTCTACATATAATTAGAAATTATGGAAATTTTAATTTAAATAGTCAAAATATCATAGATGATAATGTATATGAGAAATGCAAAATATTAATTAATAATGAAGACAAATATAGAAAATTAAGTATTAAAAGTGAAATATTAGCAATCTATTTTTCGACTGATAAAGGAAATAACTCACCAGAAAATAAGAGTTATTTAAATGAATTGGATGACTATAATTACTTTAATTTCTTTAATATTTTAATAAATGATAATCAATACTTTGATAAAAATGTTTTTAGTGGGGAAATCGATTTTTCTTTCGTAATTAAAGATAAAATAAAAAAATATATAGATAATTCACAAGATTGGGATGAGATTTTTAAACGATTAAACACTATCAATGTGAAATTCTTAAATAGTTAATGGATGTAAGATTAAGCACTCAAGTGGGTGCTTTTTGCTAGTAATTTATGGTATAATAAAACGATTATCAAAATGTGATGAGGAAATTAAATGTCTAATATAAATATTAATGAATTAAAAGAGCGCCAGAAGAAGATTCGTAACTTCTCAATCATTGCGCATATTGACCATGGTAAATCGACTTTGGCTGACCGTATTTTGGAGCAAACTCAAACCGTTTCAAAGCGTGAAATGCAAAACCAATTGCTTGATTCAATGGACTTGGAACGTGAGCGTGGAATAACAATTAAGCTAAATGCAATTGAGCTTAATTACACTGCAAAAGATGGTGAAACATACATATTCCACCTTATCGACACACCAGGACACGTTGACTTTACCTATGAAGTATCTCGTTCTCTTGCTGCCTGTGAGGGTGCAGTTCTTGTCGTAGATGCTGCACAAGGGATCGAAGCTCAAACGATGGCTAATGTTTATTTAGCCTTAGATAATGATCTTGAAATTTTGCCAGTAATTAACAAAATTGACCTACCAGCTGCTGATCCAGAACGTGTACGTACTGAGATTGAAGATGTAATCGGTCTTGATGCTAGTGATGCCGTTCTTGCTAGTGCAAAAGCAGGAATCGGAATTGAAGAGATTCTTGAACAAATCGTTGAAAAAGTTCCTGCACCAGAAGGTGATGTTGAAGCACCGCTTAAGGCTTTGATTTTTGACTCTGTTTATGATGCCTATCGTGGAGTTATCCTTAACATCCGTGTCATGGATGGGGTTGTTAAACCAGGCGATAAAATTCAAATGATGAGTAATGGAAAAACTTTTGATGTAACAGAAGTTGGAATCTTTACTCCTAAAGCAGTTGGACGTGACTATTTGATGGCTGGAGACGTTGGTTACGTCGCAGCTGCAATTAAGACAGTTGCTGACACTCGTGTAGGTGATACTGTAACTCTTGCTGACAACCCAGCTTCTGAGCCACTAGACGGATATAAGAAATTAAATCCAATGGTATTCTGTGGTCTGTATCCAATTGATAGTAATCGCTATAATGACTTGCGTGAAGCCCTTGAAAAACTTCAATTAAATGATGCAAGTTTAACATTCGAGCCTGAAACATCTCAAGCCCTTGGTTTTGGTTTCCGTTGTGGATTCTTGGGTCTTCTCCATATGGACGTTATTCAAGAACGTTTGGAGCGCGAATTTAACCTTGACCTTATCATGACAGCACCAAGTGTTATCTATAAAGTCAATACAACAGATGGTGAAAACATCGTAGTTTCTAACCCTAGTGAATTCCCTGATCCAACTAAGATTGAAAACATTGAAGAACCATTCGTGAAGGCACAAATCATGGTACCGTCAGACTACGTTGGAGCCGTTATGGACCTTGCTCAACGTAAACGTGGTGAGTTTGTAACAATGGATTACATTGACGACAACCGAGTTAACATAATCTATCAAATTCCACTATCAGAAATCGTTTATGATTTCTTCGATAAGCTAAAAAGTTCTACTAAAGGTTACGCAAGTTTCGACTACGAGATAAGCGAATACCGTCCAAGCCGCTTGGTTAAAATGGATATTCTATTGAATGGTGAGAAGGTTGATGCTCTATCATTTATCGTACATAAGGATTTTGCCTATGAGCGTGGAAAATTAATTGTAGAAAAACTGAAGAAAATCATTCCTCGTCAACAATTTGAAGTACCAATTCAAGCAGCAATCGGGCATAAAATTGTGGCAAGATCTGATATTAAAGCTCTTCGTAAAAACGTACTTGCTAAGTGTTATGGTGGTGACGTATCACGTAAGAGAAAACTGCTTGAAAAACAAAAAGCAGGTAAGAAACGTATGAAATCAATCGGAAGTGTAGAAGTACCGCAAGAAGCCTTCTTGAGTGTACTTAGCATGGATGAAGAATAAAATAAAAAAATCACTTTTTCGGAAGTGATTTTTTAAAGAATTTATAAATAATTTGGAGAAGTGTATTATGGAAAATTTTGAAGGATCTAACAACTGGCTTATTGGTTCATGGTATTGTCAAGAATGGGAAACTAGCTATAGTTTTTCTAAGAATGATGATGAATGGATAATGACAGATGAGGATTTAGGGTTTAATAAAAATATAATTATCGAATCAGAAGATGAAAATCAAATAATATTTGCTTCGGTAAAGAATGGTACCAGATATATTATTGAAAAAGTATCAAATAAAGAAATGAAATTTCAACAAGTTGCTAAAAAAGGTATGCTTGGTATGACAAATATTGTAACTTTCACAAAGAAAAAATAGTCCCTTAGTAATAAGGACTATTTTTTTGCGTTATAAAGTCTAATCAGTGTATACTCTTAAAATATATATTTTTATGAAAGATGCACACCTTTATCAACAAAAATTACTTCTCCAATAATACCACTTGAAAGGGGGCTAATTAAGAAAGCACAGGCATTTCCAACCTCCTCAATTGTAACACCAACCTTGCTTGGTGTACGATCTTTTGAGATTTCAATTAGTTTTTGGTAGTCTTTGACACCAGAAACCGCTAGTGTTTTGATTGCACCTGCTGAAATTGCATTGACTCTAATATTTTGTGGTGATAAATCAGCAGCTAGATAGCGAACACTTGCCTCTAAGGCGGCTTTTGCAATCCCCATCATATTATAGTTAGGAACGGCTCGTTCAGCTCCTAAATAAGTGAGAGTTACAATTCCTGCATTATCATTTAAGATAGGCTGTGCAGCCTTAGAAACGGCAATAAGTGAATAGGCAGATATATCTTGAGCAAGTGAAAATCCATCGCGACTGATATCTACGACTGAACCTGCTAAATCCTCCTTATTTGCATAAGCAATGGCATGTACTAGCCCATCGATATTTCCATATTCTTCTTTGATAGTAGCAAAAGCAGTAGCTATACTGTCATCTGAAGCAACGTCACATTCAACTAGATTTGCTTCTGTTCCTAATAATTTTACTACTAATTTTTTCATTCGTTCATTTTGGTAGGTATAGATTACTTGAGCTCCTTGTTCCATAAGTGCCTTGGCACAACCCCAAGCAATACTTTTTTTATTGGCTACGCCCATAACTACTATTTTTTTTCCATCTAAGAATCCCATAAGATCTCCTAATCTCATTTTTAATTTACTAAACATGAATATTATTAAATAAAATACTTTGATTGTCAAATTAAATTTTGCTTGATTTATTTTTAAAACTATGATACTTTTGTATTCATAAAATTAAGGAGGACATTTTGTGAATGAAATATTAACCAGAAAAGATATTTTAGATACAATTCCAAATAGATATCCCATTTTGTATATTGATAGTGTAATATCAATAGATGCTGGTAAAAAAATTGTTGCAAGAAAAAACGTAAGTAACAACGAGGATTTTTTTAAAAATTCTTTTGAAGATGCTTCTATGCCAGGTCTTTTGATTGTTGAAACACTTGCACAAGCAGGTTCAATATTAATATTGAAATCACCTGAGTTTTTGGGTAAGACTGCATATATTGGTGGTTTTAATAAGGTTGAATTTATCGATCAAGTAAGACCGAATGATATTATGGATTTAAATTTTGAAATAATAAAAATAAAAGGTAGTGTTGGTACTGCAAATGCCTGGGCTACAGTGAATGGTGAAAATAAAGTAACATGTCAATTTACATTTATTGTCGGAGACAAATAAATTTTACTTGCATTTTTTTTATAAATAATTTATAGTTTGATTATCAAAGTAATTTGAATTAAAAATTATGAAGGATAAAAAAATGTCACCTGAATTAAAACAAATAAATGAACTACTAGTTATCGTTTATAACGATATTATTGATTTAGAAGAGAAGCAGCTCAAGGCTGAGAACTTCAGTGATTTATCAATAAAAGAAATCCATACCATCGATAAGATAGGTATGTACAAAAAGAAAACTGCAACTGATGTTGCAAAAGAACTTTCGGTAACTTTGGGAACTCTTACTACGGCGATTGATAAGCTAGTTAAAAAGGGTTACGTTGAAAGGCTAAGAAGTGAGGATGACAAGCGAGTTGTAAAACTTGGTTTAACCAAAAAAGGACGTCTTGTCTATCGTGCCCATGAATCATTTCACTATAAAATGATAAATCAAGTGATTGAAGGTATGAACGATGATGAAGTTTCAGCCCTAACAAGCGGTTTAAAAAATCTTCATTCATTCTTAATCAAGGAGTAAATAATGGGACAATTTGCAAAAATAATTGCAACTGCATCCTATACACCTGATAATGTTGTAACCAATGATGACCTTAGCCAAATACTTGATACAAATGATGAGTGGATATATTCACGAACAGGTATCAAAGAGCGACATATTTCAACTGGACAAGACACATCTGATTTGTGTATTGAAGTAGCTAAAAAAATGTTGGATGAATCAGGTCTTGATGCAAATGATATAGATTTTATAATCGTTGCAAGTATGACTCCAGATTACCAAAGCCCATCGACTGCTTGCATTGTCCAAGGAGCTATTGAAGCAAAAAATGCCTGGGCACTTGATGTCTCAGCAGCATGCTCTGGTTTCGTATATGCCTTAACAGTCGCTGAGAAAATGGTTGGTGCTAGTAATAAAAGGGGCATGGTTATTGCAGGAGATGTAATGTCGAAGGCAGTTGATTGGTCAGATCGCTCGACAGCAGTTCTCTTTGGAGACGGTGCTGGAGGCGTCATACTGGAATCTAGTCAAGAACAGCACATCCTTTCAAGCAATCTTTATGCTCAGGGAGAAAAAGCAAATTGCTTACAGTCAGGTAAGTCACCTGTTACTAATCCTTGGGTTAAAAGTGATTCATCAAGTAAAGAAAATTCACTTGAAAAGCTATCAATGGATGGAAGACAAATTTTTTCATTTGTAGTAGGTAATGTAAGCAAAACAATAAAAGATTATTCAGAGCAAATAGATTATTATTTGTTACACCAAGCAAATGCTAGGATTTTAGATCAAGTTTCCAAGAAAATTGGACAACCTCGAGAAAAATTCTTACAAAATATTGAAAAATACGGCAATACATCAAGTGCATCAGTAGCAATCTTGTTGGATGAAGCCATTAAAAATGAAATTTTAACCCTCGGAAGTGGCCAGCAAATTCTTTTATCAGCTTTTGGTGGTGGACTGACTTGGGGAAACATACTTATAAAATTATAGAAATAAATAGGAGAAACTATTATGACATTCGAAAAAATTCAAGAAATTATTGCTGAAGAACTAGATAAAAATACTGAAGATATTACGCTTCAAACTAATTTCACTAAAGATTTAGATGCGGACTCTTTGGATATTTTCCAAGTAATTAATGAGATTGAAGATGAATTTGATATTGAAATTGATACAACTGAACCTATCAATACTGTTGAAGATTTAGTAGTCTACGTTGATAATGCAACAAAGTAAATGTTATGAAAACAGCATTTCTATTTAGTGGACAGGGTTCACAATATGTTGGTATGGGACTTGATCTCTACCAAAATGAATCTGAGTTCAGGAAAGTATTCGATCAGGCCAGTGATATTCTTGGCTATGATTTAAAAGAAATAGTTTTTACCGAAAATGACCTTTTAAATGAAACTGAATATACTCAACCTGCTGTATTTACCATTTCAAATGGTATATTAAGCATTTTAAGAAATAACAAGATTGAGGCTGACTATGTTGCAGGACTAAGTCTTGGGGAATATTCTGCTCTTGTGGCATCTGGTGCTATTGACTTTTCTAATTGTCTAATGCTTGTTAAAAAAAGAAGTAACTTAATGTCTGCTGCCGTGCCCAAAAACTTTGGGAAAATGGTAGCAGTTTTAAATACTCCAATTTCTATTATTGAGCAGGCATCTGAACAGGTTGATGGTCTGGTTTCAGTAGCAAATTATAATACTCCTAAACAAATTGTGGTCGGAGGAGAAAGTGAAGCAGTTGATGAATTTGTTGCTATCTTAAAAGAAGAGGGTCATAAAAAGATAATTCCCTTGAACGTTAGTGGCCCCTTTCATACAAAAGTTTATGAGCCAGTTTCAAGAGAACTTGCAAAGATATTTTCTGAAACTGAATGGCAAGAAATGAACACACCAATTATTGGTAATGTTCAAGCCGAAATTATGCAGAAAGATCAACTTGATGATTTACTTGCCAGGCAGGTAATGTCTCCAGTTCGTTTCTATCAAACTATTGATGAAATGATAAATCTAGGAGTTGGACGTTTTGTTGAAATTGGACCTGGCAAGACTTTAACATCTTTTGTTAAAAAGATAGATAAAAATCTTGAAACTTATAATATTGAGGATATTAAATCTTTGCAAAATTTCTTAGATTCTTATGAGGGGTAGAAATAATATGGATTTAAAAGATAAGACAGTTCTTGTTACAGGAAGTAGTAGAGGTATTGGACTTGCAATTGCTAAAAAATTTGCCCAAGAAGGAGCAAATATTATTTTAAATGGTCGTTCTGAAATCTCAGAGAATTTGATAAATGAAATAGCAGCTAATGGTGTTAAATGTATAGCTGCTACTGGGGATATTTCATCCTTTGAAGATGTAGCAAATATGCTCAAAAAAGTCGAAGAGCAGTTAGGCACTATTGATATTTTGATTAATAATGCGGGCATTACAAAAGATTCTCTTTTTCTACGGATGAAGGCTAGTGATTTTGATGATGTAATCTCGACAAATCTGACGGGAACATTTAATGTAAGTCAACAAATATTTAAAAAAATGATGAAGCAAAGATATGGCGTCATCATCAACCTATCAAGTGTTTCGGCACAACTTGGTAATCTTGGTCAAGCAAATTATGCAGCAAGTAAGGCTGGGATTATTGGAATGTCTAAGAGCATGGCAAGAGAAGGCGCTAGTCGTAATGTTAGGTCCAACACTATTGCACCAGGTTTCATTGAAACTGAAATGACAGATATTCTCTCAGATAATGTTAAGGAGCAAATTAAGGCAACAATTCCACTGAACCGCTTTGGGAGTGTTGATGATGTTGCTGAACTTGCAGTATTCTTAGCCAAAAGTCCATATATTACAGGTCAAGTGATAAATGTTGACGGCGGAATGGTTATGAACGGATAGAAAGGTATACAATGCAAAGAGTTGTAGTTACAGGATATGGCGTTGTATCGCCAATTGGAAATAATAAAGAGGACTTCCTTGAAAGTTTGAAAAAAGGAACAAATGGTATTGATAAAATTACTCGTTTTGATTCTACTAATACTGGTGTTAACCTTGCTGGAGAGGTCAAAGACTTCCCGCTAGAAAAATACTTTACAAAAAAAGATGCCAAGCGAATGGACTTGTTTTCAATATATGGAATTCATGCCAGTCTTGATGCCCTTCAAATGGCAAATCTTGATAAAGAGCTTGTTGACCAAGATCGCTTTGGTGTTATGGTTGGCTCAGGTATTGGAGGACTTCCAACAATTCAAGATCAGGTAAGCAGAATGAACGATAAAGGTGCAAGTCGTGTATCACCATTATTTGTGCCCATGTCTATTGTCAATATGGTTGCAGGAAATATTGCCTTACGAGTAGGAGCAAAAGGTATTTGTACCAGCACTGTTACAGCCTGTGCGTCAGGTACTCATTCAATCGGTGAAGCTTATCGAAACATTAAGCATGGATACTCAGATGTAATTTTAGCAGGCGGTGCTGAATCTACAATTTGTGAAATTGGTATTGCAGGATTTGCATCACTTACAGCCTTAAGCAAACAAACTGACAAAGACAAAGGTTCAAGACCATTTGATAAGAATCGTGATGGATTTGTAATGGGTGAAGGTGCAGGAATTTTGGTTTTAGAGTCACTTGAACATGCACAAAAACGCGGAGCAAAAATAATTGCTGAAGTAGTAGGGTATGGTGCAAACTGTGATGCATATCATATGACTGCTCCAAATCCTGATGGGTCAGGTGCAGGTAAAGCCATTAAATTTGCGCTCAACGAAGCAGGGATTGAGCCAGAACAAGTTGATTATGTAAATGCACATGGAACTAGTACACCAGCTAATGATTCAAGTGAAGCAACAGCCATCCATTATGGTCTTGGTGAATATGGAAGCAAGGTTCCAGTATCTTCTACAAAATCAATGACAGGTCATTTACTCGGTGCAGCAGGCGGTGTAGAGGCAGTCGTGCTTCTTGAAGCATTGGAACACCAATTTCTTCCACCTAGTATAAATATTGAAAATATGGACCCAGAAATCGACTTAAATATTATAAAAAATCAAAGTCAAAATGCCAGTGTTAAATATGCCTTGAGTAATTCACTTGGTTTTGGTGGTCATAATGCAGTAATTTTGATGAAGGGATGGGATGAAGAGTGAAGATAAAATCTATAAAAGACTTAATCGAACAATTTGACCAAACTAGTCTAACAGAACTTCATTGGCAAGAAGGAGATTTTAATCTTCATCTATCAAAACTAGATAATCCTCTTAACTTGTTACCTGTTAACCCTGAAAAAAATAATTCTCTTTCAGGAAACAAAGGTGAAAATTTAGAGAATTTAACACAATCAGCTCAACAAGAGGTTGAAAAACCTCATCAGCTTGAAGAAAGTAAAAATGAAGAGTCTAAAGAAGATTTAGCAAGTATCACTTCACCATTGGTTGGAGTTGTTTATCTTCAAGAAACACCTGATACTCCAGTATTTAAGAATGTTGGAGATAGGGTGGAAGTTGGTGAAACAGTTTGTATTGTTGAAGCTATGAAGTTGATGAATGAAATCCAATCAGACATTTCAGGAATAATCACTGAAATTGCTGTTAAAAATGAAGAAGTAGTTGCCTTTAATCAGCCACTATTTCGTGTTAAGGAAGGTTAGAAATGTCACTATTAACAATTCAAGAAATAAAAGAAATAATACCTCATCGCTATCCAATGCTATTAATTGACCGTGTTGAAGAAATAGATGGTCAAGAAAAAATTATAGCTAAAAAGAATGTAACTATTAATGAACCTTTCTTTCAAGGACATTTCCCTCATGAACCTGTAATGCCAGGGGTTTTGATTATTGAATCAATGGCCCAAGCAGGCGCAGTTTTACTTCTATCAATGGACCAATTTAAGGGGAAAACAGCCTATTTTGCTTCAATTGATAAAGCTAAGTTTCGTCAAAAGGTTACACCAGGGGATACATTGATTCTTGAGGTTGAACTTACAAAGCTTAAGGAAAATATTGGTGTTGGTAAGGGGATTGCTCGTGTTGATGGAAAGAAAGTTGCTGAGGCTGAATTAACTTTCGCAATTAACTAAGAGGTGTAGCTATGTTTAAAAAAGTATTAATTGCTAACCGTGGTGAAATAGCGGTAAGAATTATTCGAGCTTGTCGTGAGATGGGAATTGCAACGGTAGCTGTTTATTCAGAAGCTGATAGAGAGGCCCTTCATACTGAATTAGCTGACGAAGCAATCTGCATTGGTCCTGCAAGAGCAAGTGATTCATATCTGAATGAGCAACAAATTTTATCAGCAGCCTTAGTCACAAATTCAGAAGCGATTCATCCAGGCTTTGGTTTCCTCTCTGAAAATTCTCGTTTTGCCTTCATGTGTGAAGAATGTGGAATTAAGTTTATTGGTCCCAAAAGTAAAACGATTGATGAGATGGGAAATAAAGTTAATGCTCGTAAAATAATGCAAGCAGCTGGAGTTCCAGTAATTCCTGGAAGCGATGGTGCAATTTTTTCAGTTGATGAAGCTTTGAAATTAGCAGATGAAATTGGTTATCCCGTAATGTTAAAGGCTGCTGCTGGCGGTGGTGGAAAAGGAATTCGAAAGGTATTTTCAAAAGAAGAATTACCCAAAGAATTTAACGCATCTCAGCAAGAAGCAAAAGCCGCATTTTCAAGTGATGAAATGTATATGGAAAAGATTATTTATCCAGCAAGACATATTGAAGTTCAAATTCTAGGAGATTCTTTTGGAAATGTTATTCAGCTTGGAGAAAGAGATTGCTCACTTCAAAGAAATAATCAAAAATTAATTGAAGAAGCTCCATACGATGAACTTTCTGAAGATAACCGTGAGTATCTTGGAAAGATTGCTGTTCAGGCTGGAAAATCAGTTGATTATGAGAGTGCTGGTACCATAGAATTTTTGATGGATAAGTCAGGTAGTTTCTATTTCATGGAAATGAATACTAGAATTCAGGTTGAGCATGCAGTAACTGAAATGGTTACTGGAATTGACATTGTAAATGAACAATTGATAGTTGCATCAGGTGAGAAATTATCTGTTAGTCAAGATGATGTTAAATTATCAGGTCATGCCATTGAATGTCGTATTAATGCTGAAAATCCAAAGCTGAATTTTGCGCCTAGTCCAGGAAAAATTGAAAATCTTTTTCTACCAAGTGGTAACTTGGGGTTAAGGGTGGAGAGTGCAGTCTATGATGGTTACGAAATTCCACCATTTTATGACTCAATGATTGCTAAAATTATTGTGCATGGTAAGGACCGCAAGCAAGCTTTGATGAAGATGAATAGGGCACTCGATGAGGTTGTTACAGATGGGCTAGTGACTAATGTTGACTTTCAAAGGGCTCTGCTTAATCATAAAAAGGTTATCAGTGGGGACTATGATACAGCATTTGTTCAAGAGGAATTTTTACCGACCTGGAAAATTTAGTTAAGATAAGGAGGAATTATGGGATTATTTAAAAAGAAAAAAGCAAAATATATTCGCCTAAATCCACCTATTTCTAGTCAAAAAGCAAGTGAAAAGATTCCTGATGATATTTGGTGGTCGTGTCCATCTTGTAAACAAATGATTTATCACTTAGAGGTGAAAAATAGTCAAGTTTGTCCCAACTGTGGTTATCATTTTCGTATGTCAGTTGAAAATCGATTGAAATTAATTGCTGATGAAGGTTTTATAGAATGGAATGGTGAACTGGAAAGTAAAGATCCATTAAATTTCCCCGGATACAAGGAAAAATTAGCAAAAGCGCAAAAATCAACTGGTTTAAGAGATGCAGTATGGACAGGTCAAGCCTCAATAAAAGAATATAAGACTGCTTTAGGTATTATGGATGCCAATTTTATCATGGGATCTATGGGAACAGTTGTTGGTGAGAAAATTACTCGTCTTTTTGAAAGAGCTCTTGCTGATAAACTACCTGTTGTCCTTTTCACAGCGTCTGGTGGTGCTAGGATGCAAGAAGGAATTTTGTCACTAATGCAGATGTCAAAAATATCTCAAGCAGTTAAGAGGCACTCAGATGCTGGACTTTTATATGTAACAGTACTTACAGATCCGACTACTGGAGGTGTTACAGCTAGTTTTGCCATGGAAGGGGATATTATCCTTGCTGAACCTCAAGCATTAATTGGTTTTGCAGGCCGTAGGGTAATTGAACAAACTGTTAAGCAAAAGTTGCCTGCGGACTTTCAAAGGGCTGAATTTTTAATGGAGCATGGATTCATTGATCAAATAGTTGGTCGTAACGAATTGAAGGCATATTTATCTCAATTATTGAGGATCCATTCATCAACAGAAGAAAAAGAGGTTGATCATGACTAAGAATGCTTATGAAATATTAAAATTAGCGCGTGAACAATCAAAACTAACTTCTTTAGATTTCATGAATCAAGTTTTTACAGATTTTATGGAGTTTCATGGTGATCGATATTATGGAGATGATAAGGCTATGGTCGCTGGTGTAGCTATGCTAGGTGATATTCCAGTTACTGTTATTGGAACGCAAAAAGGTCGTAGTTTAACCGAGAATATTGAACGTAACTTTGGTTCAGCAAGTCCAGAAGGATATAGAAAATCATTGCGTCTAATGAAACAAGCTGAAAAGTTTAATCGACCAATTATTAATTTTATCAACACTGCAGGGGCCTTCTGTGGTATAGAAGCTGAAGAAAGAGGAGAAGGTGAAGCGATAGCACGTAACCTACTTGAAATGTCCACCTTAAAGGTTCCCATTCTTTCTATTATAATTGGTGAAGGTGGAAGTGGTGGAGCACTTGCACTTGCTCAAGCTGACCAAATTTGGATGCTTGAAAATTCTATCTACTCTATTTTATCGCCTGAAGGATTTGCATCTATTTTATGGAAGGATAGTTCACGTGCCAAAGAAGCTGCTGACATTATGAAGATGACTCCAGATGAACTTATGGAACTTTCTATTATTGATAAGATAATTCCAGAAACCAAAAATGGAATGAGAATAAGTGAATATGTCCTTATCAAAAACGTTAGAGAAGAGCTTATGAATGCTGTGGGTCAACTGCAAGTTTTATCAAGTACAGAACTTCTTGAACAAAGGTATGAACGTTTTAGGAAATTTTAAATATTGATATAATAACCAAAACAGTAATTATATAACTTGTATTGTAATTACTATTTTGGTTTTTTCTTGTTTATTAATTGATTTAATCACATTATTCTATGACTTTTAGAAATAATTGGACTATAATTATTTAATATAAAGGCTTATAAATTAAGGAGAATAAAGTGACTGAAAAACAAGTAATTCTAGGTGCACAAGATGTAATGAAAGATCCTGGTAAAAATATCGTTTTTGCAACTTACACAATGGATAAAGTAGATGGGGCGAAGGATGCCATTGCTGATTTAGCTGATCACATTCCACCATTTCTAAATAGTATGCGAACTCGTTATCCTGATGATAGGTTAGAATTTGCTTTTGGTATTGGGTCTGAGGCATGGGATTATCTGTTCCCAGGTAAAGCAAAACCAAATCAACTTGTACCATTTAAGGAAATTGATGGACCAAAAGTTCCAGCAGTAGCAACACCTGGTGACCTATTCTTCCATATCAGAGCAAATGAAATGGCTATTTGCTACGAGATACATCAACTTTGCTATGATATTATTAAGGACTATGTTAAGTTAACGGATGAAACTCATGGTTTTAGGAATTTTGAGGGTCGTGCGATTATTGGTTTTGTCGATGGAACTGAAAATCCTGTTGGTGCAGAAATTCCTGAATATGCTATTGTTGGTGAAGAGGATGAAAAATTCATTAATGGTTCTTACGCCTTCGCTCAAAAATACATCCATGATATGTCTTATTGGAACAAACAGACTACTGAGAATCAAGAAGCTTCAATTGGTCGCCGTAAATATGACGACAAGGAACTTGATGATGATGCTAAGATGAAGAACGCTCATAATGTAGTTTCTGTTGATGATACAACTGGTGTAGAAAACAAGATTATCCGCATGAACGTTCCCTTTGCTGTAACAGGTGAAAATAAGGTGGGAACTTACTTTATTGGTTATTCTCGTTACTATTCTGTTACTCATAGAATGTTAGTGAATATGTTCCAAGGTAAGCCAAAAGGAAATTATGACCGTTTACTAGACTTTTCTACTCCGATAACAGGTAATCTATTCTTCATCCCTTCTTATGATACATTGGCTGAAATTGCTGACGGTACATTTTAAAATCAATTATTAAAAGTTAAAACCTGAAAGATGGTTTTTTCTTTTGTTTTAATTTTAATTTTAATTTTAATTTAGTATTATATAATATAATACATAAATATAATTTTGAAAGGTATAATTTTGCTAATATTAGGGTTAATTTTTGTTGTATTACCATTTTTTCTATATTCGTTGATTTTTTTTATTGCAACTAAACTATTAATAAAGTTTAATTTCTCCAATTGTATTTTTTTGAGATCTAATAAAAATCAAAAAATTATCACCTCTATTGTTCTTTTAATCATTTCTTTATTTGCTGAGGAAGAAATATTAAAATATTATTATAATGTAGGATATTTTTTTTATATCGTTTTATCATTTGGTATTTTATTGATAATGTACGCAATGCCTCTCAGTGTTTTTTTATTTCCATTTATTCATATTGAAGAAATGCCGTGGACAAAATTTAAATTATTTTGTCTTAATATAACAACATCAGTAACATATACATGGTCTGTATTGCTTTTTATGTCTGATGG
This sequence comes from Floricoccus tropicus, assembly GCF_001832905.1. Lineage (GTDB taxonomy): Bacteria > Bacillota > Bacilli > Lactobacillales > Streptococcaceae > Floricoccus > Floricoccus tropicus. The sequence goes on along the minus strand of NZ_MKIR01000001.1, from coordinate 99,800 downwards.
CAAAATATTTAATGGTCAATCAGGAGGTTCATATTTATATTACGATGGCAACGAATTATTGAGAAACTTAGGAGCTTTATCTTTATTATTTATTGCAACATACATGTTTTTAAATGTTCTATTCAAATATTGTGAAAATAAGAAGATAACAAGCGAAGGAAAAAATAAGGTAGAATTATATGAGAAAATACTTTGAGTTTGGCTTTGGTAACAATCATCTTCTTAGAACTGAATTTGAGCGTGCAGATGGAAGTGAGTATGAGAAAAAAGGAATTTATGGACCTATAAATTTTAATTCAGTTTATGTGAGAATATGGATTAAGCAAAAAGTATTTATACTTGATAGCAAGAAAGGATTTAAGAAAACGAATAAGAAAAGGAGTGATTTCAAATTTATTTTGGGAATCTCATCGAAAGAGATTGAGGAAGATAATAATGAATAAAAAGATTCTTGTAATGGCAGGCACACCAGTAGATACAGAAGCCGGAGCTAAGCTCTTAAAGGATAACTTTTCTGATGAAATTGAGATAATAGAGCGAGCAATTTCTAAGGATCCCAACCAGCAAACTTATTTTCAAACAATGGACGAGGATAAACGAGAAAAAATCATTAAAGAAATTCTTTCAGATTATAAAACTTCTGGTGTAGATATTTTCTTCATTTATTGTAACTCTCTGTCAGCATCTGTTGATTTTGATAGCCTTGCTCAAATACTTCAAATAAATATAATTACTCCCTTTACACTCTATCGTGAACTAGCTACTAACTATAATAAAATAGGAGTTCTAGCTGCTAATGCCCAAGGAGCAGCAGGAGTGGAAAGAGTTATGAGTCAAACTAATGAAGATATTTCCATAACATCAATTTCAAATTTAGAGTGGGTTTATGCAGTCGAACGTCATGAAAATCCAAAGGTAATTGTTGAGTCATATGGTTTACCAGCAAGTATTGAACTTTTTAAAGCAAATAATGTAGAAAAAATTGTCTTTGCCTGTACACATTTTCCTTATTTCTTTAATGAATATCAAAAAAAGACAGATATATCCTGTCTCAATGTTGATGGATTGATGGTAGAAAAGGTAAGGAATAGTATATAAAAATAAGAGTCTTGAAAATTTTCAAGTCTCTTTACTTATAAATTTTATCTTTTGGCATAAAATATAGCATTTTACCAAAGAATTTCTTTTTTAAATCTGCATATTCTTTTGGATTGACAGGACGTCCATTCGACATAAATGAATATAAAACATGATATTCTTCTATATAAAAATTAAGGTAGTCAAATCCATTTTTATCATAGAATTTTATACGAGCAAGTCGTTGAGCGTTGTTGTCAGCCTTTGGATCTATCTTCTCATATGTTAGACAAATTCTCTGGTTAGTATATTCCTTTTTCAAGGCTTGAAGAATTTGACTCCCAAAACCACGTGATTGAAAATCGTCATCAACCGCTAAATAAGACAGATAGGTTAAATCACCATCATGCATAAGATATACAAGACCAATCAACAAATCATCATCATAAACTGCTAGAAAATCAACAAAGTCTTTATCGGACTTACTTAATAGGGTACGAAAGGGTATTTGTTCGTCCCGAGGAAAAGATTTTCTATATAAAAATTTCAGCTTTGCTATCTCTTCATCAGAAGAAGATTTCTTGGAGATTTTATTAAAGGACAACATACTAATCTTCTTTGTCGTCTTCTTTTTGGTCTTGGTCAAAACGCTTCTCAAGTTTTTTGATATGTTTATCCATCACATCTTCAAGTGTCATATCATATTTATCCGCTAGAATAATGATATTATCCAAAACGTCACCTAACTCTTCAAGCAGATTATCCTTCTTCGTATCAAGTGATTTCTCGCTTTCGTCCGGTCTGTCTCGCCCAATCTCTATATCCCTAACAGCGCGTGAAACTTCACCCACTTCCTCGGTTAAATAGTTAATCCTAACAAAAGGGTCGTATTCATACCAGCCACGATTTCGATAAAAATCGATAACCCATTTTTCATATTCTTTAGTATTCATTTTTCTTTCCTCCTTTTTGATATTATAACGCAATTTGCTAAAATTTCCTTGTTTGAAATAATTTTTAAAATGATATACTAATCAATAGAGCTTTAGATAATATTGAGATAGAAAGGTAATTATATAATGAATATAGCTGTATATTGTGGTGCTAATGCTGGAAATAATTTTCTTTATGAAGAAGCAACAATTGACTTGGGTAAATGGATAGCAGAGCGTAAAAATACTCTTGTTTATGGTGGAGGTAATGTTGGCTTGATGAAAAAAATCGCTGACACTGTTCTTGATAATGGTGGTAAAGTGATTGGAATAATTCCTACATTTTTACAAGAACGAGAACTTGCTCATGATAAGATTGATGAAATTGAAGTAGTGGAAAACATGTCTGTAAGAAAAATGAGAATGCTTGAACTTTCAGATGCTTGTATTGCTCTTCCTGGAGGACCAGGCACACTTGAAGAGATAGCAGAAGCTTACTCATGGGTTCGTGTTGGACAAAATTCAAGCCCTTGTATCTTTTATAATGTTGCTGGTTACTATGATTTACTTAAAAGTTTCTTTGATAAGATGGTAACTGATGGGTTCCTAAGTGAAGTTGATCGTAGTAAAATTTATTTTATAGATAATTTGAATCAATTAGATAAAATTATTGATGATTATCAAAGTCCTGAAGTACGTAAATATAAATAGAGCACTTGAGCACTTGGAAACAAGTGTTTTTTTATTAAAAAAGAGCAGAAGCTCTTCTTGTTAATTTATTGTTTTTTAAAATCATCATAGATTTCGAAAACTTGACTTCTTTTTTTAGCTCCAATTTTTATGAATATATTATGAATATGTGTTTTAACTGTTCCTAAAGAAAGATGTATGTTGTCAGCAATATTTTGATTTGGTTCATGATTGAGAAGATGTTCTAAAACTTCTTTTTCACGTTGTGTTAAAGAAAATTCTTTACAAAAATCATCAAATTCAGAATCAGTATTTTCTAAAGCCTCTTCATGATTATCAGTATAGTTAATATTAATATCATCTGAATCTACATCATTGGGAATTTCATCTATTAATAAAGATTTATTTTGATATTTCATCATACATATAATTATTAATAAGCAAATTATAATTGAATACAAATCTTCACATATACTTCTATTGTTCATTTGTAATGTTTGATTAGAGTAGTCGTCCAATTTAAAAATTACAAAAGTATCTTCAAGAATAATTGCAATTGAAAAGAATATATTAATTAGCGATATTAATTTTAAGATATTCTTATTTTCGAAATTGAAGTTTTTTTTATTAAAAATAATAATTTGAACTCCCAAGTATAGCATGAATAATTGATTTGGAAGGTAGTATAGCCAAATCTTAAGAGACGAAGTATTAAATAATGGAATAGAGATTAACCAAATTGCCATCCCAATCAGAATAAAGTATTCATAGTTTTTTATTTTTCTATTTTCTAGGATGCTGACAATTGCTAGTGATAGATATGAGTTCGATAAAAAAATAATCGTTTTTGCAACGGGGGCTTTCATGAATAGTTGATCATAGCTGTTAGAGAATGAAGATAAAAATTCAGTCATATAAACGATGGTATTATCAAAAATGAAGAAAAGTATAAATAAGGAAATCAATAAAAAGATTTTCTTTTTTTCTTTTAAATAATTAGAAAAAGATAAACTCATTGTAAGCGTATACAAAATTATCAATAGAATATTGTAAATAAACATAAAAGCCATTAGCATAATATTTCCTTCTCACTTGTAAACTAGTTAATTGTTAAGTTTATTATATCATCTATTTTGTGATTAAATTACTAAAATTAGCTAAACTTTTGATCTAAACTCATCTAAACTTTTGCTTATTTTGGTTTATTTTTTCATAAAATGCCTAATATTTAGAAAACGTTTACAAGTTTTGATTTGTTTGCATCTTTTAGTTTATCGTAAACTATATTTCTGCTTGGTATTATATGTCTGTAAACAAAACAAAAACATTTAGGAGGCATCGAAAGATGAACATTAACAAACGCGATTTCGTAACAACAGAAACTTATTCTAAAGAAGAATTATTAGAAATTGTAAATCTATCATTAAAAATTAAAGCCGCAGTAAAAAATGGTTTTTATCCTCAACTATTAAAAAATAAGACCCTGGGAATGATTTTTCAACAATCTTCTACTAGAACTCGTGTTTCTTTTGAAACTGCGATGGAGCAACTTGGTGGACATGCTCAATATCTTGCGCCTGGTCAAATACAATTAGGTGGTCATGAAACTATTGAAGATACAAGCCGTGTGCTTTCTCGTTTAGTTGATATCATTATGGCGCGTGTTGAACGTCATAAAAGCGTTGTGGATTTAGCTGAAAACTCAACAATTCCTGTAATTAATGCAATGTCTGATTACAATCATCCTACGCAAGAGCTAGGTGATCTATGTACAATGATTGAACATCTACCTGCTGATAAAAAGCTTGAAGATGTCAAAGTATCGTTTATTGGAGATGCTACTCAGGTATGTTTCTCTTTGGCACTTATTACTACTAAAATGGGAATGGATTTTGTTCAATTTGGACCAAAAGGTTTCCAATTGAATGATGTTCATCGCGCAAAATTAGATGAAATTTGTGCAGTATCTGGAGGTACTTATACAATTTCAGAGGATGTGGAATCAATCGTCGGATCAGATTTTGTATATACAGATGTGTGGTATGGACTGTATGAAGCGGAACTTTCAGAAGAAGAAAGAATGAATGTTTTCTATCCTAAATATCAAGTAAATGAAGAATTGATGAATAAAGCAGGAAAAGATGCTAAATTTATGCATTGTTTACCTGCAACTCGTGGCGAAGAAGTAACAAATGAAGTAATTGATGGCAAAAATTCAATCTGTTTTGATGAGGCTGAGAATCGTTTAACTTCAATTCGTGGCTTATTAGTTTACCTATTAAGAGATTATGCACAAAAAAATCCTATCGATAGTCAAGCACAAGCGAATGCAAAAGCAGAATTAGAAGAACTTTTAGGAGAAAGTTTATAGGAAAAATATGCTTCCTTTGAAATGAACTGATTAGTTTGTTATTTGGGAGTATGAAGGGACAAGGCTGATTGGTTCAGTCTTGTTTCCCATTTGAAAGGATAAAAAAATGGAAAAAAAGAAAAAGTTTAGTTTAATGAGTGCCATTTTATCAGTAATTTGTGTGGTATTTGTAGCTGAGGCAGCAGCCCCTGTAGCAGCTATCGGAAATTCTCAATTCTTTTGGTGGATTTTCTTGCTAATCACTTTTTTACTCCCATACGGACTAATTTCTTCAGAACTAGGAACTACTTATAATGGTGAAGGTGGGATTTACGATTGGGTTACTAAAGCTTTTGGGCATAAATGGGGTGCAAGAGTTTCATGGTTTTATTGGATAAATTATCCGTTATGGCTCGCTTCACTCGCAGTAATGTGTCCAGGATTAATAACAACTATTACTGGTATGGAATTTAATACAGTAGGTAATATATTAATTGAACTAATATTTATTTGGATTGTTGTGTGGATTAGCTTTTTCCCAGTAAGTGATAGTGTTTGGATATTAAATGGTGCAGCGGTAATAAAAATGTTCCTTGCTTTATTAATAGGATTTCTTGGATTGTATGTTGCATTAACAAAAGGTATGGCAAATGAATTCACACTTAAATCAATGTTACCAACTTTTGATTTGCACAGTCTTTCCTTTGTTTCAGTAATCCTTTTCAATCTACTTGGTTTTGAAGTGATCTGTACTTTTGCTGATGATATGGAAGATCCAAATAAACAAATTCCCAAATCAATTGTTGTTGCTGGCTTAGTAATTGCAGCGATTTATATATTTTCAGCTTTCGGTATTGGTGTAGCTATACCAACAAGTGAAATTAGTACTAGTAGTGGTTTAATAGACAGTTTTAAATTATTGACTGGTTCTACCAGTGGTTGGTTTATTGGATTAATGGCTTTCTTATTTATGTTGACTTTATTTGGCAATATGATTTCTTGGTCATTAGGAGTAAACAATACAGCATGTTATGCTGCTGAAAATGGAGACATGCCAAAAGTATTTGGTAAACGAGGTGGGAAAAACAATATGCCTGTTGGAACTGCAATAATGAATGGAGTAGTAGCATCGATCGTTGTTCTTATTGCACCTCTACTACCTAACCAAGATTTATTTTGGTCATTCTTCTCATTAAATCTTGTAATGTTCCTACTATCATATGTACCAGTTTTTCCAGCATTCTACAAGCTTCGTAAAATTGATCCAGAAAGACCGAGACCATTTAAAGTTAAAGGAAGTGATAATTTTCTTAAATTATTAGTTGCAGCACCTATGATAATGATTATTATTTCATTAATTTTTACCGCGATTCCTCTTAAATTTGATTCAGAAACTTTAAGAGAGCAATTACCAGTAACAATTGGAGCAATTATATTTATACTGATTGGTGAAGTTTTCATTGTAATAAAAAACATTAAGTTAAAAGGAGAAAAGAAAGATGTCAAAGAGAATAATAGGAAGCACGCCTAAAAAAGATGGATTCAGAATGCCCGCAGAGTATGAACCTCAAGAAAAGGTTTGGATGATTTGGCCAGAAAGACCAGATAATTGGCGAGATGGAGGAAAACAGGCACAAGAAGCTTTTGCAAATGTTGCCAAAGCAATTAGTAAGTTTACTCCAATGAATGTAGTCGTTTCCCAAGCACAGTTTCAAAATTGCAGACGTCAATTGCCTTCTGAAATTACGGTTTATGAAATGTCAAATAATGACTCTTGGGTACGTGATTGCGGACCATCATTTGTAATAAATGATAAAGGTGAATTGAGAGGAGTGGATTGGGAATTCAATGCATGGGGTGGACTCGTGGATGGTTTATACTTCCCATGGGATCAAGATGATTTAGTAGCTCAAAAAATTTGTGAGATTGAGCATGTTGATTCATATCGTACAAATAATTTTGTTCTTGAAGGTGGCTCATTCCATATTGACGGGGAAGGAACTGTTCTTACAACCGAAATGTGTTTACTAAGCGAAGGGCGCAATCCACATATGACAAAAGAAGAAATTGAAGAAAAATTATGCCAATTCTTAAACTGTGAAAAGGTATTATGGATAAAAGACGGAATAGATCCTGAAGAGACAAATGGACACATTGATGATGTTGCATGTTTTGTAGCACCAGGAGAAGTTGCATGTATTTATACTGAAGATAAAAATAGTCCTTTTTATGAAGCGGCACAAGATGCGTATAATAAATTAGTTGAAATGACTGATGCTAAAGGTCGTAAACTTAAAGTTCATAAATTATGTTGTCCAATAGAAACTGTGACTATTGACGGTAATTTCAAAATTGATTATGTTGAAGGAACAATGCCAAGAGAAGATGGAGATATTTGTATTGCCTCTTACATGAATTTCTTGATTACTAATAACGGAGTAATTGTTCCTCAATATGGTGATACTAATGATTCTCTTGCATTAAAACAAGTTCAAGAAATGTTCCCAGACAAAGAAGTAGTTGGTGTAAATACTGTTGAAGTTGTTTATGGTGGTGGAAATATTCATTGTATAACTCAGCAACAACCAAAAAGATAGGAGTTTATATGTCTAAAATTGTTATTGCTCTTGGTGGAAATGCCTTAGGGAATTCTGCAAATGAACAACTTACAAAAGCTGAACTTGCTGCTAAATCTGTTGCAGATTTAATTGAAGCAGGCCACAATGTAGTTATTGCACATGGAAATGGACCACAAGTTGGCCAAATTAGATTAGCTTTTGAAGAAACAGCAGCTTCTGATCCAGAAAAAATTATGCCTTTTCCAGAGTGTATTGCCATGAGTCAAGGCTATATAGGATATCATTTGCAACAAGCTATTGATGAAGAGTTAGTAGAAAGAAATTTAGGTGATATTCCAGTTGTTTCAATGCTAACTCAAGTTGTAGTTGATGCTAATGATAAAGCCTTTGACAATCCAACAAAGCCAATCGGTGCCTATTATTCAGAAATTGATGCTAAAAAAATAATGGAAGAAACTGGAGATATCTACAAAGAAGATTCAGGTAGAGGATGGAGAAGAGTTATAGCTTCTCCAAAACCAATAGATATATATGAAAAAGTTAGTCTTCAAACATTAGTAGATGCTGGCCAAGTAGTAGTTGCGTGTGGCGGTGGAGGAGTTCCTATAGTTTATAAAGGTAATCGATATGAGGGTATCGACGCAGTTATTGATAAAGACTTTGCTGCAGCAAAAATGGCTGCTTTAATTGACGCGGATATTTTCATTGTATTGACCGCAGTTGATAATGTATATGTCAATTTTGGTAAAGAAAATCAAAAGGCTCTTGAAGATGTAACTATTGAAGAAATTGAAACATACATCCAAGAAGGACAATTCGCGCCAGGTAGTATGTTGCCAAAAGTTGAAGCCGCAGTTGACTTTGCCCAATCAAAGGAAGGAAGAAAGTCAATTATTGCTTCACTTGAACAAGCATCAAAAGCAATATATAGTGAAAGTGGCACTAGTATCCATCTTTAATGTTGGTTATTAAGAGACAGTATGATAGGTAAAATAAAAACGTAATTATTAAGCAAATTTAATAATTACGTTTTTATTTTTGTTTTAATTATAAATAATTATCAATAAATTTATTTTATATAACATAAATGCTATAGTTAAAAAAAACTCTATCTAATGTTAAAGGAGGTCTCATGAAAAATAGTTTCTCTAGTCAGAATTCATATCCTACATTAAGTATAATTTGTTTCTTATTAGGTTTGCTTTGTTGGATTCCTAACTTATTCTTTTATAATGCAAATAATCCTTCCTTATTTATATTTTTAACACCAGTTTTAGGTGCTTTGGGAATATATTTTGCGATAAAGTGTCGAAGTAAATCACTGAAAAATACTTTGATAGTATTGAATGGTCTAATTGCATGTAGTATTGGTTTAGTATTTTTTATTGGGACTTTGATTTGGGGTCCTTAGCTTATTAAAGTAAAAAACTCCTAATATCTTCATTACTAGAAGATATTAGGAGTTTTTTTTTATTTTTCTACATAAACACACACAGCTTCTGGAACTTTAAAGTCATGTTGAATTTCAGTCAAAAGTCCTGTTGCCTCATCACGCGAAAATGTAGTAACATTATCACTATCTTGGTGTGCGGCTGCTACAATCTTACCATCACTTGATAAGTTAATATCTCGAGGAGTCTTTCCTGACGTAGAAATAGTTTGTATTTTCTCCAAAGTAGAGTCACCTAAACACTTATAAACGACAATTGAGTCATGACCGCGGTTACTAGCGTATAAGAACTTATCATCAGCAGATAGCCTGATAGCTGCAGTCCCGTTAAAACCAACATAATCTTCTGGAAGTGTTGAAATTGTTTGAAGTAAAGAGAATTCTCCGACACCATCGTAGATAAGAACTTCGATAGTAGAATTAAGTTCACAAATCAAGTAAGCAATCTTGTTTGTTTTTTGGAAGACGATATGGCGAGCACCAGAGCCAGGTGCAGACTGATAATTATTGATTTCAATCAGTTTTCCGTCAAGGATATCATAAGTTGTCACACTATCGGTACCAAGGTCACAAGTTACTAAAAACTTGTCAGGTGTCAAATCAGCAAAGTGAACGTGCGGGCTCGATTGATTCTCATGAGGGCCAAAACCAACATGTTGAACTTTATCGCTTAAAGATAGACTTCCATCTTCCTGGCGTCTGTAAGCAAGAACTTGACCTTTGTGGTAGTTTGCACCATAAACCAAATCACGTTCTTCATCAACAGAAACGTAACAAAGTGGTGCACCTTCTTCAACAACATGATTGAGAAGATGACCATTAGCATCAAATGCCGCAACACCACCCTCAGACTTAACAGCTCCAACGGAGTACAGATGTTTTTGATCATCAATAGTTAAGTAAGTTGGACTTGGCTCCTCAATATATTCGATTAAATCGCTAAGTTGCCCAGTTTCAGTATCCAAAGTAGCCTTGTAGATTCCCTTAGACTCACGACGTGTATAAGTTCCAAAGTAAATTGTATCTTGCATATTTTACCTCTTCCTAGATTATATTCTATTTAATAATATCATAAATGGGATAAAAGGTTGAGTTAAACCACTTACGGTATCAAAAAAGTTCACATATATTTTCTATAAATATATGAGTGATTTCCTCTAAATTTAATATCTAAAAGGCGAAAAAAGCAGATTTCATTTAATGTTTTTAAATGTTTTTTTCCTTTGCTGACTTGTGTTATAATTTAAGTTACAAAAAAGAAAAAATGAAGGTAAATGAATGAATCAAAATAGACCTTATAAAACCTCTTGGTTTTACAAACTATTTATTAATAATAGGATAGCAACAACATTAGTAGTTTCACTCCTATTATTTTTAAATCTTTTTATAATTAGTAAACTAGGCTTTCTTTTTAGACCAATAATTGAGTTCTTGGGAATAATAATGTTGCCAGTTGTTTTGGCAGCAATCTTCTATTATATGTTGAACCCAATCGTCGATTGGTGTGAGAAAAAAGGAATAAAAAGGACAATTTCAATCAGTATTCTTTTTATTATTTTAGTAGGGATAATCATCTTTTCACTTGCAGTAGTAATTCCTAGTATTTTCGATCATATAGAAAGTTTTATGACCAATATTCCATATTATATTAGTGAATCACAAAAAAGAATTAATGAAATAATCAAGCAACCGCTGTTTGAGCAATTCAGACCTCAAATTGAAGAATTCATTAATAATGTTAGTGGAAAATTAATAGAAGCATCAAGGGATATTTCAAAAACAGCAGTTTCAGGAGTAACTGGATTCCTATCTACTGCAACAAGTGTCTTGGTATCTATTGCTATTCTACCATTCATTTTATTCTATCTATTAAAAGATGGTAGAAGACTCAATCCATACGTAACACAATTTCTTCCAGACAAAGTTAGACCCCAAACAGCAAAAATTTTATCTGATGTAGGAAATACCTTATCAAACTATGTACGTGGACAAGTAACAGTTTCACTTGCCGTTGCAATAATGCTTAGTACCTTATTTACTATAATTGGACTTAAATATAGCGTGACTATTGGTATTATAGCAGGTGTACTTAATCTAATCCCATATTTGGGATCATTTGTTGCCTTAGTCACAGCATTATTAGTTGCACTAGCAACAGGTCCTGTTATGATTATTAAAGTTCTAATCTGTTTTGCCTTAGAACAATTTATTGAAGCACATCTAATCTCACCATTAGTACTAGGAAGTAAATTAAAAATACATCCAGTTACAGTATTGATTGTATTACTAACTTCAGGAAAACTTTTCGGTCTTTGGGGGGTATTACTGGGAATACCAGTTTATGCATCATTAAAAGTAATAATAAGTTACTTCTACAAATGGTACCGTGAAGTATCAGGACTTTATAGTGAACCGCTAATGACAGAAGGACAACTTGATCAAGTAGAAGATGAATTGGATAAGGAGGCAGAAGAATAATGACATATTCAGAACAAATGGTTGAGGCACTTCATGACCAAGAATTAGAAAAAGCTCAAGATCTTTTAAAAAAAGCGCTTGAGTCTGACGAACAGGAAGTCCTTTTGGACCTAGCCGAATATTTAGAGTATATGGGATTTCAAGAAGAAAGCCGCTTAATATATGATAAAGTCATGGATGAAGATCCAGAAGATAAAGGCTTCTATATAAATTTAGCAAGTATGGCTGCTGACGATGGTGACTTTGATAAGGCATATGAATACCTATCTCAAATCCCTGAGGATGATGAAAATTATTTGGCAGCAGTAGTTGAGACAGCAGATCTTTACCAAATGGAGGGCTTTTATGAAGCTGCTTTGGAGAAATTACGTCTCGCCGAAAGTATGTCAGATTCACCATTAATTACCTTTGCAATGGCTGAATTATTTTATAGCCAGGGAAGATATCAAGAAGCGATAGATAAATATGTACTCCTTGATGTTGAAGAAATTTATGAAGCAACAAGAGTCTCAACATATCAACGTATTGGTACTGCCTATGCAAGTATAGGTAAATTTGAGTTAGCCCTTGAATATCTAGAAAAATCTTTAGAATTATATCATGATGATAATGTTCTCTTTGAACTTGCAAATATCAATATGGAGCTTGGAGAAGATAAGAGAGCGATTGATTACTTTAAACAGTTAGATGTTTTAAATCCTGATTTTGACGGATATGAATATCTATATGCCCAAGCATTAGAGCATGATAATAATTTTGAAGAAGCTAAAAACATTGCATTACAAGGTTTGAAAAAGAATCCTCAGGATGTTCCATTACTTCATTTCTTGTCACGTATTTCTTATCAAATGCATGACTTTGAAGAAGCTGAAAAATATCTCATGCAGGCTCTTGATGTACCAGATATGCATGACGAAACAGTATTTTTATTAAGTAATTTATATTTAGATCATGAAGACTATGAAGCAGTAGTTCATTTGGAAGATGTTTTAGATGAAGAACATTTACTTGCATCATGGAACTTTGCTAAAGCATACATGGAACTTGATGAAGAAGATAAGGCTGAAGAAATCTTTGATGGATTGGCAGAAAATATGTCTAATAACCCAGAATTTTTAAAAGATTATATTGATGTTTTACGTAGAATAGGACGTCAAACGGATGCTAAAACTCAAGTCGAAAAATATCTTGATTTAGTTCCTGACGATGAAAACATGCAAAATTTACTACAAGATCTTCAATTAGAAGAATATTAAACTAAAATTATTCTCGCTTTCGGGCGAGATTTTTTTATACAAAATATTTTTTTCTTATGATAACGGTTTCCTAGTCTTCTTTAATAGTTTTCTTCTTTTTTTCATGATATACTAATTCACGAAATAAGAAAAAGGAGATGCAAATGTCAAAAGATAAATTTGGTGCAGACCTAGTTGTTGATAGTCTGATTAATCATGATGTGAAGTATATTTTTGGAATTCCAGGAGCAAAAATTGACAAAGTATTTGATACTTTGGAAGATAAAGGTCCTGAGTTAATTATCGCTCGCCACGAACAAAATGCAGCCTTTATGGCTCAAGGTGTTGGTCGTATTACTGGTGATCCTGGTGTTGTTATTGCTACAAGTGGTCCCGGAGCAAGTAATTTAGCAACAGGTTTGGTTACTGCAACAGCAGAAGGTGACCCAGTTCTTGCAATTGGTGGTCAAGTAAAACGAGCAGACTTATTAAAACGTACTCACCAAAGTATGGACAATGCTGCCCTTTTCGAACCAATTACTAAATATTCAGCTGAAGTTGAAGATCCAAACACACTTTCTGAAGCAATTGCCAATGCCTATAGAATGGCTAAATCTGGTAAACCAGGTGCAAGCTTCATTTCAATTCCACAAGACGTTGTAGATTCAAAGGTTTCTGTTAAGGCAATTTCGCCATTAAGTGAACCACGTCTTGGAACAGCTTCTATTGAAGATATTAACTATCTAGCTCAAGCTATTAGAAACGCTGAACTACCTGTACTTTTACTAGGTAGTGGAGCATCAAGTGAAGAAGTAACTGCTGCAGTTCGTAACTTAATTAAACATGTTCCTCTCCCTGTAGTTGAAACATTCCAAGGAGCAGGTATTATTTCAAGAGATTTAGAAAAGAATTTCTTCGGTCGTGTTGGATTATTCCGCAATCAACCAGGTGATATGCTTCTTAAGAGATCAGACCTTGTAATTGCGATCGGTTATGATCCAATTGAATACGAAGCACGTAACTGGAATGCTGAAATTGATAGCAGAATTATCGTAATTGATGAAGCTATGGCTGAAATTGATACATATTTCCAACCAGAACGTGAATTAATTGGTGACATCTCTGAAACATTAAAGAGTCTTTTGCCTGCCATCAGAGGTTATAAACTTCCTAAGGCTTCAATTGATTATTTGATTGATTTACGCGAAATTCTAAATTTCCCTGATATGAGTATTGTTGAAAAAGAAGGTGTTCTTCATCCAGTTGATGTAGTTTCAACTCTTCAAAAACATGTTAAAGACGATCAAACAGTTACTGTTGATATTGGTAGTCATTATATCTGGATGGCGCGTAAATTCCGTTCATATAGCCCACGTCATTTGTTATTCTCAAATGGTATGCAAACACTTGGTGTTGCACTTCCTTGGGCAATTTCTGCAGCCCTTGTTCGCCCAGGGAAAAAAGTTTATTCAGTATCTGGTGATGGAGGATTCTTGTTCTCAGCACAAGAACTCGAAACAGCTGTTCGTATGAATTTACCAATCGTTCATTTAATCTGGAATGATGGTCATTACAACATGGTAGAGTTCCAAGAGGTAATGAAGTATGGTCGTTCAAGTGGTGTTGATTTAGGACCTGTTGATTTTGTTAAATATGCAGAAGCATTTGGAGCAAAAGGAATTAGAGTTCACTCAAAAGACGAACTAGACCAAGTATTGGCAAACATTGATGATTCTACTGGTCCAGTAATCATTGATATTCCAGTTGATTACTCAGATAATATTAAACTTGGAGAAACAATCTTACCAGACGAGTTTTATTAAAAATATGATTTAGACATCTTCGGATGTCTTTTTTGATTATAACTAGAGAAGTGTATATGACAGATTAAAGAAAATATTTATGATATTATTTAATAAAAGACTTGACCTTCACCTTACGTAAAGGAATATACTGATATTTGTAAAGAACAAGGAGGCACTTTGGGTGAAAAATATTAAGGAAGTATCAAAACTTACTGGATTAACGGAAAGAAGTCTAAGATACTATGAAGAATTAGATTTAATTAATCCGTCTAGAAACGAAATAAATGATTATCGTCAATATAGTGATTCTGACGTCGAAAAACTATATCAAATTCAACTATATCGCAGCCTAGATATTCCTTTGAAGAAGATATCAGAAATATTTTTTAATGAAAATACATCAGAATATCAAATTTATATGGAGCAAATTGATAGGTTAAAGAAAAAAAGAGACGACCTAAATAAAATTCTTGATGATTTACAAAGAAAAATAGAAGGTGAGAAAATCATGGAAAAAGATTTTAAAAATGTTAATGCAGTTATTGCAGATAATGAAGCAAAATATGGACAAGAAATTCGAGAAAAGTATGGTGATCAAGTAATTAATCAAGCAAATGATTATCTACGTGCCTCAGGCGATAAAATATTTGATAGTGCGGAAGAATTACGTCTTCAAATTAATGAACTGTTGACTCAACTTGTAGCAGAAGAAGTGAGTATTGAAGATGAAAAAGCCAAAAAACTTTTTGCTCTACATAAAGAATGGTTAGAAATATATTATCCTAATTATTCAAAAGAATATCATTTAGGACTTGCTGATATGTATGAATGCGACGAAAGATTTGCAAAATACTATGATGATGTAATTAATGGTGGAATGAAATACATGGTTGATACGATCAGAAAATATGCATAATAATGAAAATTGGTATATACAAATATACCGATTTTTTGTACAAAATTAATTAATAAAAATAATTTTTTTAAGGTCCATAAAGCTTTGATTTAAAGGGAAGTGTACGCTTTCAATAAATAAAGTAGAAGTTTAAATATTATGAAAATAATTGAAATTTGGTAAATCTTAGTCTATAATACTGTAATATATTTGAAATATACAAAGAAATCACATTTTAAAAAAGAAGTGAGGAAAAAGATGGGTGAAAAACAAGTAAATAAGGATGATAAAGCAGCCTTAGAACGAGGACTCAGTGGTCGTCACGTTGAGATGATTGCTCTTGGGGGAACAATTGGTACAGGTCTGTTTCTGGGAGCTGGAAGATCAATACAAGCAGCAGGACCATCGATAGTATTAATTTATATCATTACTGGGATATTTATGTTCTGGATGATGCGAGCACTGGGTGAGTTAATGTTGACTGATACTAATCAGCCCACTTTTATCGCTTTTATTGAAAAATATCTTGGAAAACGAGCACAGTTAGTAATCGGTTGGACATACTGGATTGGCTGGATTGTAATAGCCATGGCCGAGCTTACGGCCATAGGTATCTACATGAAATATTGGTTTCCAACGATTCCTGTTTGGATATGGGAGGTAATTTTCTTAATAGTCTTATTTGGTATTAATATCATTGCAGTAGGAGCATTTGGAGAAACAGAATTTTGGTTTGCCATGATTAAAATTATTGCGATTTTAGCCATGATTGCTACTGGTATATTTATGGTTGTAACCCATACAAGAACATCAGCCGGTGTCGCAAGCCTATCAAATTTATGGAAATATGGTTTTGTTGCTGACCATGGGAAACATTTATTACCTGCCTTCAAGATGGTATTCTTTGCTTTCCTAGGTATTGAGTTTGTTGGTACTACAGCGGCAGAAGCTAAAGATCCTGATAAAGTAATCCCTAAAGCAATTAATTCAATCATCATGCGTATATTAATTTTTTATGTTGGAGCATTGCTAGCTATTATGTGTATTCAACCTTGGACTAATTATAATGCTGATGAATCACCATTTGTACAAGTATTTGCAGGAATTGGGGTTACGGCAGCAGCTGGAATTATTAATTTCGTTGTATTAACTGCAGCAGCATCTTCATTAAACAGTGGAATATTTGCAACTGGACGAATGTTGTACTCTCTAACTCATGAAAATCCAAAGAGTCCATTCTCAAAACTTAGTAGAAATAAACTTCCTTTGAATGCTATTATCTGCTCTACAGTTCTAATTGGTATTGCTGTAATTGTAAGTATTCTTTTACCGGAAGGAGCATTTGAAATAATCACATCAATTGCATCTGCAGCCTTTATTGGAATTTACATGACACTTGTTTATGCCCATCTTAAATATCGTCAATCTGATGATTTTAAAAATGGACCTCAAAAATTCAAGATGCCAGGTGCGCCATTAACTGATTATTTAACACTAGCATTCTTAGCTTTCATATTTATTATCTTACTAACTACAAAAGAAACACAATTTGCAGCAGTTCTTGCAATTGTCTGGTATGCTTCACTTTATGTATTAAGTAGGAATACAAATAGAAAAAAGCAAATTAAATAGATATTTCTAAAAGTTATCGAATTTTCGATAACTTTTTTTATGCTCTTTTTATGAATTATGAAGAGTTAATAAAAAATTATATTTTTAGTTGACTTTTTAATCCGTACCATTTATAATAATACACATAGGGGTACCGTACTATATGAAATAGTACATATAATATATAGGAGGTATGATGAGTAAATTACCTATTTATGAGCAAGTTGCTGAAAAAATAAAACTTGATATTGTTAAAGGAAAGTTGAATCCAGGGGATCAACTCTTATCTGTTCGAGCTATGGCTGTAGAAGAGGGTGTTAATCCTAATACGATTGCTAAAAGCTATCAACTTCTTGAAAGAGAGGGAGTTATTGTAGCAATGCCCAACAAGGGGAATTTCGTTAGTGAGGATGTCAATAAGTTAAATCAAGTACAAAAACAGGATATGCTTGATGAACTAACTAAAATGGTTAAAGATATAATGAAACTAGGTGTTAGTAAAGATGAATTAGTGGAAGTTATAAGAGGAGTTGTAAATGATGCTTAAATTAAGAAATGTATCAAAAGAGATAAGTGGGAAATTAATTTTAGATGATGTTAGTTTTGAGATTCCTGACTCAAAAATAATAGGTGTTGTTGGGAAAAATGGATCTGGGAAAACGACCTTACTGAAGATTATTTCAAGTGAAATGCTACCCACAACAGGAGAAATTATTGTCCCTGTTGATGATGTATTTTATGTTGACCCACTATCAAACTTTATGACTAATTATTCTCCAAAGGTTATTGCTGATATAATCTCAGCATATTTGCCAAAATTTAAAAGAGATGAATTTTATAATATTTTAAGAGATGCAGACCTGCCTGTAGACAAAATGATTTCTTCATTTTCAAAGGGACAGCAAGCGCTGCTATATATTGCTTGTGGTATTGCATCAGGGGCAAAGTATATACTACTAGACGAGCCGTTAGATGGACTTGATGTTTTTATTAAAGATAAAGTTAAGAGTTTACTTATTGAAAATGTTGGACGTACAGAATCAACTGTTTTGATAGCCACTCATAATTTAGCTGAGTTAGATAGTTTAGCTGATAGCATCTTATTTATAAAGGATAATAAAATTAAGATTTATGATCCAGTGGAGGAAGAACAGGTAAAAGTTCAATTTGTTTACGATGAAGATATACTTCCCTCTAATCTTACCGATGTCGCTAAAGTTATTGAAAAAAGGGGAAGAGTTTGGCTTGTTATAATGCCCGAAGATGAAATAGAAAAAATCTTCTCAGATACTTCTACATATCAATTTGTAGAGGTTTTGCAAGTGACAACAGAAGATGTTTTCCGTATAGAATTTAGTTAAGGGGAGGGACTATGATCAAGTCATTAAAAGCATATTGGAATTTAAGAAAGTTTTACATATTAGGAGTTTATATTTGTATTATATTGGTTGGGGTAATTGGTATGATCACTGACCAATCTAATTGGAATTCTTATAGAGAAAATGTTTATAATTATACAAATGAAAAAGATTATCATACTTTTAAAAGTCAGGTTGAAGAACTTGTAAAAAATGGTCATGGGAAAGATGATTACCACAGTATAGATTTTTTTAGTTCACAGTTTTCAGAAACTGGTAGTCCAAAAGAAGTTAATTCAGATAAAGTCTGGTCATATGATTATGTTGCTGCTTCAACATTTGGAAAGTCTTCATATGTGAACGAACATAACCTTAATACTAGTGAATTAAAAAATAGATTGAGCGCTAAGAATGTATTGCAATACTTACCAAATTCATTTGAGGAGTATAGGAATAAATTGCTTAATTTCTATAATCCAACTCCAGAATATAACAATGGCTTTATTTTTGGGCCTGAAAATTCAACATATTTTTTTGTAAGTATCAACAACTCCGCTATTATGAGCTTTGTGTTAATTATTGCACCACTCTTATTACTAATTATGTGCTTAGATCAGGGACGTAAATTTTCACTTTTTTATGTTCAAAGAGGTAGAAACCGGAATAAACTACTTTTTTCGCAATTTATTTATTTTGCCTTAGGTTCTATTTTAATGATAACTTTAATGTCTATTATTACACACATGACTCGAGGATTATTTATTCCAAATAAATATGTAAATATACCCGTAAGAGGTTTAATTGAAAATGGAAAACAGATAGTAGCTTTAGCTTTAATTTTAACCATATTCATAATGTTTATTGATGCATTAATTGGAAAATCAATTTATAAGATTTTAACTACAGTATTTAGTATCCCTGCAATAATACTTTTTGTTAATAATCTCTCATCAAAATATAGAGGTGATTTAGATAAATATCTTAGTAATTTTAAATTTATAATTACTTTAATAATTTTATCAGTAATAATTATTCCAATTATATATTTTATGAACCTGAAATATTCATCGGAACAGGATGAGAGGTTCATCAGATTAAAGAAATTAAGCATTCCGTTTTACTTATTTATCGTTTTCTTAACAACTTTTGATTTGTTTATGCCAAGTGTTACTAGCTCATCATTTAGTACAAATAATTTAATATATATAATTATTGGGATATTTGTTATTGTTCTATTTGGAAAGTTAATATTAAATTTTGATTCTTATTTAATCTTTAAAAGAAAAAATAAATAGATTTTTATATAAACAATATATAAACGGAGGGAAAAAATGAAAAAAAGAGAAATTATTTTAATCACTGTCTGTTTTACTGTTCTATCTGGGGTCACATATGCTTTAATTGGCAAAGACTTTTCTAACGAAAAAGATAAAAATCAAAAAATTGAGATACTTCAATCAAGTGTATCAAGTGTATCAAGTGTCTCGAGTTCCTCTAATAATAGTGAGAATGGAATTGATAAAATTGAGGCAACTGATTCTACTGGAAGTGGGGATACTTGGGATGAAAAAGTCAAGCAAAAGGAAGAACTTGAAAAAAATGGTGGCTCATATCCTGATAATTATGTAAAAGAAAACCCACCAATTTCAGATGAGATAGCAGATAAGTTTTTAAGTGGTTCTACAGAAGAAAATAATGCAAACGAAAGTAATACAAATGATTCAAAAAAAGCGACGAGAAAATATATCAATGTTAATCAGCAAATTCAGCAAAAAGCAACAACTTGTGCACCAACAGCTGTGAGTATGATTCTTTCAACTAGAGGAAAAAATATATCGCAAGATCAACTGGCTTTGGAAATGGGAACAACGGATGATTTTGGTACTCACAATAAAGATGCAATTAGAGTTTTGAATAAACACTTATTTGGATATGAAATACCTGCTAATAATCAGGATGGTTATAGAATTGCTACAGTTAAATGTGCAGATCAAAACTCAGAAGACTTGAAATTATTTAAAGAAAGAGTAAAAGAAAATATTGATAATGGTTATCCATTATATTACACTATCGACAATTCACGTATGTATGATAATAGGACGGGAGAACATAATCTTATTGGTAATGGATATTTAACAAATTCAGATGGAACAGATATTGAATATATATATTACATTGACCCTTCTCCATATATGCAAGATGCTAAATATGGAGGTCTAAAGAAAGTGACTCCCAAAGAATTGCTTGAAGCAATGATACCTTGTATGGAACCTAATTATGCTTGGTAAATTTGTTGTCACTAATGAGGAATAAAAATGAAATTAACAAATGTTGAAATAAATCAGTTATCACAAAAGAATGCAGAAGTGATAGCTGATACTTGGAAGTATGAAGAACCCTATTCATTTTATAATATGACGGAGGATCCAGAAGATTATGAGCAACTGATAAGTTCGGAAGGTCGTGGACAAAATTACTATCAAATTCTTTCAGATAATGAATTGATTGGATATTTTTGCCTTTTTGAAAGTGGCGATGAATTAGAAATTGGTCTTGGATTAAAACCTAATTTAACAGGAAAGGGGATTGGAGATCAATTTTTCCAAATAATTCTTGATTATATTAATCAAAACTTCAAAATTAAGCAAATTAACCTGGCAGTAGCTGAATTCAATAAGAGAGCCCACAAATTGTATTTGAATCATGGTTTTAAGGATATAGAATTATACAATCAAGCTACAAATGGTGGTGTTTATCCATTTATCAAAATGTCTAAACGCATCAACTAGTTTTATCTGTTTAAACAAACTATTCTGTTTAAATATTCTAAATTGTGGCACAATACTTGCTTTTTGACCAAAAAAGATGTTAACATATAAGATAGTCTTATAACTTAAAGGAGGACTATTTTGGATATAAAAAATAAAATTTGGGGCTATGTGAAGATAATATTTGCCCTCTTACTTTTGGCTTTTGCCATAAATATGTTTTTAGGACCGCATCAAATTGCAGCAGGTGGAGTTAGTGGTCTCGGGATTTTGATGGAATATGCATTCGGTTTTAGTCGTGCAGGTGTTGTACTTGCTCTAAATATTGTCATGCTTATTCTTGCCCTTGTTTTTCTTGGTAAGGAATCATTTTTGAAGGTTCTATTTGGTAGCCTAGCTTTTCCGGTCGCAATCGCAATTGTGCCAGAAATGATGCTCACAAGTGATAAATTATTATCGGTATTATTTGGTAGCGCCATATTCGCTTATGGTGTAAGTATTCTTTATAACAACGACTCATCAGCTGGTGGGACAACAATTCCTCCACTAATCTTGCAGAAGTACTTCAATATCGATAAGTCGGTTGGTCTTCTCATGACAGATGCGATAGTTGTTTTCCTAAACCTCGTCGTTTTCGGCATCGAGTCATTCTTATATGCAATTCTTTCGATTATTATTACCTCAATAGTGATGTCATATATTGAAACTGGGACAAATCGTAAGAAGGAAATCCTGATAATGAGTGAGGATAAACTACCAGCCATTCAACAGTGCCTTAACAATAAAATTGATCGTGGTCTAACTTTCCTTGAGGCCAAAGGCGGCTACAAAAATGAAAGCAAGCAAGTACTGATGATTGTAGTTGATAATCAGGAATTTCTGACTATCAAGCGAATTATTGAGTCGGTAGATCCGAATGCCTTTGTAATTGTAAGTAACGTGTCGGAAGTACTAGGACGTGGTTTCACATATACACACGTGGAATAAATTCAATATCTATTAAAATAAGTAGTCTCTGAAGTTTAGACTACTTTTTTTAATGGACTAAAAAAGACCTCAAGTGAGATCTTAAAAATTATTTAACTCTTGAACCCTTGCTTCCTTTTGTAAATTTCATATTAGGATAGTTTTTAAGTAAACGTTTAATGTGTTTATCACGTAAACTTGTTTTGTTTTTGAAGTGTGCAGAAATTTTCTTATGAGAGTCAGATTCTTGATGATTCTTAATGATATGATCCCAGCGCCATTCTTTTGCTGATGCATTTTCTGGGTCATTTTTATCAACTTGAGAAGCAACTTCATTTTTAGTAGAGTGTGAGAATTCAAGTGAGCTTATAACATCTGCCATAAATAAAACAAATAAGATTGCAGGTGCGATACCTTTAGTAGAATTAATAAAATTAGTAATATGACCACCAATGAATGGTTCAATGTATTTTATTAAAATTACACAACCGAATCCCCAAAAAATTGATACAGGGAGTGCAACTCGACCATTAATATTAAATGGAACATCAGAATAGTCCCAAAGTTTCATATTGAAAAGTTTTTCCAATAGATAGCTTGCGATATATTCAATGACAGTTGCGATTACGATTGAATAAAGATAGAGTTCAAGAGTTGAACCGTAGCTTTTAGGAGTTAGAAGTAAAACTCCACAAACTCCAAATCCATATACAGGACAGTATGGACCAAGTAAAAATCCTCTATAAACAAAATGTCCTGATTTTAGTGAGCAGTAGAATGTTTCCCATAGCCATCCGATTACTGCATAGACTAGAAAAATCATAAATAATTGCCAAAAATCTTGTAACATGTATAATCTCCTTAAATTAGATAATTCAATTTATACCATAAAGTAGGAAAAATTGCATTGATTTATATATCTGACTTAACTATTACTTATTTTTAGGAATTTTTCGATGCTATTATAAAGCTGCTCTTTAGACAATTCGTTACAGCCAATTTCATATTTAATCTGACTTAGAAAATTTGCAAAGTCGTTAATATCATCAATTGGTACTGTCTCATAGATATTACCATCAAATAAAAAATCTATTTTACTTCCCCATTGATCCTCAAGGAAATATTGAGCCTGAAGAATTTTTTCATTATTTTCTTCATCAATATCGACCTTATAGTTAGTTAATTTATACTTCATAATGACTCCTTAACATATATTTGTAAGTTAATTATAATATATTTTTACTGAAAATTGATTAAATTTATAAAAATGACAAAGTGTCAGACAAATGTTTTGACACTTTGTCATTTTTGGAGTAAATTAATCACATA
Source organism: Floricoccus tropicus (assembly GCF_001832905.1). GTDB lineage: Bacteria > Bacillota > Bacilli > Lactobacillales > Streptococcaceae > Floricoccus > Floricoccus tropicus. The sequence continues at coordinate 76,277 of NZ_MKIR01000001.1, read as the reverse complement.
AATAAATTTTTATAGGAGGCAATAATGTTTTTAGCCATTAAGGAAATGAAGTTTTCGAAATTTCGTTATGTATTAGTAATTGGAGTAATGTTTTTAATTTCATATTTAGCATTTATTCTTTCAGGACTTGCGACTGGTCTTTCAGATCAATTTAAGCAAGAAGCAGAAGATTGGGGGGCGAGCCAAATAGTACTCTCTGAGGATTCAAATAGTGTATTTGCTGCTAGCCAACTTAAAAGAAAAGATTTGGATAGAGTAGATTCAAGTGATAAAGCGCCTATCGGTCTTTATAGTGGTGCTATTGATGTTGATGGTCAAGATGACAAGGTTAATGTTTCTGTATTTGGAGCATCAGACAATGCATTCTATCTTCCAGAAATTCTTGAAGGAAATAAATTAACTAAGGAAAATCAAATTATTATTTCTCAAAACTTAGCTGACAAAGGATTGAAAGTTGGAGATAAGGTAAAACTTGGTAATTTGGAAAACGAAGTAGAAGTTGTTGGTATCTTTAACAAAACCTATTATGCAGTTACACCAGTAATTTATACAAATCTTGAAACTTGGACAAAAATCAAGTATGGTAAACAACCATTTGCAAGTGATGGCGACAAACCAATCAATGCAATTCTTTCAAAAGGTGATATAAAGTCTATCACTAATAACGATGAAGATTCAAAAATTAAAGAGATGGATATTCCAGCCTTCATTCAAAAAATGCCAGGTTATGCAGCTCAAAACTTAACTCTTATGTCTATGATTTACTTCTTATTTGTAATTGTTGCAGCTGTAATTGGTATCTTCATGTATGTTATGACCATCCAAAAAACATCAATCTTCGGTGTCATGAAGGCTCAAGGTATTTCAAACGGATTTATAGCTAAATCAATCGTTTGGCAATCAGTGTTAGTAGGATTTATCGGAGTACTTGTAGGTTTCGTTCTTGCATATCTAACAAGTATGATATTGCCAGAAGCTATGCCATTTGCCATCGACTTTAAACAATGGTTGTTATATGGTGCAGTTCTAATCTTAGTTTCAGCTCTTGGTGGTTTATTCTCAATCAGAACAGTTGCTAAAGTAGATCCAATCAAGGCAATCGGATAAAGGAGATTAATGAAAATGACAAATAAAGATGTATTAGTGATGGATCACATCACAAAAGACTTTGGAAACGGACGCACTAAAATTACAGCCCTTAAGGATGTAAATTTCAAGGTTAAGGAAGGTGAATTTGTGAGTATCATTGGACCTTCAGGTTCAGGGAAATCAACATTTCTTACAATAGCTGGGGGACTTCAAAGCCCCACAAGTGGTAAAATTATTATCAATGATAAAGATTTTACTAACCTGTCAGAAAAGAAACGCTCAAAATTACGTTTTGAAGAAATTGGTTTTATCCTTCAATCTTCAAACTTAATCCCATTCCTTACAGTTAAGGAACAATTTTATCTAGTTGATAATGTTGAAAAGAAGAAAAATGAAGATACTAGAATTGATGAGATACTTAAATCTCTTGATATTTTAGATTTGAAAGATAAATATCCACGTGATTTATCCGGTGGTGAGCGTCAACGTGTAGCTATTGGTCGTGCATTATTCAATAATCCAAGTCTAATTTTGGCTGATGAACCAACAGCAAGTTTAGACACAGAGCATGCTTATGATGTTGTAAAACTTTTAGTTAAAGAAACACATGAAAATAAAAAAGCAACAGTTATGGTAACTCATGATACTCGTATGATAAAATGGAGTGACAGAGTTTACCACATGGAAGATGGAATACTTAAAGAGGTAAATATTGAAGATATAGAATAGGGGAAAGTGAATGCCTAAAGAAGCCTTTTATCGTCTTGGGGAGTCGAAAAAAAGTCAACTTGATCAAGTATTATTTAATGTTTTTTCAGCAAATCATATTAGTCAGGTAAAGGTTGCAGACATTGTAAGTCAAATGAATATGGCTCGAGGTAGTTTTTATAACTATTTTGAAGATTTGGCCGATGCTCATGAGTACGTGGTGAGAGATAAATATATGAAACTTCATAGAAAAATAATGGAGTTTATTTATCAAAAACAAACAGATTTATTTGCGGGAATTGAAGATTATTTGAGATGGATTTCAAGTCTGGATGAAGATAGTCAAGATTTTAAGGATATGGTTTTCCTTTTGACTAATGATTCACTTCGTTCTTACAAAAGAATTCCAATTGCAGCGAATTCTGAAAACTCACAGTATAAAATGATTGATTCTTGGATGAAAATTGTAGATGAAAATAACTTTACAAAAATTCAAACAAAGGAAGAAGGGATGACATTTCTTTTTTTCATTATGGAACTTGTAACAAATTGTTTAAAGACTTATCTAGCCAACAGCTGGGATGAAAATCAGTTAATTTGTGATTATCAAATGAAGGTTTCTTGGTTGAAATCAGGAATATTATAAGGAAATAGGGTGTTGAACAAATAGTTCTGACACCCTATTTTTGTGAAAAGACTATAGTTCTCCATTGATATTTTTACTTAATTTTCCTATAATAGGGACTATACATATAAAAGTTTGAAAATTATAAGAGTTTTGACAGACAAGTAGTTTAAGGAGATAAGATGGCAAAAAAAATTAAAGAAATTGCGCCATATAATTTTATAGCAACAGATCATTATCAAAGTCATGAATATTTGATTAAAGAAGGGACTTCTATTGGTAAGGAAGTTACTTATGATGAACTAAGTAATTTTGAGGTCAAGAAAAGAAATGTTTTTGATATTCTTGCTATTAGAGAAAAGTTATTAGTTAAAGAGTTACTTCCTATTAAATATCAAAGAATGTCAGCCAATACTTTCGCTTTCTTTCGTGGAACAGCAGACGTTATGGCTTATGACTTAAATAACGGTTATAAAACCGGAATTGATGGAATAATTTGTGGAGATGCTCATCTTGCTAATTTTGGATTCTATTCTTCTCCTGAAAGACAGCTCCTTTTTGATGTTAACGATTTTGATGAATCAAGAGTTAGCTATTGGGAATATGATCTTAAGCGTTTTTTAGTAAGTGCTTTATTAATTGCGGACAGTCAAAATCTTCCTAAGAATGATGCAGAAATCTTTTTGAAAAAGGCTGTTGATGTCTATAAAGAAGCATTGAAAAATATTGCCAAGCTACCATCAATAGAAAGAATGTTATTCCCAAATACGGTTGAAAACATTGTTCAAACCTTTGGTAATGAGAGTGACGAGAGTACACAAAAACTTTTGAAAAAGGCAGTAAAAAAAGCAGTGCACAAAGATTCAAACTCTGCAGTTGAGAAATTTACAGAAGTTGATGAGAATGGTAAGAGGAAATTTATTGAGAATTCTCCCGTTACTAAGCACGTTAGCCAATCTGATTATTTAACAATTGTAACTGGATATGAAGAATATAAGAATAACCTACCAAGTAATATTAAGTTATATCTATCTCAATGCCGTGTGATTGATATTGTTCGTCATGCTGTCGGTGTAGGGAGCGTTGGAACACTTTGTTTCTTAATGCTGTTACAAAATAATGATGGTTCTTATCTTGTTCTACAAATAAAAGAAGCACTTCCAATCACTGATGGTCATGAGGTATATGCAAATAAGGATCAACAAGGATTGAATATCGTTAATTGCCAAAAGATTTTACAGTCTGCTTCAGATCCGTTTCTTGGTAACTTTAAAACTGAAGATAAATACTTTTACGTTCGTCAATTTAGAGATATGAAAGGATCAATCAAGTTAGATAAACTAGATTGGGATTCATTTAGGGGTTATGTTGACGTTTGTATAATCTTACTTGCCCGTGCACACAGTCAGTCACCATCATTCCCAATGATAATTGGATATTTAGATAGTCAAGATTGGATGGCTGATGCATTTGTAACATACTCAAAAAACTATAGAAAGCAAGTACTTAATGATTATAAGGACTTTTTAAAAAGGTTAGAAGATGAGTGAACAAATTTTTTCAAAATATTATAATCGAGATCTAAGCTGGCTCTTATTTAACAGAAGGGTTATCAATCAATCTCGTGATGAGTCAATTCCACTTCTCGAACGTCTAAGATTTTTAGCTATTGCTTCAAATAACCTTGATGAGTATTATAGCGTTCGAGTTCCTAGTATCCAAGAAATAATAAGAGTTGCACCACAAGCGCGTGATAATAAAACAGGCCACTTACAAAAAGATATTCGTGATCAAATTTGTGAAAGAAACCGAAAGAATGTTGATATTCAATATACAAATTACTTTAATCTAATCGATATTTTAGATGATGAGGAAGTATTTGGTATCCGCGAATATTCTGAGCTCTCTAATCAAGAAAAAGAAGTTCTTGATGAGCATTTTGATGAAAATATCTTTTCATGCCTAACAAGCATTCAATTTGACCAATATCATGCACAGCCAAGTTACGTTGATGGGGAATTAAATATTTATATCCGTTCTTTTTATGAAGGGGAAGAAATTACAACAGTTATTCCTATTTCAGATAAGCTCGATAGACTTATTCCTCTTATCAAAGAAGACAGATATGTTTTTCTAGAAGATTTGATCATGAACAATATCGACAAGATATTGCCAGATAACACAATCATCAATCAATTTGTTTTTAGAATTACACGTGATAAAGATATAGAACTTGATAGCGACATAGAAACTGATGTTTTGGACTGGGTTAAGATGTATGTCAAGCAGCGTGAGAAGGGAAGACCAACACGTTTAGAGTATTCGGGAGATAACATTAACCAACACTCAACTGATATAGCTATCTTAAACGATATGTTAGGCTTGGAGAAAAAGTCGAGTTATAACATCCAAGGACCAATTGATTTAACTTTCTTATTTGGTCTAATTAAAAGATATTCAAAATCATATCCAGAACTTATCTATCCACCATTTCATCCGATTGAACCAAAACCAAATCGCGATATTTTTGAAAAAATCGATAATGAAACTCTACTCTTCCAACATCCATATGAATCATTTGATTTTGTAATTGAACTGTTGAAGGAAGCGGTAGATGATCCAAATACTATTGCAATAAAACAAACAATTTACCGTGTCGCAGATGAATCAGAGGTAATCGCACAACTTGTAAATGCTGCTAAAAGTGGTATCCAGGTCACAGTAGTCATTGAACTTAAGGCAAGATTTGATGAAGAAAATAATATTGCTTTAGTTGATCAATTGACCGATGCAGGATGTTATGTAAGCTTTGGTAAAGAAGATTTAAAAACACATAGTAAAGCCATGCTTATTGTCAAGAAGACTGAGAATGGTACTAAGGGTTATGCTCATCTTGGAACAGGTAATTATAATGAAGATACGTCTAAAGTCTACACGGATTTATCTTTACTCACATGTGATGAAGAATACATTGATGATGTTGAACAATTCTTCAATTACATGGTAAATGATATTGAAGTTCCTGATTATAAGTTAATCTCGACCTCACCTACTTTACTTAAGCCAATGATTTTGGAAAAAATCAAACTCATGAAGAAGCATTATTTGAGAACAGGAAAAGGGAAAATCTTTTTCAAAGCAAATGCTTTGACCGATAGAAATATTATCGATGCCTTATACAGTGCTGCTAAAGCTGGGGTGCCTATACGCCTTGTTATACGTGGTGCATGTTGTATGAAGGTTGGTATTTGTGGTGATAAGGAAGATGTAGTAATTTCAAGTATCGTGGGACGTTTCCTCGAGCACAGTAGAATCTATGGTTTCTACTGGGGCGGTGAAAATAGCGTTGATGATGCTGAACTTTGGATTGCTTCAGCCGATCTTATGACTCGTAATATGGAAGACCGTGTTGAGATTGCGACTCCAATTAAAGACAAGGAACTTAAGACTAAACTTGCAAATATTATCAATATTTTTGCATCCGATACAAAAGGTGCATACTATCTTAATAAAGATGGAAGATATAAGAAACTGCAAGTAGCTGAAAAAATAAGTTCACAAGAAACATTTATGAAGATTGCTGAAGCTGGACAACAGGTTGATACAATGAAGTTAAAACCAATAGAAACCCCAGTACCAGTAAGAAGAACTGACAGATATGAAGTAAATAATAAAAATGCTGATAATTTCCAATTTAGTAAGCTCTATAATATTGTAATGATTATCTTACTTGTAATTATCGTTGTTCTTATAACTCAATGGATTTTATAGTAAACGGAATATGAAAAGACCCATCAATTAAAATTTGATGGGTCTTATAATAGAATTTATACAATAAAAAAATGCCCGAGACAGGCATACTTTGAAAGTTGAATACGGATAAACCTTATTTTAACTCGCTATGTTAATTCGAATACTTCCAATATTTTTATTAACAAACTTATTATATCATAAAAATTATATTTGTAAACGCTTTATTTTGAAGAATTTACTGATATAATATAAATATAAATATCACAAGGAGAGTTGTATGACAAAGAAAAATGAAACAAAATTGGATTCAGCAAAAGACTATACTATTGGGCTAGATATAGGTACAAATTCAGTTGGTTGGGCTGTGATGAATGATGATTATACAATTCCTAGAAAAAGAATGAAAATTTCAGGGAATACAGATGTTAAATATTTAAAGAAAAACTTTTGGGGCGTCAGACTATTTGATTCTGCTAAAACAGCTGAAAATAGAAGATTGTATAGAACTACGGGGCGTAGACTTGAAAGAAGAGCAAATAGAATATCATATTTACAAGAAATATTTTCTTCTGAAATTGAAAAAAATGATAGAAACTTTTTTGGAAGAATGATTGAAAGTTTCTATCAAATTGAAGACAAAAGTATCAAGGAAAAACATCCTTTATTTCCTACTCCTAATGAAGAGAGTCAATATTATAAGGATTATCCGACCATTTATCATTTGCGTAAGTCACTTGTTGATGGAGAGAGGAATCTTTTTGGATTTGATAAAGATGGGAAAGCTGATTTACGTCTAGTATATCTGGCTATTCATCATGCAATTAAATACCGTGGACATTTTTTAATTGAGGGTAAATTTAATCCAGAAAACTCAAATGTTGCATCAGCATTCAAAGAATTCTTAAGTGAATATAATGAACTATTTTCATTACAACCTGATGGCTCATACTTCAATCCAGTTGATGAATCAACAGATGTTGAAGCATATCTTACTGAAAAAATATCTAGAGCAAGAAAAGTGGAAAATGTTCTCTCTTTATTCCCAACTCAGAAGAAAAATAGAGAATTTCATAATTTTCTTAAATTAATAATTGGAAACCAAGCTAACTTTAAAATGCTATTGGAGAATTCTGAGGATGCAAAATTACAATTAACTAAAGATACATACGAGGAAGATTTAGAAAATCTTATTTCTTTAATCGGAGATGAATATTTAGATATTTTTAATTCTGCTCAAAAATCATTTGATTCTATTGAACTTTCAAATATTTTATCAACTGAAAATTCAGATTCAGAAGCTTTAATATCTTCAAGTATGGTTGAAAGGTATAGGGAGCACAGCAAGGATCTAGCAGATTTTAAGAAATTTATTAAAGAAAGTTTACCTGAACAATATTTTGAAGTTTTTAGAGATGAATCAAAACAAGGATATGCGGGATACATTAATGGTGGAATAAAAGAACCAGATTTTTATTCATTTATCAAAAAAAATATTGAAAAATTAGATAATGCAGATAAATTTATAAAAAAAATTGATAATGAAACTTTCTTGCGTAAACAAAGAACTTACGATAATGGAGTAATTCCTCATCAACTTCATATGAGAGAAGTCGAAAAAATAATAGAGAGACAAGGTAAATTTTATCCATTTTTATTAGAAAATAAAGATAAAATCCTGCAAATACTTGAATTTCGTATCCCATACTATGTAGGTCCACTTGGAAAAAATAATAATTCAGATTTTTCATGGATTGAAAGAAAATCTGATGAGCCTGTTAGACCCTGGAATTTTAAGGAAATAGTTGATGAAGCAACTTCAGCAACTAGATTCATTGAAAAAATGACTAATTTTGATACCTATCTTCCTAAAGAAAAGGTACTTCCAAAACATTCACTTTTATATGAAAAATATACTGTATTTAATGAATTAACAAAAGTTAAATTTATCGCAAGTGGTTTTTCTGAACCCCAATGGTTAGATACTAAGCAAAAGAAAGTTATTTTTAACACACTATTTAAAAATAGCAAAAAGGTAAGTAGTAAACAGCTTATTAAATGTATAGAAGATGAGTTTAAATATGCTGATGTCTCAATAGAAAGTGGAATTGATAAAAATTTCAATGCATCTTTTTCAACATACATTGACTTAACCAATAATGGTATATCTAGGAACATCCTTGATAACGAGGATTACGAAGAGATGCTAGAAGATATTGTTAAAATTTTGACAGTATTTGAAGACAGAAAGATGATTAAACAGCAATTAAACAAATATGCTGATATTATTGGAGAGACCACAGTAAATAAGCTTTCTCGAAAACACTATACTGGTTGGGGGAGACTTTCTCGTAGATTGATTGATGGAATTTATGACAAAGATACCCAAAAAACAATTTTAGATTTTTTAGAGGATGATTCTGCACATAGAAACTTTATGCAATTAATAAATGATGATAAATTATCGTTTAAGAAAGAAATCACAGATCAGCAGTTGAAAAATGACTTTTCAAGTTTCAAAAATACCGTAGATTCATTGGCAGGATCTCCAGCTATAAAAAAAGGTATTTTACAATCTTTATATATTGTTGAGGAACTTGTAAGAGTGATGGGGAGAAAGCCTAAAAATATTGTTATTGAAATGGCGCGTGAAGACCAAACAACTGACCAAGGGACTAGACTCTCAAAAACTCGTGAAAAGAAAATAAAAGATGGTTTAAAAGAATTAGGGAAAGATGCTGAAAAGATTAATCCTAATTATACCGATTATCGTAATGATAAAATTTATCTATATTATATGCAGAATGGTAAAGATATTTATACTGGTAAAGATTTAGATATACATAATCTTTCAAATTATCATATTGACCATATTATTCCACAAAGCTTTATTACTGATAATTCTATTGACAATAGGGTGCTTACAAGTTCTCGCTCAAATACAGGAAAATCTGATAACCTGCCAAGTGAAGATGTTATTAAGAAAATGTCTATTGAATGGTATAGACTAAATAAAGCTGGATTATTAAGTGATAGAAAGCTTGCAAATTTGACTAAAGGTAGTCTAAGCCAACAAGATAAGGAAATATTTATTAATAGACAGCTTGTTGAAACTCGCCAGATTACAAAAAATGTTGCGGCAATTTTGTATAGTTACTTTAATCTGAATGAAAATAATGAAAAAGTTGATGAATATGAAGCTGTTAATATTATTACATTGAAATCTGCATTAACTAGTCAATTTAGAAAACAATTTGGTATTTATAAAATAAGAGAGCTTAATGATATGCACCATGCCCATGATGCATATCTTAACAGCGTTGTTGGAACAACAATATTAAAAGTCTATCCAAACTTAAAATCCAATTTTGTATATGGTGAATTTAAAAAATCATCATATAAAGGTCCTGATAAGGCTACTTATAGGAAAAAATTAAATAGTAATTTAATGCTCTTTTTCTCAAGTAATGAACCAATTATAAATGATGATGGGGAAATATTATGGAATGGTTCAACTGATATCCCAACCATTAAAAAAGTATTGGGAAGTCATCAGATGAATATAACTAAAAAACTTGAGATTCAGAGCGGAGAATTTTGGGATGAGAATCCTAAGATTAGAAAAGAAAAAAACAAGTATCGCAATTTGAAGAATAATTTAGATCCCAAAAAATATGGTGGCTATGGAAGTCCAAGATGTGCATACTCTATCGTAATAAGTCATACAGTGAAAAAAGATAAATTTAAGTTGGAAATTGTAAATATCAATATTTCTGAAAAAAATATTTTTGAAAAGAATATGGAATCTTACTTAATAAATTCAGGATATGTTAATGCAAAAGTACTAACTAAATTACCTAAGTACTCTTTGTATATGTTTGAGGATGGACGTAAAAGATATCTTGCAAGTTCAATTGAAGCACATAAAGCCAATCAGTTGATATTGCCTGAAAATATTATCACTCTTTTATATAAGGCAAAAGAGTATTGTAAAAAAGATTCCGAAGAAAATGAAGAGTATTTAAAAAATTTCAGATATCAATTTGATGAATTGTTTGATGTAATTATTAAATTTTCTGAGAAATATATATTAAAACCCACTGTAATAAAAGATTTAGAAAAAATTTATATTACAAATAAAGAGAGCGAAATCAGATTATTATGTGAATCGTTTATTAATTTGTTAGCTTTTTGTAAATCAGGAGTATCGACTGGATTTAAATTTTTTGGTAAAGATATAAAATTAGATAGATTAAGATATCAATCAGTAAATGAGTTGTTGAAGTCAACAATAATAGATTATTCAATAACTGGTCTGTACGAATCAAGAAGAAATTTAGACAAGAAAGAAGATTAAATATATGGGATGGAGAACAGTAGTAGTAAATTCACACAGTAAACTATCCTATAAAAATAATCATTTAATATATCGTAGCTCTTCAAGCCAAGAGTTGATTCACCTTTCAGAAATTGATGTATTAATTTGTGAAACAACAGATATTGTTATTACAACCATGCTTTTAAAAAGATTAGTAGATGAAGGTGTATTAGTAATTTTTTGTGACGATAAAAGATTACCAAAATCTATGCTGACACCATACTATGCACGACATGATAGTAGTTTACAGTTAAGTAAGCAAGTTGGATGGAATATAGATGATAAAGTCAATTTATGGACTGAAATAATTCGTCAAAAAATCGTTAACCAAAGTAGTCACCTAACTAAAAATTATATGGAAGATAAAGCTTCAAATCTTTTAGCCTTTGCTAAGGATTTGGAGCCTTATGATCCAACAAATCGAGAAGGTCATTCTGCTAGAACTTATTTTAATGCATTATTTGGAACTAAATTTACTCGTGATGATGTGTCAGATATTAATGCAGGATTAGACTACGGCTATACGCTTTTAATGTCAATTTTTGCGCGTGAAATAACTAAAGCCGGTTGCTTAACACAATTTGGACTTAAACATAGTAATCAATTTAATGACTTTAATTTTGCAAGTGATATTATGGAACCTTTTAGAGTAATAGTTGATGATATTGTATATAAAAACAGAGATAAACCATTTAAGCAAATAAAGCGAAATTTATTTGATATGTTTTCTGAAACATATTTTTATAAGAAAAGCGATATGTATTTAACGAATATAATTAGTGACTATACAAAAAAAGTAATTTCTAATTTAAATGGAGAAACTTTCAATATCCCTGAATTTTATTATGAGTTATAGATATATGAGGATGATTTTAATGTTTGATCTTCCCACTGAAACTGTAGAAGATAGAAAATGTTATCGTAAATTTAGAAAATATTTAATTGATGAAGGTTTCTTAATGCATCAATTTTCAGTTTACAGTAAATTATTACTGAATAATACTGCAGCACAAGCCTTGATTAAAAGATTGAAAAAGAATAATCCATCAAAAGGAAATATAACTATCCTAACTGTTACGGAGAAACAATTCTCAAAAATGATTTATCTTCATGGTGACTTTGATGATTCAGTCGCAAATTCAGATAGTAGAGTAATTTTTTTAGGAGATAATGACATTGACGAATCTTAATTATATTTACTTTGACGAAAAAATAAACATAGATTCTTGGACAATACTTTCAATTGAAAATACCAAAGTGTTTGCCAAGTTTATCGAAAATATTAAATATTATGATTATCAGCAGGATTTAAAACTTTTCGATAAAAATTACAATGCGGTTAAATCAAGTAAAATATTAGTTATTAATGATATATTAAACTTTGAACTTAATAATGTTGGTGTTCTTAAAACAATATATAGTGACATTGATAGACAAATTAAGGATAATTTGGAACTTAGAAACAAAATTCATCAACTGAAAAATGAAATATCTAATTTATTAATTGATGAAATTATTGAATATCCTCTGGATTTATCATTTGATGAAATAACTAATATAGAATTGATAAAGTCACTTGGTGTTAAAATAAATGAAAGCTCTACAAGTTTGTACGAAAAACTAATTGATATTCTTAACTTATATAAATTTCTTCCAAATAAAGAACTCCTTATACTAACTAATGTATCATGTTATTTTTCAAAAGATGAGATGGAAGAATTGAGAAGGCATTCGTCTTTATTAGGAGGAAAAGTCTTGCTTGTTGAGCCAAGAAAAGTGTATGGATTTCCACAATACATGTTAGATGATGATTTTTATATGAGTTCAATATTATGATATAATTAGTTCAATATTATGATATAATAAGTTAAATAAAACTATGGGAGATTGAATTTTGAAGCCTTGCTAGGGTTAATAGCATGCTAAAAAACCTCAAAGAAAAATTCTACGAGGTTTTAGTGCTATGTTAAATTGAATGCTTCCAAAACATTTTAAGTTTTGAACATCTATAACTTTTTGTTTTAGTGCTATGTTAAATTGAATGCTTCCAAAACATTTAAAAATGATAGTGTTGCAAGGTAGGTGTTTTAGTGCTATGTTAAATTGAATGCTTCCAAAACTCTCACTCTTGTATCGGTAATCACGAGGTAGTTTTAGTGCTATGTTAAATTGAATGCTTCCAAAACTAGTCTGCTAGTTCATTTCTTTGCTTCTCAGTTTTAGTGCTATGTTAAATTGAATGCTTCCAAAACACGTTGAAAATAGGAGAGGCATTCATGCACGTTTTAGTGCTATGTTAAATTGAATGCTTCCAAAACCACCATTCCAATTAACACCTAAATTTGTAAGTTTTAGTGCTATGTTAAATTGAATGCTTCCAAAACAATCTTTTAAATTCTGATCCAACGAACTACGTTTTAGTGCTATGTTAAATTGAATGCTTCCAAAACGTATACGTTAGACGAAATACAAAACAAGGGGTTTTAGTGCTATGTTAAATTGAATGCTTCCAAAACTAGAAAAGTTAAATGAAATGTTAATATCAAGTTTTAGTGCTATGTTAAATTGAATGCTTCCAAAACAGTTGTAGTAGTCTCTAATGCGTTAAGTATGTTTTAGTGCTATGTTAAATTGAATGCTTCCAAAACTTGCAGTGATTAAACTAATTATCAGTAACAGTTTTAGTGCTATGTTAAATTGAATGCTTCCAAAACTTGTGACATTTGATGTAGCAGTAAGCAGGTGTTTTAGTGCTATGTTAAATTGAATGCTTCCAAAACAAAAAACACATCAATGCACGCAAAGCAGATGTTTTAGTGCTATGTTAAATTGAATGCTTCCAAAACGCTAAAAATTGATTTTATGAAAGTATATGAGTTTTAGTGCTATGTTAAATTGAATGCTTCCAAAACGACTAATAGAGCAAGCAAACATATCTAATAGTTTTAGTGCTATGTTAAATTGAATGCTTCCAAAACTATAGACATCTATATTAATAATTTTTACGAGTTTTAGTGCTATGTTAAATTGAATGCTTCCAAAACACTTGATATGTGTGATATAGAAGCCTGGAAGTTTTAGTGCTATGTTAAATTGAATGCTTCCAAAACATAGGAGCAGGATATACTTCATCTTCTTCAGTTTTAGTGCTATGTTAAATTGAATGCTTCCAAAACTTCTTTTTCTGTAATGATATTACATTCATAGTTTTAGTGCTATGTTAAATTGAATGCTTCCAAAACTTCAAAGTTGATAAATGGTCTGATTGGATTGTTTTAGTGCTATGTTAAATTGAATGCTTCCAAAACTTTTAAAAAGAATGATGTCGCTATAATGTAGTTTTAGTGCTATGTTAAATTGAATGCTTCCAAAACAGAATAGAAATATTAATAATAAAAATGCTAGTTTTAGTGCTATGTTAAATTGAGTGCTTCCAAAACATGCTAACGATGCTAAAGCTGGTATTCAGTGTTTTAGTGCTATGTTTCTTGAATGCTTCCAAAACAGATGATACAGATGAACAAACAGACGACACGTTTTAGTGCTATGTTTTTAATATCTCAAGAAAGATTCTGATCCTATAAAGTTAACGTGTAAATTAAAAAATACAAAAAAGTATGTCTTCGTGCGACATACTTTTTCTCATAATATTATGTTTTAATCAACCAATAAATATTCATCAATCACTTGAGCACATCCTCCGTGATCGTTATCATTCACAACGACATCAGCAAGTGATTTTATATTTTCATTGGCATTTCCCATGGCAACACCAAGTCCTGCAATTTTAATCATACTTTCATCATTATCTGCATCACCCACAGCAATCGCTTGAGATATAGGTATGTTCAAATAATCGCATAAGAACTCAAGACCTTCACCTTTTTCAACACCTTTGTCAGTAATTTCGACACCAGTTTCCTCAGCCTTAACAATAGTAATATTTTCTTTTCTTAGTTCTTCATATGTATCTAATCTATCCTTATCAGTAAAATGGTAAAGGTTTATTTTTTCAAAATTTTCTCGTTCACCCTTTAATATTTGACAAATATCATCAACGAATGTAGCTGCATTAGTATATAAATCTTTGTAGTAATCCATATGATAATTTTCGATATGGTCATAGTGTGACCGTTGAACATATATTTGCCCATTGATCATAGCAATTACCATAGTTTTCTTTTCTTTAACAATTGCACGAATTTGATCTACAATACTTGCTGGAATCTTATGTTGATGTAAAATCTTTTTATTTTTAAAATCGTAGACTAAAGCACCGCTTGCAAGAACACCATATTCTACATCGGGAAGCACAGGCATATATTGATTCAGTTCAACCAAAGCTCGACCAGTAGATAATACAACATTTTTTCCAACAGATTCGGCTTTTTTTATTGCTTCAATACTAGATTCGGCGATTATTTTTTGGCTAGTCAAAAGCGTTCCATCCATGTCAAAAGCTATTAATTTATACATCTTGTCTCCTTAATTTTTCTTTTAGTTCAGTTCGTATTTTATCAAGCTTGATTTTTCTTTTCATAAGCTCAGCAATTTTACTATCAATATCTGCAAGTTCATCAGTCACAATAGACAAATTTTCCATCCATTGCTCGTCAGTTGAACAAGAAGTACTATGTAGCTCTTTTATTCTTTTTATTGCTTTAATCGAAAAACCAAGTTCCTTAAGCTCTACAATATTTTTAAAATCGCCAGCATCTTGCTCACCAAAAACGTACCAGCTCCCATCCTTTTCAGGAGTCAGCAAACCGTTTTTTATATAAAATTTAACAGTATCTAGCGTAGTAGACTGATTTTTGACGAATTCCGAAATATACATAGTTTCTCCTTGACAGGGGGTTTAGACCCTATGTTTTAATTATAACATAGTCACCTGAAACTAGACGATTACATCGTCGATTCGCTTTGATGAACCCAAGTTCTATCTTCAACTCATCTCCTTGTCCTCGTCGCTTTCAGACACCTATAAAAATCTTAGGAGGAAACATGAAAATTACAATTTACCTTATTTTAGCACTTTACGGAATTCTATTAGCATATTCCCTTATTTCTTTGAGAAAAAAATATTCACTACCAAATTGGCTAAGCTTTTTTAACCTATTAGGCTCATTTTTCCTACTAATTTCATGGATAAACAAAATTTTTGTACCTTTGGGACTTATAATCTTGCTGATAACTGGACCTATAAATGGTTATTTAATGAATGGGAAAGTAAATTTAAAACATCTAATGATTAAAATAATCCTGTCAGCAATTCTTCTAACATGGTCATTCATTATCTGATTACCAACCTTGCACCTTGAACTCTATCCAGTTATAATAAATTTAAGATAATAAGAGATAGAGGTAGTTATGTTTACAGAAGAGAGTTTTGAAGTATTTAATGTTAATGGTTTGGATGAGCGTATGGTGGAAATTCGTGCTCACATTCAGCCAGTATTTAAGGAAGTATTAGAATCAATTAAACCGCAAGTTGAAGAAGCAGTAGGACATGATGCTTTTGTTCATATAGCTCAACATATTCGTCGTACAAAAAATGCACCTGAAAGCACTTGGTCAGCAATCTCTTTAAATAAGAGAGGTTATAAATCTGAACCACATTTGCAACTTGGAATTTGGAAAGATTATGTTTTCATGTATATATCTTTAATTGATAATCCAAAAGAAGAGAAAGTAATGGCTGATTATTTATTAGATAATATAGAAAGCCTAAATTCACTTCCTCAAGATTTTGTATATTCTAAAGATCATACGGTCCCTGAATATTATCCAATCACTGATGGTGGAGTAGAAGCAGCTATCACGCGCCTTCGTGATGTAAAAAAAGGTGAATTCGAATTTGGACGTGTCATTCCTGCTGATTCCGATATTTGGTCTGATCCTCAAAAAGCCAAGGAATTTGTTGAAGAAACTTATGAAAATTTAATTCCGATTTATACTGAGCTTCTAAAAGCTGCAAACCATATTTAAAGAAAAAAGTTAACCTAATCTTTGCTCCAAAGGAGTTTATACTGGGTTAACTTTTTTTAGTATTCTTTTGTATCAAGTTCAGAAGCAGCCTTTGCAAACTTTTCCTGACTTGACGTAACTTTTTTCTCTTTATGAGGGAATTGAGCATCGAATTCTTCAAGTTCGTTTGCATCAGGTTCAAGTGCTGAAGAAAATTGAATTTGCCCTTTAATGTCACTTAATGCATTTGGGACAAGTTCAAGTGCCATTATTCCTGAGTAGTAGTTACCATCTTCAAGGCTTAATCCAAATTTCTTAGTACCTGTAAAACCAAAGCGTTCATAATAAGCAGGATAGCCACCAATAATGATTGCTTTATAACCTAATTTTTTAGCTTCTTCTATTGAATAGTTAATTAGTTTAGAACCAAGTCCCATATTATGAAACTCAGGTGCTATTGAAACAGGTCCAAAGGTGATTACTTGACTGATTTCTTTACCTGAGTCATCTAAGATTCTTGTTTTTGAATAAAAAATAGAACCTGCAATTCTTCCATCAACTTCAATCACAAAGGTAAGTTCTGGAATATAGTCCTCGTGATTTCTAAGATTATGAATTATCAGATGTTCATTACATCCTGGTACATATAAGTTCCAAAATGCATCACGAGTTACTTTTTCAACGTTAGTATAATCTTCTTTTTTTTCATGTCTTATTTTAATTTCTGCCATTATAACCTCCAAAATAAAAAACTTTCGAAATGAAAGTTTTAAAAAATTTTAAAATGCTGTAATAAATGCGATACCTGCAAAGACGATACCTGGTACGTTTGCGATAACAATTGGCCAGTCTTTTTTCTTTTGCAATAGTCCGTATGCAGTCCAAACGATACAGTTAACCATAGCAACGAAAGGTTGAATGGGGTTACCCTTGTTTCCTGCTAAGTTTCCAGCAATCTGTGGAATGTATGAAACATACATCAATACAGACATTGTTGACGCAACTCTACCTAAAAGATTTACAAATTTGTCTTTTTTACTTTCTTCCATTGAACCATCCATTTTCATTAAATTTTTTATATATAATATTATATTCTAAATATGATTATAAATCAAAAGATAGAGTCCCTTGTTTTTTAACTTAATGTGTTTAAAAAATGTTTATCCTATGTTACACTTGGGTTAATGTATATAAAAAGGAGGTACATTCATTGAAATTAATGTGGAAATACACAATGAAAAATAAAAAGCTTTTATTTTGTAATTTAATTTGTGTGTTAGGCTTTATTTTAATCGAGCTAGGACTACCAACTTTACTAGCTTGGATGATAGATATAGGAATTCCCAACAATGATCGTTCATATGTCATAAAAATGGGTATATGGATGCTTGCAATAATAGTTGTTGGAGTTACCTTAAATATCTGTCTTGGATATGTTACTTCACGGATAACATCAAATGTTACAGCTGATATTCGTGATGATCTATATGAGAAAATCCAAACATATTCTCATCGCGAGTATGAAACAATAGGAGTATCATCTTTGATTACGCGCGTTACCAATGATGCCTATCAAATCATGCTCTTCTTACAGAATGTTTTGAGACTTGGTTTTACAACGCCATTGATGTTTGGAACAAGTTTATATCTCGTAATGAGAACTAATAGAACGCTTGGATGGTATGTTTTAGGTGCACTACCTTTCCTATTAATTGGTGTAATTGCAATTGCTTATTATTCAGAACCAATTTCCAAAAAACAACAAAAGAATTTAGACAAAATTAATGCCATTTTACGTGAAAATTTATCAGGTCTCCGTGTTGTACGTGCATTCGTGAATGAAGATTTTGAAAGCAAACGTTTTGAAAAAGTAAATAAGAAATATGCTGATACATCAACAAGACTATTCTCTTTGATGGCTCTTGCACAACCAGCATTCTTTGTTCTATTTAATACTGTAATGGTATTTATTATCTGGCAAGGTAGCCTTCAAATAGATGCAGGGAGCTTAAAGCTTGGTGACTTGGTAGCTTTTATCGAATATATTTTCCATGCCCTATTCTCATTCATGTTATTTGCGACAGTCTTCATGATGTACCCACGCGCCGCAGTTTCTGCCAACCGTATCCAAGAAGCACTTGATGCAGAACCTATGATTAAAGACAATAAAGACGGTGTTAAAGATACAGATAAGAAGGGTTATGTAACTTTTGATGATGTAACATTTGCATATCCAGGTCCTTCAGAAACACCAGTAATTCGTAATGTTTCATTTGATGCCAAGCCTGGAGAAACAATAGCCTTTATCGGAAGTACTGGTAGTGGTAAGTCGACCCTAATTCAGTTGATTCCAAGATTTTTTGATGTAAGTCAAGGAGCAGTCTATGTGGATGATGTCAATGTCCGTGACTTTAATATAGAAGCTCTGCGTCATAAGATTGGTTTTATACCGCAAAAAGCTTTGCTATTCAAAGGTACTATTGCTGATAATCTAAGATTTGGTAAGGAAGATGCGACAATTGACGATATGAAAAAAGCAACTGATATTGCCCAAGCATCTGAATTCATATCACAATTACCAGAAGGATTTGATTCTCCAATTTCTGAAGGTGGATCAAACCTTTCAGGTGGGCAAAGACAGCGTTTAGCTATTGCACGCGCAATAATTCGTCGTCCGGAAATCTATATCTTTGATGATAGTTTTTCAGCCTTGGATTATGAAACTGATAAAAAACTACGTGCTAGTTTGAAAGAAGTAACTCAAGATTCAACAGTATTAATCGTTGCACAACGTGTTGGTACAATTATGGATGCAGATCGTATTGTGGTATTAAATGAGGGAGATGTAGTAGGAATTGGTAGCCACCATGAACTATTAAAAACTTGTCCAATCTATCATGATATTGCAGCATCACAACTTTCAGAGGAGGAATTAGCAAAATGAAAACTTTTTCTTCTTTAAAAAGAATATGGGAATATGTAAAACCTTATAAATTATCATTCTTCCTAGTAATTTTATTTACAATATTAACAGTAGTTTTCAGTGTTGCATCGCCTTATGCTACGGGTCTTCCAACATCTGAAATTGCTAGAAATTTAGCTGATGGTCAACCAATTAATTTTGACTACATTAAGAAGACTTTAGTATTAATATTTGCTCTTGGTATTTTATACGGAGCTTGCCAACTTATTTCAGGATTACTTATCACTAGAGTAGTTCAAAAATCAATGAAGGACTTGCGTTCAGACATTGACACAAAAATAAATAAACTACCTGTATCTTATTTTGATAAGAATCAACAAGGTGATGTTCTATCACGTATGACAAATGACGTTGATGCAGTATCTAATGCCTTTCAACAATCATTTATTGGAATTATTAATGCAATCTTAAGTATTGTAATGTCAGTTGCTATGATGTTCTACATAAATACAACAATGGCGCTTTTGGCTATTCTAATGATTCCGGCATCAATTCTTATTTCTAGATTCATTGTTAAACGTTCACAAAAGTATTTCCAAAGTATGCAAGATTCATTGGGAAGCCTAAATGGATATGTTCAAGAAACAATGACTGGTTTTAATGTAATTAAAGCATTTGGGCAAGAGAAGAAGAGTCTAAATGATTTTAAAAAGGTTAATCATAGCTTAAGAGAAAATGGATTTAAAGCATCATTTATTTCTGGTCTTATGATGCCACTTGTCCAACTGACTGCTTATCTTGCATATGTTGTAATCGCAGTAGTCGGAGGATTGTATGTAATTGGTGGAGTGATACTTGTTGGTCAACTTCAAGCCTTTATCCAATATATTTGGCAAGTAAGTCAGCCAATGGGGAATATCACGCAACTTTCATCAGTTCTACAAAGTGCAGCCGCAGCATCAAGTCGTGTATTTGCTCTTTTAGATGAACCAGACGAAGTTGAAACTAAAAATCCAGTTGCTTTACCTGAAAAGACTGATGGTAATGTAACTTTTGAGAATGTAAGTTTCTCATATTCACCAGACAAACCACTAATTGAAAATCTTAATTTTTCAGTAAAAGCTGGTCAAACAATAGCAATTGTAGGTCCAACAGGCGCTGGTAAAACAACTTTAATTAATCTTCTTATGCGATTTTACGATGTTAATTCAGGAGCTATAAAGATTGACGGTATTGATACTAAGACAATGAAAAGAAGTGACGTTCGTTCAATGTTTGGGATGGTACTTCAAGATGCTTGGCTTTATGAAGGTACAATAGCAGATAATATTCGCTTTGGGAAACTTGACGCTAGTGACTATGAAGTAGTTGATGCTGCTAAAACAGCCAATGTTGACCACTTTATTCGTACCATGCCAGACGGTTACGAGATGTTAATTAACTCAGAAGGAGATAATGTCTCACAAGGACAAAAACAACTTTTGACTATCGCTCGTGCCGTAATATCAGATCCTAAGATTCTTATTTTGGATGAGGCCACAAGTTCGGTTGATACACGTCTTGAAGTACTAATTCAAAAGGCAATGGACAAGGTAATGGAAGGACGAACAAGCTTTGTTATCGCCCACCGTCTATCAACAATCCGTGATGCAGATTTGATTCTAGTAATGAAGCAAGGATCAATCGTTGAACAAGGAACGCACGAAGAACTTCTAGCTCAAGATGGCTTGTATAGTAACCTATATAATAGTCAGTTTGCTGAAGAAGAAGAGTAGCTCAAGATATTGAATAAATAAAAAAGAATCCACTTATGTGAGATTCTTTTTTGTTTTTTTAAATTTATTCTTCACGATTAATATTAACACCAAGGACAGTCAAGTGACCGTTACTTATAAGTTTAATTACCAAATGACTTAGATCCACGGGTTTCATAGCATTAGGATTTTTTATCCACCATTTAAGAGTAGAAATAAATATTCCTGAAATATAATATGCAACAAACTCAGTAGGAACTATAATATCATTTTCACGAACCTCAAGCTTATTAAATACTGTGGTATAACGCTCTTTAAAATTATTCATAAGCTTGTTCAAAAGAAAATCTTCGTTTGTTGAGTCAATGACCACTTGAGCAACTTCAGGTTTCTCTTTGATAAATTGAAAAAACTTAGCTAAGACGATTTCAATTTCTCTTATATTAACATTTTCGCCTTCAATTACCTTTTCTTCATCTAAAAGTTTGGCTATATCTTTGAGAAAATACTCTATCAGTTTCTCATACAAATCTTGTTTATCTTGGAAATGTGCATAAAAAGTAGCACGATTAATCATTGCTTCATCTGCTATTTCGCTAATGGTAATTTTATCAAATGTTTTATTACGTAAGAGACCAATGAAGGCAGTCATTATCATCTTATTGGTCCTTAAAACCCTTAAATCTTTTTTCTTTTTCACGACAATCTCCTACAATGTGTTGTATATCTAATATAGTATCAAAATTGATGGTTGTAATCAAATTATTGTAGTGTATTATTACTGATAAGAATTGAATGAATAGTAGTTTTAATACAATAGTTACATACTATTTGAAAGGAAATATTATGACTTACAAAGCTGGTATTGATGTTGGCTCAACTACAGTAAAGGTAGTTGTGTTTGACCAAGATTACAACTTAATTTTTTCACGTTATGAAAGACACTTTTCGGATGTAAAAGCCGCCACAGTCAAGGTTTTAAAAGAATTAATAGAAGAAGTTGATGATTTAGATCTAGAGCTTTCAATTACAGGTTCTGGTGGGATGGGTCTTGCAGATGTTATTGATGTCCCCTTCATCCAAGAAGTTATCGCATCAACTCTTACCATTGAAAAATTTATCCCCCAAACTGATGTTATGATTGAACTAGGTGGTGAAGATGCTAAGATGACATTCTTTGATGGAACACTAGAACAAAGAATGAACGGAACTTGTGCTGGTGGTACAGGTGCATTTATTGACCAAATGGCAGCACTTTTAAAAACTGATGCTAGTGGCGTTAATGAATTAGCAAAAAATTATCAAAATATCTATCCGATAGCAAGTCGATGTGGTGTTTTTGCTAAAACAGATGTTCAACCTCTTTTAAATGAAGGTGTTCGTAAAGAAGATATAGCTGCGTCTATATTCCAAGCAGTCGTTAATCAAACAATTGCAGGTCTTGCTGCAGGTCGTAAAATTCAGGGTAATATTGCCTTTCTAGGTGGACCGCTGTATTTCATGAGTGAGCTTCGCAGAAGGTTCATCGAAACTCTGAATATTCAACCTGAAAATGTTGTCTTTCCTGAAAATCCTCAACTTTTTGTAGCCATGGGTGCAGCCCTTGATGACGATAGCGAACGTCCCGTAAGAAAAGTAACTGAACTAATTCACAGTCTTGAAAATGATTCCTCTGATAATCTTATTCCTCAAGATACACTAGAATTACTTTTTGAGGATCAGGAAGAACTTGATGAATTTAGAGAACGTCATGCCAAAGCAAGCGCATCTTACAAGGATATAAATGAACATCATGGACCAGCATACCTTGGTGTTGATGCAGGTTCAACTACAAGTAAGGTTGTCTTGATAGATGAGGATGGTAATATCCTTTTTGACCATTATGGAAGTAATAATGGGGAACCGCTTGAAAATGTTATTGCAGTTTTATCACGTCTATATAAGGAAATGCCAGATGATGTATATATTGCAAAGTCTGCTGTAACTGGTTATGGTGAGCATTTGCTCAAGAATGCTCTTAAGATTGACTATGGTGAAGTTGAAACAATGGCTCACTATAAGGCAGCGGATTATTTCCAACCCGGTGTTGATTTTATTCTTGACATTGGTGGTCAAGATATGAAGGCCATGAAGATTAAGGATGGAGCACTTTCAAGTATTCAACTTAATGAGGCATGTAGTTCTGGTTGTGGTTCATTTATCGAAACATTTGCTCATTCATTGAAATATGATGTTAAGGACTTTGCACAAGTAGCGTTACTTACAGAACACCCAGTTGACCTTGGTTCACGTTGTACTGTTTTCATGAATTCAAAAGTGAAGCAAGTACAAAAAGAAGGAGCAACAGTAGGAGATATTTCTGCTGGGCTATCTTATTCAGTAATCAAAAATGCCCTTTATAAGGTAATAAAGGTTAAGCGTCCTGAAGAATTAGGGGAAAAGATTGTAGTTCAAGGTGGTACATTCTATAATGAAGCTGTTCTTCGTGCCTTTGAAAAAATAAGTGGGCGTGAGGTTGTTAGACCAAGCATTGCAGGTCTAATGGGAGCCTATGGTTGCGCATTAATCGCTCTTGAAAATGCTGATAATCAACCTTCTGAAATTTTAGGTCTTAATGATTTAAATAAATTTGAAACTACTAAAGAATTCGTAAAATGTGGCCTTTGTGAGAATAACTGTAAGATGACTTTAACTGTCTTTAATGACGGTCGCAAGTTTGTATCTGGAAATCGTTGTGAACGTGGTGTAGAAAAAGCCATGGAAACAAAAATGGATAAGAAGGATAAAAAAGTTAATCTTGTTGATTACAAATATAAAAAGTTATTCAAATACAGAGGAATTCGTAAAAAAGATGCAGTTAATGGCGAGATTGGAATTCCACGTGTTTTAAATATGTATGAAAATTATCCATTGTGGCATACTATTTTGTCTGACTTAGGTTTTCGAGTAGTTCTTTCACCAAGAAGTAGTAAAGAGTTATATGAACAAGGGATTGAAACAATTCCATCAGATACAGTATGTTACCCTGCCAAACTTTCTCATGGTCACATTATGAGTTTGATTAATAAAGGTATACCGACAATCTTCTATCCAAGTGTTCTTTATGAAAGACAAGAAGATGCGACTGCTCAAAACAATTATAACTGTCCAATTGTTCAGTCATATCCAGAAGTCATCAAGAATAACGTTGATGAAATCCGTAATGGCAATGTAAATTATATTCATCCTTTCATCAATCTTGCAGATGTACCAAGTATGACTAAAAATCTTTTTGAAGCCCTGTCTGAATTTGAACTTACAGAAGAAGAAGTTCAAAAGGCTGTTGTACACGGTTTTGAAGAACTCGACTCGTTCAAGGAAGACATTCGTAAGCAAGCAGAAGATTTACTGATGCAAGTCAATCTTAATGACGAAAAAGCGATAGTTCTTTCGGGCCGACCATATCACTTGGACCCTGAAATAAATCACGGCATAGCTGATATTATGACTCAAGAAGGATTCCACGTTTTAACCGAAGATAGCATTTCTCAGTTGGGTGATGTTGGTGGTTTGCGCGTTGTAAATCAGTGGGTCTATCACTCAAGGCTATATGCCGCTGCTCGTGTAGTCGCTAAAAATAAAAACTTAGAATTGGTGCAACTAAATTCATTTGGTTGTGGACTTGATGCCGTTACTACCGATCAAGTTGAAGAAATTATGGCTAAACATAATAAACTTTATACAGTTCTTAAAATTGATGAGGGATCAAATATGGGAGCTGTGAGAATTCGTCTTAGAAGTCTGAAAGCAGCAATCAAAGAGCGTGATAAACGTGGATTTGAACCTATAGTTGAAGTAGAAGAAATCATCAAAAGCGAACCTATTTATACTAAGGACATGCGTAAGAAACATACTTTGTTGATGCCTATGCTTTCGCCAATCCATCAAGAAGGTTTGATTGATACTGCTTTTAAATCTGCTGGCTATAATGTTGTTGTCTTACCAGATACAAGAGCAAGTATTTCTGCAGGCTTGAAATTTGTAAATAATGATTCATGCTACCCAGCTATCATTTCTATTGGTCAACTTATTGATGCACTTCAATCAGGTGATTATGATGTAGATAATACAAGTGTTATGATGACTCAAACGGGTGGTGGATGTCGTGCAACCAACTATATTCCTTTATTGAGGAAAGCACTTAAAGATGCTGGTTTTGGACAAGTTCCTGTTGTCAGTCTTTCAATGGGTAACAAGGGTACTGAGAGCTCAGAAGGCTTCAAGCTTACTATTCCATTAATTACAAGATTTATGATTGCAGCTCTTTATGGTGATTTGTTTGAGCGTCTAGTTTATCGCACACGTCCTTATGAAATTGAAGAAGGTCAAATTAATGCTCTTCATGAAAAATGGCTAGAAAAAGCTACTAAGAACGTTAAATCAGGTTCACTCTTTGAATTTAATCGTAATATGAAACGTATAATTCGTGAATTTGATGAAACTCCCTTACTAGATATTAAAAAGCCTCGTGTTGGTGTAGTTGGCGAGATTCTAGTTAAATATTCAAAAACTGCAAACAATGATATTGTTTCTATCATTGAATCAGAAGGAGCAGAAGCTGTGGTCCCTGACATTATCGGTTTCATGAATTACTCACTTTATAACCAAATTTGGAAATCAGATAATATTGGTCAGTCTAAAAAAGCAAAACTTTTTGCTCGTACTTTACTAAATATTATCAATATGATTGAAAAACCAATGAATAAAGCTTTGAAGGAGTCAAATAGATTTACTGGTCTTCATTCAATTGATGATTTGGCGAGTGATACTGAAAAAATCATTTCTATTGGTAATCATACTGGTGAAGGTTGGTTCTTGACTGGTGAGATGATTGAACTTTTGCAGGATGGTGTTGATAATATTGTCTGTCTGCAACCATTTGGATGTTTGCCTAACCATATCGTTGGAAAAGGTATGATTAAGGAACTACGTCGTCAATATCCAAGTGCAAATATTGCACCGATTGACTACGACCCAGGTGTCAGTGTTGTAAATCAACTCAACAGGATTAGATTAATGCTTGCGACCGCTAAAAAGCAACTTAAAAAAGATGAAGAAATTAAAGAAGTAACCTATAATCTATAAAAAGACGGATCTTGGCTTAATTATATTTTGCCAAGATTTTTGTTTACCTATGCTTATATAAAAGTTTGATTTTCCTCAAATTGAAGATTTTATGTTGGAAGTTGCTGAAAAAACAGAATTCAGTAGTGAAACGTATGTAGCAAAATTTGAAGATGCTCCTCCTGAAAAAGAAAAAAGAAGTTTCTTGGGTCTTATAGGATGGGAAGTTTAAAAATAATCATTAATAGTCTATACGAGAAAAACTTTAAATTTTCTCATATAGATTTTTTTATATATGAAATAAGTTTTTGAAGGAAAATATTAGGTGAAAATTATGCTAATAATGTCACTTTTTATTATTTTTCTTGAAATTATGATAAAATTAGATAAGTAATATACAAAGGAGAATTTTATGCGTTGGGAAGATGAGAAACAGACGAAGAACTTTGAAGATCGCACAAATGACAAAGTTACTTCAGGTGGAGACCTGGGTGATATATTAGGTGGTCTTGGTGGAGGTTCCGGATCAGGTAGAAGTGGAATTGGTTTACCTGGTGGAGGTTTACTTGGAATTATTATTATTATTGCCATGTTATTTTTAGGTGGTGGGAATCTTGGAAGTATCTTTGGTGATTTAACTGGGACAAATACTCAGCAACAGACTGCACCTAAAACTTCACAAAAATCAAAAACTACAATGGGTGATAGCACAGATACCCGTAAGGCTTTTTCAAGAACAGTTTTCCAAATGCTTGATGATTTTTGGGGTCCAGAATCAAAAGAATATGGTATTAACTATCAATCTCCAACATTGGTGATTTATTCAGGTAAGGTTCAAACACCTTTTGGTGTTGCGACAAGTGATATGGGACCATTTTATTCACCATCTGACCAAAAAGTTTATTTAGATACAAGTTTCCAAGATGAGCTTGCTAATACATATGGTTCAAAAGGTGATTATACTATGGCTTATGTACTTGCTCACGAATTTGGACATCATATTCAAAATAGAATTGGACTCGCCTCAGCAATGGGACGCCTCCAACAACAACTTTCTAAAACTGAATACAATAAATACTCAGTATGTATGGAATTACAGGCAGACTATTATGCAGGTGTTTGGACTAAATATTTAGAATCTAGAACAACTACAAAAGGTGAAGCAGTCCTTGAACAAGGTGATATTGAAGAAGCAATCAAGACAGCTTCTGTAATCGGTGATGATTTCATCCAAAAGAAATTTACTGGACAAGTTAATCCAGAGACATTCACTCACGGATCAAGTGCGGACCGTGTAAAATATTTTAATCTTGGCTATAAATATGGCGACCTAGAACATGGCGATGTATTCGCAGACAAAGGATTAAGAAATCCAGTAGGTACACCAACACGTTAGTCATTAGAAGTAGGTTTAAATGAATTCAACTATAAAAGCCAAATTAGAGTTACTCCCAAATAGTCCAGGATGTTATTTACACAAAGATAAAAATGGGACAATAATCTATGTTGGTAAAGCGAAGAATTTGAGAAATCGTGTACGCTCTTATTTCAGAGGAAGTCATGATACAAAAACTGAGCTACTAGTAAGTGAAATCGTTGATTTTGAATTCATTGTAACGGAGAGTAATATAGAAGCACTTCTTCTTGAAATTAATTTAATTCAAGAGAACATGCCAAAATATAATATTATGCTAAAGGATGACAAAAGTTATCCTTTTATCAAAATTACAAATGAAAAATATCCACGTCTTTTAATTACTAGACAGGTTAAAAAAGATAATGCAAAATACTTTGGCCCCTACCCAGACGTAGGAGCCGCAAATGAAATAAAAGGTTTACTTGATAGAATCTTTCCCCTTAGAAAATGTAAAACTTTGCCAAATAAGGTTTGTCTATACTATCATATAAATCAGTGCCTCGCTCCATGTGTATTTGATATTGATCCACAAGTTTATCGAGATATGTCAGATCAGATTGGTCGCTTCTTAAATGGAGATGATGATAAGATAATTCATGAACTTGAAGACAAGATGAAAGATGCTTCAGAGCAGATGGAATTTGAGAAGGCAGCGGAATACAGGGATTTAATTAAACATGTTGGTGTCCTAAGAACTAAACAACGTGTAATTAATCATGATTTGAAAGACCGTGATGTATTTGGATATGCAGTATCAAATGGTTGGATGTGTGTTCAGGTTTTCTTTGTTCGACAAGGGAAGTTGATTCAAAGAGATGTAAATATGTTTCCTTATTATAATGATCCAGATGAAGACTTTCTGACATATATAGGTCAATTCTATCAGGAAGATGAGCATTTTATTCCTAAAGAAATATTCATTCCTAAAGACATAGATGTTCATAGCGTAAAAGTTTTGACTCAGACAGAAGTTATTCAACCATCACGTGGTGAGAAGAAACAACTTGTTAACTTAGCGACAAAGAATGCGGAAGTGAGTCTCAAACAAAAATTTGACCTAGCAGAAAAGAATGTTGAAAAAACAAAAGGTGCAGTTGAAAATCTAGGTGATTTACTTGGAATCCCAACTCCGATAAGGATTGAAGCCTTTGATAACTCAAACATTATGGGTACCAGTCCTGTATCTGCCATGGTTGTTTTTGAAAATGGAAAACCAAGTAAGAAAGATTACCGCAAGTATAAAATAAAAACCGTCACTGGCCCTGATGACTATGCTTCTATGCGAGAAGTTATTGAGCGTCGTTATTCAAGGGTAGTTCGTGACAATTTAACTCCACCAGACTTAATCATTATCGATGGTGGTGAAGGTCAAGTTAACGCTGCTAAGGAGATTCTCTATAATCAACTTGGACTTGATATTCCGATAGCTGGTCTTGCTAAAAATGACAAGCACCAAACCCATGATATTCTCTTTGGTGATCCACTTGAAGTTATTCCACTTAGTCGCCAAAGCCAAGAATTTTTCTTACTTCAAAGAATTCAAGATGAGGTCCATAGGTTTGCAATAACTTTCCATAGACAGGTTAGAAGTAAAAATTCATTTGCTTCAAAACTTGATGGCATCCCAGGCCTTGGTCCAAAACGTAAACAAAATTTACTCAAGAAGTTTAAGAGTCTGAAGAATATTCAAAATGCTAGTGTTTATGAGATACATGAAGTAGGTATTCCAATGAAGGTGGCAGAAGAAGTATCTAATGTACTTGCACCTAAGAAAAAAGAAAACGAAAAAGACAAAAAAGATAAATCTTAGATAGTATTTAAAAATAAAAACTTTTTATTGATTTATAATTTATTTTATCCTTAAAAAAGGGTAAAATAGATTATGTGAATTAGTAGTTCTTTGTAATAATGAAGAACTTGATTTTGTCATAAAATTAAAAGGAGAAGAACATGTCAATTAATTTTAAAGAAGAAATTGAAAAACGCAAAGATGATATGCTTGAAGACTTATTTACTCTTCTACGTATCAACTCAGAACGTGATGATAGTAAGGCTACAAAGGAAGCACCATTTGGACCTGGTCCAGTTGAGGCTCTTGATGCAATTCTAGGTCTTGCTGAACGTGATGGATATGCAACTAAGAACGTTGATAACTATGCTGGTCACTTTGAATATGGTGAAGGTGATGAAGTATTAGGAATCTTTGCTCATATGGACGTTGTGCCTGCAGGTTCTGGCTGGGATTCAAATCCTTACGAACCAGAAATTCGCGATGGTAAAATCTATGCGCGTGGTTCAAGTGATGATAAAGGGCCAACAATGGCATGTTACTATGGGTTAAAAGTAATCAAAGAACTAGGACTTCCTGTCTCTAAAAAAGTAAGATTTGTTATCGGTACAGATGAAGAATCTGGTTGGGGCGATATGGATTATTACTTCGAACACGTTGGTGTTCCAAAACCTGACTTTGGATTCTCGCCAGATGCTGAGTTCCCAATTATCAATGGTGAAAAAGGTAATGTTACTGAATACCTTCACTTTGACGGAATTAATGCTGGAACTTTCCGTTTACACTCATTCAATGGTGGATTGCGTGAAAACATGGTACCAGAAAGTGCAACTGCAGTAGTAACTTCAATTCTTCCACTTGAAGATATCCAAGAAGCTTTTGAAACATTTAAAAATGAATTCAAAGTTGGCGGTGAAATCAAAGATTTAGGTGAAGATAAATTTGAAATCACAGTTGTTGGTAAATCAGCTCACGGAGCTAGCCCACACACAGGTGTTAATGGTGCTACATACCTTGCACACTTCCTTTCAGGATATGACTTCCAAGGTGGACCAGGAGCATTCATCAATATCGCTGGTAAAACTCTTTTCCAAGATCATGATGGTAAAAAATTAGGTGTTGCTTATACTGATGAAAAAATGGGTGCACTTTCTATGAATGCTGGTGTCTTCAAATTCGATGAAAATTCAGATGACAACACAATTGCTCTTAACTTCCGTTTCCCTAAAGGAACAGATGAAAACAAAATTAAAGAAGTTCTTGTAACTCTTGATGGAGTTGAAAAAGTAACTCTTACAGAACACATCATGCCTCCTCACTATGTTCCAATGGATGATCCATTAGTTAAAACTTTACTTGATGTATATGAAAAACATACTGGTCAAGAAGGATACGAACAAATCATCGGTGGAGGAACATTTGGACGCCTTCTAGAACGTGGTGTAGCATATGGAGCAATGTTCCCAGGATACACAGATACAATGCACCAAGCAAACGAATTCGTTCCAGTTGACTTCTTAGTAGACGCAGCAGCAATCTATGCAGACGCAATCTATCAATTGATTAAGTAAACTTCTCAACATAATTCAAGCAAGACCAATTTGGCCTTGCTTTTTTATAAAAAATATAGAATGGAGCTCCATGTTCGCTGATAATTACATTGAAAAAGTTCTTGAAAGAAAATCTCACTTATGTGTGGGTCTTGATCCCGATTTGAAGCAGTTTCCAACCTACATATTAAATGATGCAGAAGAAAGATATGGCAAAACTCCACAAGGAGCAGCACACGCCATTTATGAATTCAATAAGTTAGTCATTGATCAAGTTGCAGATTTAGTACCAGTAGTGAAACCACAGTTGTCTTATTATGAAGTATATGGTTCTGCTGGTCTTGATGCTTTTTGGAAGACAGTCACATATGCACACGATAAAGGCTTGCTAGTTATTGCTGATGCAAAGAGAGGTGATATTGATTCGACATCAAAAGCATATGCTCAAGCATTCTTTAAGGATAAAAATAATAGTTGGCAAGATAGTGAAGAAGTAGATGCTGTCACAGTAAATCCCTTTCTAGGAAGAGATGGAATTGATCCATTTTTAGAAGTCGCTAAGGAAAATGGGACTGGTGTTATTGTATTAGTGAAAACAAGTAATAATTCATCAGGAGAGTATCAGGATAAAATTACTATTGAAGATGATGAGAGTATTTCTGAACTTGTTTGCGATTACATAGTATCGAATTATCCAGATTCTATTGGTAAACATGGTTATTCAAATATAGGAGCAGTTGTTGGAGCGACATATCCAGAGCAAGCAAGAAATTTTCGTAAAAAAATAAGCAATTCCTTGTTTTTAGTACCTGGAATTGGAAAGCAAGGTGGAGACATTGACCAACTAGCTAATTCATTTAACGAAGATGGACTGGGTGCAATTATATCTTCTTCAAGGGCAATTAATTACGCATTTCCATCAATAGAATCAGGTGAGGAAGAAGTTAAAAATTCAATTAGAAATATTGTAATTGAAACGAATCAATTAATAAATGAGTCATTAAGTAAAGCAAATAAATTAGCTTGGTAAAAATATGCGTAAAAAAAAGAGTTTCTAGATGTCTAGAAACTCTTTTTCTTACTAAACTTATACTTGTTCAGTAATATCTTTTGGTAACATGAATGCAGATACGATAGCGATAATACCATCAAATACTAGGTAGAATCCTACGAAAAATACAAATGAACCGATTGAAAGTGCTGGATCTAATAACATTACAAATCCTACGTAAAGACCGAACAGTCCAAGAAGTACGTATAACACACGCATTAATCCACTAATACCAACTTGCCAGAAAGCTGACATGAAAGCACGAGCAGAAGAGAAAATAATCCAAAATGCAAAGATGAAACCTAGTGATACTGCACTTGCAGCTGGATCAAATAGGAAGATTAAACCTACGATTGCTGAAAGA
Organism: Floricoccus tropicus; assembly: GCF_001832905.1. Classification (GTDB taxonomy): domain Bacteria; phylum Bacillota; class Bacilli; order Lactobacillales; family Streptococcaceae; genus Floricoccus; species Floricoccus tropicus. The sequence continues at coordinate 43,809 of NZ_MKIR01000001.1, read as the reverse complement.
ACAGCATTTAAGATTTCACGGCTACGTAATTCTGAAAACTTAGTTTTGTAAGCTAAGTAAGCTGAAGCAATAGCAGCAACGATATTTAGAATACCGATGATAGTAATCATAGAACCTAATTTTCCATCAGGACTAGTGAGAACTAAGAAACCTAAGATAAGTGAAATAATTCCTAAAACAATAAGACCAATTTTAATATTTTTCATTAAAACCTTCTCCTTTTTAATTTTTTCCATATTACTATTAATATGTACTAATAACATTAACGATTAATAGACCAAAAGTCAAATAATAAGTAATATTAAATGGAATTTTTCAGTAAATTAGTCTATACCAATATATATTTAATGAGAAATTGTTGTTTATTAGTATCAAATCACGAACATTGTTATATAAAAACAAAAAGATCAGATAGTTATATATATCTGATCGAATATTTTATTTAACAAACATTGCATCCCCAAAACTGAAGAAACGATATTTTTCATCAACTGCATGTTTATATGCATCAAGTACAAAATCACGTCCAGCAAAAGCTGAAACCAACATTACTAAAGTTGATTTTGGAAGATGGAAATTTGTTGAAAATGCGTCAACAACCTTAAATTCATATCCAGGTTTAATGAAAATATTTGTCCAACCAGAGTCAGCTTTAATTTCTCCATTAAATTTTGTCCCAATAGTCTCAAGAGTACGGATAGAAGTAGTTCCAACAGCTACAATTCGTCCACCGTTTGCCTTTACTTCGTTTAACTTAGCTGCAGCATCCTCTGATAGTTGGTAGAACTCACTGTGCATTTCGTGTTCATCAACATTGTCAACACTAACCGGACGGAAAGTTCCAAGACCAACATGGAGTGTAAGCTCAACAAGATTAACCCCTTTATCTTCGATTTTCTTCAATAACTCAGGAGTAAAATGTAGACCCGCAGTTGGGGCAGCAGCAGAACCGTTTTCTTTAGCGTAAACTGTTTGATAGCGTTCTTGATCTTCAAGTTTTTCGTGAATATATGGAGGTAGTGGCATTTCGCCAAGACTTTCTAGTGTTTCCAAGAAAATCCCATCATATTCAAACTCAACTATGCGACCACCATGTTCAAGCTCCTCAGTAACAGTAGCAACCAGGCGACCGTCTCCAAAAGAAACCTTTGAACCAACACGTAGGCGTTTAGCCGGCTTAGCAAGAGTTTCCCATTTATCACCTTCAATGTTTTTAAGAAGTAGAAGCTCAACATGTCCACCAGTATCAGGTTTAACACCAAAAAGTCTTGCAGGAAGTACTCTCGTATTATTCATTACAAGAGCATCACCTGGCTCAAGTTCGTCAATAATATCGTAGAAATGTTTATCTTGCATGGTTCCTGATTCACGATCAATCACAAGTAAACGTGATTCACTTCTATTTTCAAGAGGTGTTTGAGCAATCAGCTCTTCAGGAAGTTCAAAGTCAAAATCATTTGTGTTCATTGTTAATATTTGGCAAGAGATTATAAAATATTTTTTCAAATACCTTGTAAACACTTGCTTTCTCCAATCCAAAATTATTTACTAAAATATTATATCAAAATTAAAAGAAAATAGTTGACAAATGAATTTAATTTCGTATAATTGGTATATACCAATATAAATAATAAAGAAAAAGGAAAAATAACATGAAAATTTTTAAAGTTAAAGACCAAGTTGAAGGCGGACAAAAAGGATACGAAATTCTTTCAGAAAAAATGGCAAATGGAGCTAAAACTCTTGGACTAGCTACAGGAAGCACACCAGTTGAATTCTACAAACATGTAGTAGCAAGCGATCTTGATTTTTCAGATATGACTTCAATCAATCTTGACGAATATGTTGGTCTTGATGAATCTAACGACCAAAGCTACCGTTACTTCATGAACGAACACCTATTCAATGCTAAACCTTTCAAAGTTAACTATCTACCAAATGGTAAAGCTGAAGATTTAGATGCTGAAGTTAAACACTACGATTCATTAATCGATGAAAACCCAATTGATTTCCAAATCCTTGGAATTGGTTCAAACGGACATATCGGATTCAACGAACCAGGAACTTCATTTGATGTTACAACTCACGTTGTTGATCTTGCTGATAGCACAATCAAAGATAACGCTCGTTTCTTTGCAAATGAAGAAGAAGTTCCAAAACAAGCTATCTCAATGGGTATCGCTAGCATCATGAAATCTAAAGCTATCGTACTTATGGCGTTTGGAGCTAACAAAGCAGACGCAGTTGCAGCAATGGTTAACGGTGAAGTAACTGAAGAACTACCAGCAAGCGTACTACAAAACCACCCAGAAGTTTACGTAATCGTAGACGAAGAAGCTGGAGCAAAACTATAATAACAAGGTAATAATTGACTAAACCTTCATCAAGATTGATGGAGGTTTTTTGTAAACATATCTTCTAAATCCTTTAACCACGCGCAATGTAAAATATCTTTATAGTTAATTTCCTTCAAAAAAATCCTATTTATCAAAGACTTTTGATGTTATAATAAATTAAAATCTTCTAAGATTAAGGAAAGGAGAAAGTCATGGAAATTTCAAAACAACTTCAAAGTAAGCGAAAAGAATTAAAATATACTCAAGATGATTTGGCTGAAAAAATACATGTGAGTAGACAGACGATTTCAAATTGGGAAGGCTTTAAAGTTAATAAGGAGTTATTCGAAGAATAACGAACATCTACGGAAAAGCTTCTCGACATACTTGTTGACTATGCAATAGAATATTGCATAGAAACTAGGTCGTCGGAGCAATGGTAGAACTCTACCAGATATTGAAAGTCTTATTTTGATAAGCGATTTCTATGAAATATCTCTAGATAATTTAATTAAAGGAGATGACAAGATGGCTGAAAAACTAAGTCAAGACTCAAAACAAGGAAACGAATGGTTCTTAATAAGTTGTTTGCTGCATAATTCATTATATCTATTATTAATGAGATCAGGAATTTTCAAAAATCATCCAAAAGCTGAATTAATATTTTTCCTAATAATGGTGCCATTTACAGCTTTTATCGCTTATCGGGGCTGGAATTATTTAAAAAACGAGCAAACTAGCTATTCGACACTCATCAAAGATTCAAAATCTAAATTCGTAGTGACAGAAAACTCAGTTCTTTATTTCATCACTATTTTACTTGGCCTAATAACTCCAATCATCGGGGTATTAACTCTTTCAATTTGATATTTGAATTGAATATGTCGCAATAGACGCTGAATGAAAATTATAGATAGAGGTAGAAATGAATAAGATTCCTTTTTCACTAGAAATAATTGCTCCACCAATTAATACTCCATATGAGAATTTCAAAGATGACCTTGAAGACTTTATAGAACTCAATCCGTCATTCATCGGTGTTCCGACTATTGATAAAGTAAATATGAATAAAAGAAGTTTTGAACTTACACGCTACATTCAAAATGATTTATCATATCCTGCAATGACTCATTTACCTGCAAAATTTATGAATCAAAAACATGTTGAAGATGCATTGAATTCTTTTGCCAATTCAGGAGTGAAGGAAATATTAGTTGTAGGTGGTGAGGTTAGAGATGAGGCTAAAATATATTCTGATTTTCCATATGCTAATCAACTTATGTCTTTTATAAGAGAATATTCTTCTGATTTTCATGTTACAGGAGCATGTCATCCAAGAGGAGTAGAAGGTGATGGTGATTTAGCTCGTGAGATGGAAGATATTAAAAGAAAGATAGATTCAGGTTGTCAGCAACTAATCAGCCAAGCATTTTTCGACAACGAAGATTTTTATCGCTTCAAAGAAGCCTATGAGAAGGAAAATTTTAAGATACCAGTCTTAGCCGGGGTTATGCCCGCATTTTCAAGGGGTGTCATCAACTTTATGGTGTCAAGAAACCACACTAGACTGAGTCCAGAACTTGAAAAAAGATTGGTAAAATATGCAAATGACCCAATTTCCTTTAGACAAGCTGGTTTAGAATATTCTATGGAGCAAATAGATAAATTGTTGGGATGTGAAATCGATGGACTCCATCTTTATACCATGAACGACGTGCTAGCAAGTAAAGAATTATATATGGCTTTTAGGAATTAATCAAATAACTTGGAAAGAAAGTAAATATTATGAGCAATGTTAGTCAAATGTATGTTGAAGATATGAGGAAAAAGATTGGCCATGATTTATTAATTCTTATTGGTTCCAATATTATTTTAGAAAATGAAGATGCTCATGTTCTACTTCAAAAAAGAACAAATGGTAGTTGGGGATTACCTGGTGGACTGATGGAGATCGGTGAATCACTAGAAGAAACTGCAATTAGAGAAGTGCATGAAGAAACAGGTCTTGAAGTTACAGATTTAAAACTAGTCAATACATTTTCAGGACCACAGTATCAATTTACATTAGAAAATAAAGACCAAATATACGTTGTCACCTCAGTTTATAAGGTTATTTCTTATAAAGGAATTATGAACTTGGAGTCAGATGAAACACTCGACCTTAAATATTTCCCTTATGATTCTTTACCAGAGAATATGGAAGATGAATATCTTGACTATATTAAATATTATTTAGCGAATTTTGTGCAATGAACATACTAAAACACGTCCTTTTGGGCTTTTTTTGATATAATGTAGAAAACGCATACAAGGAGACTCCCGAAAATGAACAAACGAATTAAATTCTCGATATAGCTGATTTGATAGGCAGTATATCGAGTACAAGTAGTTGACTGAAATAGAAATAAGACGAGGCGACGAATTGCTGATAGAACTTACCGTTCATCGAAATGAGTCAACGAAGTAATAATCTATTTCCAAGCAACTATTATTTTTAGTCCTATCAGCTTGGCTGTATCAATCCTAGACAATAACAACAAAAATAGGAGATATAGCATGAAAGCACAAAACATAAGATATTTAATAAAATATTTTAAGAATTTAACAGTAACATACATTATTTTAGGGGTTCTTTGTCAATTTCTAAAATCAATAAACATTCTGTACTATCAAAAGATTTTAGATGGATTTTCTAAAGGACTAAGTCTTTGGAGTCTTCTAATCTATTCAACGACATTAATTCTTCCCTTCATCCTTGCATATATGTCGGAATACCCCAAAAGCAAGCTTTATCATGGAATTTATTATTTCCTTAAAAAAGAAGTACTAGAGAAAATCTCACACATTGATTATCTTAGCTACATGACTTTTGGAAGAGGGAATCTCTTACAGAAGATTGAAGTAGGAGCCTCGGCTGGAAGAAGTATTTATGTAGATTTTTACTGCCATATTTTGAGGGAATTAATTCCATCACTCATATTCAATTTACTTTTTATCTCCCTGATTGATTTAAGAGTGATACCCTTCATTACCCTTGGATATTTAATCGTTTTCCTTATAAGCAAGTTCCTTCTCACATATCTTGAAAGAATTAAAAGGGAAAATCTCATAAACGAGGAGGCCTTAAATAGTATTTTGACCCGTGGTGTTTTTGAAATAGTCACCTTCCGCATAAATCGCAGATACAAAAGCGAGATAAGAAAGTATGAGTCGCTGTCGGAGAAGGTGGTTGATAATGTCACTAGCATGACGCTCATTCACGAGCTGTTCTTCACTATTTTCGCTATTTTGGTCGCAATAATCCAAATCCTTCTGCTGGCTTTAGTTCTGACTGGGCACATAAGTTTGACGGTTGGCGGATTGGTTGCGGTTCTTGCCTACATTAACAATATCTACACGCCTATTGCCATCTTCAACGTCATCTTTGTCAATTATCGACTAAACAAGGTTTCCTATGAACGACTAGCGGAATTTTACAGAGCACCTGATGATTTAGGTCTTACTTCTGAGAAAAAGCTTTTCCATGAAAAAATTACTAATGTCAGATTAGTGGATGTTGGACTTTCCATCTCAAACAAGGAAATTCTCCGCAATCTAAACCTTAATTTTGATAAGGGGAAAATCTACGCATTAACAGGCAAAAGTGGTTCGGGAAAATCGACCTGTGTAAAAACAATACTTGGCTTGCTTAAAGCGACTAGCGGTGAAATTCTTATAAACGATAGGAAACTATCTAGCATAAATCTTGATGATTATTATAAGGATGTTTTCTATATTTCACAGGAAGTTCCAATCTTTGAAGGAAGTTTGAGAGAAAATATAATTTTTGAAAATGAAAAAATTACAGATTTAGAGATAATTGAGGCATTAGAAAATTGTGGTTTGAAAAATTTCTTTGGAAAACTTGAGAAAGGACTAGACACATCACTTGGAGAAAAGGGGTTAAATGTATCTGGTGGTGAAAGACAGAGAATTGCCTTTACTAGACTATACTTTTCACAAGCAAATCTAATAATTTTTGATGAAGCAACATCAGCTATGGATGAAAAAACAGAAGAGCTAATCTTAAACAATGTCCTACCATTACTAGAAAACAAATTAACAATAATGATAACTCATCATCAAAAGAACTTGAAATTTGTGGATGAGGTAATAAGCTTTTAAAGGAGGCTAATAGTATGATATCTATATTGATTCTAGGTGTATTTTTTCTATTTTTTGCAATTCAGTTTAGGCAAGGGAAATCGTCAAGACTCGTAGGAGGAAATACTTTCGATAATAGGCCGAAGGAGGAAGTGGGAAAAGCAACCAAAATAGTCAGTAATTTATTGATATTTGCAGGTTTGTTATTGATATATATAGGTTTAGATCTCATTATTTCATATTTTTTTTAGACATATTTACCAAAAAGTTGCTAAAATATGTCTAATTGCCCTAATTCCTATAATCATCTATGCTTTTTACATGATATTTGTTTACTTAAAAGCATATTTGAAAAATGAGATTTAAAATGATAAAACTACCAAGACTGTAGAAATCATACAATTTTGGTAGTTTTTGTTATAATATTGAGTAACTAGGAGGTATCAGATGAGAAAGATAGCATTTTACGGAGCAATAAGCCTTGATGGTTTTTTGGCAGATAAAAATGATAATTTGGACTGGTTATTTAATACCTATACTGAAGGTGAAATAACATATGATAAATTTATTGAAACGGTAGATACTGTTGTTATGGGACGAGTAACATATGAAGAAGTACTTAAATTACTTAAGGAAAATGAAGAATTCTATCCAAATCAAGAAAAAATAATATTTTCAAATACTCTTAAAAATGACATTGGAGATGTAAAAGTTGTACAAGGAAATGTGGTCGACTATTTAAATAAGCTTAGACAAAAAGAAGGAAAAACAATTTGGATAATCGGTGGAAGTGCTATACTAAAACCATTAGTTGAAGCTAATATGGTTGATGATTACTATATTCAAATAGCACCAATCCTTCTAGGCGATGGCAAAAGACTCTTTGAGAAAATGAGTCATCCAACAAACCTCAAGTATATGGGAACTTCACAAATGGGTGACCTAGTAGAAGTTAGGTATTCAAAGATTAGGTTATAGATGAAAAATAAATTTACAAAGATTTTACTAGTAATATTTTTGCTTTTGATAGCTTTGTTTGTATGGAATCATCGTAGTGATTTATCAAGTTTCCATATTAATCAGACGGAGCTTATTGAAAAAATTCGAAGTCATGGACCTATTGATATCATTATCTTGGCAGCCCTAATAATTATCGTGATTATGATACCAGGTGCTCCAACCGCGCCATTTGAAATTGCATCAGGGGTCGTCTTTGGACCAATATTGGGGAGCATCTTGAACCTGACATCGGCCGTAATTGGCAATGCGTTGCTGATTTGGATTATGGTAAAATTTGAAGTCGGTAATTCCTCTAGTCAAAATAAAATTTTGGATAAGGTAGAGAAAATGAAAAATCCAAGATTTGGGCTCTCTATAGCATACATGATTCCAATTATCCCAACCTTTTTAATTGACTACACATCTAATAAGCTTAATTATTCTCTGAAAAATTTTCTTCCCTATATAATTATCGGGAATATTCCCATATCAATCCTCTATGCGGTCGGTGGTGATGCAATCTTAGAAAAGAACTATAAAAAAATAATTATTCTTTTATCTATTATTTTGTTAATACTTGGCTTATTCCTTTTATTTAATAAATTGTATAAAAAAGAAAGAAGTGAAAATCATGAATAAACGTATTAAGAAGAAAAAAATGAAAAAATATTTGGCTATCTGTCCAGCAAAACCAGTAGAAGTAAAACTTAAAGCCAAGGAGGAATAGTTCATGAATAAAGATTTTCTTGATACAAAATACGGTAAAACATATTATTTTTACAAACCATTTAGCAAGGATGCAAAAACTTTAATATTTATTCCTGGTTTCAGTGGTGATTCAGCCTATAATACATTTAGAAATATTATTGATGAGCTCCCCGATCCATTTGGAATACTTGTTATTGATACTGTTGGAACTGGCCATAGCTATCAAGAATATATGAATCGAACACCAGAAAATGTAGTTGGAAATATCATTGAGGTAATAACTTATTTAAAACCTACAAATCCAATGGTTGTTGGCCATAGTTACGGTGGAGCATATGCTCTACAATTGGTAGATAAAGTATCTGATTTAACCAATGAACTCTTTTTGATAGAGCCTAGATATTCACAAATATCGTACAATTTTCTTGACGAAACATATCAATTTTTGAAGCACTTTAAAAACTTCTCTGAAGACAAAGCTAAGGGTAATATAAGTGTAGAAGATTTTATAGATTCAGTTAATCCGCTTGTTGCGGAGGAAGTTAAAAAGGAAAATGCGGAATTACTTTTTAACGCTTATGCAAACGAATCAATAATTGCTGAATGTCTTGCCACTGAAGAGATGGTAAAGCAAATGGAAATAGCTGAAAGGAATTTAGATAATTTTGATATAGTTCTTTTATGTTCAAAAGATCGGGAAGAAGAGTATAAAAATTCTATTTTTGGACCTTCTTCCAAAATATTATCCGCAGCTGGGAATCATAGTCTCCAGTGGACAAACGAAAAATTTGTACTAGATAATTTAATTAATTTTATTAATGGAAGTGAATAAGTAATGAAAACTAATATTTATGATAATGAAGATTTTTTTAATTCTTATAGCCAAATGTCACGCTCAAAAGATGGATTAGCAGGTGCAGGTGAATGGCATACTTTACAAAAAATGCTTCCTGATTTTAAAGGAAAGCGTGTTTTAGATCTTGGGTGTGGTTATGGTTGGCATGCAAAATATGCTATTGATAATGGTGCAAAATCTGTATTAGCAATTGATTTATCAGAAAAAATGCTTGAAGTTGCGCGTGAAAAGAATTTTGATGAAAATATCACCTATGAGCAGGCTGACTTAAGAGAAGTCAAATTTTCTGAAGATACATTTGATATAGCCTTATCATCTCTTGCATTTCACTATCTAAGTAAGGATGAAATGAATGCTCTTTTTGCTAAGCTCCATAGTGCACTAGTAGATGAGGGAGAATTTGTATTTTCAGTTGAGCATCCATTATTTACTTCCGAAGGAAGTCAAGATTGGGTCTATAATGAAGATGGTAGTATTTCCCATTTTCCTATAGATAATTATTTTTACGAGGGAGAAAGAAATTCTCATTTTCTCGGAAGTGATGTTAAGAAATATCATAAAACTTTAACGACTTATATCGAAGTTCTTTTGAGAAATGGTTTTTCGATTGAAAATATTGTTGAGCCGATGCCTGATAAGCAAATGTTAGATATTCCTGGAATGAAGGACGAGCTAAGACGTCCGATGATGATGATAATATCATCCAAAAATCACAAATAATATATTGAGAGATTAACATAAAATTTTCTCTATCCATATAGATGTAAGCGTTTTTATATGGTATAATTTATGTATAAAATTCACATAAAATATTATATAAGGAGGCAAAAATAGTGGATGGAAGTGTTACTATTTATGAAATTGTTTTTAGGATAGTTTTATCAATATTATGCGGTGGATTGATTGGAGTTGAACGGGAGCATAAGAATCGTCCGGCAGGAATGCGAACTCATATTTTGGTGAGCTTAGGGGCAACTATAATCGCGTTAATACAGATTACTATTGCTGAAAATGCATTTCATGTGGTTGAAGCAACACCAGATTTAGCATCTGCGATAACGATTGATCAATCAAGATTAATTGCTCAAATTGTAAGCGGAATTGGATTTTTAGGTGCAGGAACTATCATTGTAACCAAGAGACAGGTAACTGGACTAACAACAGCAGCATCAATTTGGGTTGCAGGAAGTTTAGGAATTGCAATTGGTATGGGGTTTTATTCAATAGCAGCTATTGGTTGTATTGGTATTATGATTTCCTTAACCTTAGTACATAAGATTTTAAGCATTAATACCTTGAAAACTTTGGAAATTAAGTATATACACAGAAAAGAGACTAAAGAATTTATAGCTGATTATTTTAATTCTAAAAAAATTGATGCTGAACTTATAAACTTTGATATATCTTTTGAACAAGATTTCAGAGTTTATGAAAAAAGTTATAACATAAATTTACCTAAGAATTTGTCATATGCTGAAGTTATTGAAGATTTGTCAGCACATGAAAATATTATTAAATTAAATATCGTCAGTGTTTAAAAAGCAAAGGGAACTTTGCTTTTTTTATGGTAAAATATTAATTATTTTAATACAAGAAATTTTAGGAGATTATATTATGTTAGGAAGCATATCAATTTATGAGATAATTTTCAGAGTAGTTTTATCAATTTTTTGTGGTGGTATTATTTCAATTGAACACCATCGGAAAAATGGACCTACTGGAATGAGAACTCATATCCATGCTCTAGTTTGTTTAGGTGCAGCAATCATTGCCCTTACTCAATTTACTATCGCACAAAATGAAGCAAGTGTTGTTCAAAGCATTCCTTCAATGGCATCAGCTATTTCAATAGATGAATCAAGATTGATAGCTCAAATTGTTAGCGGAATAGGATTTTTAGGTGCAGGGGCAATTATTGTAACTAAAAAACAAGTCATTGGTCTGACAACTGCTGCATCAATTTGGATTGCAGGTGGGATTGGTATGGCAGTAGGAATGGGATTTTATACCATTGCAATTATTGGTACTGTTGCTTCAGTGATAACTCAATATTTGATTCATAAATTCTTAAATGTGAACACTATTCAAGCTTTGGAAATAAGATATACCAATAGAGAAGATTCAAGAGAGTCTATTGACCAGTTTTTCAAATCTAAAAATATTTATGCCCAACTAGTAAATTTTGAAATTTTATTTGATCAAAATTGTGATATATATTCTGAAACATATAATATTAGTTTACCAAGGGGTATGGACTATACAGAAGTTGTTTCAGAACTTTCAAGGCAACAAAATATTATTAAACTGGGAGTTATTGATGTTTAAAGAAAAGAAGCTGCTCTGGCTTCTTTTTACTTTATGTACTTTACCAATTCAATTTCGTCTTTTAAAGGAATTCCATAATTTCCATATTTAGGAATTTCTTTTTTTATTTTTCGGGCATCATTGACTGCATTTTTATAAATTTTTTCTAATCTATAACCACGTTTTTGATAAAATTTAAGTGCATTAAGGTTATCATTTGTTGTTATTAATTTTACTTGAGAGCACTTGTTTTCCGATGCAGTTTTTTCAACCTTATTAATCAACTTACTTCCTAAGCCTTTACCTTCAATGATACTATCTAAAGAAATTATTTCACAGTATGAATCTTTTAGAGTATATGTTATCAATGCAATAATTTCATTATTATCATCAACAAAAGCATATCCATCAAGGTCATTACAATCATATGTGCCGGTTGAGATGATCATTTTTGAATCACCCCAATGTTTTTTGAAAAAATCAGAAACTAATGATTTTTCTAATGATTTTTTATTAGCTATTTTATTATTCATTTTTACCTCAACATTAGTGTTTATAAGTATTATACCATTTGTGATTAAAATTTTAATATTAATAAATAATAAATAAATATCGAAAAACAATAATAAATACTTGATTTTCAATAAAAAAAGTTTATACTGAATTTATTAACAAAACTAAATAGCGTTAAATAAGAAGGAGAAATGAACATGAAAGATAAAACTTTGTTTAAGATTTTAAAGTGGTGTTTCTACATTGGAGCAATTTTTCTAAGTATAGGAATAATCGGTTTATTGGTACTAGGACTAATGGGTACCAAATTCACGTTGTTTGATGTGACTAACTTGCCTGCAGGTTTAACAATTACCAGTGAGGGAGTAATAAATATTTGGACTATTTTAGCTACAATTCTTGTCATAATGATGGTAATTGGCTTGTTTTGGAATGTTGCTAATCTTTTTAAAAACCTTGAAAATGACAAGATTTTTGTTAAAGAGAATACTGATATTTTGAGAACTGTCGCAAATTGTCTCTTCGTATTAGCTATAATTTCTAAACTTCCTGAGTTTATAGCAGGTGCAATGAATAACAGTTATAATTTTAATTTTGATTTTTCATATTTAATAATGGGTCTCGTTGTTTGGGCTGCCATGAAGGTAATGGAGAGAGCAAATTTAATTGCTGAAGAAAATGAATTTACTGTCTAGAATTTAAATACAAGGAGGTATCTCATGAGAAGTAAAAAAATATTTAAAGTTATTGAAATTTTATTAATAATTTTTATTGTTTTATCAATAATTGGGTTTGCAGTATTTTCTTATTACTATTTATTTAGAAATCCAGGTTATGGATATATCAAAATAGATGATATTAATAGTATAAGTATTGTGGGTTTTAGTGATGGTAAATATGTTACATATGTAATATCCTCTATCTTACAAATTATTATTTTACTTGTACTAACAAAAATTTTTGATAACCTCTCAAAAGCAAAAATCTTTGTAAAAGAGAATGTGTTATTTGCCCAAGTTTTTGCCTTTCTAATTTTTGTTTCTGGTTTTTTATACACTACAGAAGTACCTACAATTGCAAATGTTCCTTCTTTTGTAAATTATATAATTGGAGCAAAAATCTTTGGAAGAAATAGTGGAAATGAGTATAACTTATATATTATACAAAGGATATTTTATTGCACTTTAATAGCTCTAGTAGTGTGGGGATTATCGAAAATATTAGAAAATGCTATTAAGATTGCTCAAGAAAATGAATACACAATTTAGGTTAGGAGAGAAGTGTTATGAACGATAAAAAATTCTTTAAATTTATAAAAGTTTTACTAATAATTACCATCATTATCTCTATAATAGGAATGTTGCTATTTTCATATTACTATCTTTTTAAATATCCAGGGAAAGGGTATATCATGCTAGGTGATGTTGGTTTAATAGCTCCTGGATCAGATATTGATGCAAATTCAATTCCCTTACAATTTCCTTTGCCTTCTATTACTAAGTCAGATTACTTCATATATCTTTTGACTTCGATTTTACAAACTACTATCTTCATAGTTATGTATAAAATATTTGATAATCTTTCCAATTCTAAATTTTTCATTAAAGCAAATGTAAGGCTAGCAAAAATTCTTTCTATACTAATATTTTTATCAGGATTTTCAACAGCGACCACAATAACAGATGGCAATACAGCATTACAGGTCAATATTAGATTGTTTTTAAGTTTATTTGGCGATTATGATGCATCATTAGTTCCTACATTTTATGATGGACATAGAGTGATATTTTTTGGAATCATTGCTTTAGTTATATGGTCTCTCGCAAAAATACTTGAAGATGCTATAATAATTTCTGAAGAAAATGAATTTACAGTATAATTAGAGGAGATAATATAAAAATGAAATTTAAAAATTTTGCTTTAAAGTTAGCAATAATTTTTTTAGAAGTAATATTGACTAGCATTGTTTTTATTATAGGAATAAGTAGTCTTAATGAGGGGAAATTAGAATTCTCTTTTCCGATAGTAATGTTTTGGATAACAATTCTAGGCAGCCTCTTCATTTCTTACTTTGTAGCTTTCAAATTAAATAATATTTTAAAACTCATAGAAAAAAATAAGGCATTTTCGGTTCAGACAATTGAAACGGTGAGAAGTATTAAGAAGGCAGTGATGATTTTGGTTATTTTATCTTTTGGGATACTACCAATTGTATATATGATTGCGGATCTTTCAGATGGACCAGGATTCATGATATTTGGTTTCCTATTTGTTTTATTGACTATTACTATGTATGTGTTCACTTTAATTGTTGAAGAGTTATTTACGAGTGCATTTAATATTCAAAATGAAAATAATTTGACGATATAAGGAGGAATATATGATTCGCGTAAATTTAGATGTAGAGTTAGCGAAAAAGAAAATGTCTTCCAGCGAACTAGCCGAAAAGGTCGGCATAACAACAGCAAACATCTCTATTTTAAAAACAGGAAAAGCAAAAGCAGTACGTTTTTCTACCTTGGATGCTATTTGCAAGGCACTAGATTGCCAACCAGGTGATATTTTAGAGTACGTTGACGATGAAGGATAGAAATATTTATTAATGATATTAGTGAAATTATTAAATTAAATAAGGAATCTAATTATGAGAAAATTATTTAAAACTACAGGGTCAGTTCTTCTATCAATAATTGCAATACCGATATCTCAAATAATTGCTCAGTTAGGTACAATAGTAATTCCAATTATTGTTTATTTTACAAGAAAGATATTTTTTGGAATTCAAATGCCTACAAATTTATCTCTAACTTTGCAGGATAATAAAATATTTCAAGTTTATTATATAATTTTTAACAATCTACTGTCTCTGTTTTTGTTATTCTTGATAATAAAATTTTTAAGTAAATATATTTTTCATAGAGATGTAATAAAGGATTTTTATAAAAAGAAAATTAAGATCATATATTTTATTATTCCTATATTTATGTGTTTAACAGCATATATTATTTACTTTTTATTTGTGGATGGAAAATTTGTACTTAATAAAATCAATACTTTTAACTTTTTTATATCATTTCTAGATATGGTACTTGGTACTGCAATTGTTGCCCCAATAATAGAAGAGACTATTTTTCGAGGAATAGTTGCAAACGTTATAGAGGAAAACTATGGATTGGGACTTTCATTTATATGTTCATCATTTATATTTGGAGCAGTGCATATTTTAAATGGAGAATTAAGTTTTCTAAGTATAGTAATGTTACTAGTGAGTGGGTTTGAAATGGGAGCACTGCTATTCATTGTTAAAAAAACTTTTAATTCACTAAATGCATCGATAATCGTACACGGTGGATATAACTTTTTATCATCAATTATATTGATTTCAAATAAAAATAGTAAAGATTGGCCGCTTTTATATAAAATTAGGACATCAAACCTTCTAATCACTGGAGGAGATTATGGTGTTTCTGTAAGTATCGTTAGTTTGTTAATTATAGTAGTAACTATATTTTTTCTTTTTATGGAATCAAAAAACAAAAATATGAATAATTCATTAAAAACCTAGAAATAAATCTTCTAGGTTTTTATTATTCCTCAAGATTGCTATAATAGTTCTAACGAGGTGATAATATGAAAAAATATGATTATATAGTTATCGGTGGTGGAAGTGGCGGTATCGCTTCAGCAAACCGAGCAGGTATGTATGGTGCTAAGGTACTTCTGATTGAGGGAAGTGAGCTAGGTGGTACATGTGTCAATGTTGGTTGTGTTCCTAAAAAGATAATGTGGCACGCTAGTGATATTATGGAAACTATTGAGCGAGATGCATCAAGTTTTGGCATATATGCTAAAGTTGAAAATTTTAATTTTAAAGAACTAGTCGAAAAACGTGAAGCCTACATTGATTTTCTTCATGGAGCCTATGAGCGTGGTCTAGATAGCAATAATGTTGAACGAATCAAAGGTTATGCAAAGTTTCTAGACAACCACACTGTAGAAGTAAATAATGAAAAGTTCACGGCATCAAATATTCTTATTGCAACAGGAGGTTACGCAAGTCCTCTTGAAATTCCAGGTGGAGAATATGCTATCGATTCAAATGGGTTCTTTGAGCTCACAGAGGCACCAAAGCACATGATAGTGATCGGTGCAGGCTATATCGCTTCAGAAATAGCTGGAGTCATTCACGGATTAGGTAGCAAGGTTTCATGGGCTTATCGTAAAGAGTTGCCGTTGCGTAATTTTGATAAAATGCTTTCCGAAAATCTTGTTAAAATATATAATGACAATGGAATTGAGACTTTGCCTAACTATGTACCTGAAAAAATTGAAAAATCAGGTAATCAATATACTGTAACATTTGAAAATGGTCAGACTTTGATAGGTGATTCAGTTCTTTTTGCCGGGGGCAGAAATCCAAATACAGGAAATCTTGGTCTTGAAAACACAGATGTTAAATTAGATGAGCGTGGTTTTGTGGAGGTTGATAAATTCCAAAATACCAGTGCTGAAGGAGTCTATGCAGTAGGTGATGTTATCGGAAAAATTGATTTAACACCAGTAGCAATAGCTGCTGGACGTAGACTTTCAGAAAGACTATTTAATGGAAAATCTGACTTATATTTAGATTATGATTTAATACCTACTGTAATGTTTACTCATCCACCAATTGCTACAATCGGGATTTCAGAAGAAGCAGCAATTGAAAAATATGGTGACCAAATAAAAATATATAAATCAACCTTTACTCCACTTTATTTTGGTTTAAATGACTACAAGCAAAAATGTAACATGAAATTAGTATGTCTTGGAAAAGAAGAAAAAATCATTGGGCTACATGCAATTGGACTAGGTGTTGATGAAATGCTTCAAGGCTTCGCTGTTGCAATTAAGATGGGAGCAACAAAATCTGATTTTGATAACACAGTAGCCATTCACCCAACAGGCTCAGAAGAATTTGTTACTATGCGTTAATAAACATTAGAAAGATTTATATGAAAAAAGGAAACTGGTATCCAGCAAACTTCAAAAGATTAGAAAAATTAATAAGAGAAAATGGAATTGATTCTCCAAATTATAATACTAAAAATAAACCATATGCAGTATTTGACTGGGACAATACAAGTGTTATAAATGACATTGAAGAAGCAACATTAACCTATCAGATTGAAAATCTAGCATTTAAAATCACTACAAATCAACTTGAGGAGATTTTAGCAAAAAGTATTTTGGAAAGCCCTGAATCTTCAAATCCTGAACTTCAATCAGAAAAAAGACAGATTGAAAAAATTTGTAAGGATGTAGTTGATGATTATAGTAAGTTACTAGACTTGAAAAAAAATGCTAGTCTGAATAATATACATGAGACAGACTACTACAAAGACTTTTCAGCCAAACTTCGCTATCTTTATACTGTTATAAATAAGGCTTTTGGAACAGACATCTCCATCTACTTGTATGCTGGGATGACTAGTGCTGAGGCAGGAGAGTTGGTCGAAAAAGCGATTGATGATCAACTGCAACGTGAACTTAAACATCTAACTTGGTCGAGCCCTGAGGATATGGAGACAAGTTCGGGAATGGTTCAAGTGACTTTCAAGGATGGGATTCGTGTAATTGAAGAAATGCGTGATCTTTATCAAGAACTTATGGCAAAAGGAATTGATGTTTATATCTGTTCAGCTTCCTATATTGATGTAATTAAGGTTTTCGCCAATAATGAAAAATATGGCTATAACATCCCACTTGAAAATGTCTTTGCTATGCGTTTAGCTAAGGATAATGGAGTTATTAAAGCTAAATTTGATGAAAATTATCCTAAAACTGTCAAAAAAGGAAAAGTTGAGACCATTGAAAAATTGATTTCACCCAAATATGATGGTACACAACCTATCCTAGTAGCAGGAGATAGTAACGGAGATTACCCTATGCTCGCTGAATTTACAGACCTTCAAGTAGGAATAATTCATAATATCGGTGTCCAAGGACTAATATCAGATTTAACTGACGAAGTTATGGAAGCACCAGAAACTGAAAATCAAAAATATCTTCTTCAAGGAAGAGATGAAAATAAAGGGATATTAATACCATCTAAAACAAGTATTTTTCTTGATAAATAAATTTTCGAAAAGATGTCAAGAAAAAAACTTGACACCTGTTTCAGATATGTTATACTAACTTAAGTAAAATAATTTAATTAGGAGATATATATAAAATGGCAGTAAAAATCCGTTTGACTCGCATGGGTTCAAAGAAAAAACCTTATTACAGAATTAACGTTGCAGATTCACGTTCACCACGTGATGGACGTTTCATCGAAACAGTTGGAACATACAATCCACTTGTTGAAGAAAATGGCGTAACTTTAAAAGAAGATCGTATTCTTGAATGGTTAGGAAATGGTGCACAACCATCTGATACTGTTAGAGATATCCTTTCAAAAGCTGGAGTTATGAAAAAATTCCACGAATCAAAGTTATCTAAATAATAATAAGGAGGGTGGAATATGCAATCTGATGTTAAAGATTTAGTATTAACGATTGTTACTCCCCTTGTTTCAAAACCAGAAGAAGTTAGCCTTGAATTAATTGATGGAGACGAATTCATTGAATATCATTTAAACGTGGCATCTGAGGATATGGGACGAATTATAGGAAGACAGGGTAGAATTATCCAAGCCATCCGTACAATCGTCTACTCAGTACCTGTTGAAGGTAAAAAAGTTCGACTTTTGGTAAATCAAT
The DNA here is from genome assembly GCF_001832905.1 of Floricoccus tropicus. Classification (GTDB taxonomy): domain Bacteria; phylum Bacillota; class Bacilli; order Lactobacillales; family Streptococcaceae; genus Floricoccus; species Floricoccus tropicus. Next base: position 25,207 of record NZ_MKIR01000001.1, on the reverse strand, counting down.
AAAAGTACCTGTTTATCAGGTGCTTTTTTTGTGCTGTAAAGGATTTCAAAGAGTATTTGCCTAGTGAATAAAGAAAAAATTTATGTTAAAATTATAAAGATTATATTACTCTTTTAAAAAGAATGAAAATAGATAAATTCCAAAAGTAATATAAGGAATTTATATCAGGAGAAAAAATGAATTACTATAAAGTAGGTACAATTGTAAATACTCAAGGTTTACAAGGAGAAGTTAGAGTTCTTAGTGTAACTGACTTCGCTGATGAAAGATTTCAAATTGGAAATGAACTAGCTCTTTTTGATAAAAAAGATAATTTTATTCAAAATGTAAAAATTAAAACTCACAGAAAACAAAAGAACTTTGATATTGTTAAGTTTGAAGGAATGTACCATATTAATGATGTTGAAAAATATCGTGAACATGTATTAAAAGTTGCTGAAGATGATCTTTCGGATTTAGGTGAAGATGAATTCTACTATCATGAAATTATTGGACTTGATGTCTATGAAAATGATGAAAAAATTGGTTCAGTAAAGGAAATATTATCTCCAGGAGCAAACGATGTATGGGTAATTGATAGACCAAAGAAAAAAGATTTACTTTTACCTTTCATTCCTGGAGTTGTCTTAGATGTAGATGTAGCAGGAAATAGAGTTGAGATTGAAATTCCAGAGGGTCTGGATGATGAAAATTGATATTTTAACTCTTTTCCCAGAAATGTTTTCTAATCTTGAACACTCAATAGTTGGTCGTGCAAGAGATAATGGAAAAGTACAGATCGATTTTCATAATTTTCGTGATAATGCGACAAATACTCAAAAACACGTAGATGATTATCCATACGGTGGTGGTCAAGGAATGCTTTTGATGCCACAACCGATCTTTGATACTATGGACAAAATACCACATGAAAATGCTCGAGTAATATTGCTTGATCCAGCGGGTAGAAAGTTTGACCAAAAATTTGCGGAAGAATTATCTGAAGAAGATCATCTGGTCTTTATTTGTGGTCACTATGAAGGATACGATGAGAGAATTAAGACACTTGTTACTGATGAAGTTAGTCTTGGTGATTTTGTCTTGACTGGTGGAGAAGTAGCAACAAGTGTTATTATTGATGCTACTGTGCGTTTAATTCCAGAAGTTCTTGGGAAAGCTGTAAGTCATGAGGAAGATAGTTTTTCATCTGGTCTTCTTGAATACCCTCAATATACTCGTCCAGAAACATATCGAGATATGAAGGTGCCTGACGTTTTGATGAGTGGTCATCATGAAAATATACGTAAATGGCGTATCAAAGAAAGTCTGAAAAAGACTTTGGCTCGTCGTCCTGATCTTTTAGAAACATATGATTTTTCAGAAGAAGAAAAAATAATGCTGGCTGAAATTAAGTCAGAATTATGATAAAATATAACAATAAAAATTCAAAAGTAATATTATAGAAATTAAGTATACAACAGTATTAAAAAATAAAAGTGCTGAAGTTTCTTACTAGGAGAGAATAAAAATGGAAATCGTTCGTGATAAAGAGTTTGTTCAATTTTTTAGCTACAATGCAAGAAATTTTGCATTTGAGGAAGAAAATGGAACACCAGAACAAAAGGTTCAAATTCAAATTAACGTAATTCCTGATGTACCTGAATATAGTGAAGAAAATACAGTTTTAGGTGCTAGTGTTGAGTTTGTAATTTTATTAGATAACTTCATCGTTTCTGGTTATGTTATGCAAAATAATGTCATCCAAAATAGAAAAGTTAATGAAGGAAATGAATTAACACAAGAAGAGATGGATGAAATCGCTCGTCCGTTACTTAATATGATTACTCGTTTAACTCGTGAAGTTAGTGAAGTTGCCTTAGACGAACCAGGTGTGAATCTTAAATTTTAAGGTTTAAACTCCTTAGGAGATAAAAGAACATATGAAAATTGCAGTTATTACAGACTCGTCCGTTTATTTGGAGGAAGAGTATAAGGATAGAGATAATCTTTTCATTTTAGATATTCCTATAGTTATTGAAGGGGAAACATACTATGAAGGAAGAAATCTATCAAATAAAGAGTTTTATCAAAAAATGGCAGCTAGCTCTGAACTACCTAAGACTTCACAGCCTAGTTTAGCCAGATTAGAAGAACTTTTAAATGATCTTAATAAGAATGGTTACACTCATGTAATCGGTCTATTCATATCAAAAGGAATTTCAGGTTTTTATCAAAATTCATTTTACCTTCAAAATGAATATGAAGATATGACTATCAAATTCTTTGATACATTGATTACTAGTGCACCACTTGGATACATGGTTGAAACTGTACTTAATGAGGCAAAAGATGGTTTAGACTTTGAACAAATAAGTAATCATATCGATGAAATAATTGAAAAAACTCGTGCATATATTGTTGTTGATGACTTGAATCACCTCGTTTTAGGTGGACGTTTATCAAATGGAGCAGCAATTGTAGGTAATCTCTTAAATATCAAGCCAATCCTTGAGTTTGACCGTGATGGAGAAATTGTTGTACTCGATAAGGTTCGTTCTAGTAAAAAAGCTTATAAGAGATTAATTTCAATTATTGAAGATGGTACAAAATATGGTGACTATAAAATTTTTGTTATCCATTCAAATGCAAATGATCTTGCGGAAGATATGGTCAGTAACCTTCGCAAAGAAGGATTTGATGATATTTCAATAGCATCATTTGGAGCAGTTATCGGAACTCATCTAGGTGAAAATGCCCTAGCGCTTGCAATCTCACCTATCGTAAAATAGAAAGGTCACACCTTATGATTAAAGTAATTATTGCTGGCTATCGTGGGAAAATGGGATCAACAGCAGTTAGTATGGTTCAAGATGATCCTGAGTTAGAATTAGTTGCTGTTTTAGATCCATTTGCAACGGAAAAAGAAGCTTATGGTGTCCCAGTATTTAATGATAAAGAAGGCTTAGTAGGAATTGATGCCCAAGTATGGGTCGATTTCACAACTCCAAAAGTTGTTTATGAAAATACAAAATTTGCCCTTGAGAATGGTTTTGCACCAGTAGTTGGGACAACTGGTTTTACTGATCAACAGATTAAGGATTTAGAATCACTATCAGTTGATAAGAAAATTGGTGGCTTGATTGCTCCAAACTTTGCAATCGGTGCAATCTTAATGATGGAATTTGCCGCTAAAGCTTCAAAATATTTTCCAGATGTAGAAATTATTGAGCTTCACCATGATAATAAAATGGATGCTCCAAGTGGTACTGCCATTAAAACAGCTGAATTAATCAAAGAAAATCGTGACTTCAAGAAACAAGGTGCCAAGGGAGAAAAAGAAAGTATCCCAGGTGCACGTGGTGCTGAATATGATGGATTTAGGATTCACAGCGTAAGATTACCTGGTTTAGTTGCTCACCAAGAAGTACTTTTTGGAGCACCAGGAGAAGGACTTAAAATTCGCCATGATTCATATGATCGTGCTTCATTTATGACAGGAGTAAATCTTGGAATTAAAAAAGTGGTTGATTTGGATCATTTAGTATATGGTTTGGAACATTTATTATGAGATTAGAAAACATGCCTGTTGAATTTCAGCAGGCTTTACCTTTAATTAATACCTTAGAAGAGGCTGGTTATGAGGCCTATTTTGTCGGTGGAAGTGTACGAGACGTTTTATTAAAGCGTCGTATACATGATGTGGATATTGCGACAAGTGCATATCCGGAAGAAGTAAAAGCAATTTTTGAAAAAACCGTTGATATTGGAATTGAACATGGTACTGTTCTTGTCTTAGCAGAAGATAGTCAATACGAGATTACAACTTTCAGAACAGAAGATGTCTATGTAGATTACAGAAGACCCAGTGGAGTTACTTTCGTGCGATGTTTAGAAGAAGATTTGCTTCGCAGAGACTTTACCATAAATGCCTTTGCTTTAGCAGAAGACGGGCAAATAATTGATAAGTTTGACGGCTTAACTGACCTAGAGAATAAATTAATTCGTGCTGTGGGTGTAGCAGATGAAAGATTTAATGAAGATGCACTGAGAATAATGCGTGCTCTCCGTTTTTCAGCAAGCCTAGATTTCGATATCGAAGAAAAAACATTTGAAGCCATGAAAGTTCATGCTCCACTTTTGGAGAAAATATCAATTGAGCGTAGCTTTATAGAATTAGATAAGCTCCTTACATCTGATTACTGGAGAAAAGGACTTAGAAACTTTATTGATTCAAAAGCATATAATCATCTTACAGGTTTAGTAGGGAAAGAAGCTCAACTTGAAAATGTATTGAAAAATATAAAATCTGATTACTTCTGGTTTACTACCTCAGAGCAAGCATGGGCATATCTTTTGATTAATTTAGAAGTTGAAAATTGCAAAGATTTTCTGAAAAAATGGAATGTTTCAAATGAATTCACTAAGAAAGTGACTAATATTTATGAAGCATATAAAATAGCCCTTGAGCGTGTTTGGGAAGTCAAAGATTTATATAAATATGGTTTTGATGCCTTTATGTATGCTGAAGGATTACTTGAAGCAGAAGAAAGAGATATTGATACATCCCTCTTACCTCAACTTACAATGAAATTACCAATCAAATCAAAATCTGAACTTAATATAAATGGTCAAGTTTTAATGAATCATTTCAATCGTAAAGGTGGTATTTGGATTGGTCAAATAATATCAGAAGTTGAAGAATTAGTTGTTAATGGTCAGCTTGAAAACAATCAAGACGCAATCTTAGAATACGTTGAAAAAGAATTAAAGGAAGAATAAAATGAGTGATTTTCGAGTTGAAAATTTAAGCAAAACAGTCGGAGACAAGACCGTATTTAAGGATATTTCTTTCATAATTCATGATATGGATAAGATTGGATTAATCGGTGTAAATGGTACAGGAAAGACTACACTACTTAACGTAATATCAGGGGTTTCGGGCTATGATGGAGATGTATCTCCTTTTATCCATGCGCACGACTATAAGATTACCTATTTAATGCAAGAACCGTCATTCAATGAAGATGATACAATTTTAGATGCAGTCTTAGATGACAGTCTCCCACAAATGTCTGTTATTAAAGCATATGAAAAAGCATTAGAAGATTTAACAGAAGATCCTGAAAATACAAAGTATCAAGATGCACTTTTGAAACGAGAAGAAGCTATGACAAGCTCTGATGCATGGAATATCGAACAAGATATAACTACTGTTCTTTCAAAACTTGATATAAGGGATACGAGTAGAAAAATTTCCAGTCTTTCTGGTGGACAAAAACGTCGTGTTCAGCTTGCTCAAGCCTTAGTAAATCCAAGCGATTTATTACTTCTTGACGAACCAACCAACCACCTTGATGTCGAGACAATTGCTTGGTTGCAAAATTATCTTGTTAACCTAAAAAGAGCAGTTTTATTCATTACCCATGATAGATATTTCCTAGATAACGTTGCTACAAGGATTTTTGAGTTGGATAATGCACAGCTTATTGAGTATCAAGGAAACTATCAAGATTATCTTACTCAAAGAGCAGAGCGTGAAGAGCGTGAAGTAACGCAAAATCATAAGAAAAAACAACTTTTCAAGCAAGAACTTACCTGGATTCGTAAAAGCCCTCAAGCGCGTGCAACAAAGCAACAGGCACGTATTGATCGTTTTGAAAATCTAAAAGATTCCATTAAGAATGATGATTCAAGCGAAATGGAAATTAATCTTGCTACAACACGTCTTGGAAAAAAAGTTATAAAATTTGAAGATGCAGGATTTTCATATCCTGACAAGAAAATTTTCAGTGATTTTGATTTAATCGTTCAGCCAGATAGCCGCATCGGTGTCATCGGTAATAATGGCTCAGGAAAGTCAACATTCCTAAATATCATCAACGGAGATTTAGACCTGACGTCTGGAATTCTTGATATAGGTGAGACTGTAAAAATTGGCTATTTCTCACAAACAATCCGTGGACTTGACGAAAATAAACGTGTTATCAATTTCCTCGAAGAAGTTGCAGCAGCAAGCGTGAATCAAAGCGGAGAAACAACTTCAGTTGTGAACCTTCTTGAACAGTTCCTCTTCCCACGCACAACGCACGGAACACTTATTTCTAAGCTTTCTGGGGGAGAAAAGAAACGCCTTTATCTCTTGAAAATTCTTTTAGAACAACCAAATGTTTTACTACTTGATGAACCTACTAATGACCTTGATATTGCTACCTTGACAGTATTGGAAGATTTCCTTGCCACATATCCTGGAGCAGTAATTACAGTAAGCCATGATAGATATTTTTTGGACAAGGTAGCTGATCAGCTATTGGTCTTTAATGATGGTAAAATAGATAAATACCATGGAAATTATTCAACTTATCTGGGAAGCAAAGTGTCTGAACAGAAAGTTGAATCTAAAGTGGAAACAACAGCACCTAAAAAAGAAACAAAGGTTAAAGAAAAGAAAGAACGCCTTTCATATTTTGAACAAAAGGAATGGGTAACCATTGAAGACGAAATTGAAAAAATTGAAGAAAGAATATCTGAAATAGAAGTCGAAATGAACTCTAATGGAAGTGACTTTGGTAAATTATCAATCCTTCAAAAAGAACTTGATCAAGCGCAAGAAGAACTCTTGCAAAAATATGACCGCTATGAATACCTAAGCGAAAGAGCTTAATTCAACTATTTTAGAAAAACCTTACTAATATCGGAGGCATAATGACAAAAGCAGATAAGATTTTTAAAGATAATATTAAAAATATCTTAGAAAATGGTGTTTGGAGTGAGCAAGCTCGCCCACGTTACAAAAATGGTGAAACTGCCAATAGTAAGTACATAACTGGAAGTTTTGCTGAATACGATTTAGCAAATGGAGAATTTCCAATTACAACCCTTCGTCCAATTCCTATTAAATCAGCTATCAAGGAAATTTTTTGGATTTATCAAGATCAATCAAATGAACTTGAAGTCCTAAAAGAAAAATACAACGTTAACTACTGGGATGACTGGGGACTAGCTGATGGGACAATAGGTGTTCGTTACGGGGCTACTGTAAAGAAACATAATATTATTGGTCGAATTTTAGATGGATTAGAAAAGAATCCATGGAATCGTCGTAATATAATTAATCTTTGGCAATATGAAGATTTCGATGAAAGTGAAGGGTTACTTCCTTGTGCTTTTCAAACAATGTTTGATGTTCGAAAAATCGACGACGATATTTACCTTGATGCAACTTTAACTCAAAGATCTAATGATATGTTAGTTGCTCACCATATTAACGCCATGCAATATGTTGCCCTTCAAATGATGATTGCTTGTCATTTTGGATGGAAGGTAGGGAAGTTCTTCTACTTTGTAAATAACCTTCACATCTATAACAATCAATTTGAAAATGCTGAAGAGTTGTTGAGTCGTCAAGCAAGTGATTGCAAACCAAGATTAGTCTTAAATGCTGAACCTGGAACAAGCTTCTTTGATATCAAACCTGAAGACTTTGAGCTTGTAGACTATGAACCAGTAAAACCACAATTAAAATTTGATTTAGCTATTTAATTAATAGTTGAAAGAAGGTAAGTTATATGAAAGATATAAAAGTACCTGAGAAGGCACCGAAATTTATCAAAGATATAATAAATAAATTCAATCAATTACCATTAATATTAAAAATTTTATTAGTGGTAATTGCTGGCTATATTGCCTTTAAACTTATTTCACTCATATTTATTATTTCAATTATGAGTCTATCCTTGATGGGCGTAACAATTGCAAAATATCCTTTGATTTCAATCATTGTAATACTAGCTTTATCTGAAAGTATTTACCTTATATATAATGCTTATAAAAAGAAAGTTAAGTAAATCTTAGCTTTCTTTTAAAATACGAATTATTAAGACCATATATAGTGCATTTTGAATTCTTTTTCTTAACTAGATAAGTGCAATATGTTATAATAGATATCTGATGTGTTTAATGAATGCATATTTGGTCCACTTTAATCGTGCAAATTTACTTATTATGAGTTAATATTATATAAATAAGTAAGGAACTTTAGTTAAAGTGACATTCAAAAAGGAGATTATCATGATAGCAGGTATATGGGCTGAAGATGAAAATGGTTTAATCGGAAAAGACGGAACGTTACCATGGCGTCTACCAGCTGAATTGGCACATTTTAAAGAAACAACGCTTGACCAAGCGATTCTTATGGGACGTAAAACTTTTGATGGTATGAACAAACGTGCATTACCTAGACGAACAACGATTGTTCTAACTACTGATAAAGATTATGATGCTGAATCTGATAAAATCTTAGTCATGACAAACCGCGATCAAGTCTTAGACTGGTACAAAAATCAGGATAAAGATTTATATATTATCGGGGGTGCTCAAATTCTTGATCTGTTTGCTCAAGATATTACTAAGCTTTATCGTACAATAGTACATGCTAAACTTGTCGGTGACACTTATTTTCCAGAAACATTTCCAATTTCTGAATTTGAGCTAGCAAGACAAGAATTGCATGAAAAAGATGAAGCCAATATCTATGACTTTACAGTTGAAGTTTTAGACCGAAAAAAATAAAAAGCCATTTAGAATAAATAAGTTAATAAAAAACACTAGTCATAATTTATGACTAGTGGTGTTAGAAAATGAGGTATAATGTGGCAAGTACAAATGATATGATAACTTGTTCTTTCTGCGGAAAGAGCCAAGATCAAGTTAAAAAAATAATAGCAGGAAGTGGAGTATACATTTGTAATGAGTGTGTAGATTTATCTGTCCAAATTCTTGAAGAAGAACAACGCGAAGAAGTTTTAGCTGAAGTTAATGACAGTAAAAAACCCCGTGAAATAATGGGTGCTTTAAATGAATATGTAGTTGGACAAGACCGTGCAAAACGTGCCTTAGCAGTTGCAGTTTATAATCATTTCAAGCGTATTAATTTCTCTCAAACACAAGAAGAAGGAGAAGTTGAACTTCAAAAATCAAATATTCTACTAATTGGTCCAACAGGTAGTGGTAAAACTTTCCTAGCTCAAACATTGGCAAGATCTCTTAACGTTCCGTTTGCAATTGCTGATGCGACTAGTTTAACAGAAGCTGGATATGTTGGTGAAGATGTAGAAAACATTCTATTGAAGCTCTTACAAGCTAGTGACTATAATGTTGAACGTGCAGAACGTGGTATTATCTATGTTGATGAAATTGATAAGATTGCTAAAAAATCTGAAAATGTTTCAATTACTCGAGATGTATCAGGTGAAGGAGTTCAACAGGCCCTTCTTAAAATTATTGAAGGCACAGTAGCAAGTGTACCACCTCAAGGTGGACGTAAACATCCAAACCAAGAAATGATTCAAGTTGACACAAAAAATATTTTGTTCATCGTAGGTGGAGCATTTGATGGCATAGAAGATATCGTTAAGTCACGTTTAGGTGAAAAAGTTATTGGATTTGGTTCTAATAATAAAAAACTTGCTGATGATGCTTCATACATGCAAGAAATTACTTCTGAAGATATTCAAAAATTTGGTCTTATTCCAGAATTTATTGGACGTTTACCGGTTGTAGCAGCTCTTGAACAATTGACTGAAGAAGACTTAGTTAACATTTTGACTAAACCGAAAAATGCTTTGGTTAAACAGTACAAGAAGTTGATGAAGTATGACGGAATTGACTTAGAATTTGAGGATGATGCTCTTACTGAGATCGCAGCAAAAGCTATTTCAAGAAAAACAGGTGCGCGTGGACTACGTTCAATCATCGAAGAAGTTATGATGGATATTATGTATGACGTGCCAAGTATTGATGATGTTGAAAAAGTAATCATTACAAAAGCAGCAGTTGATGGTTCTGAAGATCCAATTATTATCAAAAAAGCTGAAAATGCAATTGACAAAGAAAAAACTGAAGAAAAAGAATAATATATTGGCACTATGGTGCCTTTTAAAATCATAAACACAGGAGGTGAAATATGAACAAACATAATGCAGAAATCGTTATTAGTGCAGCGTCAAGTAAGCAATATCCAGAAACTGACATGCCTGAAATCGCGTTAGCTGGTCGTTCAAACGTTGGTAAATCAAGTTTTATCAATACTCTTTTGAATCGTAAAAACCTTGCTAGAACTTCTGGTAAACCTGGTAAAACTCAACTTTTAAATTTTTATAATATAGATGATACAATTCACTTTGTGGACGTTCCAGGTTATGGATACGCTAAAGTTAGTAAATCTGAACGCGCTAAGTGGGGTAAAATGATTGAAGAGTATCTTACAACTCGTAGCAATTTACGTGCTGTTGTTAGCCTTGTAGATATGCGCCATGAACCATCAGTAGATGATGTACAAATGTATGAATTTCTTAAATATTATGGAATTCCAGTAATTTTAGTTGCTACTAAGGCAGATAAAATCCCTCGTGGTAAATGGAATAAACATGAAAGTATGATTAAAAAAGCTTTGCAGTTTGACAGCACTGATGATTTTATCATTTTTTCAAGTGTCGATAAGACTGGTTATGATCAGGCTTGGCAAGCTATTGAAAATCACATTGATTAATAGTTATTGAGCATTAGTTTTTGGACTATGCTCAATATTTTTTTGACTATGTATATGTATGGATTTATTTAAATCAGGAGGAACCTTTGAATTTTTTTAACAAACTTAGCTATGGACAGAAAGCCTTACTAATTTCATTTTTTTATTATGCAGTAAGTGGGCTTGGAATGTCGCTTTCAATTAAAGCAGATATTGGAGTAACTTGCTTTAATGCTCTTATACTCTCAATGTCTGATATTTTTAATATGAAGGTTGGTACGCTAACGACAATTAGTAATCTTTCGTTCTTACTTGTCTGCTTCATTTTGGATAAGGAAAGAAGTATCAGCCGCTATCTTCTAATGTTAGTCGCAAACTTATGTTTCGGCTATGTAGTAAACTTCTTTTACTATAGCCTATTGGGTTCAGTTACTTTAGATAATTATTTTATGAAGGTTATCTGCTTCTTCATCGGTTTAGTGGTAACGTGTTTTGCAGTTGGACGTATTCTCTATTACAACACCTTAAAATTTCCAATAGAAAACTTTTGTACTTTAGTTTCTGAAAGAACAAATCATTCTATGAAGTTTTACCGTTATTGCGTTGACGTAGTAGGGTTCAGTGGTTCTTTACTATTATCCTTCCTCTTTAACTTACCAATCTATGTGCGAGAAGGTACAGTAATATCATTATTTTTATTCTCATATATTATGTCTTGGTCTTATGAGCGAAAAGGGATTTCTAAGTAAAGTTTTAAAGTTATATATATTAGAGAATACTTAATTTCTTATAAATTTATTGGAATTTGCATTATCTATATAATTAGAAAGCGTTTGCAAAGATTGTGAATATATGCTATAATATAAACAGAAAAAGAGATTAAAAGATATTTACTATCTTTATAATAAATAAAAACGCTTTACAATTAAGGAGATCGTATGATTGAACCACTTATGATGACGATTTGTATTTTCCTAGTTATGTTTCTAGTTTTCAGTGATAGTATTTTAAGCGGAAAATTCAGAATATTAATTCCAACATTTTACACATTAATTTTTCTTGCAGTAATTATGTCTTATGTATATCAAATTAATGGGGTAGATACATTTCCAAATTTAAGTATTTCAGCAGTTTGTTGTCTTATTATGTGGCATAAATATCGTAGTCATAATCCAAAAGATGACAATAATGCCTAATTAAAGCTTCCCGAAGGATATTGATTCTAGAATGAATCAATATCCTTTTTTGTGGAAAATATTTTTATTTTGATATTTATTATTTTTAACTTCGTATATATATTCAGAAAGATAGACAGATAAGAATATTCGATTACCGTCAGGTGGTTTCTGTATCTTTTAGCTAGCAAAATATAACGAGGTGAACAATGAATAAAAAAATATTAATAGGAATATTAAGCTCAGTGTCTATTCTCACACTTACAGCTTGTGGAGGGAGTAAGACTAACAACAATGTGTCGTCAACAAATTCTATTAGTGAATCTTCAATTACTTCTTCAATCACTAATAAAAGTAGTGAAAGCATTAGTGAAAAATCAGAGTCGTCAGCTCTTCAAATTATAGAGGAAACAAGTTCTACTTCAGCAGTAAATGAAGAATATACTCAAGAAATTTCAACTGAGAATAATTCTATTCCACTGACTACAAATGAACAATCTGAAGATTATCGCAGTAATGATAATGAACCGGAGAAAACAAATTCTTATACAAATGATTCTGAAACAAATACAGAGGCTAAGGAGATACCAAATCAAACGATTTATAGCTTGGATAACTTAACCGGAACATGGAAAGATACAGAAACAGGTTTCATATATTTATTGGGTCCATTAGGATATGATGATTATTTTTCATGGGGAAGTCAAGCAGTAGAAAGAGTTATTTATCTTAGCAGTGCTTCAAGTAATGGAAATACTGTTACGGCAAATTGGGGAAGATATCGTGAAACACCTGCTAAAAATAAAGTTACTATTATTTTTAATGGTGATGATGAAGTCAATGTTAATTTTAATGATGGTACAAATTATAGTTTAGTACGAAGTAAATGATGAAGAGGAGAGTAATATTTGATTAGTTTTAAAAGATTTGTTGCTAGTAGTGCTTTAAGCGTTACATTATTAGGAAGCATTGTACCAGGTATGTTTTCAATCAACCAAGCAACTGTTGCACAAGCGGCAGTAATAGGTGATGACTATCCATCTAAATGGAAGGCTTATCCAGTTGGGTCACATGCATCAGATAATTGGGGAATGTACGTAAGACAATGTACATCATTTGTTGCCAATCGTCTTAGTACCGTAAACAAGTTTAATCTTCCAGGTGGATATGGTAATGCGAATACATGGGGATACACTGCTCGAAATCAAGGATATCGTGTAGATATGACCCCAGCTATCGGAGCAATAGCGTGGTGGACGAGTATGCATGTTGCGTGGGTTGCTGAGATTGAAGGTAATAGAGTACGTATTGAAGAATATAATTGGAACTATTCAGGAAACTATAATTCCAGATGGATTGATAAAAACAGTGTAAGTGGGTATATTCATTTTAAGGACTTAAGTGGTTCTCAGACAAATACTAGCAATCAAACGAATCCACAAAGTCAAAATAATAATATTCCACCAAGTGGTGTATATAAATTTGATGGTAAATATCCAATTAAAGCAGAAGCTAAAATTTCTAGTGCTGATTTGGCATACTATTCAGCAGGTGCAAGTGTTAATTATGATAGAAAATTAGATGCAGATGGCTATACCTGGATTTCTTATCTTAGTTATCAAGGAAATCGTCGATATATTCCAATCATTAAAAATAGTTTATCTTCAAATACCAATAAAATAGATTCAAAGTTACAAAATAATAATCCATCAGATGGAATTAATTATTTAGCCCATGTATCGACTTATGGTTGGCAACCATGGGTTTCTAATGGTAGAAGTTCAAGTTTAAAAGGGGAGAAAAGAGTTGAAGCTATTGCATTGACTGTAAACAACCTATCAAGCTCTGGATCAATTGAATATAGATCTCATATTCAGGATGTGGGTTGGCAAAATTGGACTTCAAATGGAAATGTATCAGGTACAACAGGACAAAGCAAACGATTAGAAGCTGTAGAAATTAGATTGACTGGTGATTTAGCAAAAACATATGATATTAGATATAGAGTGAATGTTCAAAATAATGGATGGCAACCTTGGGTTACTAATGGTAAAATGTCAGGTACAAGTGGGAAATCTTTGGAAATATATGATATGCAAGTTGAATTAATATCCAAAAATACATCTAGTTCAAATGCAAACCCATCATCTACTTGGTCTCTTACAAAATCTAGCGGTACTCATGTATTTAAAGAGAAATCAGATGTTAGAGCTGAACCAAAAATACATAGTCCATCTCTTGCTACATATAATTCAGGTCAATCTGTAATTTATGACTATAAAACAACTTTTAACGGATATGAATGGATATCATATATTGCAGGAAGTGGTAATCGTAGATTTGTAGCTATTAGAAAGTTATAAGTCGTCATAGACTGATAAAAATTTCATATTTTATAGTTTTAAAATTATTTTTAATATAAAAATTAATAATTGAAATAAAACTCTTGACATGTACTGTACATATGTTATACTAATAAAGTTGAAAAGCAGAAGCACCAGCTTCTCGCCTAAGTGTGTATAGTACTGGGCAGAGATCGATTAATCTTTACTAGCGTATTTGTATGCACTGGTGAGGAATTTAAATGGGCTTACTGCGGTAGGCTCATTTTTTCGCTTTGAAACGAAAAAGAATATTTAGAAGGAGATATATCATAGCAAAAGATTTGTTTATGAACGGGCAAATTCGCGCTCGCGAAGTTCGTTTAATCAGTGCAGATGGTGACCAACTTGGAGTTGTAGAAACTTCAGATGCTTTAAGACAAGCACAAGACCAAGATTTAGATCTTGTTTTGATCTCACCACAAGCTAAACCACCTGTAGCAAAAATTATGGACTTTTCTAAGTTCAAATTTGAGCAAAAGAAAAAATTAAAAGAACAAAAGAAAAACCAGACTGTGGTAACAGTTAAAGAAGTTCGTTTAAGTCCAGTAATTGACAAAAATGACTTTGATACTAAGCTACGTCAAGCTGAGAAATTCCTTGCTAAAGGATACAAAGTTAAGGTTTCAATCCGCTTTAAGGGTCGTATGATTACCCATAAAGAAGTTGGACAAAAAGTTCTTGATGACTTTGCTGCAGCGACTAAAGATATTGCAGTCGTTGAGCAACGTGCAAAAATGGATGGACGCTCAATGTTTATGCAATTGGCGCCAATCGCAGACAAAAAATAATTCGGAGGAATCAATAAAATGCCAAAACAAAAAACTCACCGCGGAAGCGCAAAACGTTTTAAACGTACTGGTAGCGGCGGACTTAAACGTTTCCGTGCTTACACTTCTCACCGTTTCCACGGAAAAACTAAAAAACAACGTCGTCAACTTCGTAAAGCTTCAATGGTAAGTAGTGGTGACTTCAAACGTATTAAAGCAATGCTTTCACAAATGAGATAATTCAGATTTCATTTAAAACTATTATTAAAGAAAAATATCGGAGGAATATATAAATGGCACGTGTTAAAGGTGGCGTTGTAAGCCGCAAACGTCGTAAACGTACTCTAAAACTTGCGAAAGGTTATTATGGAGCTAAACATACTTTGTTCCGTACTGCTAAAGAACAAGTTTATAACTCATATAACTATGCATACCGCGATCGTCGTCAAAAGAAACGTGATTTCCGTAAATTATGGATCGCACGTATCAATGCAGCAGCTCGTATGAATGGTCTTAGCTATTCAAAACTTATGCATGGTCTTAAATTAGCTGGTATCGAAGTTAACCGTAAAATGTTAGCTGACCTAGCTGTTAACGACTCAGCAGCTTTCACAGCTCTTGCTGATGAAGCAAAAAAAGCTTTAGCTTAATATTTATATAAAATAAAAATTCCATCAATTATGATGGAATTTTTTTTGATATCAAAGATACTCTTAAATAAGAGTATAAATTAATCTATAAGTCTTTGACCATAAATATACTATCTACTTCAACAATAGGAAAATCTTTGGGAAAGACAGAAAAATCTTCTTCAACAAAACCATTTTTCTTATAGAAATTATGAGCACGTTTCATCATAGCAGTACTACCAAGATATATTTTTTCAATATCAGTCTCTCGCGCAAAATCAACAACAGCATCCAGTAGTTTTTGCCCCACCCTGTATTCACCCCTATACTTAGGATCAACAAAAACCTTTTTCAAAGCAGACTTATTTTCATCTAATTTAACTAATGCAATTGTTCCAATAACATTTTCATTTTCTGTGTCCATTGCTAGTAAAAAAAGTCCATCCTTATCTTCATAATGATGAGTAATATTTAGTAAATCTGGTTGGTCATCTAGGGTTATAGCAACACCAAATTCATTTTGTTGAATATCAAGAATGAAATTTACCATATCATCCTGGTATTTTTTGTCAAACTTTATAATTTGTATTTTTTCCATGTGACCTCCTAATAAATTTTTCTAAGTATATCACAAAAGAAAAAGATACTAAAGACTAATCTTTAGTATCGAAATTTCAGGTGTAACCCCAAATCTAGCTGAAATATGTGTAGTACCAATACCGGAATTAACAAATATATTTTGAAGTCCATTTTCACCAATATGGTACAATCCCTTCTTATAATTTGAAGCTAAATTAGTTGTAGAAGTAGCTGCTTCATTTATTGAAGGAAAGAACGGTATGTTAACCTGTCCGCCATGACTATGTCCACTCATTGCAAGATTATAGTCATAGTTAATATAGTTGTTTAGTGAATCAGGTTCATGAGAAAGCAAAATTTTATAGTCAGCATTGATATTTTCAGCTAAGTTTTCAGTAGAGGGATTTCCTAACATAGAATCATCTATACCTGTTAAAGAAATTATTTTACCATTATCTGTAGTTATTTCAGTATTTTCGTTAGATAAAAGCTGAAAACCTGAATTTTCCATAATAGTAGGGTATTGAATTGATGCACCTCCTCCATAATCATGATTTCCCCAGATAGCAAATTTACCATACTTAGATTTAATTTTACTTAATTCATTTATTAGGTTTGCATCGTCATTATACTTAGCATAGTTGTCGTATAAGTCACCTGTAAAAACTACAATGTCTGGATTACTTGCATTTAATTTATTAATAACTTTAGAGAGATTCTCAGTAGTATAATCCTCCTTAATATGAGTATCAGATATTTGAGCAATTCTTAATTCTTGCTTATTTGCTGAAGTATCATTAATCTGGTACTCTTTGACCCTAACCTGATATGGTTCTATTTTAAAAGCATACAAAGTTCCACCAATTATTATTGCAATTATTACTAAAAATATTGTCATTATTTTACTTATAAATTTCATCATTTTCCTCTCAATAGTGAGTAATATGTATAAAAATACTATATTCTCAAATCTAAAAATTTAGATAAAAAGAACTACATCAATTTTATGATATAGTTCTGAAAGTTTTCTTAACTTTATTCTTCTGGTGAATGTTTCTTCCCTATGCTGAGTGCTTCATCTTCAGTCATACTTACAACATTATCAAAGTTTGTTGAGGAAGGCATTTTATTTTTATCATACCAATAAACTTTTGAGTCACCTTTTCTAGCAATATAAACAGTTTTTTTGGATTGATTATTTTGATGATTATCAGATTTTTCAAAAGAAGATGTAGTAGAAGTATTGCTCTTATTAGATTTTTCAAGTTTAGTTTTTACTTTTTCTAAACGACTAGATAAATCAGCTTTATTAGGAGAAGAGTAATTTTCCAATGCTCTTTCAGCCTCATCAATTGTTTTTCTACTAGGATTAGCTTCAGCAGCAGAAATTTTATTCTCAATTTGCTTATATTTTTCTTTTTCTTCCTTGTCTAATTTTTCAGCTTCATCAACTTTATCTATGGCAGCTTTCAGTCTTTCAGATAAACCAGCATTTTCATGTGGTAAATTATCAATTGCCGAAATAGCTTCAGCAAGATTATTTCTAGTTGGTTGTCCTTCAACTAAGTTAAGTTTTTCCATAGCGTTTGCTTCAGCATCGGCTTGTGCCTTATCGTCAGCAAGCTTTTTTTGATGCTCCAAATATTTTCTATTATCAATCCTTATATCTCGCGAAATCGTCCGACTATTGTGAACTGCAATAATTTGAGCATGGCTAATCTCGTCCTTTGGTTCCGTTTGGTTTACTATTACATCATAGCGATTATTATCATCTACAGGTAGATTAACAGTTATACCGTTTAAACTAACAGTTACATTAGGCTCCTTAATCCCACTAATACGGTAGCTTCCATTTTCATCTGCAACAATATCTTTATCAGTTAGAGTGAAAAAAGTGCTTGAAATAATATAAATAAAAATCAGTATTGTGGCGGAAAATATAAATAGTAGATAGAACCACCACTTATGATAGAAAGGTCGCTTTTGAATGTTTTTAGTCATAAAATATCTTTCTTTTACGTTATTAAAATAATTATATCTAAAACTTACTTTTAGAACAACGTTTCTTAAAAAGTTTTTTTATATAATAAAAACCAATAAAATTAGGCTTAGAGCACTAAAATCATTGGTTTAAAATTGAAAATTTAATAATAATTAAATAAGAGGGTGAAAAAAGTTAATTATAGCTAGTGCAATTGTACCAATTCCCAAAAGAGCAGTAATCAATGATAAGATTTTTTTCTTATTGAAGATCTTTGATAGTAGAAGTAATATTACACCAGAAACAACTGCAATGAGTGAATGAAGATCTTTATTAGGAATTTCTGTTAATCTATTTTGTATTTTCTTAAAGAAATCCTTATATGAATCTCCATTGCTTTTGTCTTCATTTTTACTTGAAGAGGTAGCTTCATTTGAATTATCGTTATCGTCATTAACTTCTTCGTATTTTGTTTCGATAGGTGTCATTTTATCGTTAACGAGTGGAAGAGTATTAGAAAGCATGAGTTCATCGTTTTCTAATTTAAATTCAGGTGTTGAATTTTTCCTTACGACTCCTTTTAGTTCAGAATCGATCTTTATTTTCTTACCATTAACTTCATGCTCCCCCGCAGGAAGGATGGTTTGAAGAGAATAATCTTGATATGTTTGATCTAGTAGGGCGTTTCCAAATGGGTGACGATAATATTCACCGTCTTGATCTGACCAGTCACCAACTCCCATAATGACTTCTATAACACGCATATCTCCCTTTTTACAGGTTGCTACATAGTTAAATGCACCACCAGGACTTGATCCAGTTTTTAAGCCATCGACTCCTGGGTAACCATATACAGAACCTTGGACATCTTCCTTCACGCCAGGTGTTGAATAATTATATGTTTCAAAATGTTCTTCATAAGGCGTACCCTTCATTGTAGTAACTTGAGGATTTTTTGTGAAATCAAGTATTTCAGGATAATTTTTCAGCATATTGAAAGCTAAAATAGATAAATCTCTTGAAGTAGTAACATTTGCAGCATATTGATCATAACCTTGTGGCAAATACATCCCGCTAAAGGCAACTGCCTCTGCACCACTTGCATTATTAAAGTAAGAATTAGTCATTCCAATTTCTTGAGCCTTATTGTTCATCTTCGTAACGAATCCACCAGCATCATTATTTGAGACAAGGTTAGCAAGCATAACCGTTGCAATATTCGAAGAAGGTACAAGTGTCATTGTAATGAGCTCTCTTACTGGATACCTAACGCCTGCAACAATATTATTATTACTAATCACATGTAGCTTTCCAATTGCTTCATCTGTTGGAGTAGCTGTAACAATAGTATCCATAGAAACTTGTCCATTATGAATAGCTTCAAAAACTAGGTAGATAGTCATTAATTTAGAAATACTAGCTGGATTTCTAGGAATATCTGGATTGTCCTGCCACAAAACTTGACCATTTTCAGCATCTATTACTATAGATGATTTTGGCCTATTAATTTCATTAACCTGATAGCCAAAATTTCGAGCAACTTGTACAATATCACCAGTATTGTTAACTTCTTCAGCAGAAGCAATATTATTTGAATTAACCATTATCGAGGACATAGTTAATGCTGTCGTTAGTAATAAAAATATCTTTTTCAAATCAGTCTCCCATTAGTTTTTTGCATTTTTTTACACATAACATAATTCTATCACAAACTTACAAAATATTGAATACTACATTTTATTAATATTCTATTTATAAATAAAGAAAAATGATATTATAGTAGTACTAACTAGGAGGATTTAAAATGATTCAAAAAGAGAAAATTAATCAAGGTTTCGTTGCACTTTTTGAAGGAAACCTTTCCTTGGTAAAAAATATAATTACAGATTTAACGTATAATCTTAACCAAGATAGTCCACTTTATTTTTCCTTTTTAAATCTAAAAGGTTATTCATTTTTTGAGAATAGTCAATATGAACAGGCAATGAAAATATATGAAGAATATGTAAATCTAGCAAAGCAAAAAGAAGATTTAGATAACCTTCACATTGGGCTCCATCAGTTAGCTATGGTTTATCGTGAGAAGGAAGAGTATAAAAATGCACTTGATCTTATTAATCAAGAATATAAAATAATAATTGATAATTTTCCTGAAGATTCTCTTAAGAATTCAATTAATCTATACGAACAAGGTTATTTACATTTAAAATTTAATCAATATAAAAAAGCTTTACTTTTGCTTGAAGAGTCTTTAAAATTTGCTGTGGAAAGCGATGATTTAATATCTATTGCATGTTCCTACAGAGCATTAGGTGAAACATATGCTTCTCTATCAAATGAAGAGAAGGTAGTTCAAAACTACAAATCTTCAATTGAATATTTTGAGCAAGCAGATGATGAAATTGGGAAAAAAGAAGTTGAAAAAATGTTAAAAGAGTTAAAGGAGAATTAGAGTGTCAAGAGCACAACTAGTAAGTTTTACAAATATGTGTATGATCTATGATGACCAAGGAAAAGTATTGGTACAAAAACGTACTAAGAAAGACTGGCCTGGACTAACGCTTCCAGGCGGTCATGTGGAAGAAAATGAAACTTTTTATGATGCAGTAATACGAGAAGTTTATGAGGAAACTGGATTAACAATCGAAAATCCTGAGCTTTGTGGAACAATGCAGTATTTGCCAGGTGATGGAGTTAGTCAAATAAGTTTTTTATATAAAACCAAAGATTTTTCAGGTCAACTAATGTCGTCAGAAGAAGGACGAGTATTCTGGATAGACAAAACGGAGATTTTTGAACATCCATGTTCAAGTGGACTTAAAGAAATAATGGAAGTAATAAATAATGATCAAATCACTGAATTTTACTACAAAAAAGTAGGTGATGACTGGATTATGGACTTATATTAGAGGTAACATGAGATTAGATAAGTATTTAGCAGATATGAATATTGGCTCACGCAAGGAAGTCAAAAACTATATCAAAAAAGGACTTGTTCAGGTAAATGACAAGCAAATTAAATCAGATAAATTTCAGGTCGATCCAGAAATAGATAAGGTTATTTTTGATGGACAAGAAATTAAGTATCAGGAATTTTTCTATTATTTACTACATAAGCCAGCCGGTGTCGTGTCAGCGACCAAGGATAATCATGATAAAACTGTCATGGATTTATTTTCTACTTCAGATTATCGTGACGATCTTTTCCCTGTAGGACGCCTCGATAAAGATACGGAAGGTTTACTTATAATAAGCAACGACGGAGCCATGTCTCACAGATTATTAGCACCTAAAAGTCATGTACCTAAGGAATATTACGCCAAGGTAGCAGGAGTTATGACTGATGAAGACGTGAAAGCTTTTGATGAAGGAATTACCATTGATGGTGGAGAAGATTGTATGCCAGCAGAGCTTAAGGTAGTGGCGCGTGATTTGGACAAAAATACATCTGAAATACGCTTGGTTTTACATGAAGGAAAATTTCATCAAGTCAAACGCATGGTAAAAGCAGTCGGTAAAGAGGTAACCTATCTCAAACGTATAAAAATGGGAAATCTTGAGCTTGATCCAAACCTTGATAAAGGTAAATATAGGGACCTAAATGAACAAGAGCTTGAACAATTAAATCAAAAATAAAAGAACCATCAATGATGATGATTCTAAATTGTTCCTACAAATATTAAGTTCATTATCAATGACCATAAGTAATACATTGATAGGAATAATAAAACTTCCAAGATGAAAACAATAATTGGTTTAATCTTAAAATTTCCCTTTCTTATCCATGCATCAGTTCCTAAAAAATAAGGGACAAATAAAATGGGAGTAGCAATTTTCATTAGATATGACATCTCAAAAAGATTTTCATTGTTTAGTTTTCCAAAATATTTAAGATTATAATAACTTATAAAGATAAGGGAAATTAACGAGAAAATAATAGTTAATATTTTTCCATAAGACAATGATTTACTTATAAAATATATACTTACTATATAAAAAATTAGAAATGCAAGACTTATAAAAATTGAATTTTGTGCAATAGGCATAATATCTCCTTTCATATGATTATATTTAATTTTAAATACTTATTCAAGTTTTCTGGGTTGTAAATATTGACTAAAGGTTGAAAGTTATGTATTATAATCTCAAGGCTTTGAAATGAGAAAGTACATATTATTGGTATTTAGAGAGTGCACGGCAGGTGGGAGTGCATTACTGAAAATATGGAAGGTGCTTCATTGAGCTTTGAATTGAACTGTCAATTGACAAAGTAGAAGATACGGTCGCTCTCGTTATCGAGCTTAAATAAGGACGATAAATATCGAATTTTCGTAATTCATATTTAAAGTCTATTATCTTAAGAGATAAAAATCGGAGTGGAACCGCGCACATATCGCCTCCTGTAATGTATTTATATTATATACATTGCAGGAGGTTTTTATATTGAGAAAGGAGCAGTAAGTATTAAAAAATGAAATCAAAATATCGATGTAGTAAATCTATGAAGGATATCAGTGCTTGCTGCTGTATAATCCTTAAAGATAAAATGTGCTAAAAGTCTCACCAGACTTCCTTATTAAATAAAAAGGACAATTAAAATGACAAATAAAATTTATGACTCAATCTTAGATACAATCGGAAATACTCCATTAGTTAGACTTAAAAGTCTTGAAGCAGATAATCGTGCAGATATTTTAGTAAAAATCGAATCTCGTAATCCTGGCGGAAGCGTAAAAGATAGACCTGCTTATCAAATGATAGTAGATGCGGAAGAAAAAGGTCGTCTTAAAGAAGGTGATACAATTGTAGAACCAACTAGTGGTAACATGGGTATTGCCCTAGCTCTTATCGGAGCAGCAAAAGGTTACAAGGTAGTTCTTGTAATGCCATCTTCAATGTCAATTGAAAGAAGAAAATTAATGGCAGCCTATGGTGCGGAACTTGTTTTAATAAGTGAAGGCGGTATGAAAGGGGCAGTTGCCAAAGCCCAAGAATTAGTAGAAGAAAAAGGTTACTTCATGCCTAGTCAATTTAGCAACGAAGCAAACGTTACTTCCCACTATAAAACAACTGGACCAGAAATTTTCCAAGCAACAGATGGAAAAGTTGATGCTTTTGTCGCAGGAGTAGGAACAGCAGGAACTTTAGTCGGAGTTTCAAGCTACCTTAAGGACCAAGGAATCGTGCTAAAAGCAGTAGCAGTCGAACCAGATTCTAGTCCATTACTTAGCCAAGGTACGGCTGCACCACATGCTATCCAAGGAATCGGAGCCAACTTTGTACCAGATAACTTCAAAGCAGAAGTCGTGGACGAAATCAAAACTGTAAGTAAGGAAGAAGCCTATGAGTACGCGCATCACCTAGCTCAAAAAGAAGGTATCCTAGCTGGTATTTCTTCAGGAGGAAACCTTGCTATAGCAGTTAAGGTCGCTGACGAACTAGGAAAAGGCAAAGTAGTCGTAACAGTTCTACCTGACACAGGCGAACGCTACCTATCAACAGATTTGTTCGGTGAATAATGCGTCAGTACATCAAATATATTGACGGCCTACTGACAAGTGCAGTAGAAAAAGATCCCGCAACAACAAGCAAATTAGAAGCATATTTCTTCACCCCCGGAGTACAGGCACTAGCTAACCATTACAGAGCCCACCGACTTTTTAAGAAGGGCAAAACCTTTCGAGCCCTCATGCTAGCAAAAAAGTCACGCAGAAAAACTGGAATTGAAATACATCCAGCAGCAGTAATAGGTGAAAGAGTATTTATTGATCATGGAATGGGCATTGTCATTGGAGGGACAGCAATTGTTGAAGATGATGTTACTATCTATCATGGAGTAACATTAGGAGGAATTGATCTTTCTCCCGATAATAAACGACATCCAACTGTCAAGAAAGGCGCTATGCTGGGAGCAGGTTCAACAATTTTGGGGGATATCACAATTGGTGAGAACTCCAAAGTCGGGGCAAATAGTCTCGTTCTTAAAGATGTACCAGATAATGCCACAGCAGTCGGAAGCCCTGTAAGAATAATAGAACATTAATAATAATCAATCGGATAGTTTTATCTGATTGATTATTTTTTATTACTATCATTTATATTATATTTTGAAAGTTTATTGAGTATTTAAAACCTGCATACATAACTAAATATTTAATCTTTCTACTATTCTATATTAATATTTAAAATTGAAACACTATATTTATTATATTATTATATGATGAGATTTTGATTTAAAGAATATATTTTGTACTAAATTTTAGGAAAAATTTTATCAGATATTTTAATAAGCAGACCTGTCTATACCAATTAAAACTGTAGTAACTATTTTACTATTTTCATGAATTATGTAATAATATAATAGACTATTTTTATCAAAAATAGATTTTCTTTTATTTCAATGTTTAACAAACATTTGTATTAGAAAGGAAGGTGTTACAAAGGGAAAGTCGTAAATCTAGGCTATAATGGAGTTATAACTTAGAAATGGGAGATTGATGATGATAAATTTATCATCAAAATTACTTGTATTCTATAATATTTTATTGAGTACAGTATGCGTTAAAAACTTGTTTTAGACTATTGAGAGATACTTAAGTATCTTAAATTGTTTTAATACAAGTACTCGAAGAAAGGAATAGATTATTGAAAAAAAATCAAGAAGATCAAAACAAAATTGGTTTTAGAAAATGGAAATCCGGTAAGCAATGGCTATATGCTGGTGCTCTCCTTGCTGGTTTAGGTGTTGTTGGTGGAAATACAGCTTCTGCCGATGAATCATCATCACCTGCATCAGTAGAGGTAACTGCCGATGCTTCTGCTGGAGACGATGGAGATGATAATAAAAATAAATCATCTGTTATTTCAGTACCTTCTCAAGTTAAAACAGAAGATACTACTAAAGCAGTAGAAACACCTGAAGTTAAAACAGAAGACACTACTAAACCAGTAGAAACACCTGAAGCTAAGGCAGAAGACACTACTAAACCAGTAGAAACACCTGAAGCTAAAACAGAAGACACTACTAAACCAGTAGAAACACCTGAAGCTAAGACAGAAGATACTACTACTAAAGCAGAAGAAACACCTGAAACTAAAGAAGAAGATACTACTAAACCAGTAGAAACACCTGAAAACAAAGAAGAAGACACTACTAAACCAGTAGAGACACCTGAAACTAAAAAAGAA